>CAZJVE010000005.1:65499-72727 GCA_964549685.1 uncultured archaeon | reverse complement strand
ATGAGAATTCGGCTATATCTGTAGATTATATAAAATCCAAAAGCCATGTTTTGGAAGATGATTTGAAAAAGATACAGATTCTAAATCAAGAAATATCAAAGTAATCCTGAAGTTGAACTGAAAAAAATCTACTCCTGAATAAAATCCTTGAGTCTCTTAATCGCATAGAGCTTCTCTTTCCTTCCGAGCCTGGCCTGCTCCACGGCGTCCTTCAGGCTCTGGACAGAATCGTCATAGACCCTCCTTTGCACGGGAAACGGAAATCCATCTTTACCTCCGTGCGTGAAGCTGTACTTCACAGGGTCCTGCCAGCTCGGCTCGGTTCCATACAGGAGGTCAGATATTAGGGCCAGCGCCCTTATCCTCTTTGAGCCCATCCCCCGCAGCGAGATTAGCTCCTCGTAGCTCTCCGGCTGAATATCATAGGCCCGTCTGATGACCTCCATGCCGGCTTTGCCGATGTCGATGTCAAGGACGGGATGATGGGCGGGCATGGTAAACTCGTTATTAAATTCAGATAATATTTTTTGAGGATTATTTTTATTAAGAATTTTCTCAAGATGGGAGGGGCTGTCCTTCACCAGGTCGAGACTCACCTTCCTCGTCTCCTTACTCTCTCCTGCAGTGAGGTCGAGAACATCTTTCCCCACTCGGTCGCAGCAGATTCCCGCATGGGGCTCATTAACAAACTCATCGACCCCTTCCCCCACACTCTCGCCGAGCCAGTGGTACCTCCTTGCATGGGAGTCGTTCATGCCCTGCTGCACCACGGCCCAGTCGCCCTTTTCGGTAAGGAAGAAGCAGTGGTGGTACAGCTGATAGGAGTCCTGCACGCAGCTGTTGTCTACCTTGGCCGACAGCTTGCTGGCGTTGATTAATTCGTTGATTTTTTTATTTGAAAAAGAAAATGAATCCCCTGACTCCCGAATCTCCTCGGGCGCCTTTCTCGAGGTGCCGCCCTTGCCCCCCGCAACAACGATGCCATGTTCTTCAGGGCTGAGGGACATCTTGAGCGCGCCGCAGGCCGTGGTGGTGGTCCCGCTGCTGTGCCAGTCGAATCCAAGAACGCACGAAAACGCTTGGAACCAGTAGGGATTAGAAATTCTCCTAAGAAATTCATCTTGCCCATTTTCATAAATTATTATATTTGAAATTTCCTCGGCTAACTTCACCATCCGATTGAACAGCCATTTTGGTGCCTTGCCGCCGTGCAGCGGCAGATTAACGGTACCGGTTCTCTTCATCAAATAGAATTACTAATCCTCAATAATAAAACCAGAGAGAGCACCAGAAAAATATTACTCCGGGAAGCCAGGCGCCTCAGAAGCCATTCACTCCAGAAACCCGAACGCCTCGTCAACCCTGCCGAGCTCTATACCTGTAGTGCCTAACCCCGCTACATATCCTTTAGAATTCGCAATCAATCCTGCTTTAACGAAAGGAAATCCAAAGTTCACAGAGCCTGTCTTGCCCTCGACCTTGAGAATCCTCTTCAGCAGCTTCAACTCATCCTCTGCTTCGGGATGCGCGATAAACCCCTTGTTCGTTGCAATGCAGCATGAACCCACCTCCTCATGCCCAGCAACCTCCATAACCTTCGCATTGACCCCAAGGACGTCCTCGACCATATTCGGGTCGGAGATTTTGGGGCTGATAATGGCGCCCTTGTCGTTGCAGGCAACAAGGTTACCGAGAGCCGTGTGCTTGCCCGGAAAAATTCCAATTTCTACATCCAACCCAGAGAAGAATTTCTTTAGCTCCTTCATCTTTGATTTTGATACAAAATAAGGAAGAAGAATTCCATTTGAATTTCCACAACAGAACATCCCAACCAGATTCGTTCCATAAATCCTCGTCCTCAGCTCCGGAACCCCAAGACATTTAACGCTGGGGAATTTCTCAGCCAGAATAGAGTATTTGTCGGTAGCAAATCCCAGAAGCCCTACAAAATCTTCGCCATTGACAGAAACCTGCTGCAGATGCATTTTATTCTACAAGAGAGGCCTTCACTATGTTCTCTTCCTTGACTACTTTGACCTTAACGCTGCGGGGTGGCTTCTTTATCCCCCTGCTCCAGAGGGCCTCATTTATTGAAGAATCCAGTTTTATTTCCTCCGCCTTTGTATGCCTGGCCAGGTATGCCTTCACAATCTTCACGGCCTTGCTTGCCCTCTTCGTTACCGGCACTTGAAATGCGTCCCTCAGCGGGATGGTATATATTGCCTCCTTATCTTTCATCGTATGTAGTTGTTTGTCTCCCCCTTTACCTCGACCTTATCCTCCTTCTT
This sequence comes from uncultured archaeon, assembly GCA_964549685.1. Taxonomy (GTDB): domain Archaea; phylum Altiarchaeota; class Altiarchaeia; order IMC4; family QMZM01; genus WALD01. Next base: position 70,439 of record CAZJVE010000005.1, on the reverse strand, counting down.
GCCTATGGAGACGTTTGGCATGGGAATCGGGGGCGGCAGCTGCACCTCTTTTGAGAGCAGTGTTGCCTGCACAACGCAGTTTGATAGTATGGTGTTATGAACCTTCTCTGCCAGGTCAACAGGCAGATTCTTGCCCCCTGACTTCTTCCACTCCTCCAACGCTCTCTTCATGTTCTCCTCCGTGTCAGAGAAGCTGAGGTTACCCTCTATCCTTATAACACCGATGCCGGGGTCATAGTTCGTGCTGAAGACGAAATTCACCGAGACCTTGCCCTCAACCCTCTCAACGGAGGTAAGGGTTGAATTATTATTAATGTTAACGCTACCCGAGGATTCGCCGAATCTCTTCACCTCAAGATTGCGATAACGCAGCTCTATCTTCATTTTATAGGCTAATATTATTGAATTCAATATTAAATAACTAAAATGACACTGGTAGTTGCAACCGGAACCTTTTCTGTTTTGCATCCGGGGCATATCACTTATCTGGAGGAGGCCAGGAAACTCGGCAACAAACTTATAGTAATTGTCGCAAGGGACGAATTCGTCAGGAAGAGGAAGAATTCCTGCCCGATTCCGGAGCAGCAGAGGCTCGCGGTGGTCAAGGCATTAAAGCCGGTCGACGAGGCAATCATGGGAGACACCGAGGACATATTCAAACCCATAGAAGAATTAAAGCCGGACATAATCGCTCTGGGCAGGGACCAGGATTTCAGAGAGGAGGAACTTGAGGCAGAGCTGAGGAAGCGGGGCCTTGAGGCGAAGGTCATCAGGGTGCAGGGATACTGGGAATCTGAGCTGGATAGCAGCAACAAAATAATCGCAAGGATAAGGGAAGATGCATCTCAGGGTTAAGAAGCAGGGGGCTGAGAAATTAAGACAGGAACTGATACGCAAGGGAATTCTCGATTCTGGCAGTAAGATTCTATCTGATGAAGATTATGTCCTTCTTCCAATTACAAAGAAGGTTGAATTTCCCGGCACCGAGATTGTTGATGTTGAGGGTGAGGAGAAGGAACACAGGCCCTCTTCTCTGAAGGAAGCCCTTGCAGGAAATCTAACAAAGGACGAGCTCGCTCTCGTCCCGACATCATTTGACATCATCGGAGATATAGCAATCTTGGAGATTCCCGATGAATTGGCGGGCAAGAAGAAGGCGATAGGCGAAGCGCTCCTCAGGACATTCAGGAACATAAAGGCCGTCGCAGTCAAGAAGACCAAGGTCGGGACCGAGTACCGCACAAGGGAGCTGGAGATTCTTGCTGGCGAGCCAAGAAAGGAGACCGAGCATAGAGAGCATGGCTGCATCTACCGTCTTAATGTCGAGACCTGCTACTTCTCCCCCCGGCTGGGCTCGGAGAGGCTGAGAGTGGCAGAAGAGTGCAAGCCCGGAGAAAGGATTCTCGTCATGTTCGCGGGGGTCGGGCCATATGCAGTCCTGATTGCAAAGAGGTCAAAACCAAAGGAAATCTGCGCAATAGAATTAAACCCGGAGGCAGTCAAGTATTTGAAGGAAAATTCAAGAATTAATAAAGTGAATATACATGCGATACAGGGCGACGTGAGAGCAGAAATCCCAAAGCTGGGGAATTTTGACAGAATTCTCATGCCGCTGCCCAAGGACGCCGGGGATTTCCTGGACGTCGCTCTGCCGGCCCTGGAGAAAGGAGGAACAATCCACTTCTATGACTTTTCCCATAATGAAGAAGAATCCACCGAGAGGGTGAAGGAAATCTGCAAGAAACTCAACCAGAAGATAGAAATCCTAAACGCAGTCAAATGCGGCTCCTACTCCCCCGGAATCTACAGAATCTGCGTGGACCTCAGGAAAGCCTAACCCGCGACTTCAGGAGAACCTAACCCACATAATAGTACTCCCCCTTCGACCTCTGCTGCCTGTCCTTGACCGACTCCGGCTTATTTGCCCTGGGCCTTCCTGTTTCTCCATCCCTCCTGAACGTGATACCCAGCTCCTTCAGGAACTTGTTCATCCCATCCCTCAGGTTCAGTGGCTGCGAGGCCGTGCCGCTCTTCCCTGACTCGCCGCTGAAGACGAGCAGCTCATCCGAGAGATAGTCCACCAGGAGAACGTCGTGGTCGACAACCAGGACGGAGGCCTCCCTGTCGTATGCGAACTTCTTCAGATACTTTGCTAATTTCAGCCTCTCCTCCACGTCAAGGTAGGCCGATGGCTCATCAAGGAGGTAGAGTTCGGCATCCTTTGTAAGGCAGTCGGCTATGGCTACCTTCTGCAGCTCCCCACCGCTTAGCTTCTGCATCGACTTCTCCATCAGGAACTTGATTCCGAATCTCTCAATGAATTCAGGCTTTATCTTGAGGGACTTCACCAGCCCCTTCCCGGGCTTGATGTACTGCGGCTTGTAGGAGACACTCAGCTTCATGTCCAGTTTTGTATTATCAGCTTTGACATCCCCCGCGAGAATCTTCACGAAGGTCGTTTTTCCAGTCGCGTTGGGACCAAAAATTCCCAAGATTTCAGGTTCGTATAATATTCCTTTATCAATTGAAAGAGTGAATTCATCATACTTTTTCTCAATCTCTGGATATTCCACGAGTTCACTCCTCTCCCCCTTCTCGGAGGGAGGCCTTACATCGAACTTTATCTCGTTCCTGAATCTCATATTCTCTGCCTTCAGAAAGCCGGAGAGGTATTCGTTGATTCCGACCCTGACGCCCTTGATGCCGGATATGATTCCGTAAGCCCCGGGCTTTCCATAGATGACGTGGGTATAATCCGAAAGATAGTCCAGAACCACAAGGTCGTGCTCTACAACGAAGACGACTTTGTCCTTCAGCCCCCTGATGACCCCGGCCAGATTCAGCCTCTCCCTCACGTCCAGGTAGGAGGAGGGCTCGTCAAGGAGGTAGATGTCGGCATCCTTGAGAAGGCATGCCGCAATGGCAAACCTCTGCAGCTCCCCCCCGCTCAGTTCACCAATCTTCTTGTTGAGGGAATTCTCCATGTCCAGCCTTGCTGTAATATCGTCCAGATTTCCGCCATCGTCGTTCTTCTTCAGAGCGGCCTTGACCTTACCCTTCACGACCTTCGGGATGGAATCGACGTACTGCGGCTTATAGACAGCCCTTATATCCTCCTGCGAAAGCCTCTCGAGATAGTCCTGAATCTCGTTGCCCTTGAACCTCTCCAGAATCTCCTCCCATGACGAATCCCCGCCCAGATTCGGTTTAATCTCACCAGCGAGAATTCTTATCATGGTACTCTTGCCGATTCCATTGGCTCCGACCACTCCAACAACCCCTTCTTTTGGAGTCGGCAGATTATACAAGCGAAAGCCGTTCTTTCCGTATTGATGAACAGGCTCTCCAATCTCCTCTGGGAGATTCACTATAATTATGGCCTCGAAGGGACATTTATTTACGCAGATTCCGCAACCCGAGCACAGATCCTCGCTTATGACCGGTTTGTTCAGCTCCTCGTCTATGACAATCGTCTCCTTCCCGGTCTTCACCATGGGGCACATCCTGTGGCAGAGGAAATTGCACTTCTGCGGCCTGCAGTGGTCCCTGTCCAGTACTGCTATCCTTGTCATCGTTGGAAATAAAAATTATATATCTTTTCTATATTGTCCCCAGAGCCGATTTCACCGTGTCCAGGGTAGATTTTATCGATTCCTCTTTTTTCATGCAAATCAATCAATTTTTTTATTGAATTTCCCTGCAGATTCCAGTCTCCTCCGGGTAAATCCGTCCTCCCTATCCCGTCGGCAAAGACGGCATCGCCCGAAAACAGTGCCTTTGACTCCGGCTCATAGAGGCAGATGCTGCCCTCGGTGTGCCCTGGAGTGTGAATCACCTCCAGTTTAACCCCTGCAATCTCTATCACGTCTCCATCATTGAGCCTCTGGTTCACCTTTACTCCCTTATACCCTGCTCCGAAGAGGTGCGTCAGCACATGCTCTTTTTCGGCCCTTTCCATATACTCAGCGTCCAGTTCATGCACCGCAACCCTTGCTTTGGTCCTTTCCACCACCACGGGGTTGCCCGCAGCGTGGTCATAGTGGCAATGAGTGCTTATTAAAAGCTTGATTTCAATATTTATTTCAGCGATTTTCTCCAGGTGGTGGAGGGGGTTTATTCCGGCGTCAATCATTACTCCTTCTCTGCCGTCAGCTATCACATAGCTATTGGAGTCGTAGGTATTGCTCATGAACGTGTGAATCATATTAAAAATAAAGATTCGGCGCAGATTAATGCCCGGGTAATTCATTCAATCGGCCGAGGCAGATGCGACTTCCCTTCGGTCGTCGCCTGCTTCGCCTTTCCTTCGGAAAGCCGAGGTGGATACTATTCGCTTTGCTCATAGTCCACCTCACCATGTTCACTTTGTTCACATGCCGAGGTGGCAGAATCTGGCTAATGCGCGGGCCTTGAGAGCTCGTGTCCCTTCGGGACGTTTGGGTTCAAATCCCAACCTCGGCGAGAACTGACGTCAGTTCACACCGGGGCGAGTATTGTGGGGCTTTCAGCCCCACATAACGCACCTTAAATTCCCCGGCGAATTTCCAGGGAATTCACGGTGCACTCAGCGCAGCTGAGTGCGCCAAAGTGTCAACTGATTTCGCAGTTGAGGGGCTTATAAACGTCAAATCACATAACATACAACCTCATTTTGAGAATGACTGAAGAGAAAGATAAAAAGCATAAAAAGGCCGAAGAGAAGAAGGAAGAACAGGCAGAGCCAAAGCCCGAGAAGAAGGAAGAGACCCAGAAGGAAAAGCCTGAGAAGAAGGAAGAAACCCCTAAGAAAGAAAAAGATGACTTCAGGCACAGGGTAAGGGTTTTGAGAGTCGTTATTGACGGAAATCTTGACGTTCAAAGGGCACTGATGAACATAAAGGGCATAGGGCAGCACGTATCGAAAGTAGTCACAAAGGGGCTGAGTATCGATAAAAAGACGA
>CAZJVE010000005.1:59106-65399 GCA_964549685.1 uncultured archaeon | reverse complement strand
GGGCAGCACGTATCGAAAGTAGTCACAAAGGGGCTGAGTATCGATAAAAAGACGAAGCTTGGAAGCCTCACGGACAAGGAGATAGAGAAGATTGAGAACGCAATCAAGGATTTGCAAAATAAAATTCCTGGCTGGATGGTAAATAGACAGAAAGACCCGTATTCTGGCGATAATATTCACCTCGTGGGCCCTGATTTGGAATTAATGAACCGGGAGGATATAAACCTCCAGAAAAAACTCAAGTCCTACACGGGCGTAAGGCACGCACTTGGACTTCCCGTAAGGGGCCAGAGGACAAGGACCTCATTCAGGAAGGGAACAACGATAGGAGTAAGCAGGAAGAAGGCAGTACAGCCCGCAAAGAAGAAGGAGGGAGGTAAGAAATAATGGGCGACCCAAGAAAACAGAGGAGGAAGTACGAAAGACCAACTCATCCATGGAAAGCCGAAAGGATAACCGAGGAGAAGGAAATCTGCAGGAAATACGGCCTCAAGAACAGGAAGGAGCTCTGGAGGGTAAAGTCAAAGATAAGGCGATTCAGGCAGCAGGCACGAAACCTTCTTGCCTCTTCGGGAGAGGAGGTCATGAAGGAGAAGAAGGAACTCTTTGACAAGCTAACGAGGCTTGGAATTCTTGAGAACCCAACAATCGAGGACATTCTTGCAATAAAGGCAGAGGACCTCTTGGAAAGGAGGCTGCAGAGCCAGGTATGCTCAAGGGGCATTGCAAACACCATGAAGGAGGCGAGACAACTCATAACTCATAATCACGTAATCGTTGGAAACAGAATCATCAATATTCCCAGCTATACCATATCAAAGATCGAGGAGGATAACATAACACTCAAGGAGGGCATGAGGATTATCAAGCTAAAGAGGGAACCAGAGCCAAAGAAGGAAGCAAAGGGGGAAGAGCCAAAGCCCGAGAAGGCTGAAGAGGCTCCAAAGGAAAAACCTGAGAAGAAGGAAGAGCCCAAGGAAACGCCCAAAAAGGAAGCAAAGGAAAAGAAACCAGAGGAGAAAGAATCAAAGGAAGCAGAGAAAAAAGAGGAGCCCAAGAAGGAGGAATCAAAGGAAGAATCAAAATCAAAAGAATCCAAAAAGAGGAAGTAGAAAGTGACGAAGGCAAAAAAGACTGAGAAGGAGGAGAAGGCCTCCGCAAAGCCCGAGAAGGCTGAAGAAGTGAAAGAGCCGAAGCCGGAGAAGGCAGCAAAGTCTAAGGAGGAGAAGCCAGCAACGAAGGAGATAGCAAAAGCAGAGAAGGCTGAAGCGGCTCCCAAGGAGAAGGCGCAAACAAAAGAGAAGACTGAGGAGAAGCCAGCAACCGGGGCTGAAGCAGTCCCAAAGACAGAAGAAAAACCAGAGGCCACGCAGCCGAAGAAGGAAAAGAAGGTTAAGGAATTCTGGGGCGTTCTCCACATATACTCGTCAAAGAACAACACAATTCTGCATGTTACCGACATAACCGGGGCAGAAACCATAAGCATAAAATCCGGTGGACAGGTTGTTAAATCGCAGAGGGAAGAATCTTCTCCATACGCTGCAATGCAGGCCGCGATGAGAGTCGCTGACGAGATAAAAGAGAAAGGCATTAGGGGGCTACACATAAAGGTAAGAGCACCCGGTGGACATAACGGTCCAAAGTATATTGGAAAGGGTGCACAGGCCGCAATAAGATCAATCTCAAGAAGCGGCATTACGATAGGCAGGATAGAGGACGTAACTCCAATCCCCCACGGAGGATGTACTCCAAAAGGGGGAAAGAGGGGCAGAAGGGTTTAGGCTAAAATGAAAATAAAAATCATCAAAAGGGACAATAACCGGCTTGAATTCAACATAAAGGGAAGCAATGTCACAATGGCAAACGCCCTGAGAAGGGCGATTATATCAAAGATACCGATGATGGCAATCGAGAAGGTCACGTTCTATGATAATTCATCAACCCTTAACGACGAGGTTCTGGCGCACAGACTTGGTATGGTTCCCTTGAGAACTGACCTGAAAACCTACAACTTCGTTGAGGATTGTACTTGCAAGAAGAAGGGCTGTGCAAAGTGCACTGCAATCCTAACACTGGACATCAATGGCCCTGGAACAGTTCATAGCAGCGAATTAAGATCAACAGACCCAAAGGTAGTTCCGATACACGGAACAATCCCGATTACAAAGCTGACAGAGAAACAGGCTGTGAAGCTGGAAGCGAAAGCACAGCTTGGAACAGGAAGAGAACATATGAAGTGGCAGGGTGGTTTGGCCTCATATGCGATGAAGGATGACGGCTCCATAGACTTTTTCGTCGAGTCCTTCGGTCAGCTGGATGTCAAGGAGATGGTGGAAAAGTCACTCGATGTCGTTCAGAAGGAAATCGACGAGTTGAAATCAGCGCTAAAATAAGGATACAACATGCGGGGGTGCCCGAGTCCGGTCAAACACGATGCTCAAACCCCCTTATAATCACCACCCGGAGCCTCGTGGGCTAAAGGGGCACGGTTGAGGGCCGTGTGGCGCAGGCCTACGCGAGTTCGAACCTCGTCCCCCGCAAAAACTAAATTAGATCAAAATGCCTAGAACATTCGAGTACGAAGACCCGAGAAGGATTGAGCTCATAGAAGAGCTGAAGAAGGCCTCGAAGGAGAATAAGGCTGGGGTATGGGAATCCATAGCCCTGGAGCTCTCCAGGTCCAGAAGAAACAGGAAGGAGGTCAACATCCGGAGGCTTAACAGGCACACCTTAGACAACGAGACCGCAATAGTTCCGGGAAAGCTGTTGGGTGATGGAAATTTAGACCACAAGGTTACAGTGGCTGCTTTCAGGCTCACTGAGGGAGCAAAGGAGAAGGTAGAGAAGTCCGGCGGGAAGATAATCTCCATTCAGGATTTAATCAAAAAGAACCCAAAGGGTTCGAAAATAAAGATAATCGGTTAAGATGATTATAAACGCAGAGGGACAGGCAGTTGGAAGACTCTCATCATTCGCAGCGAAGAAGGCCCTTCTTGGAGAGGAGGTAATAGTAGTCAATGCGGAGAAGGCAATAATTAGTGGAAAAAAGGAGTTTATAATCCAGAGCGAACTGGATAAGTTTCACAGGAGGAACAAGGCCTCCCCTCTGAGAGGACCGTTCCATTACAAGAAACCAGACCGCTTTGTAAGGAAGAAGATACGTGGCATGCTTCCATACAAGATGACACGGGGCAGGGAGGCCTTCAGCAGGGTCATGGTCTATTCCGGAACCCCAAAGGACGAGATAATGAAGAAGCACAACATAGATTTGGAAAAGGCAAAGATTAATACCCCGGACAAGGCAAATAAGATTCACAATAACCATATGACTGTCGGAGAGATATGCAAGGCCATAGGAGGCAGGCTGTAGGATGGCAAAGATAACACACATGTCGGGAAAGAGGAAGACGGCAGTCGCCAGAGCAACAGTAAAGGAGGGCAAGGGAACGGTAAGGGTGAATTCAGTTCCTCTCGAAACCTATCAGCCTGAACTCGCAAGGCTTAAGATTCAGGAAGCGCTGATGCTCGCTTCAGACTACGTTGATCTAAAGAAGGTTGACATCTCGGTGAATTCTCATGGCGGTGGAGTATTTGGACAGGCGGAGGCAATCTCATCCTCAATAGCCCGGGGCCTTGTCGAATTCACCGGGAGCGATGACCTGCTCCATACCTATACGGAGCATGACCGGACTCTAATTGCCGGGGACCACAGGCAGACGGAACCCCACAAACCGTCGCAGAGCAGAAAAGGCCCCCGTCACAAGAGACAGAAATCATACAGGTAGACAAAAATGATAATTCCAATAAGGTGCTTTACCTGCGGAAGCCCGATTGCGCAGGATTGGGAGGAGTATACCGAAAGAACAAAGAAGGGAGAAGAACCCAAGAAGGTTCTGGACTCTCTTGGCCATGAGAGGTACTGCTGCAGGAGGATGTTCCTCTCCCACTCGGAGATTATAGACGACATAATGCATCACAAGAAGTATTGAAACCAAAAATGGAATACACAAAATACGAAACCGCAAGATTGCTTGGCGCAAGAGCGCTGCAGATAAAGATGGGAGCCCCCGTTATGATAAAGGTGCCCAAGGAGGCAACAAGACCACTGGACATCGCAAGGATAGAGTTGGAAAAGGACACCCTACCAATAACAGTGAGTAGAAAAGAGGAACAAAATGGTGGATGAGGATACGAGCGTAACAAAATCGGATGAAGACATGGGCGTAACAAAATCGGATGAAGATTTACTTGTCCCATCGGACGATTATCTTCTGAATGGAGTGCACATTGGCCTGAAGTACAAGATTGCGGACATGAAGGAGTTCATCTACAAGGTAAGGCCAGACAAGATTTCCGTCTTTGATGTAAGGAAGATAGACGAAAGGCTCAGGACTGCGGCTCAATTCATTGCAAGGTATAAGCCCGAAGATGTTCTTGTTGTTTCAAACAGGGTTTACGGCAGGAAACCAATCATAGAGTTTGCGAAGCATACCGGCTGCAATGCAGTAAAGAAGAGATTCGTTTCCGGGACACTAACCAACCCGAACATAAGGGACTATGTTGAGCCCAAGGTCCTCATCGTCACAGACCCCAGCTCGGACCAGCAGGCAATAAAGGAGGCAAAGTCGATGGGCATTCCGGTAGTAGCCATATGCGACACGAACACAAGGACCAAGAACATAGACTTTGTGATTCCCTCCAACAACAAGGGGAAGAATTCCCTCGCGCTGATATACTGGATTCTCGCAAGGGAGGTTTTGAAGCACAGAGGCGATGAGAAATTCGGTGCAGAGCTCGATAAATTCATCTCTACCGCCGAACCACAGCCCCACATCCTGAAGATGCACGAAATCCAGAGGAGGCAGCAGAGAAAGAGAAAGCGGGGCGGCAGGAAGTAATCAAATCCCGCCCTGGTATTTTGCTTTATCAGAAAGTTCTTCTTCTATCCTGAGCAGCTGATTATACTTCGCGTTCCTTTCGGACCTGCATGGAGCCCCCGATTTTATCTGTCCCGTTCCGAGGCCGACAACCAGGTCTGCTATGAACGAATCCTCCGTCTCTCCGGAGCGGTGCGAGACCATCACGTTCCACCCGCTGTCCTTGGAAAGCCTTGCGGCATCTATCGACTCCGTTATCGTTCCAATCTGGTTTATCTTCAGTAGAAGAGCATTGCACGCCTTAGATTCAATAGCCTTATTTATTCTCTTGACATTCGTGACAAGAAGGTCATCCCCAACAACCTGGGTCTTGTCACCAAATTTCCCGGTGAATTCCACCCAGGAATCCCAATCATCCTGTGAGCATACATCCTCCACGGAGATTATGGGGTAGGATTCAACTAGATTATCATAAAATTCAATTAATTCCCCGGAAGATAAGCTCTTGCCCTCAATCTTATACTTCCCATCGGAATAGAACTCCGATGCAGCAGCATCGATACCCAGCCTGATTTCTTTCTCATAACCCGCTTCGCTGATGGCCTTCAGAATCAGCTCAAACGGCTCCTCCGCCTTCTCCAGCGGAGGCGCGAAGCCCCCCTCATCCCCCACATTGATTGCGTCATTTCCGTACTTCCCCTTGATTATGCCCTTGAGCGTCTGGTAGACCTCGGCGCAGAGCCTTGCGGCCTCCCCAAAGCTCTTTGCACCGACGGGAAGAATCATATACTCCTGTATGTCCAGGGAATTCCCTGCGTGCTCCCCCCCATTGATTACGTTCATCGCGGGAGTGGGGAGGACAAGGTCCTTATTATCTGCAAGGCCCGCTATTCTCTCGTGCAGGGGGATTCCCAGCTCTAATGCCGATGCCCTGCAGACCGCCATGCTCACTCCCAGGATAGCATTGGCTCCAAGCTCTCCTTTATTCTCGGTCCCGTCCAACTCGAGCATTGCATTGTCGATGTCATGCTGCTTGGTGCAGTCCCTGCCCATCAATGCTTTTGAAATTTTATCATTAACATTATTAATTGCCTTGAGAACACCCTTTCCAAGAAATCTATCGTTGCCATCTCTCAGCTCAAGCGCCTCGTGAATCCCTGTGCTGGCTCCAGAGGGAACCATAGCCCTGGAGAGCCCCTTTTCAGTCCTGACTTCCACCTCGACGGTAGGGTTGCCTCTGGAATCCAGAACCTCCCTCGCCCTGATTGTCTGAATCTCAGCTGACATAGTATAATTTACGCAGGAGAGATTATATTTATCCCCTGAATCGGCATAACTATCAGCCCCACATGGGTCAACTAGGATGAGGAAGGAGAAATCCTATCCAATGAACCCGGAGGTTACTGTGGGGCTACA
>CAZJVE010000005.1:4578-59006 GCA_964549685.1 uncultured archaeon | reverse complement strand
GGATGAGGAAGGAGAAATCCTATCCAATGAACCCGGAGGTTACTGTGGGGCTACACTCATTCTATAACCCTTTTTATTTCTTAAGTCCAAATGTTAGGCAGGTGGTAGGTATGAAAAGAACAACATTTGTCATATTTTTAACAATTTTGATTTTTGGATCCTTTGTATCTGGACAAGAAAAAATAGATTTTAGTATTGAACTCGTGGATGGGAATAATGAAGAAGTAACTATCTCCTCAGATATAGACTCATCAAAAGCACTAATGCTTAAAGTTACAGCAACTAACCCTTCTGATAAATGGATTTTCTTTGAAAAACTAAGTGTAGATGTGGAATGTAAGCATAATGCAGAATCTTTTGACTGTTATACTGGGGGAGTGGTTGTGAATCTGCCCGTACTACCACCAACTAGTAAGACACCTACTTATATTCCGCTGGAAGGGTATGTTAACCTTCCCGAAGGTGATAGGATTGGTACATGGCAGATTACTTTTAAGGGTGGACGTTCAATAGGGGGTGCGATAACCTGTTTTGAAGAAGAGACGTTAAAGGAAAAATATTGTACTACACCCGATAGCCCAGCAAACCCATTGGAGTTTAAAGTGACTAAGAAAGATATAGAACTGCCTGATGAAGAGGGGAGTTTAACTATAGAACCACCCTCTGGTGGTTGGGGGGGTTATATTTGGTGGATAATTGGTGGAATCATAACGATAGTTGTTGCATATTACCTTACACACGGTAAAAAGAAAAAAAGATAATGCGTTCAGTGGGGTTGAGCGATAGCGAAACCCCACATACCCGTTGTGATGATCAACCTGTCTGCAGGTTGCCCGGAGGTTACTGTGGGGCTACACTCATTCTTAGCCGGATTCGACCAATCAGAATTCTCTATCTATACTCCGCAGAATTCTCCGTCTCTAAGAAGCACCGCACTCTACAGAATTCCCCATACTCTCGAAATCAGCCAGGTATTCGTCGTGGTTCTTCGCTGCCTCCTGCGATAGAATGACAACGCTTTTCTCATTGCAGTTGAATGCTATAATCCTGCCATTGAAATCAATCCCCTCAATGGATAGGCTATAGTCAGAGACCAGAGCTTCATATCCCATAAAGAAAGCATCCTCCGGCTCGGAGACCTCTATATTCATCCCCTCCTCACCGTATCCCTCCTCCAGGGTATCCCGCATATCACCCAGCGAGTCGCTAATCTCCTGTTCGACCCCGAACCACGACAGGACAAAGACGCCGCTTGAATTCTCACCGTCTTTCTCGCAGGCGCTGTAATGGCCAACCGCCCCGTAATCCACCTCATCCGTTATCGACCACCCGTCCGGGCAGGTATATGTTACTCCGCTAGGGGACTCAACCCGCGGCTCTTCGCCCATACAGCCAATGAACAGGACAGTAATAACTATCAATGCGGCATAGAATTTCATCTCATAATCTATTGATTTTCCAACCTATAAAATCAGACAAGCAATCTCTTTTCAGTCTCGTGCACAGACCCATCGACCGTTACGCTCCTCCTGACGGAGCCCTTCCTCTTTGCAAGAGCCCTGGCGAGAGAGAAGTCCTTGCAGTCCTCGGGGATTATCAGTTCATTTATCGTGTATGTATGAGAAATTTCAATTTCCTTGAAATTCCCGGCATCAACATCAAAGCAAATCTCATCCACAATCCTTTCATTCTGCTCCATCTTGCCTGTGCAGAACTTCTCGTTCTGCTTGGAGCCGGGCTTGGGCAGCTTCTTCTTGACCTTGAGGTTAACCTTATCCCCGGAAAGATTAAGGAGCAGAACGCCGTCAAGCAGCCTTGAATACAGCTCTGCAAGGGCCTTGGAATCCACCTCACCCTTTACTGTGTATTTGAAAACCCCCTTCTTCTTCCCGGCCTTTACTACGTCCAGGCCGATGGTCTCGAGATAGGTGTCAATCTTCTCCCTTGATATGATGCTGCCATCCACTTTCAGACTGCCGGAGAATGTCCCCGCCAGCAACATCCCAAGAATATTTACGTAATCTGCACTAGAATTAATCTTCAGGAAAGCCCCGGCTTTCTTGACGGAAATATAAGGGCCAGAGAACTCACCCTTACTATATTTTATAAATTTATTATGAATCCACTCATGCTCAGAATCTCCCTCAAACAGCTCTCTGATGAAATTCATCGTGCTATGGCAAGAGATGGCCCTTCTCTATTTTTTGTGGCAAATACTCCTCGGCCACGAACTCCAGAGACTTTGAGGCTAAGGCCTGCTGCTCTATCCTCACGCCCTTCTCAGACATGAGGTTGAGCTGCTTCACCCACTCCTTCTTCTGGAACCAGGGATACCGCAATAACTCGGAGATTCTCTTCTTGTCAATCTCCTTCAGGTTCTCGGTAACCTTCTTTAGGTCGTATGTATCGATGTCATCCATCGTCATGCCAACGAACTTCATCTGCGGGGTTCCCAGCCTCCTTGATTCATGGGCCAGAGCCATGGAACCGGCCTTCATTACTGAGTATATGTAGTAGCCCCAAGGGTCTCCATCCGAGAACATGATTGCAGGCAAACCAAGGTCGTGGTTTAACCTATGCACCAATCTCCTGCAGCCCCTCGCGGCCTGTCCCTTTGTTGAAACCATGATACAGTTGTTCTTCTGCGGATACTTTTCCTCAACAAGACGGTCGAACATAGCTCCGGTTTCTATCACAAGGACATAATCAGCCTTGACATCTTGGAACTTATAGTGCTCTACTATCGATGGAACAGACAGGCCACTCCTTCCCAGCTTGGAGCAGTCTATGAAATCCCCTGAATCCTCTATCACGATATTCCCTATCAGAGTTCCCTTATCATCAGCCTTGAGATGCAGCTCCTCCCTCAATGTTCCGAGCATCGTCTCAAGGTCCACTATCAGCGGGTCGCTCTCCGACTGGTCCTCGAAGGTATTCTCCTTTGAATCAGCGATGGTATGCTTCAGCTGGTAGTACAGCTCCCTTATGCTCGCTGTCTTGTCCCTCTCAACCAATTCCCTGCATTTTCCTGCGATCAGGACCGTCTGCATGAATCTCTTTGAGTGAGCCACATTCATAAAACTCCTGGTTGACTTTTTATCACCCAGCTCAAGCAGATTCTTGGACTTGTTGAATGTAATGTTGTTAATGTTTCTCTGCGGTATGCTCACGTTTGGGCTCTCCATATCATTTATGTTCTTCATAATCTTCTTCCCGAGCCCGTTTATCTTTTTTATGACCTGTTCACGCTCCATCTTCTTCTACCTCCTCCACCGGTTTCTCCGTGGATTCCTCATCCCCAGAATCGTTTTCGGTCTCTTCCCCTCCAGAATCATTCTCACCATCCTTGCCTTCAAAGCCGTTTTCGACCTCTTCCTCCTCATCCTCCTCAAGGGTCTGTATCTCCGCCTCCAGCTTCAGTTTCTCAAGCACAAGCTCATTCAGCTTCTTAAGAATCTTCTCCTCGTCCTTTCCTGTAAGATTCGCAAGTCCTGCTGCAAGCTCTACGCTATAACGCATCAGAATCTGTTTTCTGGCTTCCTTCTCCAAGGCCCTCCTCTGCCTCGAGTGGAATATCTGATACTTCCTCCCTACCTCCATCAGGGCCATCCTGATTTCCTTCATTATGGCCTCATCATCAGCAACGCTCTGCTTACCTGCCGAGGTGTACGGGATGTACGTGGAGACAAGATTCACGAGGATTGTTATTGCGGAATTGTCAAAATCCTTTATACCATACCTCTTCCACTCCACTGAGTTGACTGCCTTTGTAAGGGCACATGCGCCGGAATCAAAAAGCAGCGGGGTCCTGTTTGCGAATCTCATGACCTCGACCTTCCTGCCCTCGCCTATGTTCCTGCCGGCCTGCCCTCCATAGGCAATCGCAACCTCGACCTGGAAGGGGACGCCCCCCGAATGAGACGTAGGATTTCTTGTCAATATTGCCTCGAATTCCGGGCCAAGTATGTTGAGGATGGCATTCCTTATCTGACCCTCACCGATTGGTTGCAGGCCCTCGGTGGGGGGAGCAAGGAACTTTATCTCCTTTATCGCGTTTGCAATCTGCTCGCACTCCGCCCACGTCAGCTTCTTCGGGCTCTTGTTTAAATCAAAGGGTTCTTCACCCTCGTTTATAAAATTCTGAATCTCCTTTACCTTGGCGTTGCTCATCCTCGAAAATGTAGAGCTAAGAAATGAGCTGACCTTTCTCCCATCCGTAATTTTCGACATATTCACGAGGTCATCAACCTCAGTGCCTTTTGGGTGTGGTTTTATTTCCACCGGGGGCTTGGGGACCTTATCGGTCGACCTGTCAAAGACGGTCTTCCTACCCTCCGGGTCGGTAAAGGTAATCTTTGTATGGGGGTTCACTATTGCGGTCCTTCTGAGGTACTCGAATGGGCCCTGCTCCCTGAGAGTGAAGTTCACCCCCTTTAATTCGCACTCAAGCTCAGTCCCTCTCCAATACTGGCTGTATTCGTTGTTGCTCAGGATGTCGGCCTTGTTCCTGGTGATGTCTATCATCAGCTCTATCTCATTGACCTTCCCCTTCCCTGTGGAGGTCTTTATCTTTATGGGCTTTCCAGTCGTTGTCTGCGAGAACAAAGTGACGCCGGCAACCCCGATACCCTGCTGGCCCCTGAGCTGAATATTCCTGTGGAATTTGGTTCCCGCAAGCATCTTTCCAAATACCCCAGAGATGTGCTTGATTGGAATTCCCGGGCCGTTGTCCTCACTCCTAACGAGATAGTGATTGTTCCCGAGCTTCTTGATGGCTATGGAAATCTCGGGCGGAATCCCAGCTTCCTCGCAGGCATCGAGAGAATTTGTCACGACTTCGTGGATTACTGTAGTAAGGGATCTTATACTCCCGGAGTATCCAAGATGGGCCTTGTTCTTCCTGAAGAATTCGGTTATGGACGTCTCCTTAAACTCCTTAAACAGGTCGTCTGCGCGCCTTTCCTTTACCTTATCCTCCATGTATAATACTGGGATTTAAGACTTAAAACTGACAACGGGAGCCGAAGTTTATGCTTCAGGGCCTCAATCCCCCACCCCTTGCACTTTCCAGAAAACGATATACTGAGGCGTGTCTTGCTCCATTCAGAAGCCTGAACACGGCCTCCTTCGCCAGGTGCACCCCATCATAGGGTCCAATGATGCCTATGGTCTTGCCATAGACACAAATATGGGTTTCTGTCAGGTCTCCTATCACCCTCTGGGACTTTCCCTCCCGCCCTATTACCCTACCCTTCTTCCTCGCCATCTCCTTCTCGCCGTGGGCGAAGTCATCCAGCTTTATCAGCTCAAAAGCAAATTCGTCATTAAGCAATTGCATGGCAAGCTCCGGGTTGAATCCCCTTGCAATCGCCCGCACTATGTCCTTGGCAACCCACGCGCCTATGCCCTCCCCAACAATCTCTACCGAGCCGTCATCTACTACAAGCTCGCAGCCGGATCTCTTTTCTATCTCCCTCTTTGTGCTGCCTCCCTTGCCTATTAGCACCGCAACCCTCTCTTTTGGGATTCTGATGTAGGACATGAAGATTAAATAGATTCGAAGATTAAATAATTAATGGTATGAAAGAGGCTATGCTCTATGAGAAAGTGGATGGCAGGAAGGTAAAATGCAACCTCTGCAATCACCGCTGTTCCATAGCCGATGGAAAGAGGGGCCTGTGCGGCGTGAGGGAGAATCAACAGGGCATCCTGCAATCCCTGGTATATAGAAAGGCAATAGCGGCCCACATCGATCCCATAGAGAAGAAGCCATTCTTCAACTTCCTTCCAGGGACGCTGAGCTATTCCATTGCAACCCAGGGCTGCAACTTCCGCTGCAAATTCTGCCAGAACTGGAGCATAAGCCAGAGCTCCAAGGAGGGTGCAAAGATAGTCGGCGAGGACATCTCCCCCATGGAGATAGTCAAAGAGGCGAAGGCCAGCGGCTGCAAGAGCATTGCATACACCTATACAGAACCGACGGTATTCTTCGAATACGCATATGATACAGCAAGACTTGCCAGGGAGGGTGGGCTGAAGAACGTTTTCGTTACGAACGGCTTCATGACGGAAGAGGCGCTGAGGGAGATTCAGCCGTATCTGGACGCTGCAAACGTAGACCTGAAGGCCTTTACGGAGGAATTTTATAATGAGGCATGTGGTGCAAAGCTAGAGCCCGTAAAGAAGTCACTGAAATTGATGAAGGAACTAGGAATATGGGTCGAGATTACAACATTAATAATCCCGACACTCAACGATTCCCAAGAGGAATTAAAGGCAATGGCCGAATTCATCAGCAACGAGCTGGGCCCTGAGACCCCATGGCACCTGAGCAAATACCATCCGGACTACAGGATGACCGACATTCCAGCAACTCCAGTGGAGACAATCCACATGGCCCGGGAGACAGGACTCAAAGCCGGCTTGCGCTATGTCTATGCAGGAAACCTGCCTGGAGACCTGGGAGAGAACACCTACTGTTATTCCTGCAATGAACTACTAATAAATAGATACCTATTCAGAATTAATGGGAACGGGATAAAGGACTCCAAGTGCCCCAAGTGCGGGGCCGAGATAGACGGGGAGGTATGATGGACAAAACCCTCAAGAAGGTACTCCGGGAAATAAGCCCTCCGAGGGAGGAGCACAGGAACGAGAAAGAGATAGTCGACAGAGTATTCAAGAAACTGGAGAGGTTCGACGTAACGCCAGTCCTGGTCGGCTCGATAGCAAAGAAGACAGACCTAAAGGGAGATAAGGACATAGACATCTTCATCATGTTCCCTAAGGAAACGCCAAGAAAGGAGCTGGAGGAGAAGGGCCTTGAGATAGGAAAGGCCGTGTTCAAGAGCCTAAGGGCAAAGTACGAGATAGATTATGCTGAACATCCATACGTCGTAGGCAACTACAAGGGCTACGGGGTTGAGATAGTCCCCTGTTACAAGACCAGGAAACCACTCTCGGCAGTCGACAGGACACCGCACCATACGCGCTATATCCGGAAGAAGCTGAGGAGGAACAACGAGCTGAGGAAGAACGTAATGCTCCTGAAGCAGTTTATGAAAGGGACAGGAGTATATGGGGCCGAGGCAAAGGTCCAGGGCTTCTCCGGCTATCTTACCGAGCTTCTATGCATCCATTACGGCTCATTCGAGAAGACCCTGAAGGCAGCATCGGAGTGGAAATTCCACCTTGTGATGGACCCCGCAGACCTATGGGAGAACAAGAGGGCCCTGAAGCACTTCTTCCCCAAGGCGAGCCTCATAGTCATAGACCCAATAGACGAGAACAGGAACGTTGCAGCAGCCGTCTCGGAGCAGAGCATGGCAAGGCTCATCCATGCTGCAAGGAAATTTATTGATGAGCCGGGCATAGACTACTTCTTCCCGCCCGAGAGAAAGCCACCAACGAAGAAGGAACTGAAGAGCAGGATAAAGAAGAGAGGCACAAAACTCATTGCGATAAAATTCACCCACGGAAAGATTAATCCGAACATCCTCTACTCGCAGCTCAGAAAGACGAGGAATTCCCTCGTGAAGCAGATAGAGAGCTATGAATTCAAGGTCCTGAATTCCGACACCTGGACCGACGAGAGGAAGCTCTCGGCAATCCTGCTGGAGTTCGAGGTCTGGGATTTACCTCCAATTGAGCACAGGCTCGGGCCCCCCCTGGACAAGGGCAAGAGGGAGCAGGACAAATTTATGGCAAAGTACAGGGAATTCAAGCCGAGGATAGAAAAGGGCCGCTGGGTTGCCGATGTGAGGAGGGAATTCACCAGAGCAGAGAAGCTGATGCCGAAGATTCTGAAGGAGAGAAGGGGCTTCGGAAAGAAGCTGAGAGAGCTCAAGAAGATTGGACTCGTTGCAGATGAGAAGATTCTTGAGATAGACGGCGAGGAATTCCTCAGCTTTATGGGGGAATTTATCTAAAAAGGTTTGAACAAAACTAATAATCTTCCATCAATAATCTAGAACCTACTTCTTCCCCATAAACCTTCTGAATGCCGGGTGCATGTCAGCCATCTGCTCCTTCTGAATCTCCTCATAGAGCCTGTAGAGGATTCCAACGGTAAGAAGAATTCCTGTCCCGGAGCCCAGTGCTCCAAGAAGGTCCGCCCCTACTGCAAGCATGCCTATCGCTATGGAGCTGATTATCGTTATCTGCGGGATATACCGGTTGAGGACCCTCTGCACCACCCTCTTATCCCTCCTGAAGCCCGGAATATGCATGCCGCCCTGCTGTATCTGGTCAGCAACCTGCTCCGCTCCAAGCCCTGTGGTCTCGACCCAGAACTTGCCGAACAGGATACAGAGCGCAATAAATAAGATGGAGTAGATGATGAGATGGCCCAAGACCCCGACATCAATGAGGCGGTACCACGTCGTCGGGCTTATAATCCCATGGAGATTGCCCAGCGTCGCATAGAATGAAACATTATAGAAGATGCTCTGGATGAGGCCCAGATTCTCTGGGTTATTAACATCCACCCCGACAAAGCGGGCCCACATCTGCACGTTCATCAGCAGCGCTGATGCAAGAATTACAGGGATATTCGATACATAGAAAAATTTTAAAGGATACCTCCCCCCAACCCCACGTATTCCTCCATATGACAGGGGGATTTCAAGCCTCATGGACTCCCCGTAAACAACCATGAGGAATACTATTATCGTTGCTATGACAGGGAATATCACCTCCAGTGCGATTATGCCCTCCATCAGCAGCTGCATGAACCTTGGAACAAGCCCCAGGTAATAACCGCTGGAGTCCTGAATCATGTTGAACGAGCCGGCAATGATTGTTTTCGAGACTCCGCCAGCTATGAACAGCCCGATTCCGGAGCCGATTCCCCACTTCGAAACCACCTCGTCCAGATACATCAAGAGAATTGAACCCAGGGCAATCTGGAACATGGCAGACATTACAATGGGGTGAGTGGCTGCCCAGCTTTCACCAAGAAAGCTCGAGCCCAGCCTGAACCCGATAACTACTGCTGCTGCTTCAAATACCGCAATTATCACCGTAAGAATCTTCTGCGTCGCCTGAAATAGGGCCTTATGGTCGTTATTCGTCAAATCGAGGTCTATCATCTTGGCCCCGACAAGAAGCTGGAGAATTATGGAGGCAGTAACTATCGGTCCAATACCTGTGGAGATGATGGAACCCATCTGGCTAGCAAATATAATCTGCATCTGCAGATAACCTCCTTGAAAATCGTCCGGAGAAACGCCAACTGGATATATAACCCCCATCACAAAGAAGAGAAACAGGATTACCGAGGTCCAGGCCAGCTTCTCCTTGAAGGGAACGTGCTTCTTTGGCAGCTTTACTTCCGGTATATACCTAATTAACGGACGAACAAACTCTAGATTCAATATCAATCCTCCTAAACAAAGTGATATATTAAATTAGTATCGATGGTTAAAATTAGCTACTCGGTTTCCTGAACCTCTTCCTTCACTTCTGAGGTTTCCACCTTGCCGCCGGCGTCCTTAACCTTCACGGAGGCCTTCATTGAGCATTTATCGACCTTTATGAAGAGCGGCATCGTAACCTTACCGGAGCCAAGCAGCTTCCCGTAACCCAGCTCGTTCAGGTCTATGGAGTACTTCTTGTCCTTGAGGTTCGCCATACCCTTCTTTACAAGGCTTTCGATATTATCGTTCAGGTAACCAACGTTTATTGAATCTTCCTCTTTACCGGCAAAAGGTCTCTTGAATCCTCTTCTTCCGAAATATCCTGGCATGTACTTGCTTACGAAGGACCACTTGTGCTTCTTACTTCCGGCCATTCCCCTGCCGCCTCTACTCCCGGCTCCTCTGTGTTTCTGCGCACTTCCATAGCCGCAGGTTCTCGTGCCCCGGTTCTTGTAAGTTCTTCTGTCCTTATGAGCCATTATACCATCTTCTCGAGTAATTCATTAATCTTCTCGCCCCTGTAGCCAAGGGCCCCCCCAACAGAGACGGGCTTCTTTATACCCTTCCTCTCATAGCCCTTGCTCGGGGGCCTCAGCCTGAATACGGGCTTCAGTTTTGGAATATCCTTCAACTCGGATTCGAATTTCATGAATCTACTGGAGAATTCCTTGAGTGATTTGGATTCTGTATTCTTCTTGACGTAGTCATTGGTAATCTTATCATTACCCTGAAGCCTTCCTCTCTTGCTCAGCAGCTTCTCCACCATTTTCTCATCTATTTCGCCCCAGGTGACGTGGTTGTTGACCTTCTTAATCATGCCCATGTACTGTGCCTTGTTGTCGATTACAGTGCAATGATTAACCCTTGTCAGATTCAGGAGCTTCATGGTGTCCTCTATGTTTTCCCTTACCTTGGCCTTCCCTCTTACTCTCACTACTGCAATCCTCTTCTTTGCATCAGCCTTCTTCGGCTTTGCTACCCCCTTCGTGCTGGGCTTTGCTATCTCATCAGTCCTTGGCTTCTTCTCTTTTGGAGCCGCCTTATGCTTCTCCTTTGGCTTTGGGACTGCTTTAGCCTTCCCCTTATGCTCCCCCTCAGTCTTCTTTGTCTTCGTCACTTTCCTTTACTTCCTCCTTTTTGGGCTCTTTGGATTCCTCTTTTTTATCTACTTCCTCCTTCTTGGGCTCCTCCTTTTTCTCTGCTTTTGCTTCCTCTTTGTCGGGCTTTTCTTCTTTCTTAGGAGCCTTTACTTTCTCATCAGGCTTTGATTCTTCTTTTACCTCTTCCTTGTCAGGCTTTTTTGACTCTACTTCTATCCCCTCTTTCCCCGACTCTTCCTTCTTTGCTTCCTCACCCAGGATTATGTTAAGATTATCTACGTCCGAGTCCTTGACCTTCATCCTCTTTGTATTGGCGAGAGCATCAAGAACCGCACTTGAGAAGTTTATGGCGGTCCTCGTATGCCCGTCCGTATGAACCCAAACGTCTGAAATTCCCGCAAGCGCAAGAATCTTCCTCGCTATCTCTCCACTCACAAGGTCTGTTCCCCGTGGTGCCGGGGAGAGAGTTACCGAAACGCTGCCCATCTTCCCCGTAACCCTGAATGGGACGGTATGAGGACCACCGCAGCCGCACTCCCAGGAGCCGCAGCCCCTCTTTATCTCGACGATGTTGAGTTTTGCCCTCTCTATGGCCTTCCTTATTGTAGGACCTGCCTCCTTACCCTTTGCTACTCCCACTCCGACATAGCCATTTCTATTACCTACCCCAACAACGACTCTGAAGCGCATTCTCCTTCCTGAGTCGGTTACTCTCTGAACCCTGCCGACGTCTATAACCTCCTCGCCCATCATTGGGAGTAGCTTATCGACTATCTCCACCTCCTTTATTGGAGTAGAAAGCTTCATGAATTCATTCATAGTCTTTATCTCGCCACTCTTTACCTTTTCTCCGACGGATGTTCTTGGCATCCAGCTGGAGAAGTCAATCTCCCTTCTGAATTCATTACCATCCCTCTTAGGCCTCCTTCTTCTATTAGCATTCATTTTAGCTCTTTGACAAAGACTTCATTATTTTTTCCTTCACTTGCGTGAACTCCTTTGTTATCTTATCGTCCTTTTTGTAGTCTGATATATGTTTTCCCTCCACTCTTTCCTTGGTGGGGGCTATCTCCTCATCTATTGGAATCTCAATGCCTCCCTCCTTAATACCCCCTAGCGCAGAATATACTCTGTTGCCCTTAACTGAAGGGGTCAGACCAATGTCCAGAATTGCTTTCTTCACCCCTTTTGTATTGGCTCTCAGTCCGCAAAGCAATCCCGTTAGGTAAGAGGCAGGTATGTTCCCACCGCCATGGTTCCAACCAAATTTCTTCAGCTCTGATGAGTGTGAGGACGCTATGACCACATCACCGCCATCCTTGTAATCTACAATCTGAGCGGTTGCATGTTTGTTTGATTTTCTGATTACGATTCTACTCCTTCCAGACTTCAGGAGGCCCAGTCTCTTCTTATAGTTCGTCTTACCCTTGCGTTTTCTTCTGTAGCCAACCACGTAGTTCGGACCTTTTGCCATCTTAGCTAACCTTCACCTTATCCAGATGCTCTCTGACGTGCCTTCTTGAATGGAACAGGTTGCCCTTTGCCTGCATATAAAGCTTTCTGTATGTTCCTTTATCGATTTTCCCATCTTCCTTGAGTTTTTTTATCTCATCCCTTATGGCCCTTATCTTCCTTATCCACGCCCTCTTCTTCGGCTCTCTGGCCTTACCACTTCCGCTTCTGTGGGCGTGTCCCTTTCTCCTACCCTTCTTCTTCTGCTCAGCCTTTCTTCTGGCCCTACCCTTACTGACTCCCTTTTCGGCCTTTACTGAGATGTTACCTCTCTTAATCTGGTCCCTGACGTCATCTCTTGTTATTGACTTTGAAACCTCGTCGACATTCTTGGGCTCTATCTTTATTCTCTTCGTTCCAGTCTTGAGCAATTCTGAAGCCATCCGTTTCTGACTCTTTACACTCATTATAATTCACCCTTCCTTGGATTAAGGATTGCTATCTTGAGTTCATTTGCCAGCTTTATAATCAGATTCCTCTTCTTCCTTCCAACAGAGGATGAGATTATTGCGGCCTCCTTATCGGACTTTATGACCTTCAACTCGTCTGGATTTCTGACAAGGACGGGATAATAGCCGGAGGGGTGGATTCCTCTCACCGACGCGGTCTTCCCGTAACCTATTGCAGGGACAGCACCCTTACTTTTCTGTCCATCCTGCCTCTTCGAGTCAATGCCCCTGGGCCTTCTCCATTTCTCGTCAAGCCTCTTGAGCTTATGAGCCTCCTGTCTCCTGAATTTTGGCTTCTCCTTCCTTTCACTGAATCTCTTTTTCATCAGGGGCTTCTCTTCCTTTGAGAGCTCCTTCTTGCCTGTGAATTTAATCTTCTCTATTGGCTTTTCCTTCTTCTCCTTGGCCTTTTTCTTCTTTATGGCCTTGGGCTTCTCCTCCTCTGGTTTTGCTACCTCATCAGCCGTTGGAGCGGCCTTCTCTGGCTTTGCTATCTCCTCAGTCATTGGTTTCTTCTCTTTTGGAGCCGCCTTGTGCTTCTTCACAGCCTTCTTCTCAGTTTTTGCTACCTTCCCTGTGCCGGGTTTCTTCCCCTCAGGCTTTGATGCCTCCTTCTTGGCATGCTTCTCAGCCTTTGGAGCAGCGTGATGTTTGGGCTTTGCGGGCTTCTTCGCCTTCTTAGCAGCCTTTGATTCCTTTTTTTCAGTCATCTTATCTCTTCAAGTGCTTTCCGTCCTTCTCAACGATGTAGCAGCCGTCCTGGAACACTCTTGGGTCGAGGTTCTTTATCTTCGTTGCCTGCTCCATGTTGGCAGCAGTCTGGGCCACGTTTTCCTTGTCTATACCAGAAACGGTCACGTTCTGGCCCTTTATATCGACATTAACCCCTTCAAGAATATCGGCCTTCCTCGGGTGCTTTTCTCCAAGGAAGTTCTCTATCATCACCTTATTGCCCTGAACCTTCACACTCATGGGAAAGTGTGAATAGACTATTCTGAGCTTGTATTCGATTCCATCAGAAACACCATGAACTACGTTCTTTATATCTCCTCTCAGGGTTCCAAGAAGCGAAAGGTCCTTCCTTCTATTTGACTCAGAAAACAGAACTATTTTACTGTCCTTTTTTGAAACCTTAATCTTCCCTGTCTTTAAGGTCTTTGAAAGCTCACCTTTTTCTCCCTTCGCAGTAATTGAATTCTCTCCAATCTCAACACTCGCACCCTCTGGAATGTCCACGTCAATCTCTACGCCCTCCTCTGAATCCTTCTTTTTCTTCACCATTTTAGTACACATATACCAAGAGCCTGCCGCCAACCCCTTTCTCCATTGCATCCTTGTGGTTCATAACGCCATTGGGAGTGCTCACGACGAGAATTCCAAAGCCCCTGGACGGCAGAAAACGCTTTTCCCACCCGGGGAATTCATCCTTCTTTACGTTATAACGGGGCTTTATGACGCCGCAGTCATTTATCTTTCTGTTGAGCTTTACCCTTACGCCGCCTCCTCTATTGTCCTCGGAGAGCTCGAATTCCCCTATGTAGCCCTCCTTCTGGAATACCTTGAGTATTTCTATCAGCAGCTTCGAGGAGGGCCTTATCAGGCACTCGCTCCTCCCGATTCTCTCGTGATTCTTTATGTTCACTATTGCGTCGTTTATCAAATCATGCATCATTTTTAAGCCAAAATAACTACTTACAAAGAAAGTAGTGGAGATAGATATTGTAAAAGAATATTAATAAATACCTGTTCTGCGCTCTATCTTCTGGGTTTCTCCTTCCTTCCTCTCACAAGCTCGTTCAGGGATATGTCATTAACCTTTATGACCTTGTATCTGACTCCTGAGATGTCGCCCATTGACCTACCCTTCCTGCCTCCAATACCCTCTATCATTACCTCATCGTGCTCGTCTATGAACGTTACGGCCTTATTCCTGGGGCAGAAGGCAGTCACTTGCCTACCATTTTTGAGTAATTGGACCCTGACACACTTCCTTATGGCGGAGTTGGGCTGTTTTGCCTCTATACCCACCTTTTCAAGTACTATTCCTTTGGCCTGTGGCGCGCCTTCCAGTGGGTCGTGCTTCTCCTTAAGCCTCCTGACTCTCCTTGAATACTTCTCTTTCTTCCACCGGAACTTATTTCTTAGCTCAGAGAGCTTTTTACCTGCGAATTCTCCACTTCCCATTTTAGAGCGTCTTTATCTTTATGTCGTTGATGTTGTGATGCCTGTTTGCCAGGCTTTTTGCAATCTTTATCTTGTGGCCGCCATGGCCTATTACCTTATTCCTCTCGTTTCTGTTTACCTCAACGATTGCAACCGTCTCGTTGTCGGCATTATGGATTCTAACCTGCCTGACCTTTATCGGCTGGAAGAGGTTCCTTACGAATTCGGTCGCGTCATCGGAGAATTCCATCACTAATATTTCCCTCCCCGTAGCCTTTTTGACCTTCTCTATATTCGAGCCGCTCTTCCCGATTGCCAGGCCCATATCGCCCTGGTTCACGAGGAACCCCATTATATTCTCGCTATGAACACAATCTTTTATGCTGGCTCCTGTGAGATTCTCGAATATTGTCATGTATTTTATCTCTTCAGAACCCAGCCTTATCCGACTCACTTAACTCACCCCTTTATCATATCTAGTATCCCACTCTCACCCTCATCTATTATCCCCAATGTGGATACTGGAAAAGGCCTCCCGCACATGGAGCCAAGCTCAAGACTGTCGTTCGGTAGCATCTTGTACGGAACGTTGGATAATCGGGAGTAATAAATAATCTCCTCCCCCACATTATTAGGACAATTGCTACTGACGAGTACTAACTTTGGATTGCTGTTTAATAAAGCCCCGCCTACGCTCTTTGCACCTATTAAAATCTTCCCCGTCTTCATTGCATCGTTTATTTCTGTCTTCAGGTCCTTCATTTCTTCTTCCCTTGATTTTTGACAGCCAGTTCAACCGTTCCCGTGCCTATTGGAATCGGCTGGCCGACTATTATGTTCTCTGCAACGCCTTCAAGCAAATCTACTTCGCCGTAGAGAGCTGCATTTAGTATATGCTTCTCAGTCTCCTCAAAGGCGGCCCTTGCAAGAACCGACTCTTTGGTTCCGGAGATACCCTGTCTTCCTACCGCCTGAACCTCCCCCCCAACGGTCATCTGGTCAGCGACAAGCATAATGTGCCTTATGTCAACGTCAAGGTTCTGGTCTTTCAAGACCTCCAGCGCTTCCTTGATTATTGCATTCCTTGCAGCTTCAATGCCCAGGGTCTCATAAATCTGAAGTATGTCGTTGGTTGTAGTCCTCCTGTCATCCACTCCCTTTATGCCCAAAAACCCCTTCAGATTGGAGCCTTCGGTATATATCACATATTCATCGTTTAATTGCCTGACAAAGACCCGCTTTATTGATTTAATGCCACCCAGCCTCTTCTTGTCCAGCTTATCCTTCAGCTTTTTGAGGTCGGAGAGGGACTTCTTCTTTATCACAAGCCTGTTACCCTTCATCTTCTCCTCGGTTAATTTCTCAAGTATCTTCTTGGCCTCATTATCAGAGGTTTTGATTACGAGCTCCTTGTTCTTGACATCTATGTTTATGTCGCAGACATCCGGCAGGAATCTCTCACGCAACTTATCCGCAATATCATCGACGAATTTCTTATCCTTCGAGTGCTTCTCCTCTATGAATATTATGGTTATAGAGTTCTTTGGAGTCCTCTTGGCATCTATTATCTCTATAAGCCGGGGCAGACCAAGAGGGACCGAGAGCTCCGCAACTCCGGCATAGTGGAATGTTCTGAGTGTCATCTGCGTTCCCGGTTCCCCAATGGATTGCGCAGCTACCGTCCCCACAGCCTCTCCAGGAGTAACGAGTGCCTTTTTGTAATTCCCCAGGACCCTATCCTTATCCTTCTTATCTATTCCCTCCAGCCTGTTTTTTACGCTCTCGGGAATTTCTTCTGAATTCATTTTAATCATTATTATGCTTGTTCAGCATAGTATTTCTTCACCGGGTCGATTCCATCCTCACCATAGGTGAACTGTACTATTACGCCGCCATCGCCCCTTACGGATTTGTCAGGATGTACCTCCAAATCCTGTAGTGCGTTTATGAGCCTTCTCTGCATGTAACCGCTCCTTCCAGTCCTTATGGCTGTGTCAACAAGACCCTCTCTGCCTCCCATGGAGTGGAAGAAATATTCAGTCGGACTTAAACCTCTCTTAAAGCTGGAACCAACAAAGCCGCTTGCCTCGGCCGAAAGGTCGCCCTTCTCGAAGTGCGACAGAGTCCTGTCATGATAGCCCCTGTCTATTCTTTTACCTCTTACTGCCTGCTGTCCAACCATGCCGGCCATCTGGGTGAGATTAAGAAGAGTGCCTCTTGCCCCTGTTTTTGCCATGACTACTGCACTATTTCCTTCAGTGAATTTCTCAGCGATTTTACCTGCACAGTTTCTCGCATTCCCTAACTCCCCCATTATATGGTCCTCAAGGGACTCCTTGGCTGATTTTCCGGGAATGGTCTTTGTCTTGCCTTTGATGTAGAGCTTAATCAGCCTGTCTACCTCCCTCTCGGCATGGTCTACAATATCATTAATCTTAGTAAGTGCATTTTTCGGAAGGTCTTCCTCATCTATTCCTACCGAGAAGCCGAAGTGCATCATACCTCTTATGGCAAGCTGAGTTGATTTGTCTATATAATCTTTAGCAGCACCGGAGCCGTACTTTGTGAACAACTCATTCAGAAGGGGCCCCTTCAACCCCTCCTTCTCTATTATCCCTGTTATAAGCTTACCATTCTTTATGGTGACATAGGCCTCAACATTACACTTTTCCTTTTTGCATGTCTTGCAACCCTCACACAACTTTCCTTTGTAGCTCAGGTTGAAATCATCGGGAAGCAGGAGGGAGAATATCTCCTTGCCGGTGAATTTCTTCTTTCCTGGAGTTAGTTTTACCGTCCCCTTTATCAGGTCCAGGGCCTCTTCCCTTGTGAATTCCGAACTCTTTATCGTTACCAGGTACATGCCGGATACATGGTCGTGCTCACCACCTATGATTGGCATCGAGAACCTGGGAGAGATTATACACTCCTGTACCTTCATCAAAACCTCTGCCTCGGCAATGGCCTCCTCTGATTGGGGCACGTGAAGGTTCATCTCGTCCCCGTCGAAGTCGGCGTTGTAGGGGGCGCATACTGCAGCATTCAGTCTAAG
Organism: uncultured archaeon; assembly: GCA_964549685.1. Taxonomy (GTDB): domain Archaea; phylum Altiarchaeota; class Altiarchaeia; order IMC4; family QMZM01; genus WALD01. The sequence continues at coordinate 41,314 of CAZJVE010000005.1, read as the reverse complement.
GGTGTTGTGGGGTAATACTCTGACCGAATGGCACATCATGGAATTCCTGTGCAAGGATGGCTGCCTGTTGAAGATTACAGTATCGCCATCCTGTATGTGCCTCTCAACCACATCACCCGTATTTAGTGTTTCCGCTATGTCCTTTTTGTTCTCCTCAAGTATCCTCTTCCTCCCATAGGGAGTTATGACGTTATGCACGCCCGGATGCTTCCTTGGACCATTAATGACCTTCTTCCTCAAATCATCTATGTTCCTTTCATTGACCTCCTCCGGAACCGTGAGTTCGAGGGCTATTAATTCAGGAACAGCGACCTCGTTTATGCTCAGTTTTGGATCGGGACTGACTACGGTCCTTGCCGAAAAATTCACCCTCTTTCCAGACAGGTTCTTCCTGAACCTCCCCTCCTTCCCCTTCAGCCTCTGGGCGATGGTCTTCAATGGCCTGCCGGAGCGGTGCCTTGCCGGAGGGATTCCTGTAATCCCGTTATCGAAGTAGGTTGCTATATGGTACTGCAACAGGTCCCAGAGGTCCTCTATAATCAGCTGAGGAGCTCCTGAGTTTATGTTCTCCTCCAACCTTTGATTAATCCTTAGAATGTCAACAAGCTTGTGAGTCAAATCGTCTTCTGACCTGTCACTTGACTCAAGCGTTATGGATGGCCTTATCGTTATTGGAAGTACCGGGATTATGGGGAGAATCATCCACTCCGGCCTGACCTTCAATCCCAAGTAAGCAAGGCCCTGGTCTGTTATCTTCTCAAACCTTTCCCTTATGTCTGTCACAAGAAGGTTGTTTTCCCCCTCGTAGTAGGAGTAGGGCCTGACGAATTTTATCTTTACCTGCTTTTCACCGCAGTAGGGGCACTTGTCCTCGGAGTCTGTAGTCTTTATGGCCTTGTTCCATACCTTTGCAAATTCTTCATCGCCCATCTCCTCTAGGTTGTGTGCCTTTAGCGTATCATCCTGAATCAAAAGCCGGCTGCAAGATCTACATGTTGCTCTCAGTAGCAAATATACCTCCTTGGCATAGCCGACGTGTATCACCGGCCTTGTAAGCTCAATGTGACCGAAATGACCCTGACATTCACCCAGCCCCCCGCCGCACGTCTTGCACCTTATCCCTGGGTCTATTACACCTAACCTCGGGTCCATAAGGCCTCCGTCTACGGGATAACCGTCCTCGTCATAGGTATTGGGTGTATGAATCTTCACACTGGACAGTTTCTGAATCATTTTGGACGAAAACAGCCCAAACCCGATACTATTTATTTTTTTTCTTACAACCATTTTCAGGCTTTGTCACCAAGGACTAATTTTGGATGAATGCACATTCCAATAAGTTCGTTAATCAACAACTTGAATGCATAGGCCATCTCAACCCTGTGGGTCGGAACCTCACCGCATAGGGGGCAGTAGACCTGCCTCCTTTCATGGTCCTGTACCGCAATCAAACCGCATTTAGCGCATATGGGTACTACAATCTTGTCCGATTCGTCAAGAAGCCTGTCCTTGAGCATCATTGATGCTCCGTGGGCAATCAGGCAATCCCTCTCCATCTCTCCAAATCGCAGACCTCCTTCCCTTGCCCTTCCTTCTGTTGGCTGCCGTGTAAGCATCTGGACGGGGCCTCTGCTCCTTGCATGAATCTTGTTTATCACCATGTGATGTAGCTTTTGGTAGTAGATTACTCCAACGAATATCTCTGCCTTGAAGGCCTTCCCCGTGCTTCCGTTATACATGACCTCCTTTCCGTTGTCCTTAAAGCCATGCTTCTTGAGGCCCCCCCTGAGACTTTCCTCGGGTTCGTTCTCAAAGGCAGTCGCGTTTATAGACCTCCCCTCCAATGAGCCCGTTTTCCCACCAATCATTTCAAGCACGTGGCCCACGGTCATTCTTGATGGAATCGCGTGTGGGTTTATTATCAAGTCGGGAACAACACCGTCCTTGGTGAATGGCATATCCTCATGAGGCACAATCAGGCCAACGACCCCCTTCTGCCCGTGCCTTGAAGCGAATTTATCTCCCAGCTCCGGAATCCTCTGACTCCTTATCCTCACCTTTGCGAGTTTATTCTTCTCCAGAGTCTCTGTAAGCACGACCATATCAACAGTCCCTGACTCCATATGCCTCACGGTGGTGGAATTCTCCCTTCTCTTCTCTTCCACTATTCCATAGGGGCCAATCTCCTCAAGGAATCTCGGAGGCGAGGTCTTCCCGATAAGTACGTCGTCTGTTTCAACCTCGGTCTCCGGGAAGATTACACTGTCCACATCCAGCTTCTCATAGGTTTCCTCCGACTGCTTGCCCTCAACGTTTTCGCCGGGAATCTCAAAGATGTCGTGTTGTCCGGAGGGATATCCCCTCTCCTCAGTACTGTATGTCCTATAGAACGTGGACCTCCCAAGCCCCCTGTCGATTGCGCTCCTGTTTAGAATAATTGCATCCTCCATGTTATAGCCCTCATAGCTCATTACCGCAACAACGAGATTCATTCCTGCGGGCCTTTTATCGAATTTGAGACTGTCGGTAACATCAGTCCTTACCAGGGGCGTCTGGGGATAATGCATCACATTGGCTCTTGAATCAAGCCTTGCATGATAGTTGGAAGCGTAGACGCCCAGACTCTGCTTTGCCATTGACGCGGCCATTGTAACCCTCGGCGAGGAATTGTGCTCCGGATAGGGCGCGAAGCTGGAGCTAATGCCCAGAATCAGTGACGGAGAAACCTCCAGGTGGGTGTGTTCCTTCCCTATCGCATCCCTTCTTGCAGCAATATAGGTGTTCTCCTCCTCCTCTGCATCGATGTATTCTATACTTCCAGAATGTAATAGGTCACCCCATCCGATTTTTCCTTCTTTCAGGTCTGATATATTCTTGTCCGTAATCCTGGGTTTTTTGTTCTCAACTATTATCAGGGGTCTGAGAACCCTCCCTTTGTCGGTATAGATATGAATCTCATTGTTCTCTTCACGATGGCTTATGGATATGGTTTCCTGTATCTTGTTCTCCCTCCTGAGACCTCTCAGTCTCTGGACAAGAAGCGCTGGTTTGTTATGCCTGCCAATCAACCTTCCGTTGAGGGTTATGTATGCGTCACTGGGCTTTGAACCATCCTCCTTCACTCCGAAATCATACATGTATCTCTCTATGACGGACTCATCTTCCGCGGTTGAGATTCTCGCACCATTGGCCATATTCTTAACGAGGCCGCAGTTCTGTCCCTCAGGGGTTTCATTTGGACATAATCTACCGAACTGGGTTGCATGCAAGTCCCTTGCCTCGAAGTGAGGATGTGACCTGCTTAGCAGGGAGGATACCCTTCTTCTGTGGGCTATGGAGCTCATATAATTGGTTCTGTCGAGAACCTGGCTTACACCCCTTCTCCCACCAGTCCAGTTTCCTGTTGCCAGAGCATAGCAGATACTCTCAGTCAGGTTGTTACTCCTTACCGCTGTCTTTATGTTAACCTGCCTGTGTCTTGCATTCTGCTTCTCCAGCTGGTATTTTATATCCCTTGCAATCTTGTTGAAGCTGACTCTGAACAATTCCTGCATCAGGTCTCCGGCAAGCCTGAGCCTTTTGTTGGAGTAGTGGTCCTTGTCATCCGGCTCTCTCTTCTCATACGCTAATTCCAATACCTTCTTTGCCATCAGGCCAAGGTAAATGGCCTTTGATTTCCTCCCCTTTTCCGTGTTCCCTATGTGGGGCAGGAGGAAGTTATTTATCACTTGGTTCGCCCTTGTTGACTGATACTGCTTTGCGTGTCCGGCTCCGGCCCTCTTACCCAAATACTCGAAGGCCTCATCCTGATTCATGTCATTAAGCTCCAGGTTCATGAGAACCTCAAGCTTTGAATCCCCGTCCTCGAAGATATCCAGAATCTCGTCATTACTCAGGCCAAGAGCCTTCATCAGAACGGTAAGGGAAATCCTCTTTGGGATTCCTGGGAATGTTACAAATAGAGTACCGTTCTTTTTCCTGTCCCATCTCTCAACAGTCACTCTTGACCTGAAGCCCTGCCTTACCGAGAAAACCTTTGCTATTATTATGTCCTTTCCAGAGATTGTTTCATGAGTGGTTATAATCCTGTTGGGGGCCAGGTCCTCCACGATTATGAGAGAACGCTCGGTTCCATTGATTATGAAATAACCGCCCAAATCTTCAGTGTCTTCGCCATTCTGTATCACTTCTTCGCTGTTCATGCCGTTCAGGAGGCATTTACTGGACTTCAGCATTATTGGCAAATGCCCCACCTCCACCTCCACAGGAACGCCGTTCTCTATGAATTCAAGCAGAATTGGAGCAGAATAAGTCAGATTCCTGAGCCTGCACTCGAAGGGAAACCTCCTCTCCGGGCCCTGACCGGATTCATTGACTACTGGAGTGCCTACCTTAATCTTCCCCAGCTCTAGGGTGTAATTCTCTATATCAATGGTCATGGGCTCCCTTTCGTCAATCACTTCCTGGAGCCCCTTTTCAAAAAGCCCATTAAAGGAACCTATCTGGAATTCAACCAAGCCCTTGTTGTCTATGAAATCCGATATACGAATCAATCTATACTCCTCCTAAATCACAACCCTATAGTAAAACGACTTCCCTGCCGTTGGACTATTCCTCGTTATCTTTATAATATCTCCGACACTGGCTTCGAGACTCTTGATAGCAGGGTCATCAATCTTGATTTTTGGTAATTCGTCACGACTTACTTTGTAAGTCCTTAAAATATTTTCGGCATCCTCGGGAGCCATTGCCTCGTGTTTTGGGACAAATTCGTGTTCCAATTTTATACCTGGTAGAAACAGTAACTTATAACTTATATATAGGCCTTTAAAAATGCCCCGATTCATGACTTGCTGTATATTTCCCGGATCACATCAGTCGTTGTGACAATTCCCAAAAGCATGTCATCCTCAACGACAGGAAATCCACCCAGGTTCGTATCCCTAACTAGCTTTGAAACCACCGCTAAATCCTGCTTTGGATTCACAGTAATGACGTTCTTCTCCATTATTTTTTCGACTCTTTCGCTGAGCACCTCCTCTGCATCGATGCCGTGGAATTCCCCGTAGCCAAGGAACCTGAGGACATCGAATACCGTTACTATTCCAATGAGCTTATCTTCCTGAATTACTGGCAGCCTCCTGAGCCTGTTCCTGACCATTATCTTTGACACGTCGGAAATCATCATTCCAAGGCTTGAGGTAATGCATTCCTTCCTCATCACATCCCCCACGGAAATTCCGAATTTATCGGCTATGGGGAGCACGTCTCTCTCCGTGACTATGGCCGTTACCTTATCCCCTGCATCCCTGTCGATTATCGGAATTGCGCTGGCCCTCTTATTGACCATTATCTCCACAACGTCGTCCATGGAGCTCTTTTTGTCCAGAAACGGATACTCCCCCTTCATAATCTTCTGGATGGGGGAGTTTATGGCAGCCAGAAAATTTCCATTATACTCCTTCTTTATTATGTTATACTTCTCTCCCCCGCCAAGGAAGTCCAGTATATCCATCGCTACAACCATCCCCTCAAGTCTGCCTGTTCCTGCGTTGGTTACGGGAATCCTCCTGAAGTCATTTCCTTCCATCAGCTTTGCGACGTTCTTTATGGAGTTCGTGGGGCGCGTAGTGACAACATTCTTCTCGGCAATCAGCATTATGTTCCCCTCCTTCGAGGCGGCATGGTGTCTGGGCTCTCTTGAGCCCCTGTCACGCGACTTACCTATATCAGACTTCCCTCCCCTGTCGTGAACCATCTTATGCTTTATGCACAATCTTAGAAATCTTCTTCATTATTGCAGTAATGTCATCAGCCTGAAAGATATTTCTCCCTATTGAAACGCCCATGGCTCCGCACTCCATGGCATCCTCGACCATTCTAAGCAAATCAGCTTCGCTGTCAATCTTCGGACCCCCGGCTATCACTATCGGAACGGGGCAACCATCTATCACCTCTTTGAAGCTCTTCTTATCCCCTGTGTAGACGGTCTTGATTATGTCAGCTCCCAGCTCTGCACCAATCCTCGCCACGTGCTTGATGTACTTGACGTCATGCTCTTTCTCAACCTTTTTACCCCTTGCGTACATCATCGCAAGCAGCGGCATCCCGTAGTCGTTACACTCCTCCGCAACAATCCCGAGGTTCTGCAGCATCTCGCTCTCGTTCTCCGAGCCTACATTAACGTGAACGGAAACCCCGTCAGCGCCAAGCCTTATGGCCTCCTCTACCGAAGTCACCTGAACCCTGTTGTTAGGAAACGGCGACAGAGACGTGCCTCCTGAGAGGTGCACAATAAGACCGATATCCTTTCCGTAACCCCTGTGCCCGGCTCTCACCATGCCCTTGTGCATCAGAACCGCGTTGGCTCCAGCGTTTGCTATCTTGTCAATGGCCTCAGCCATATTCTCAAGGCCCGGGATGGGCCCTACCGAAACTCCGTGGTCCATGGGAACTATTACCGTCTTCCTCGACTTCCGGTCTATGAGGCGCTCAAGCCTTATGTTTTTTCCAATCATTTTTTACCCTCTCTGGGGAATACAATATTGGATTTTATATTAATTAATAGGCAAAATCAACTCCTGCAGAATCCTTCTGCTATGACGTCGTGCCTGTGAATCGACTCCTCGGATACCGTCTTGACACTAATCTCACAGCCCTTGAAGCTCTTCTTTGCGTTGTTCAGCACATCCCTCGTTATGTCCTCCACAAATCTTGGCCGCTGGAACATCTTCTCAACGACGTGCTTCTCGTCTTCCACCTTTAGCAATGTATAGACCTCAGATGGAAACGCACGCTCAACACAATCTATCATGTCCTCCAGGACCACCGGGTTCTCATATTCGGTAAGAATATCAAGGAAGCACTCCGCTCTCTGCACATGCGATATTCCGTCGCTCTTCTTCAGGGCATGGGGACAGACACTATTTCCAAGAACCCTGACCACAAGCTTCTTGGTAAAATCCCCATTATCTGATATCACTGATACAAATACGTCATGCGTCTCCATGGTCCTTTTCTTGGTTGCAGGGGTCTCCCTGTCGATGACGAGCGCCGTTTTCATGAGAATCTCCGCCCTCTTGTACGGGTGCTTTTCCTTCACTCTCTCGAGGATGTGCTTTTCCAGCTCTTCCAGGGAGTCGTGCTTGACCTCGGCCTCCTCTTCTATACTCTCAGTAATCGATTCAACGAGCCTGCTCATGTGAACCCCCCTCTTTTCCTTCGGCAGGTCCATGGTCAGCTCTATCTCAGGGATGAACTTGTATTCATTCCCGTTCCAGTTAATCTTTACCAGCGTCCTTAGCCCCGTTATGCCGACCCTGCTAAGGGCCTCCATAACCTCCGGTTTCGAGTCCTGCATTCTATCTCACCCCCATAAGCCTGTGAACCTGCGGGATGATTCTCACATTATCATTGATTCCATTCATAATAAGGTCGTAGTCCAGATTCCTCATCTCGGAAAATTCCGGCTGGAGAATCCAGCCCGGGTATTCCTCCCTGTAAACCTTTTGAAAAAATTCAAAATCCGCCATATCCTTAATCACAAATTTAAGCTGGCTCCTGGCTGGATTCCTCAGGCAATAATCGAATGCCTCCCTGCTGTAGTCCAGGTCCCCGCTCGACGGGCCCTTGATGTCGGCCGAGACGAATTCACAGGCGTCGAAGACTTCCTTGTCGAAGATTGTGCCGTTGGTCTCAAGGAGAATCTTGAATCCCCCGGCCCTAAGCTCATCAATCAAATCCATCAGGTTCTCCTCGAGCATGGGCTCTCCCCCGGTCAGGGAGACCCATTTGAATTTATCATCTAATTTTTCAATTATTTCAAGAATCCCCATATCCTCTCCCTCATTAAAATCAGTGTCACAGTACTCACAGCTCAGATTGCACTGGCAGAATCTGATAAAATTCATGGGAATCCCAACCATCAGGCCTTCGCCCTGAACCGACTGGAATATCTCATTGACTTTGAATCTCATTTTCATACTCGATGGGGTCCTCAAGCCCCGCCTCCTTGAAACCGTTGAGTCTTATTACGCAAGAATCGCAAACACCACATGCCCTTTCCCCTTCCTTGTAGCAGCTCCACGTGTGCTGAAAGGGAACTTCCAGCCCGGAGCCCTTCCTGATAATATCTGCCTTATTCAGCCCTATCAGTGGCGTTTCTATTCCAATACCCTTGCCCTCGGCCCCCCGCTTCGTGGCCAGCCCCGCAAGCTCTCGGAACTTCTCAAAGTACTCTGGTCTGCAGTCTGGATACCCTGAGTAATCGACCTCGTGGGCGCCTATGAATATCGCATCAGCACCGACAACCTCCGCATATGCGAGGGCAATACTCAGAAAAATTGTATTCCTCGCAGGGACATACGTCTGTGGAATCTCATCCGAATTCCTGATTTCATCAATGGTCTTCCCGGAAGGAATTTCAATCTCGTCGGTAAGGGCCGAGCCCCCGAACTGATGTAGGTTTATATTAAAAATCTTATGTCTGGAATCCAAACACCCCGCAATCTTTCTGGCGCACTCAACCTCTCTGTCGTGCCTTTGCCCGTAGCTGAAGGTCAGCGCATAAACCTCATAGCCCTCCGACTTCGCTATCGCGGCAGCAACGGCAGAATCTATCCCTCCACTCAGCAAACAGACGGCCTTCATTTCTCTATCAGAACCCACTTTCCAAGCCCCTCGTAAAGTTTAACGGATGAGACGGGAATTTTCTTTTCAAGCTCCTTGAAAATCCATTTGGCAATATTCTCGGCGGTAGGATTCTCAAAGATTTCGTTGAGATTGCTGTGGTCGAGCTTCTCCATCACAGCATCATTTACCGCATCCTTCAACTCGTTGAAGTCCATTACCATCCCGCTCTCCTTTGGTTCGCCCTCGACCACAATCTCGAGTCTGTAGGTATGGCCGTGCACCCTCTCGCACTTTCCCTTGTAGTCGGGCAAAAAATGCGAGGCATCGAAGTTGAATTCCCTGCCGATTCTCATTTTCTGGACCTCTTCCTTCTTCCGTGCATCTCATCCACTCCATCCATCATGTCCAGCATCTTCCTGCAGGCCGTCCTTATGGCATCGGACATGTTGACGAATTTCCTGTCATCCCCCACATGCTCCCGTAAATCATCCAGGATGTGTTTGGGAATCTCAACGCTGATTTTTGGCATTTTCCTACAGTAGGATAAAGTATAACTTTATCCTCTGCAACAAAATTGCCTTTTGGCAATTTTCTTATCCCAGTAATACTGGGAGAATACTATAAGAATATAGACTATGATTTAAAAAGTCAGAATCACTCTAGTCTGCAGCAGCAGCTATCCTCAGGCCTGTTCTTGGGGCAGTATTTGTTACCCTTTACCTTATAGGTTTCCTTCACACCTCTAGTCCTACACTCCCCTGGGTTTATCCTGCAGATTCCGGACTCATAACCCGCTATATCCCTGCAGTAGATGTCGCAGGTTACACGACCTATGGTCGTAGTCGAGGTGCTTGTAGTCTCTATACCACACCCATATTTGCAGTTGCACCCCTCCTCGTCGAAGAGACAGTAGTCAACTCCATCAGAGCCGCACATCTCCTCACAATGCGTGTCGCATTCCTCCTGACTGAGCCTGCATGGCTCCGCGGTTGTGGTGGGGATAGTGCTGAGGGTAGTCCCCGGAGCTGATTCTTCGTTCCTGACTCCGACACATCCGCTAAGCAGAATTACGGCAACGATTCCAAAAACGGCATAATCCAAATTACTCATCATTATCCTATTTACCCCTTTTAGAATAAAAAAATAGAGGTTCAGTCAAAACAGTAATGAATCTTGGTGAAACCCTTCCTCAGCTCCACCACATCGGACTTGACCTTCTCCGGCTCCTCCTTATCTACTATAACCCTCTTTACAAGATTTCCAATCTCCTTCATCTCGGACTCCTTCATGCCAACCCTTGTCAGCTCCTGCACGCCAATCCTTATCCCGGAGGGATTTCTCGAGTCCTTCATCGAATCCCAGGGGAGCATGTTCTTGTTCAGGATTATGTTCGATCTCTCCATCCTGTCGGCGAATTCCTTTCCACCTCCAAACTCCGAAACGTCCAGGAGAAGCTGGTGTGATTCCGTAAAGCCCCTGTTCTCGCACAGGACCTTGAAGCCGTTTTCGTGCATTGCCTGGCCCAGGGTCTTTGAGTTCTTTACTATCTGCCCTGCGTAATCCTCCCCAAACTTTTGCATCTCTGCAAGGGCTATTGCATACCCTGCGACATGATGAAGATGATGGTTGCTGACAAGGCCCGGAAACGCAGCATTGTCAATTTTCTTGCCAAGTTCCTCCTTGCACATGATGACTCCCCCCTGTGGTCCAGGCATGGTTTTGTGAGTCGATGCGGTAATGACATCAACCCCCTCCTCAAACGGACTCTGGAACCTCTTCCCTGCTATCAGGCCGAGAACGTGAGCAGCGTCATAGACAATCTTTGCGTCAATCTCATCGGCAATCTCCCTCATTTCTCTAACTGGATGAGGGAACAGAAAAACGCTTGCGCCGAGGACCATGATGCTGGGCTTTTCCTCGAGAAGAATCTTCTTTGAGCCATCGACATCTATGTTCATCTCTTCATTGTCAAATGCATATGGGATGGTCCCCATCCCCATGACCCCTGCCGCTGAAACCTTACCGTGTGATATGTGGGCCCCGGCAGGAATGGTGAGGGCGGAAATCTTATCGCCATAGCTAGCCAGAGCATAATAGGCCGAGAGGTTTGCAACAACCCCCGAGATTGGAACGACATTAGCATGCTCGGCATTGAAGAGCTCCTCCGAGAGTTTGATTGCTATTGCCTCCACTTTATCAAAGAATTTATTCCCCTGGTAGAAGCGGTCGAACAGATGCATTCCTTCATTGTCCTTGCCGGCAAGCATTCCCTCGGCGTATCTATGGCCAAAGTCCGAGGCAACGGCTCTCGTTACTGATGGAGAGACCACATTCTCTGATGCAATCATGTTGAGGCAGCTCCCTCTCCAAGACTCCTGCTCCTCGATGAGTGAAAGGATTCTTTGTTGAAATTCCATTTTAATTTACTAAGAATTGGAATACGCGTTAATAAATTCAAATCTCTTCAGAATCAGCCGTTTCTTCCTCAGCATTTACAAGTTCCTTCACGTCCTCATTGACCAACTCCTTCACATCCTGGACCTGGAAATACTCCTTGAACTTCGGGGTTACAGTGAGAACCCTTGTTCTGCCCTTTCTTTTTGCCTCGATAAGCTCCTGCTCCCTTAAGTGTTTAACGTACTTGTAGACTCTAGTGCCTCTCTCCTTGACGAGCTTTGACTGCATGACGGGCTGCTCATATGCAATGAGAGCGAGGGTCTTCAGCATTGCCGGTGGAATCTCCGTTTCTGCTGCAAGGTGCATGACAGATGGCTCCACGTCAGCTCTGATTCTCATCCCGTAGCCGCTGTCGTACTCATAAATCTCGATGCCGGAATTCCTTGAGCTGTACTCCTCCTTCAGTTTGGCAAGGGCCTGCTTTATAAGCCCTGCATTGCCCGATTCGCAGATTCTTGAAATCTCATCCAGCGTGAGAATCCTTCCCGAAACAAAGAGGGCAGCCTCTATCACCCCCCTTACATCCTCGGTCATAATCTAATATTCCCGCTAATGGTTAAATATTTTCCCTTTGACTACAGAAAGCTCCTCGAAGAAGAGCTTCTTTTTTGCGATGACTTCGGATTCGATATTATTCTTCTTTAGAAGCTCGTCGATTCTTTCCATATCGCCCAGCGAAGAAACCAGCAGCTCGAAAATCCCGCCATCCTTGAGATGGTTGGAAACAGAATCGAGGAATTTCTCTATCAAATCGATGCCTCCCTCACCGCCGCTCCACGCCTTCTCCAGAAGTCCCTGCTCCTTTACTGGGAGATAGGGTGGATTGAAAATTATGAGGTCGAATTTTTCATTACTTGGGGGAAACAAATCACACTGGATGAAGTCTACATTCCCAATCCCGTTCACCCTCGCATTCTCCCTCGCCAGCTCTATTGCCATTGGATTTATGTCCGTGCCAACCACACGACTGGCCTTTTCTGCTGCAGTCAGTGCGAGAATTCCCGTCCCTGTTCCCACATCAAGGACGGCATCCCCCTCCTCGACCAGAAGGTTCTCGGCAAGAAGGAAGGAATCCTCCGCTGGCTTATAGACCTCCCGCTTCAGTTTCAGGTTATCGATTTCCATTGGGCTAATATAAATATCCGCAATGCATATATTAATGGATTAGGATGAAACATATCGTTGCCATGTCCGGCTCCTACAACGGAAACCCTGACACACTCTTCAGTTCACTATCAAGGAGCGGGATTCTGCAGATGTCACTCGTAGGGAGGGAGGTTACACTCCATCTCAGAAGCGAGAACCTGGACGAGATAAAGGACACCCTCAAGAAAATCGGAGTCGACAACCTGAACATCCTTGAATGGAAAAAGGCAGGCGTAACCCTCTCCAACCCTGGCAAGGGCGTCGACAATAAGGAGATAATTATGGTCTCACTCATACCGTCTGCTCTTGATGAGGGTCTAAGACCACTTGCGTTTCTCTGCGAATTCGAACTGGATGAGGAAATCCTCATGAAGGTCAGGGCAAGGATTGAGGAGATTCTGGACGATGCCGGTCTGACAGATGCAATCTACACAATCCACATAAGGAAGGAAACCGATTTGGAGGAGTATCTGAATTCTACAATGGTTGCAACACTCAACGCCCTATTCGAGGCAGGAGGCGTTGCAAGTATTGACCAATAACAGAATGGAATCCAGGCCAAGAAGAAAACGAATGCCCACAGACAGAAAAATAAAGGCCGAGCATCTAGTTGTCATCGTGCCCCTTGTGATAATGGCTCTCATCTATCTCCTTCTTGTTATTACTGAACTGGACAGCTATATCGGCACAGGGTATGAGGTGAATGGGTTTGGATACCTCTTACCCGTCCCCTCAGGAATTTCTCTCACGAGCGATGGAAATCTCACCACGAGGTTTATCAACCTGTGGATGGCCAGGATTACAATCCTTAATATAACGGTAGAGAATGACGAATCAGGAAGATGCTATATCCATCCCGGAGATGAGATAATCTACCGGAACGAGACCCACACATTACCCTTTATACTTCCCACATGGGAGAGGTTCGACATAAATGCAGTTGGCTGTGCTCCAAGGGACCGTGAAATAGTGGAAGGCGAAAAATTTTGGATAAAGGTAGAAACGAGATATATAATCGGCGAGGTATTTCATATGGAGGGCATAGACGATATTGCCAAGAGAATCCTTATGCGGGGCATGACAACCCATGAGGAGACAGGCAGGGTCGAAGGCGAATATGAGATGGTCTATGGGGGCCGCTACTAAAAATGAAGCGCAAGGGCTATGTGATGACGTGGGATGCGATTCTTGCTCTCATCTTTATACTTCTGGTATTCGTGGGCCTGATAACCATGGAGCACACGAGGTCCATAAACGTTAAGGAGGTTGGTTTCCTTGAGTTGCATTCCACGACCGAGGATTCCATCGAGGTTCTGAACAAGAGGGGGGCTCTTGAGGAGATAGTAATCTACTGGGCAGAGAACAACACGCAGCTTGCCAACGACACCGCAACCTTTTATCTGGAGCAGCTTATCCCGGATAATATGGGGTACAGGCTTAGGTTTGACAACGATACAATCTGTGAGAACCTGCGGGTTGGTGAGGCACAAGCATCGGAGAAAACAAAATCAACCAGATTCATTACGGGATACGGGCAGGAGGTAAGCGTCTATACAGAGGTGATAGTCGTGAATGTCGATGCAATTCTTGCCACGGATCTCTCAGGCAGCATGAACAATGGGGGTAAGCTGGCTGACGCCAAGGCAGCGTCCAAGGAGTTCGTCTCTATCGTGCTGAATGAAAGCGGCAACCGGGTAGGGCTGGTTAGCTATGGCGACTCTGTTTTGGAGGGAAGTGCCGAGGCAACGGACCGATGGAACACGTGCTGTTTAGCCTCCGGTGGGCAATCGCTATGTAGTAGATGGGTTACAGCATGTAATAACTGGAACTGCGACCCCTACAACCCCTTTAACGCCACCGATAACAGGTCGTTTGTCAGGCCCGATTACTATGGTAACATGATAGGGAATGGTTATTCGGATGCCCAAATAGATGCTAATCCGACAGCTGATGGACTTTCATTAAATAACACCATAGATGCATATACTGCCAACGGTGGCACGTGTATCGGCTGCGGGATTCATGCTGCAGTTAAGACACTTGTGCAGGAGGGCGACTCGGGTCATTCGTGGGCCGTTCTTATAATGACCGATGGTAAGGCAACAATGGCCCCTATGGATTCTGAGGCGGCCGATGCCTATTCGATGGAGGCCTACATGCCCGATGATTTCGAATGTGGTGACTATTCACCTACAGGCAAGTATGCGGCAATTGAGGCGGCAAGGGAGGCATATGAAGTATATAACATTGCAGTTTATGCGGTGGGGTTCGGCGCAGGTGTGAACGAAGCCGACCTCATGGAGATAGCCGCTGCTGGAAATGGAGAATACTACTATGCTGCTGATGCTGGCGACCTGGAAGAGATATACCTGAATATCTCCAAGAAGATAGCCAATTTAAGCTCTACTGAAGAGGCATTGGAGATAAACACAAGCAGCGACCATATTGCAAGGGCGTGGTTGCTCTATAATAACACTGAAACCGGCAAGAGATATTCCATTGCAAACGTAAGCTATGGGGAGGCATTTAAACGTATGGTGGGCTGTGAGTGGCTTATCGAGCACATAAACAAAACACTTACTAATGAGAACGTCACGGTCAGAATCCCGGAGGGCTACCCCGGAAGCAACGAATGCAATTACACTTCTGTGGCTCACTTGGCGCCCGGAGGGGACGATGCACTCAATGATGCGATATACCGCATTGTAAATAAATCAGATACCGACAATGACGGCATAATGGATCTGATAGATGGGATGCCTTTCAACGAGACTTCGATGACCTTTAAAACCTCAAACATTACGACCGGTACTACGACACGTATGACAGAGGCCACGCTGATTCTCTGGATGAAGTAGCATACAAAAAATGAAGTATTCGGAAGCAAAACATGGCAGAATTTTTGTAATACGACTTGAGGACGGCGATATTCTGCATGAAAAAATAGAAGAATTTGCAAATGAGAAATCAATCAAAGCAGCCATGTTAATTGCAGTGGGAGGAGCAGACACCGGCAGCAAGTTGATTGTGGGTCCGGAAGAAGGAAGAAGCAAACCCATCAGGCCGATGGAACTCATTCTGGACGGGGTCCATGAGATAACCGGCACCGGCACGATTTTTCCGGATGAGCATGGCAATCCCAA
The DNA here is from genome assembly GCA_964549685.1 of uncultured archaeon. Classification (GTDB taxonomy): domain Archaea; phylum Altiarchaeota; class Altiarchaeia; order IMC4; family QMZM01; genus WALD01. The sequence goes on along the minus strand of CAZJVE010000005.1, from coordinate 25,937 downwards.
ACTGCATATGCATCTCGCGGGTGGGAGGGAAGAATTCACCAAAGCAGGCTGTGTAAGGCAGGGGGTTAAGGTCTGGCATATAATGGAAATCGTTTTGTTAGAACTCCTAGATACAGATGCAAAACGCGTTATTGACCAGGACACCGGCTTTGGACTCCTAGAGCCTTAGAATCATTGCACATATCTTTAGACTCATTCCACGTGAACCCTCTTCAGGTCTATATCTCCTCCAACGAGTCTTATGAACTCCCTTGTCGACCTCTCCACGTCCTTGGACTGTGTGATGTATCTGCCTACTATAAGTATGTCCGCACCCTCCTTGAGAGCCAAAGGAGCGGTGCTTGAGTCTATTCCTCCCGCAACTGCAACATAGAGATTGGGGAATTCCTTCTTTATCTTGCCTATCTGGCTCCACTTGTGCTCCTGGGTCTTCTCTGAGTCGATTGCTCTGTGAAGTATAACGACATCGGGCAAATCCTTCAGGGCTTTTAATTTGGTCAGGGGGTTATCGACATTCATCGTGTCGATGACTGCGTAAATACCAAGCCTCTTCGCCTCGTAGATGAACTTGTCCAATACCTCATTGGTTGCCAGCCCGGAGGCTACCACGGCATCGGCCCCCTCATCAAACGCCATGTCAACCTCAACCTGCCCGACATCCAGCGTTTTAAGATCAGCTATCATGAAATAGCTCTTTGCTACATTCCTGAGCTCGGCTATTGCCTTGACGCCGTACTTCTTTATCAAGGGAGTGCCTGCCTCAAGGATAATCTTGTCGCTGTGCGGAAGCTCCTTTATGACCCTCTTTATGTATTCAAGGTCAGGGTTGTCAAGCGCTATTTGGAGATACGGCGCGTTCCATTTCGGCAGCCTGGGGACCTTGAAGCCCATTATTGGGTGAGTTGCCCTGTCCTTGTCGAACATAATCTTGTCCAGGTTCGGGTAATCTCCCAACGCCCTTTTCAAAGCCAATTTCGTTGCACCGTAATTATACTGGTATATCTTCCTGAAATCTTCCGCCTCCGGATGAATAAAGACAGAGCAGATTATTAACCATTCATCCACCTTGTCCTTTGGTATGATTCCCTCCTCGACGGAATCAGCAACCGCCTTTGCTACTCCTGCCTGCGCAGGCCCAAAAATCTTTGTGACGTCCTCCATGTCATCGACCGTAACCTTTGGAACCACGACAGTATATGGTTTGCATGGAAGGTTCGGCCTTATTACCGAAAGAAGAGGGGTATGCCCTGCAGATAATTGTGAAAGACTGTTTGCAAAGGCCTGTCCGACGGTGCCCTCTCTGTCACCAATCATGATGTCGATATGGGCAACCTCGTTTCCCTTTCCAACCAGTGCTTCGCCGATTTTGTACATCCTGTATAGAAATTGGGATTAGTATTATAAAACACTTAGAGGATTATTTTACCTGACGCAAAATCACACGGTCCTGTGCTTCAGGGCCTCAACGGCAGGAAGCTTATACCCCGCCAGTAAACTGATGCATGCTCCTCCACCTGAGCTTATGTGGTTGATTTTGCCTTCAACATCAAGCTCCTTTGCTGCAGCAACCAGATGCCCACCACCAATGACGGAGAAGCCCTTGGAATTCGCAATTGCCTTTATGATCTCCTCGGTTCCGTAGGCAAAGCCCTTTTCCTCGAAGATACCCAGTGCCCCCTTGGCAAAGATGGTGCCGGATTTCTTTATTATGTCTGCATACTTATCCACAGTGCCCTTTCCGATATCGCTTATCTTCAGATTCCTGGGCAATTCACTTACCGGAATCTCCAGCCTCTCGCCGTGGTTGTCCAGCGCCAGGTCAACCGGGGTTATGACATTATCCTCATAATCGGAGAGAATCCCCTTCGCTATGTCAATCTGCTCCACCATCCTCTTGCCCCTGATGAATTCTATGGTTGGTTCTCCAAGCCTGTAGCCCTTTGCAGCGAGGAAGATGCTTGCTACAACCCCGCCAGTCAGGATGTATTCCGTCCCGTTCTCAAGAGCCCGCTTTGTGGCCCTTATCGAATCATCGGCCTTCGTCCCTCCTAAAACGAAGGTGACCGGCTTCTTTGGACTCTCCATTATCGCGCCAATTGACTTCAATTCCTTTTCCATGAGCCTCCCTGCTGCTGATTTCATAACGAAGGGAAAGCCGACAATCGATGGCTGGCTTCTATGGGCCGTTGCAAAGGCATCGTTTATGTATACGTCCGCAACCTTCGACAGCTTCTTTACTACGTGGGTTTTAACCTGTGCATCGGCAGGCCGATTAATAACCTCTTCGGAGTAGAAGCGAACGTTCTCCAGAAGTATTATCTCGCCGGGCTTCATCCTTTCTATCTCCCCCCGGGCGCAGGAACTGAACATCGAGTCTATGTACTTCACCTCATGGCCGGTTATCTCCGAAATCCACCCGGCATGGTTCTCAAGCGTTGTGAAATCCGGCTCCCCCGGCCGGCTCTGATGTGCTATCAACACGACCTTTGCCTTCTTTTTCACGAGTTCTGTTATTGTATCCTTATGGGACCTTACCCTTCTGTCGTCCAGGAGCTTCCCAGTCTTTGGGTCGATGGGCGTGTTTATGTCAACCCTTACAAGAACAGTCTTTCCATCCACATCAATATCATCCAGCGTAAGAATATCTTTCATCTTGACTCATTAACCCTGTAATGATAAATTATAACGGAGGGAATAAATAGCGATGCTGGATTTTGACAGGACGTTCTCAAGGAAGAAAGGACAGGCAACTGTTGCACAATTCATGCTGAAGAATGCCATAAGGTTATCCAAGGAAGGAGAGATTTTTATCGGAGACATCGAAATCTCCCACACCTCCATCGCCAGAATTCTCGGCGTTGACAGAAGACTAATCGGGGAGACGATTAATACGATTCTTAATAATGATAAATTCAAAAGAATTTTTCTAAATCTAAATTCCACTCTATTACTCAGGGACGTTGCTCCAGAGCTAGGCTTCGGAGCAATCGAGGTGATTCCTGAGGATGCTGCATCCAGTGGAATCATAACTGCAGTATCAAAAATAATCTCCGATGCAGGAATATCCATCCGTCAAATCACGACTGACGACCCAATGTTCAGGAATGCCGAGATGTCAGTCGTTACTGAGAAGCCATTGCCCTGGGAACTTATAGATGAGATTCTGAATCTCAAGGAGGTAAAGAAGGTTATTGTGCTGAGCTAGCTATTTGGCCTTGCACATCTCTGCAATTCTTTCCAGAGAGGATTCACTGCCATTTGCAATGAGAATATCACCCTTGTGGATTTTCGTATTCTTTCCCGGGTTGCATATCCATTTGTTTCCTCTTCGGATGGCCCTTATGTAGCAGCCAACCTCCTTTGAAACATCTAACTCGCCAATAGTTTTTCCATCAAATTCAGAACCACTCTCAACCTTGCATTTTTCAATCTGCTCCTCGACCTCATCCAGGAAACTCTTGTAGATTGGATGGTCTCCCACGCCTCTAAGAACAACATCAACTATGTCATCAGCAGCATTGGATATCTTCTCGGCTGAGTGGGCAACGTGAAGAATTCCCGACAAATCCGCAGCGTCCTCCGGGGTCCTTGCGGATAGCATAAGAAGCGACTCTATCTCATACCGCAAGTCATCCATCTTAGCCTCAAGCTTCTCAACCTCCTCGGCAATAACCTTGGAATTGGTAAACAGCGCAGAATAAGCAAGATCAATCATCAACTCGGACGTATCCTTCATCTCCACTAGAACCTCTTTGACGGTCCTCTTCTCGGAGATAGCATGCTCTACTATATCGTCAACTTCCTCTTCTTCCATTTCGGATTATTGAATTAATATTTGTTTGGAACCTAAATAAATGGTAAAAGGGTGACTATTCTGATTGCTATCAGAAGGCACATCACAGTTATTATGTCCCCTACCGTTGATACCGAGGGCATAAGGATATTGTCCGGGTCAAAACCGCGAGCGAATGTCACTATGGAAAGGAGAACCGTCAATGCGGTAAGAACCACGCCCGCAAGTGTCCCGGCTATTAATGAGATTAACGTTAACTGGATAATGGAGGCGGTATCGGAAAATCCAGCAAGGATGTATGCATAGTAGGCGATTATTCCAAGAAGAAATGACATAACAACGTTGAGAATCATAGAAGCATAGATGTTGTCAGCAAGGGGCTTGTTCCATTTTAACTCAGCATCAATCAGACCGAGATGAAGAGCGGAGGCAAGCCTTGAACCCAGCACCCCGGAGATGTTTCCCCGAAGCCCGAGAATGGCTGGAAGGAGAACCAGAACCCCTGGAATCTTTGTGATGTCGGCCTCCATGTCATGAAGAAGAAGTCCAGCAATAACGCCCCCTACTGCAGTCAGGATGAGAATTGGGAGGCTCTCCCTAATAATCTTTTTCATGCCGGAGGTCATGTAGAATATATGGAGGGAGTGATATTAAATTTTATATAACCTCAATTAATGTATGAAAACAGACACCGTTGCAAAATCGGGGGAACGGAAATCAAGTTGCAGAGCGGGGGAAGGGGTTGCCTCAATCACCTTCTTTTTTCAAATTATTGGAAGACGGAGGTGATGTAAATGGATGAAGAGATGGACGAATTACGCATAAAAATAACACTTTTAAGTGATGAAGACAATCTTTTTTATATGGCAGGATATAACTTCTTTTATTATGAGGTAATTGCTACTGATTCCGAGTCCATACAAAAAAATTTAGAGGATATACTTAAAGGCAGTGATGGAGAATATGATTTTGATTCGGACATAAGAGTAAAGCGTAAACAAAGCGGTAGAGCATATAAACTAAAAATAGGGAAATATGAAAGTGAGGATGAGGATAATGATGAAGAAGACGAACCAACTCGTGATTTTTTCTATAGTTATATTGTCCGAACACAACAAGATACTGAATACTGTCATCTGGATGGGAGAACAGACGAAATAGTTAATCTATCCTCAAAAACAGGAGATAATGGTGAAACGGGAGAGATAAAAAGAGATATTGTCAGTTTTGCCTTCACTATAATGGATGGGAAGATACTTGTATTGATGGAGCAAGGATTCCAATATCCAGGCATCGGCGTGTTCATTGATTATATGAGACAGATAATAAACCAAGATGATATAACCTTTATCCATAAACATAAAGTCAAGGAGAAGAAGAAGGAACAATTAAAAAAAGTTTTTGGAAAGAAGTTAAAGAGAATAGTTATGACATTCAAAAAGAACGCAGACCTCAGCTCCGATTCCCCAGTCGAAGAATTTTTAGGTAAATTAGGAGTTACTGAAGATTATTCTGTCAATATAGAATTCAGTTTAGGTAAATCTAAACGTGGCAGTTTTATGAAAGTGAAGGACTTATTGCTTAAAGAGTTTGCCGTAGACAATGTGGAGGAACTACTACAGATAGATTTTGCCAGCATTATGAGTTCCTTTAAATTTGACTATTGGATTGATGAAAACGCATCGGTTTCTGATGAAGAAAACTTATTAAGAAGCTTTGAGAGCGAATCTATTCAATTAGATAAAAATGAGATAGATGATTTTGAGGTATCCCCAAAAAAGGCGTGTAGATATTTGATTGATAAAGTCAATGGAGAGGATGATTAATCCAACCAAATCTTTAAGGGGAGATGTGTTATTGTCTTGTAGTATATCCTTGGCCTTACTTATATCCATCTGCTTAATCTACTTTTCATTGGGGCTTTTGAAAGTAACTGATTTTGAATTAATGAAGAACCTTACATATTATTGTCTGGAGGCTTCAGATTTAAATCTATTTATAGTGATATTAACCACGATTCTTGGTGCTCTCCTAACGATACTGGCGATATTACATGCTTTTGAATCAACACTAAAGAAAAATGAGGCATTCAAAATATTGATGGCTCATAAAAAACATATAGAACTTTACAAAAGATTTACGGATTCTATATTTGGGATATTTGGGGTTATCATACTCCTAGGGGCATTATATTTCTTTAAAATTTCCTTGATTGAAAACACGAATGTTAAACTGATTTACCTCTATATATCAATAACTGCACTAAGTTTTGGTTTTTTAAGAGCGTATAGGTGTTTTGACCTTTTCAAGGCACTATTAGATGCAATGGAGCGTATTAAAGAACGGCGTTAATCACTTACACTCATTCGTAGCAAGTCAAGCCACCTATTCTCTCCAAGATTAAGGTTTATCCCCGCCTTCTCCGCAGGCGTAGTGCCTAACTTTTGATGCTCCCTTACGAAATTGTAGTAGTCGGCGAACCCCTGAATCAATGCATCGGCTGTCTCGTTCTTCTTGTATCCCCGCAGGGTTTTGTCCCGCTCCCTCATCGTGTTGTTGTATCTCTCCACCACGTTGTTATTCGACTTGCTTCTTAGTGTGGGGCATCTTATGTGAGTGAACCCATTACCCCTCAGATGCTTCTTGGACGCCTTGATGTATGAGTGCAGGCCATCGGTCATAAGGAACTCTGGCTTCTTCTTGGCCTTCTCCTTACCCTCAATAAGCAATGTCTCGGCATCGCCGACATACCTGGCATCTGTAACCTGTGTTGCCAGAAGGAATCGTGAATCCCTATCCATTAGGTTCCACTGCCACTTCCATTTATCGCCGACCTTAATCTTCATCTCATCTGAGTGCCATACCTTACCTGTCTCTGGCGTAAGCCCCTGCGTGAATTTATGTATCTGCTCGGTGTATCTCCTTATCCAGCGATATACTGTCGAGTGGTCAACTTCCATCTTGTAGAACTGCTTTAAGTGGTCTTGAATCTTTCGCAAACTGATGCCCTTGAAATATAGGTCAAGAACTACGCTTATGACCTCTGGATTTGTGCTTAGTTTGCCAAACTCCGCATCTATCGTGAATTTTCTATCACATGATTTGCACTCCATTCTCTGCTTCTTCCCGAAGCGTGTCTTTCTGTGTCCATCTTTCCTTAAATCCCTGCTTCCGCAGTAGGCGCATTCAAGGACGTTCTCCATCGGCTCAGGATTCACTATCTCGGCAACCATCTCAGGGGCGTGGTTCTTCTTCAAGTCCTGCCAGAACTTTATCGCTGAGATGTGTTTGCAGTCCTCCCATTCCTTAGAGCCATGATATTGAAAATCGGGGCACTCGCACTTCCAGACCTCTACCTCCTGCCTCTTTCCGTCGGCGTAGTAGATGTCCGTCTCGGTCCAGACCTTGTAGCTCCCGCCTCCGTTCTGCGAGGGAACCCTGAAGGTTCTACCGTCTATCTGCTTCGGCATGTCGCCCTTGGCGATGATTGCCATACCCCTTACCTGCCTGTCTGTTAACTCCATTTTATTTACCTCCTTACTATATACCTATGTAGTATATTAGTATTAAGGTATATAAATACAAACTCGGTGTATATTTCGTTTAATTTACGTCAGCAGAAGAACATATCTATTAGAGCATATACTATGTATTTATATACTAAATACTATATTACTAACAAATAAATGGTTAAAAAGGTTAAGATTACGGCGATGGGCTATCGCTGTGAGCGATGCGAACACGAATGGGTGCCGAGAAATGACGATGCTCCAAGAGTATGCCCGAAGTGTAAGAGTCCTTACTGGGATAAGCCTAGACAGAATAAAAACAGCAAAACAAGATAGTTTACTTTTCCGATGCTCTCTCACTAAATAATAAGAACGCCATAAAATTATATTGAAAATACAAAATGCCAATTCTTGACTGGGATGAACAAACCGAAATAATTAATCAATGCATTCAAAATAATAAACCACTTCATGAGACATTGACCAATGCGGGGCATTCTTACAACGACCTTGTATATGAGCACAAGTGCCAAATAAACGGCACAGGAGAGAAGTATAAAAGCGTTGATAATCTTTCTGTTTTACCTCCAAACACACCAATCATAAGTTTCTTTTCTGGTTGTGGCGGATTAGACCTTGGTTTTGAATCAGCAGGATTTGAACACTTGGCATGCATCGATAATAATGAGCTATTTTGCAATACTTTACGTATCAATCGTCCTAAATGGAATGTCATAGGCCCACCAAACGAAGATGGAGACATATCTGACAGAAAAAAAATTTTCAATAAATTGAATAAGCATATTACTACTCCATTTGAAGGAATGTTCATAGGGGGGCCACCATGCCAACCATTTAGTGTCGCATCAAATCAGAGATTTCAGAAGGGGGATAGTAATTTTAAAAGAGTGGGATTTGCCCATGAAACTAACGGCAATCTCTTATCTGACTATGTTTGGTACATCAAAAGGTTTAAACCCCAAGCCTTTTTAATTGAAAATGTAACTGGGCTGGCTTCCATTGATGGTGGAGAACAGCTCAATAAGGTATTATCTACTCTTTCGAAAGCTGATTACTCAGTTACTAAGCCACATATTATTGATGCTGTTGATTATGGCGTTCCACAATATCGGAAAAGATTATTTATCGTTGGCTCTCGGAAAGGTTTATTTAAATTTCCAGATGCTAACGATAAAAAAATACCTTGTTCTAATGCCCTTAATTTACCAAAAAAAGATATTAAAAACCACATTACGAGAAAACATACTGCGAAATCAATTAAACGATACATTATGTTGAAGTGTGGTGAACGAGATAAACATGGGCGAGTGAACAGGCTTGAAGCTAACCGCCCATCTTTGACAGTCATAGCCGGCGGGTGTCAGGGCGGTGGACGCTCCCATCTTCATCCAACAATACCTAGAACTCTGTCAGTGAGGGAATGTGCAAGGCTACAAACTTTCCCTGACTCTTTTGTATTTTACGGCCCTATTGCACGGCAGTTCACTCAAGTAGGCAATGCTGTCCCACCTGTTCTTGCATATCACCTAGCCACATCAATAGCGCAACAAATCTTTGAAGTGAGCTAATCAGGAGCATATTCTCGCTTAGCGCCTTCATAAACTTGGTGGGCTTCTTCATTACCTAAAAAGTCCACTTGATTATGTGATGATAACCAACTTCGATAATACCTATGTATGGCACCGTGGCAATTAGGACAAAGTGCAACAATATCTGAAAAGGATGTTCCATCGCCCCCTATATAGATTGGCGAAGAGAGGGGCAAAATGTGATGGACTTGAAGAAGATTATCAACCCACGGATAACGCTCGTTCACCAATATCCCACACACATCACACCTAAAAGGCGGCTCCATTCTTTCAAAAAATTCTTTTCTAATCTTTCGATTGCGTTCAATTCTTAAATGGGTCATCCGAACTCGCTTACCTTCAGTGAAAACAATATCTGCAGCCGTTTCCCTTTGAGGGAGCGTAATGTCTGGATGTTCTGTGAGGGTTCCCAAGTGAAGAATTTCTTCCCCTCGATGTGGCAATCTTTCGTGTATTGACGGCATGAATTGGCTTTCTAATAGCGTTATCGTTTGTTTCTCTTCAGTAGCAACATCTAATTCTAAATTGTTATTAACCCAGTCCAAATAACTGAATTGACTAATAGCTATTAGCATTTCCCTCACTTGCCTTCTCTCATCCCCAGTGGCGGTGTGACCTGTCGGATGGAGTCCTGAATAAAAGCTGATGGGTTCATTACCTTTGCACTCGTTTCCAACTACAAATGAAAAAATCTCATCTAAACTTACCCGTGGTTCTTGGTTTGCCACTGCCTTAGAGAGAAGGAATCGCATAACGGCACAGAATGGAAATACTTGAGAGCCTGAAGTTTGATAATCAGTGAATGCAGGAAAAGGGAGATAGAACTGACGCATAATAATAGTAAAATATTCATCGGAACCTAGTGCATTATCTCCATCGTCTGCTAATCTTTTACAAATATCTGTCGTTCTTAGAATATTGCCAATTTTAGTTGCAAGAAGGGCGCATTGAAACGTTCTCCCATAATTCCTCCAAACGGAATAGCTAGAGGGGAGAAAAGCCAAACCTGTTTGGTCTTCCATTGGGGAACGCAATGAGTCGCCCCCTTTAAGAGTCGCGCCATCTAGTTCATGTAAAGAACACGCAATTCTGCGAATATTGTCAAATCTAAAATATTCAAGCCGTCCTTGGTCCCATCTCCACCTCATGTAATATAATTCAAAAGACACATATAAAATATATATTAAAGATACGATGGCGGATGTCTTTTCTAAAGAAAAAAGAAGCGATATAATGTCTAAAGTAAGAAGTGAGAGAACCAAACCAGAATTAATTATGAAACGCATTCTTGATGGCAGAATTTTTAACTATCATCCAAAAAACATTAAGGGAAATCCTGATTTTGCTAATAAAAAGAGAAAAATGGCAATATTCATAGACGGGTGCTTTTGGCACGGATGCCCGAAACATTGCAGGATGCCGAAGTCTAACAAAGAGTATTGGGGCCCAAAGATACAAAGGAATGTCAAGAGGGATAAAAAGCATACGGGAGAGCTTAAAAAGGGTGGCTGGACAGTTATACGGCTGTGGGAGCACGAGGTTTTCAAAAACCCGATTAAGTGCAGGGACAAGATAATGTCGAAATTTTAAAAAGGGGCTTATCCCCCGCCCCGCAACACCCTCTTTTTTCCCACGATAACGCAACAGTGCCTGAAAACATACATCTAAGTATATTTAAATACTAAATCGGTTATACATAACCATGATATCGGTCAATCCAATAGGTATAGAACTTCCGGAGAGAGACCCTGAGAAGGCATATCTCGCGGTCTGCGACAGGGACAGCTACCTCCTTGAATCCTCTGATGGTGGAGAGAAGGTTGCCCGTTACTCATTCATCGGGTTCAATCCGATAGCCAAGCTTACGGTGAGCAACGGGAAGGTCAGCTTCAAGTCCAGCGACCCGGCGCTCAGGGAGACTCAGCCCGATGGAGAGAATCCCCTGGAAATTCTGAGAAATATTATGTTAAAATTCGAACTGAATTCCAAGCCAACCGCAAGATTCTTCGGCGGCTTTGTTGGCTACTTCTCCTACGACCTCGTGAGGAGCATCATCGAGCTGGAGGAGAACTCAACCAACGACCTGAAGCAGCCCGTATGTGAGTTCATCCTCGCCAAGAACAACATAATATTCGACCACAAGGAGGGCAAGACCTATCTGCTGTCGCACGAATTCTCAGAATTTGATGGGGATGCAGTGAAGGACGAATTGAATTCTATTTCAAAGAAAATCATTAACTTCGAGAATCCACCTGCAAAGGAGAACGGCAAGCCAATCAGCTTCGAGTCCAACATGTCCCGGAAGGAATTCGAGTCCTCTGTCAGGGACGCGAAGGAGTACATCAAGGCGGGAGACATATTCCAAGTGGTTCTGTCGCAGAGATTTGGAACAGATTTTGACGGGGACCAATTCAAGGTCTTCCAGCGTCTGAAGAAGATAAATCCTTCTCCATACATGTACTTCCTCGACTTTGGCGATAGGAAGATAGCCGGCTCCTCTCCCGAGATGCTCGTCAGGGTGGAGGACAGGAGGGTCGAGACATATCCTATAGCTGGAACGAGGCCCAGGGGGAAGGACGCTGCGGAGGATGAAAGACTGGCGAAGGATTTATTGGCTGATGAAAAGGAGAGAGCAGAGCATCTCATGCTTGTAGATTTGGGAAGGAATGATATTGGCAGGGTTGCGGAGTTCGGAACCGTTGAGGTCAGTAAATTCATGGAGATTGAGAAATATTCTCATGTACAGCACATAGTATCTGAGGTTGTAGGGGAATTAAAACCAGAGATGGATGAATTCCACGCGTTTGAGAGCATCTTCCCTGCCGGCACAGTATCTGGAGCCCCGAAAGTCAGGGCCATGGAAATCATAGAGGAGCTGGAGCCCACAAGGCGGGGAATCTATGCCGGTTCTGTTGGCTATTTTTCCTTCAATCGCAATCTTGATTCAGCGATAACTATTCGCACTATAGAGTTCGAGGGCAACAGGGCCTATGTCCAGGCCGGGGCGGGAATAGTTGCTGATTCCGTCCCAGAAAGAGAGTACGAGGAGACCGTGAACAAGGGCATGGCGCTGCTCAAGGCCCTGGAGGTTGAAGGATGAAAACCCTAGTCATAGACAACATAGACTCCTTCGTCTATAACCTGGTGCAGTACGTTGGCATACTGGGAGGGAATCCAGTGGTGCTGCAGAACAATTCAAGGATGGAGGATGTCAGGTGCGTTATAGAGAGGGAGGGAATTTCCCATATCATAATCTCACCAGGCCCAAAGACACCAGAGGATGCAGGGATTTCAAATGATATTATAAAAGAATTCGGCCCCAAAATTCCCCTGCTCGGAGTATGTCTCGGCCACCAGTGCATAGCCCACGTCTTCGGCGGAAAGATAAGGGGGGCCAACGTCCTGATGCACGGGAAGGTGAGCAAGATAGACCATAATGGAAAAGGAATCCTCAAGGGAATTCCAAATCCTATTATTGCAACAAGATACCATTCCCTTGTAGTGGATGAGGAATCCCTCCCAGACTGCCTGGAGGTCACAGCAAAAAGCCAGGACGACGGGGAGGTAATGGCGCTCAAGCACAAGGAATTCCCAATCTATGGCCTGCAGTTCCATCCAGAATCCATTCTTACAGATGACGGAATGAAGATAATGAAGAATTTCCTGGAGGTGAAACAATGAAGGAGATAGTATCGAAAATTGTTGGAGGAGAGAATCTGACTGCAGAGGAAGCCGAATCTGCAATGAAGACGATTATGGGTGGGGATTCAAATGAGACAGAAATCTCAGCCTTTCTGACTGCATTGAGAATGAAGGGTGAATCCTCTGAGGAGATAGCATCCCTCGCGAAGATAATGAGGGAATTCGCCTCTAGGATTGAGCCGAAGGTTGATGGAACCCTGGTTGATGTATGCGGCACAGGGGGGGATATGCTGAATACCTTCAACATCTCGACGACCTCCATGTTCGTCGTCGCAGGAGCGGGAATCCCCATAGCAAAGCACGGCAATAGAGCGCTGACATCGAAGTCTGGCTCTGCCGACGTCCTTGAGGAATTAGGTGTAAATTTGAATTCTGATTTTGATAAAATCAAAGAATCCATTGAGAAGGTGGGAATCGGTTTCATGTTCGCCCCGATGCACCACTCGGCGATGAAGCACGTAATGCCTGTAAGGAAGCAGCTCGGATTCAGGACGGTCTTCAACATCCTCGGCCCATTGACGAATCCCGCAAATGCCAGGGCCCAGCTCATGGGGGTCTTCGACCCTGAGTTGACGGAGACTCTCGCCAATGTCTTCAAGCTCCTTGGACTTGAATCAGCCATCGTGGCCCACGGCGACCCGGGCCTTGACGAGTTATCAACCCTCGGAAAGACGAAGGTCTCGGAGCTGAAGGATGGCGAAGTAAATACTTACCTCATAAATCCCGGGGAATTCGGCCTTTCGATAGCGAGGGAAGAGGACATTGCCGGCGGCTCTGCCAAGGACAACGCAGAGATTCTGAAAAAAATCCTTGCGGGAGAGGACACTGGCCCAAGAAAAGACATAACCCTCCTCAACGCCGCGGCAGGAATCCTCGTAGGAGGGAAGGCCGACAACCTGACCGAGGGAATGGAAGTAGCAAGAGACTCCCTCGAGAGCGGCAAGGCCCAGAAGAAACTGGAGGAATTAGTTAATTTCACAAAATGACATTTGAATTTGATAAGATTGGTGCTGAGAAGGCAAAGGAAATCGAAGGGCTGAAGGAGCGAAGGTCATTGATATTGGCAATAGAGAAAGCCAAAGGGACTGGGAGAATCCCCATCATCGCCGAAACAAAGAAGGCGAGCCCTTCAGCAGGCAAAGTAAGCGAAATTGAGCCAAAGGAGGCAGCAAAGCTGCTCGAGAAGGCCGGGGCCTGCGCAATCTCCGTCCTGACGGACAAGAATTTTGATGGAAGGATATGTGATTTAAGGCAGGTAAAGAATTCTGTTAATATTCCTGTAATGAGAAAGGAATTTATTGTTGACGAATTTCAGATTTATGAAAGCCACGGCAACGGAGCCGATGCAATCCTGCTGATTGCAAAATTATTGAAGGAGAGGACGAAAGAGTTTGTCGACATTGCTCATTCACTCAACCTAGAGACATTGGTTGAGATTCATGATGAGGAAGATTTAGAATTTGCTATTAATTCAAATTCAAAATTAATCGGCATAAACAACAGGGACCTTGAGACTATGGAGACTGACTTAGGCACTACAGAGCGCCTGGCTCCAAAGATTCCCAAGGACCGAACCATAGTCAGCGAGAGCGGAATCCTCACAAGAGATGACCTTGACAAAGTCCTTGCTGCGGGAGCCCACGCGGCCCTCATAGGAACGGGAATAATGAAGTCGGAAAACATAGAGGAAAGGCTCAGGGAATTCACAGGAAAATGAGAGTCAAGATTTGCGGAATAACCCGGAAAGAAGACGCATTACTTGCATCAGAGTTTGGAGCGGATGCAATTGGCATAGTCAATGTCAAAGAGTCAAAGAGATTCACGGACTTGGAGAAGGCAAGAGAAATATTCCGTTCAGTCCCGCCCTTTGTTTCAAGGGTAGTCGTTGCTGCCCCGGCTAATCTTGCCGAGGTCGAAAAGATAGAGGAGACCGGAGCAGACCACATCCAGCTCCACGGGGAGGAAAGCCCCGAATTCGTAAGAGAAATAAAAGAAAGTTCAAATCTTAATATCATAAAACAAATTCCTGTTACAGGTGAAGAGAGCATTGACCTGGCAAGGTCATATTCCGATATAGTCAATGCAATCCTCCTAGACACCAAGGTCAAAGGCACGATGGGCGGAACAGGCACGACCCACGACTGGAGCGTCAGCAGGAAGATAGTGGAGTCCATCGACAAGCCCGTAATCCTCGCCGGGGGACTAAACCCAGATAATGTTGCGGAAGCAATAAAAGAGGTAAAGCCCTATGCAGTCGACGTAGCCAGCGGAGTAGAATCCTCACCGGGAATAAAGGACCCGGAAAAGATAAAGAATTTCATTCAAAATGCTACCAAATAAGCTAGGAAGGTTCGGAGAATACGGGGGCAGATTCGCCCCAGAGGTACTGATGCCCGCACTCGAAGAGCTGGAGAAAGGATTCGAGAAATTCAGGAATGATGAAAAATTCCTGCAGGAACTAAATTATTATCTAACAGAATTTGCCGGCAGACCTACTCCTTTATACCTTGCAAACAACCTCACCAAGAAGACGGGCGGAGCAAAAATCTATCTGAAGAGGGAGGACCTAGTTCATGGCGGGGCCCACAAGCTGAACAACACCCTCGGACAGGCCCTGCTGGCAAAGAGGATGGGCAAAACCAGACTCATAGCAGAGACAGGGGCCGGCCAGCACGGAGTCGCAACAGCAATAGCGGCATCAGCAATGGGCCTTGAATGCGAGGTGTACATGGGAACCGAGGACATTGAAAGGCAGAAGCTGAATGTCTTCAGGATGAATCTGCTGGGAGCCAAAGTAATTCCCGTTGAATCCGGCTCCTGTACACTCAAGGATGCAATCAACGAGGCCATGAGGGATTGGTTGGCAAACGTAAAAGATACTCATTATCTCATTGGCTCCATAGTCGGTCCACATCCTTATCCCTTGATAGTCAGGGAATTCCAGCGCGTCATAGGAAAGGAGACGAAGGAACAAATCCAGGAGAAGGAAGGCAGACTTCCAGATAAAATCTTCGCATGCGTCGGAGGGGGAAGCAATTCCATGGGAATATTCTACGACTTCATTGAGGAAAAGAATGTAGAATTAATCGGCGTCGAGGCAGCAGGAAAGGGAATCAAGACTGGGGAGCACGGCGCAACCCTCTCTGCAGGGACAGACGGAGTCTTACATGGGATGAATTCAAGACTGCTTCAGGACGAATTCGGGCAGATTAAGGTTTCATATTCAATCTCAGCCGGCCTTGACTACCCTGGTGTAGGCCCAGAGCTGAGCCATCTTGCAAAGGAGGGAAGGATTCAACCCACTTCAGTAACTGATGAGCAGGCGCTGGAGGCGGTGAAGCTTCTTTGTGAAACCGAAGGCATAATCCCTGCTCTCGAATCCTCCCACGCCATATACGATGCAGTAGAAACAGCAAAGGGGATGGACAAGGACAGCATAGTAGTCATAAACCTTTCAGGCAGGGGCGACAAGGACGTCTTTGTCGTTGCCGAGGCCCTGGGAACCGAACTCTAACCCCCATAGAAAGGGAATATCCCCCTTAGCCGCTGTCCCACATAGCAAAGGCTTATGTGGATTACAATCAGCACAGAAACAGTAATCAGAAAATTTCACTATCTATTCTATGATTCTATTCTCGGAGCTAGATAATAGACAACTCTGCCCTCACCAATCGCATATTCAAGCTTTAAGGGGGCGTCGCTCCTCAGTTTGAGCATAATGATACTCCCCTGGTCTGCTGCCCTCAGGAGACTGTCCAGCTGGTCGAGAGAAAAGACTGCCCTTGCCTTCTCCTTGACATCTATGCCCATTATACTCTCCTTCGGAATTTCTATGTCAACAGAACCGGTATCTCCCTCAGCCTTGATAGTGAAACCCTCATCAGCAGAAATTGATATATGATTACTAACTAGCTCAGAATCCTTGAGGGCCTCCTTCAGTACACTGGCTCCAATCTTGATCTCAGCAGTAAATTCAATTGACGGCTCCTTCGGCGCCTGGGTCGTTGATTCTATTATCCCCAGATTGAACCGCCTCTTCGTTTCTCCAACAAAGTTCATGGTGAACTTCTTGTCAAGGGAAAGCTCTATCTTGTCCTCGGCCCTTGCTCTTTTGGTAATCTTCGAGAGCTCGGCAAAGTCTATGTCTATGCTGGTTTCCTTCTCAACCTCGTACTTCTCAAATGAGGACTCCGGCATCTTAAAATCCACGAGAGCTATCTGCGACGGGTCCATGGCCCTGAGCTTCAGACCGGTCTTTGCTATCTGCAGCGTACCCTCGTCTATCAAAGACGCAATGGCCTCTATAGAACTCTTCCACGCCTTGGTGTCTGAAATAAGCGCTTTGAACATTTTTTAATTATATAGGATTATTCGTTAAAAGCCAGTCTTCCCTTTACAAAATCCTTCTCAAGACTGAGAAGGAACATAGCGGCCTTGGGACCCTTCACCTTACCTATCAAGACGAGATAGATGGCCTCAAAGAGCTTCTCCGGCTCCAGTTCAATCTCCCTCGCAATCTCGTAGATTCTTTTATGTAGTTCTTTGGGTGTAAATTTTTTATCCAATTCCCCGGCGATAATTTTGAGTCCTTCTTTCTGTTTATTATCCAGCTTTGCCTTTGCTGCCTCCTTCCCGTCTATTAGCTTGAAATTCAGATACTCCGGTCCATGGCTTTTGTTCCATTCCCTTGCCAGGTTTAGTCTTAATTCCAATCTCTTCATATCGAATTTCTCATAGCCGGAATTCTCCAGCCTCTTCGATATTTCCTTCATATCCAGGTCAGGAACGACCTGGGCAAGAACAGCACAGAGCGTAAACGGAACCCCAAGAAACCTCGGCTTGGAGACCTGGGAAAGCCAGTACATCCTTGTTTCAATATCCTCGCCCTTATCCTGCCCGAAATAAATCCTCTCGGCATTGTCATACTCATCCACCGTGGCCGGAATCCTGGCAAGGTTTATGTCCCTTTGCTTCTGCAGCCTCTTGTACATGAAGAACTTCAGGGCCTCGGGCTCGCAGATTTTGAGCCAGTCGCCCAGCGTTATGACGTTACCCTTCGACGAGGAAATCTTCTCCCCGTTCAGGGTGAAGAATTCATAGATGACCGGAATCGGTGGCTCCCACCCAAAGACCTCCTTGCAGACCTCCTTGGCGCTCCAGAACGACCCCCCTGCCGAGGCGTGCTCCTTCCCCAATGGCTCGCAGGTCACCTTGAAGTGCGCCCACCTCACAGCCCACTCAACCCTCCAGGGTAGCTTCCCGTGCCCTTTCTTGAGGCTGCTATCGCCCTCAAAACCGCAGCCCTTCACCTTTCCGCCGGAAATCTCCGTGTCCTCGCACTTATACCTGACAGAATCGTCGTCAATCCCGACGGCTTTGGTGGTGGAGATATTCCCGCACTTCTCGCAGACCGGGCTCCAGAGAATTGTATCCTTGGGAAGGGGTTCCTTTCTAAATTTATTTAAGATTTCAATGATTTTTTCGGAATTACTCATTGCAGTCTTAATGCCCTCATAAAATTCCCCTTTCCTATAGAGCTCAGTCGCAGAATATACCTTCGGCTCCACTCCGAACTCCTTCAAATCCCCCAGGAACTGTGTAACGTGGTGTTCCACAAAGCCACCATGACAACCGTCCGGGTCCGGGATGTCCTTGACGGGATGACCCAGGTACTCCTTCAGCGACTCCATCCCCTTGGGCACCTTCCTGAAGGGGTCGCAATCGTCAGCAACCCAGATGAATCCCACCTTCGCCTTCTCCTCCTCAAGGACCTTTCTCACAGCGTCGCCCCTAATCACATCCGAGGCATTTCCGACATGGGGGATTCCCGATATTGAGGTACCTGTCTCTATGACATGCTCCTTACCTCTCTGCAGCAGTTTCTCCGTAACGAGGTCGGTCCAGTGTACCATGATGAAATATTAGAATCTAATCCAAAATAGATAGTGGCAATGTGATGAAACGAACAACCGCTGATACATGATGATTGATGGGCGAACTGATTGCCATAATTATCTTTTTACAAACAGACCGCACCAGCATCTGCCTTCCTTGCTCCAGGTTTCATGAGTCTTGAAGTTACAGGGACAAAGAAGCTCGAGATTTCTTTCCCTCGTACCATCGCCAATCCTGCAGGGACAGAGCTTCAACCCCTGGTTCTTCTCGTTATCGAGAACTCCATCAGCGACTCCATCAACATGACTGCTGTCAGAATTCAGCATAAAGTCATTATCCTTTGCAAAATTCTCCCAGACCTTTATCAATTCTTCTTTGTTCATAATCCCATCACGAACTCCGCCTCTTTCTCGTCTATCTCAACGTAGGCATTCTCTACCTGGCAGGTGGGGCAGACCTTAGGCCCCGCTATCCCGTAGTGAATGTCATTGCAGACATTGCACCTCCAGAACCGCTTGCTCATTTCAATCTCTCTTCTGAAAGCTGCAGGTGGTCGGTTTCCACCTCAACGAACGCCTTGAATATCTCTCTAACTCGTTCGTTCTCCGATTCGGCAGCAGCCTGCTTGTAGAATTCTATTGCTCTTGTTTCCCTTGCATGGGAGTCCTCCAGGTTCTCTTTGTTGCTGATGTGGCAGGTATCATCCCCCTTCGAGATTGAATCGAGCTTCAGTATCTTCCTCCAGACGCTTGCGTGCTCTGCCTCGACCTTGCCCAGCGCCTTGAACAGAAGCTTTCCTTCATCATCATCCGTCTTTCCGGCAGCGCAGAAATAAAACGCGGCATTGCTTATCTCGACCTGCAGAGCTTTCTCTGCATTGGCCTTGTCCTTCTCGTTCAACTCGACATCAAAATTCACATTGGCCTCTTTGGCCTCCTTCATATAATCCCTCTTCGCCCCGCAGAACGGGCAGTTCGCGGGCGCCTCATCCCCTATGTAGGGGTCTCCACATATCTCACATCTCCACAGCTTACTCATTGAAATCACCTCGTCCTCTTTAATTTTAACTTTAGGCTTTATATATTTAGCAACAATGAAGTCCGAAATAAAAAGGGCCATCGGTCACATGCTTGAAACCAATCAAGTTAGGAAGGTATTCTGGCACATGGACGATAAGGTAGATAACCTCC
Source organism: uncultured archaeon (assembly GCA_964549685.1). Classification (GTDB taxonomy): domain Archaea; phylum Altiarchaeota; class Altiarchaeia; order IMC4; family QMZM01; genus WALD01. Next base: position 6,238 of record CAZJVE010000005.1, on the reverse strand, counting down.
TCTACGGAATCAGGCAGGGGGACGACGCGGCAGTCATCGGAGAGTGGGCCGTTAATATGGAGGGCCCCTATCCCCTGAAGATAGGAAGGAAGACCGGCTTAATCCATACATGCTCGGACATAGTCGTCATGGGCGCGAAGCCCCTTTTTGCATTAAACTCAATGCAAGTAGATTCAATAAAGGACTCGGAGTCCATAGCCAACGACATCAAGAAGCAGAGCAACGGCCTGGGAGTTCCAATCGTGGGGGGCAATACGCAGCTCGAGAACGACCTCAAGCCCTGCGTCTCATTCGTGGTATTCGGCAAGATGGTGGGTAAGCCAATACCGGACTGCGGTGCAAAGCATGGCGACAGAATCCTCATGCTTGGGGATGTTGTAGAAGGGGAAATAGGCGAAAGAGTTTATAGAGCAAAGGTTAAATTCGAAACCTTTTTGGATTTAATCGAGAACAATATCGAAATCCACGCATCCAAGGATGCCTCAAGAGGCGGCTGGTTCGGCAACCTTACCGAGATGCTGATAAAGTCCAAGAAGGGCTTTACACTCGGGAGCATCCCCTACCCCAGAATCACCCGCTACATGGGCACCTACCTCATAGCCGTCCCGAGAAAGGAGGTCAAGAGAATAGTGGAAATCTCAGCAAAGCACAAATGCCCCGTCATTGACATGGGAAAGGTCGAGAAGGAACTGAGAATATCAATCGGCGACGAGGTAGTAGTCAATGAAAAAAAGATGCATGAGCTCATAAGGGGTTTTCCCTACAGGAAGGCCAGAAGGTTATAACCTATTCTTAGACATCATCATATCGTTTATCAGCCTGTGCGGCTTCTCTGGGTCCGGGAGATTGCTCATGACCAATTCCAAACCCGGACCTCCTGCAACATCTATAGAGATATCGCCTATATCCACCAGCTTCTCCCCGAGCTTCTTGTGCATCTCTATGTTCTGTATCTTGTCATACGGAACTCCGTCGAGATGCTTGCTCATAAGTCCATACCTCTTCAGCACTCTTTCCGAGGTAATGAAATACCTCACGGAGTAATGGCTATGGGCAGATATCCATATCAACAGGAAGGAGGCAAAGAGCATAATCCCGGGAACAAGGAGAACGAATGAGCTGATTTTCGCTATCAGGACGTATATCACGACCAGAAAAGCTATGATGAGGGCAACCCCCGACAGAATAAGTGTAGATGCCTCGCTATACCATGAGGCGAAGCTATCGTAGAGAAGCTTTTCGCCGGGAAGGAGGTCATCGCCTTCCAGCTTTGTAATGTTCTCCACCCTTTTCTTAAGAGCATCTATCTTCCCGCCCATATGCCGCCGGCGAGATTTGAACTCGCGACACCCTGGTCTTCAGCCAGGTGCTCTCCCAGTCTGAGCTACAGCGGCGGAACTGCAAAATCAGTTCACACTTTGGCGCACGTCAACCCCTTCGGGGTTGAGTGCACCTTGAATTCACCAGTAAATTCATCGGGGAATTCAACCGGTTCACTCCTTAATCTCAATCTCAGTCCCTAGGGCCTGGCCCGGCAGGCCCTTCTTGAACCTTGCAACGACCTCTCCCTTTCTGCCATGTACCCTGCTTATCTTTCCGACCAGTATCTTCCCGCTCGGAGTCTTCCACTCGACCTTCTTCCCGAGCAGCTTTGCTGCCT
>CAZJVE010000005.1:0-4478 GCA_964549685.1 uncultured archaeon | reverse complement strand
ATCTTCCCGCTCGGAGTCTTCCACTCGACCTTCTTCCCGAGCAGCTTTGCTGCCTCCTCCTTACTCGATGATTTCTCAGGGGATATAATCATCTGATTGGCCCTTTGCGTATTCACTCCTCCGCGATAGTTCACTACTCTGCCTTTCATCACTTTCACCTTTTATATCTTTTATATTAGGAATCCAATAATAAAGAAATCTTCTATACTGAATAATTATGATAAATAAATGAAAGAGATTAGATTTCACGGCCGGGGTGGCCAGGGCGCTGTAACTGCCGCAACCCTACTGTCGGTTGCTGCTTTCCATGACGGGAAATTCACCCAGGCCTTTCCGAGATTCGGTGTTGAGAGGAGAGGCGCCCCCGTAGAAGCTTTTACAAGACTATCTGACTCTTTCATCCGGAGAAAAAGCGCAATCTATGAACCGGACATCCTGCTTGTCCTTGACCCCACCCTTTTTGACGTCGTGGATGTCACCAGCGGACTGAAGGACGGTGGCATGGTTATAATCAATACAGAGAAAAGCCCCGACAGCTTTGGGATAGAGAACGCTACCGTGCATGCAGTAGATGCAACCTCACTGGCATTCGAGATTCTTAAGAGAGACATCGTGAATACAGCAATGCTCGGCGCATTCGCTGCCTTCACGGGAGAGATAAAGACAGACTCAATCTCTGAAGCAATTAAGGAGCACTTCCCTGGCAGCATAGGCGATAAAAACATAGAACTGGTCGAGAAGACCTACCAGCAGGCCATGGAGAAAAAATGATAGACTTCGAGAAGGTAAAGAAGAAGGTCGGAGACACCGAGATAACCATGGGGGCAGTCCTTGAGAGCAAGGGCTCTACCTCAAACACAAAGACCGGGGCCTGGAAGAGCATGAGGCCCATAGTCGACAAGGAGAAGTGCACCGGATGCGGCATATGCTGGAGCCTGTGCCCCGAGGGCTGCATAAAAAAAGGAGATGACGGAAAATTCGAAGCCGACCTGGATTACTGCAAGGGCTGTGGCATATGCGCCAATGAATGCCCTGCCAAGGCAATCGAGATGAAGATGGAGGAAAAATGAAGTCGATAATGGAGGCATCCCATGCCGTATCGGAGGCCGTGAAGATGATAAAGCCAGCCGTTGTAGCAGCCTATCCCATAACCCCTCAGACTCACATAGTCGAGAAGATTTCAGACTTTGTTGCTGATGGCGACCTGAAGACCGAGTACATCAGGGTGGAATCTGAATTCGCGGCAATCTCGGCCTCCCTCGGAGCCTCAGCAACGGGAGTGAGGTCCTATACCGCAACATCATCACAGGGCCTTGCCCTGATGAATGAAATACTCTTCGTGGTCTCTGGAATGAGACTTCCCATCTGCATGACTGTAGTCAACAGGGCATTATCGGCTCCAATCAACATATGGAACGACCACCAGGACTCCATCTCGGCCAGGGATGCCGGCTGGATTCAGCTCCATGCAGAGACCGCCCAGGAGTGCTATGACCTGACTCTAATGCAGTTCAAAATATCCGAGGACGAGAGAGTCTTATTGCCATCGATGGTGTGCCTGGACGGCTTCACCCTCTCCCACGTCTATGAGCCCATGGACGTGCCCGAGCAGGCAAAGCTGGACGAATTTTTGCCGGACTACAAGCCATATCACGCAATCCTTGACCCGGAGCAGCCACTGACCCTTGGGCCCATAGGATTCCCATCCCACTTCATGGAGTTCAGGTACTCACAGGCAGAAGCCATGGAGAATTCCCTCAAGATAATCGAAGAGGTATTTGACGAATTCAACTCAAAATTCCCAGTCGAGATTGAAAAGACAAGGCCCGAGAAGTACTGGCATACCGAGAACTACAAGACCGAGGATGCTGAAATCATCCTGGTAGCGATGGGCTCTGTCTGCGGCACGATAAAGGACGTCATAGACGAGCTGAGGGAGAAGGGAGAGAAGGTCGGCCTGATGAAGCTGATAACCTACCGGCCGTTTCCAAGGGAGGCAATCAAAGAGGCACTCAAGGGAGCGAAAAAGGTCGCTGTTCTTGAGAAGGCAATCTCTCCGGGAGCCAACACGGCCCCTCTCACGGATGAAATCTCATCCCTCCTCTACGATCTGGATGAAAGGCCCAAGATAAGGAACTTCATCATCGGTCTTGGTGGCAAAGACGTCAGCCTGGACCGGGTTCACAAAATCTACGACATGACGAAGAATTCACAAGGAAACAAACAGGAGTGGATATTCTAAAAAATGGCAATACTTGGCTTACCTGAGGAGGAGTACTTCGCAACAGGACACAGGGCATGCGCTGGCTGCGGTGCAGGAATAGCCATGAGGCTGATTACAAAGGCAGCGGGGAAGAACTCAATCCTTGTGGAATCCACCGGCTGCGTCGAGGTCGTAAGCACGCCATACCCAGAGACGGCATGGAAACTCCCATGGGTTCACGGGGCATTCGAGAACCCCGCAGCAATAGCATCCGGAGTCCTTGCAGCCCTTACTGCACTTGGCAAGGAGGACAAGGTCAACGTCGTTGCATTCGGAGGGGACGGCTCGACCTATGACATAGGATTCGGGCACATCTCAGGGGCATTCGAGAGGGGCCACAACTTCACCTACGTCTGTTATGACAACGAGGCCTACATGAATACCGGCATACAGAGAAGCGGCTCAACTCCCTTCGGTGCTTCAACAACAACCTCTCCTTCCGGAAAGGAGAGCATCGGCAAGGAGGAGTGGAAGAAGGATATAATGCACATAATCGCTGCCCACGGCTCGCCCTATGTTGCCTCGGCATCAATCGCATATGTTCAGGATGCCTTCAGGAAGCTGAAAACAGCCATAGAAACCAAGGGCCCGACTTTCGTCAATCTATTCGCTCCATGTCCCACCGGCTGGCGCTTCCAGGGCGAAAAGACCGTGGAAATAGCGAAACTTGCAGTAGAAACAGGAGTCACCCCGTTGTATGAGATTATCAACGGAAAGCACACCATCAACAGGCCAAAGGACGTCTCCAAGCTGAAGCCCGTCGAGGAATACATGAAGACCCAGGGCAGATACCGGCATCTCTTCAAGCCCGAGAAAAAGGAAAAGGAGATAGAATTCATCCAGAACCGGATAAAAGAGAACCTTTCCCTCCTCCTAGAAATGGCTGAAAAGGGCTTCTAGAATTATATAAAATTCCAACCCCTGCTGCCTTTTATACTATAACTCTCAATACTTTATGTCTTTTTATATGGACTCTATTTGAATTATGTTCATATACATGTCAAAATAGGTGGTTACAATGGAAGCAATTGTTCAGGAGGCGGTTAGTAAGATGAATGAAGAGGAAAAGAGCACGAATGCTCAACCTGCACCAGTTACAGTGTCTGATTCTGATGAAGAATTAAGGAAGATTGTTGAAGGAATAAGGACTGCAATAAAGGTAATCGGAGCCGGTGGAGCCGGTGGCAACACCCTAAACAGGCTGATGGAGATGGGAATCGAGGGCGGAGACGTAATTGCCATTAATACAGATGCTCTGGATTTGCTGTACACCAATGCTAACACAAAGGTTCTGATTGGAGCGACCATAACCGGTGGCATAGGGGCAGGAAACAACCCCGAGGTTGGAGAACAGTGCGCTGAAACAGACATAAAGAAGATTGCAGACACACTGACCGATTCGGACATGGTTTTCATAACCTGTGGTTTAGGAGGAGGAACAGGAACCGGCTCAGTCCCAGTAGTAGCAGAGGTTGCAAAAGACCTAAATTCATTAACCATAGGAATCGTGACTCTCCCCTTTGCTGTTGAGGGCAGGGTGAGAGCCAACAATGCCCTGTCAGGTCTTAAGAAACTGAGAAGGCACGCAGACACAGTCATCGTAATACCGAACGACAGGCTGATGGAGATAGCACCCAACCTTCCAATAAATGCCGCATTCAAGGTGGCTGACGAGCTTCTTTCCAACGCTGTTAAAGGAATCACCGAGATGGTCACAAAGCCCGGCCTGGTCAACATGGACTTCGCTGACATAAGGACCATAATGAAGGACGGCGGGACGGCCATGATTGGTTTCGGAGCCTCGACCAAGGACACGAAGATGGAGGACAGGGCAAGAGAATCAGTTGAAAAGGCCCTGAAGTCGCCATTGCTCGATACTGATGTGAGCAGCGCAAAGGGAGCCCTCATAAACATAGTCGGAAGCAGGGACATGACACTCCAGGAGGCTGAGGAGATAGTCAGAATAGTCTCGGAATCAATAGACCCGGGCGCTGAGATAATCTGGGGTGCACAGATAGACGACTCCTTGGACAGGAACATAATCAAGACACTTCTTATACTCTCTGGAGTAAAGGCACCCTCCTTTGAGATGGAGCTCGAGGAGAGAATCGAGTCAGCGACCATGGAGGATGCCGACATAGGCCTGAAATCGGTGTAAGATGGATCTGAAAAAACTGGGAACCAGTGCCTATAAGGAGACAAGGAGAATTCTAAG
>CAZJVE010000004.1:0-84686 GCA_964549685.1 uncultured archaeon | reverse complement strand
TTATCCCGTAATCTAATAAATTACTGATGGCGAAGAAGAATCCTCTCGACAGCCTTGTGGATGAAGCCAAGAAGGAAATTCTAAAGGAGGGGAAGGGCGCAAAGAAGTTCGTGGGTGAGAAGAAGGAGGACATGGAGGCGCAGAAATGGCTCAACGAAGCAAGGGCGCAGGAGAACGTGAAGCAATTCGACAAGGCACTCGACGCCTATCTGAAGTTCATGAAGGCAAAGCTCAAGATTATCGAATCGAGGCCCGGCACTACTCTAAAGAGCTATTTCAGCCTCGCCCCTTACTATCTCAAGATAGCGGGCTGCTACGAGAACGCAATGCACCTGACGCAGAAAGACAGGATGGAGGATTTGAAGCATGCAGCCAAGAACTACATGAAGGTTGCAAGAATCTACAGTGATGTTAAGAAGTATAACGAGGCCCATAAGAACTATGAGATTGCTGCCAAGCGCTACGAAGAGGCTGAGAATTACAAGAAGGCCGGCGAGGTTTACATAGAGATAGGGGAGATGTACGAGAGGATTAAGGACTACCTCGCTGCGACATCGATGTATGGAAAGGGCGCTGAGTTCTATGAAAAAGGGGAGGACTATAAATCCGCGCTGAAGGTTCATATGAAATCCGCTGAAATGAACAAGGGGATAAGGAATATCTCCGGCGCGAGCTCCGGCTATGAGAGGGCCGCGGAGCTCTACAGGAGGATGGGGCAGCATAAGAAGGCGCTTAAGCACTACATAATGTCCGCCACGCTGAGTTCCAAGCTGGAGCACGTTCCAAACCTTATCAAAACATACGGCGCCATAGCCAAGGACTATGAGGATACAAAGGACTATGACACTGCCATTTACTATTACATGTCCTCGGCGGAATTCGCCAAGGACAGCGACAGGCTTGCAGCAAGCAACAACTACGAGAGCATTGGAAGGTGCTATAGAGGTAAAAAGGATTGTAATACCGCGATACGCTATTATGAAAAGGCGGCCAACATCAAGGTAAAACTCAAAAAATACATGGATGCTGCCAATGTTTACAAGGTCATTGGGGAATGCCATGAGGAGGTGAAGGAATTCGAGGATGCGGGGGATTCGTACTTCAGTTATGCAGAAATCGGTTTCAAAGAGGATGATGATTCCGTTGCCGCTTCCGGCTACAAGCTTGCAGCCGAGGCCTACATAAAAGGCGCAAAAAAGAATCTGAAGGAAAAGAAAATAGAAGAAGCAGTGGAGCTTTACAGGAGGGCAGGGGCAGGCTATGAGGGCATGAAGGGGCTCCTGTCGGCCGCCAAGGTTTATTACAAGGCCGCCGAGATAGAGTCCAAAGTAGACTATGACAAGGCCGTCTCCATATACAAAGAGGCAGCAAGGCTTTACGAAGATGCAGGCGAGGTGATAAAGGCGGCGGATTCAAACTGGAAGTGCAAAGACTATAAGTCCGCCATGGACCTTTACCTCAAGTATGCAAAGGAGCAGGAAAAGGAGAAAACATATTTCCGTTCCGGAGAGGGGTATGAGAAGGTGGCAGAATGCAGCATCAGGCTTGGAAACAAGGTGGCAGCCAACAGGAACTATACGAAGGCGATAAAGCAGTATCTCGCTTACATAGACGAAACCGAAGGGCTGGGTATGAAAAAGGGCGATGAAGCAAACCCCGGAAAGGCCAATCATGAGATTGGAGAATCATACAGAATCCTGGGCGAATTCCAGAAATCCGAGAGGTACTTTGAGAAGGCGGTTTCATACTTCAAGGAGAAGAAGATGGCCACCGAGGAGCTTCTAAGCAGCGGCTTCCTGTCAATGACAAAGGCAAGCAGGGCCACCCAGCAGGGAGATTATACGGTTGCAAACGAGGAGCTGAATAAGACGATAAAAAACATCAGCGAATCGATAGAAAAAGGTAAATGGGATGAGGAGTATGCAAAATTCCTAAACGACACACTGGAGAAGGCGAAGCAACTGCTTGGTGAGATAGGCGATAAGCCAGAGGTAACGCTGCTTCTGGACAGGCACTCGTACACCTTCGTCAAGGAGGCAGTCATAGTGAACGTGGTTGTGACGAACCACGGCAAGAATCCAATCAGGAACATAACGTTCCTTCCCCACATTCCTGAGGAACTGAGGGTGGTCGTCCTGCCGACAGAGATAGCCGAGATAAAGCCCGATGGGTCCAGCAGGAATTCGATAGAGATGGTTTCGGACAAAGCGGGAAGGTACCACGTAAAGCCACTTGAGGTGCTCTATCATGATGAGGCTAATAACAAGTATGTCAAATCGTCAAACCCGGTAATAATCGAGGTCGTTGAGAAAGTAAGCGGGGATTACAAAAACTACAGGGTTGCGATAAGCTCCTATCAGGAATATGCAAAAAACCAGCTTGGAAACCAGAATTACTTCCATGCTGGAGATGGGTACAGGAGGGTTGCGGAAACCCAGGAAAGATTCGGTGAGGACGTGGAGATGGAGAAGTCCTACCATAAAGCCGTTGACTGCTACCTGAAATACGTAGAGGGGATGAAGAGTAAAAAGAATCTGGGTTTCACTCACTTAAAAAGAATTAGCGAGGCCCACAATGGTGTCGGTGAGATTTATGAGAGAATCAATAATCTCCCGGAAGCAGAGAGATACTTCAAGATTGCCCTGGAGTCCTATAAAAAGACAAAGAGCGAGGGTAAAAGGCACTCCGACAAGCTCCTTATTGACAGTCACATAATAGCGATAGATGCCTTCGTCTCAAAGGTCGCGGCAAAGAAGCTCATAAAGCGAGGTAAGTATCCTGAAGCAAAGAAATACCTGGATAAATCGAAAAAGAGTTTCGAGGATGCGCTCAGGAAGGGTGGCTGGAATGAGGATGAGGAAAAAATCATCGATAAGAACCAGGGTGAGATTGGGATGCTGATGGACGAGATTCAGAGGAAGCCGGCCATCTCATTATCGATAAGCTTCCCAAAAAAGGTAAATGCAAACAAACCGCTGGCCGTAAAGATTTCCATAAAGAACGAGTGGGACAATGATGTGCAGGGCGTAAGGTTCCTCACCCGGCTTCCCGAGAACTTTGAGGTAAAAAAGGCCCCTGGCGAGATTCCTGCTATTAAGGCAGGGGAGGCGAAGAACATCCAGGTTGAGTTAATGCCAAAGAGCGCGGGTAAATTCCAGTTCAAGCTTTTTGATATGACCTACAAGGACGGAAAGGGGCACAACTATATGATGAGCTCCGATGATGTTTCGGTGGAGATTGTGAAATAGATTTATAGTAGGAAGAAGAAGTATATATTTAAGATGGCCACAACCCAGGGTGTTGAGAGGGACAAGGACATAAAGCAGCAGTTCGCTCAGCTCTATAACGAGGTTCACAAGGTTATAATCGGCAATGACGAGGTGATAGAGGATATCGTAATCGCCCTGTTTGCCGGGGGCCACATTCTTCTGGAAAGCGTTCCCGGAATGGGTAAGACTGTCTTGACGAACACCATCTCCGATGTCCTCGAGTGCGAATTCAAGAGGCTGCAGGGCACCCCCGATTTGACTGCAAAGGACATTACGGGCGAGATGAGGTATGACGAGAACACCAGGCAGTATACCCTCAGGAAGGGGGCGGTCTTTACCAATATATTGCTCATGGATGAGATTAACAGAGCGCCTCCAAAGACCCAGTCCGCGCTGCTGGAGGCCATGGAGGAAAAGCATATCAGCATAAGCGGCAAGACCTATCCGTTGCCCCAGCCCTTCGTTGTCATAGCAACACAGAATCCCCTGGAGCAGGAGGGCGTCTACCCCCTGCCCGAGGCACAGCAGGACAGGTTCATGTTCAAGTCCGTCCTCAAGTACCTGTCGACCGAGGAGGAGGTAATGATAATGAAGTCGAAGTCGGGCAAGCACGAGCTCGGCAGCGTATTCAACCCGGCTGAAATCCAGATAATCCAGAAGGAGATTGAGGATACCGTCTTCATGTCGGATTCTATCCTGGATTACGTCGTCAGGGTTATCGACGAGACGAGGCAGAGGAGGGAGCTTGCGACAGGGGCAAGCCCCAGAGCATCGATAGCGTTCATGAGGGGCGCGAAGGCCAGGGCGTTCATCGAGGGGCGCGACCATGTCAAACCGCAGGACATAAGGAAGCTGGCGTTCCCGATTATGAGACATCGGGTGATTCTCTATCCGGAATATGCGGATACCGGCACCACAACAGATGACGTGATATCCAAGATTCTGCAGAAGGTGCAGGCCCCTATGATGTAACTATTTGAAAATTCCCAGTCTTTTTCCTGCATCCAGCCAGCCCTCGGCGTATTCTAATGCGGCCAATGCATTGGCGTACTCTCCAACCTCGTAGAAGTGCTTCGCGTCGTTGTAGTAGGCTAGGGCCATCTGCTTGAATTCTACAGATATTTTTTCAATATTGATATCGGAAGGGGTTTGAATTTCTATGTCCTTAAAGAGGGGCTTGGCCTTCTCCAAGTAATCATCTATTTTTTGTTTGATTTCTTCCATTGTTCAATTGTTAGTTTCTTGGATAATATGAATACGTTGCCTCGAAGCTGCAGGAGGCGGGACCTCGTTCTTTCTGCGACCTCGGCTGCGATTTCCTTCCTGTCTTTTTCCATCCTTGCAGACTTGAGAATTTTCACCTTTAATTCTTTCTTCTTTTTGAGTTGGTTCTTTATCTCAATAATTAAATTGTCAGTAATCCCGTTCTTCCCTATTTGAATGGTGTTATCCCCCCTCATTCCGTTTCCTCCTCCGTTCCTTTTTCTCCCTCCCGTAGGGGAAGAACATGACCCTGCCGCAGTTCAGGCACTTCACCTCGACCCTTTTCTTTTCGGAATTTGTCCTGCTCCTCGAGGATATCATGGGCTTGAGATATTTGTAGCAGTACTTGCAGAACTTTCTCTTGTACTCCGTGGGGAGACGGACCGTGTACTTCATGCCGAGCTCCCGGGCCTGCTTCACGTAGTCGGTGGCAACGTCAAGGCCGCCCATTGATGCTGCCTCATCGGCCAGGTTCATGAGGTAGCCTATCCTCTCCCTTGCGATTTTCCTCCGCCTCTCCCTTTCGATGCTGTGTCTTCGTGCCATTATCTGGTGATTGTCTCGGCCTTGTTTTTTTTCATGATGAAGGTGTCCTCGAACCTGACGCCGAATTTGCCAGGGATGTAGACCCCCGGCTCGATGGTGAAGGCCATGCCCGGCCCGAGTGTATCCTCGGACTTGGGGCCTATATTCGGCAATTCATGGACGTCGAGGCCTATTCCATGGCCGGTAGAGTGATAGAATTTGTAGCCCTTGTTTTCTATTTCTTTGCTTACGAAATCATGGATGTCTCCCGCCCTGACTCCTGGGTGAATTCTGTCTATTGCCTCTGCCTGTAGGTTCTCTATGAATTCAAGAACATCTGCGGCCAGTGGATTCGGTTCCCCTACCGGAATTGTCCGTGTCATGTCCGAGTAGTAGCCGTCGACCCTTGCGCCGAGGTCTACGACGACGAGGTCTCCGGCTTTGACCTTCTTCATCCCTGCATGGGCATGGATGTCGGCTCCGTCCGGGCCTGCTGCCAGGAGCATCCCATTCTGGAACGGTGGGGTTTCAGAACCCGCCTTCCTGATCACATATTCGATCTCTGCTACGGCATCCAGTTCATTTACCCCCTCCCCGATAACCTCACGGGCCCGGCTCATGCCCTTCTTTGCGATAGTGGCGGAATTCCTCAGGAGTTCTATTTCGTAATCTGATTTAACTGCCCTTAATCTCTCCACGATATTTATCGGAATCAACTCAATTTGAAGCTCTTCTTTGCGTCTTTCATACAAAGTAATAGGTAGGTTCTCCACCGCGAGTTTCTTTATGCCGGATTCTTTGATGTAGTGTTTAACCGCATCCTCCTCATCAGACCTTACATCGAATTCTTTGCCGAATGAATAAAGTTCCATGTAGAGCTCCCTAAGCCATATCACTGCATCATCGCCTGATATTAGCATTCTTCCGCTCTCTTTGCCCGTAAGGTACCTTAGATTATTTGAATTCGACAGGAGAATTGCGTCAATTCCATCACTCTCCAGAGACTCTCTGAGATTCCCGACCCTTCTGCCAATCTCCTGTTCCATGCTCATTTTTATAGGCGCGCTACGTAGTATTAATATTCGTTAGGTGATAAATATGAAGCCATTGGATGCGTTGGGAGAGCTGTTAGATAACCAGGTGCTTGTCAGACTCAAGAACGGTATTGAGGTCAGGGGCGTTCTAAAGGCCTTTGACATCCACATAAACCTCGTACTGGATGATGCAGAGTTTGGCGATGGGGATGTTGAGAAGAAGTTCAAGACTCTCTTTCTTAGAGGGGATATGATTCTGTTCGTTTCGTAAAATGGGTAAGGGAACGCCAAGTTTTGGTAAACACGGGAAGAAGCACACTCACGTCAGATGCCCGCGCTGCGGGAAATTCGCACTACACAGGAGAAGGGATATTTGCGCGTCCTGCGGCTACGGGAGAAGCAAGAGTTTGAAGTGATTGGATTCTTGTCTGCAGGTTGGGACGGCTAAATTCACCCATATAGCGCGGTGAATTCAATAAGTAGTATCGCGAAGCGATACTACATAGTTCGTGAACCTTATGAAGGTTCGGGCCCGTAGTCTAGCCCGGTTATGACGTCGCCTTGACGTGGCGAAGATCGCCGGTTCGAATCCGGCCGGGCCCAAACCAACTTTTAAGTCTTCTTTCTTAAATCCTTTCCGTGCTAAAAATGGACAACATGAAACTATTAACAGGATTATTAATCTTATCGGTAATTTTCTTGGGCTGTGTTCAGAACCCGGATAATGAAACGACCACGACCCTGCCTTCGGGCGAGACAACGATAGCCTCAGGAGAGGTATCAGTGATGGGCGACGTCGTCTGCCTGAATTACATAGGAAGCTTCGAGAACGGCACTGTTTTTGACACGAACATTGAGGACGTTGCGAGGGACGCCGGGCTCTATGATGCCGCCAGGTCCTATGCGCCGTTATGCTTTGCAATTGGTGACGGGATGGTCATAGCTGGCTTTGAAGATGGAGTAAAGGGAATGGCCGTCGGGGAGAGCAAAACCATAACAGTGCCCCCTGAGAAGGGGTATCCTTATGGCCAACTTGCAGGGGAGACACTCATCTTTGAGGTAACTCTGCTGGAGATTAAGGAAACGTCGCTGGAGATGATTGTCCTGAGCGACAAGAGGTGCGCGGACTGCGATGCCTCCGGAGTCATAAAGCAGCTGGAGATGGTCTTTCCAGGAATCAAGGTAAAGGAACTGGATTATGGCACTGAAGAGGGTAAGCAGCTATACGATGACCTCGGGCTGGTTTTTCTTCCTGCCGTGCTGTTTGACGAGTCCGTGAAATCAGAGGACGGTTATGTCAATATACAGAATTTCCTGGAAAAGGCAGGGGATTATTACTCATTGAGAATCGGCGCGACATTCGACCCGGCCGCTGAGATCTGCGACAACGGGGTCGATGACAACGACGATGGGTTGGTGGACTGCGACGACGACTCCTGTTCCTTAAATCTTGTCTGCAACAAGGATGCCTTGACGGAATGCTCCGCGAATTACAATCTGACAGCGGACACGGTAATATTCTACCATTCCCTCAGCTGCGGATGGTGCCAGAAGATGATGCCTCTCGTGGAGGATCTCCAGAGCGAGGGCTACAACTTCCACTGGGCCGATGTGAGCGATGCCGAATCAAGAGCCGTAGTCGATGACTGCTTCAGCGATTACCTGACGAGCGGCAGCGTGCCACAGTTCATCTGCGTGAATAACGGTGAGATAAAGGTGGGGGCATTCCCAGATGATGAAGGAATGAAGGTCTTCGCCGATGCTTGCATAGCAGGGTGATAAGCAATTTATACGCTTACACCCCCAATATTTCTTTATGGATAAGGAGAGGATACTGGTAACGTCAGCGCTGCCTTATGCAAACGGCCCCTTGCATATCGGACATGCCATAGGCGCGTATATTCCCGCCGACGTCTATACCAGATATCACAGGCTCAAGGGCAGTGACGTTGTCTTCATCTGTGGGACAGATGAGCATGGGACTCCGATTGCAGTCACTGCAGAGCAGGACGGAACAACACCAAAGAAGGTGGTTGACAAATACTACAAGATTATAAAGAAGGCGTTCGACGACCTCGGCGTCTCCTTTGACAATTTCTCAAGGACTACGAAGGAACTGCATTACAAGAATTCCCAGGACTTCTTTTCCAGGGTTATGGAGAATGGGTTCATCTATAATAAGACTGTCGAGAGGCCATACTGCCCGACGTGTAAGAAATTCCTTCCAGACAGGTATGTCAAGGGGACATGTCCCCATTGCAAGAGCGGGGACGAGAGGGGCGACCAGTGCGAGAAGTGCGGCAAGCAGCTTGAGCCCCACGAGCTCCTGGACAGCTACTGTGCGATATGCGAGGGCTCTCCCAAGCAGAAGAAGACCGAACACTGGTTCTTCAAGCTGAGCGAATTCTCCCCGAAACTGAAGGGGTGGATTTCAAAGCAGGAGCACTGGCCCGATAACGCCAGAAATTTCTCCCTGGGATGGATTTCCGAGGGGCTCAAGGACAGGGCGATTACAAGGGATTTGGACTGGGGCGTCCCCGTGCCATTGAAGGGCGCCAAGGGCAAGGTTCTCTATGTATGGTTCGACGCCCCCATAGGCTATATATCCTCGACGATGGAATGGTCCAAGAAATGGAAGGACTACTGGCAGAATCCGGACTGTAAAATAGTGCACTTCATAGGAAAGGATAACATTCCCTTCCACGCCATAATCTGGCCAGGGATGCTGATGGCCCACGGCGATTATACCCTGCCCTGGCAGATATCAAGCAATGAATACCTTAACCTGGAGGGGCAGAAGATGAGCACTTCCAGGGGGTGGGTCATCTGGCTGCATGACATCCTCGGGGAATTCGACCCGGACCTGGTGCGCTACTATCTCCTCTCGATAAACCCGGCAAAGCACGATTGTGACTTTTCCCTCAAAGAATTCCAGCAGAAGGTAAATTCGGAGTTGATTGGAACGCTGGGGAATTTCATCAACAGGGTTTTGGTTTTCATCGAGAATAAGAGCGGGGGTGTCGTGCCAGAACCCACGGAGTTTGACGAGCTGGACAGCAGGATGCTGGAGACGATAAGGGGCGCCCCGGGGAAGGTTGGAAGGGAGATGGAAAACTTCAGGTTCAAAGAGGCACTGAATGCGCTGCTTGCAGTAGCTGCTGAGGGGAACGAATACTTCCAGCACAAGGAGCCCTGGAAGAATGACAATGGAACGACGCTCTATCTGTGTGCCAATCTTGCGAGGACCATTGCGATAATCATGCACCCCATGCTGCCATTCTCAGCACAGGAGATATGGAAGATGCTCGGGCTCAAGGGCAGGGTCGAGAAGCAGGAGTGGGCTGCTGCAGGAGAGTCTCCCATAGAGGGGGGGCATAAAATAGGGAAGGTCAAGCCGTTGTACGGGAAGATTGAGGATGAGAGGATTGATGAATTCGGGAAGAAATTCCTAAGGACTGATGAGGAACCAAAAATGGTAAAGCTTGAAGATTTTGCGAGGATGGACCTCCGGATAGGGAGGATAAAAAAGGTTGATGGCATCAAGGGAGCTGACAAGCTCTGCCTGCTGAAGGTCGACCTTGGCAGCCTTGGAGAAAGGCAGCTGGTTGCAGGTATTAAGGAGGAATATAAGGAGAAAGACCTGGTAGGTAAGGACGTCGTGGTTATAGTAAACCTTGAGCCCGCCGAGATTCGGGGGCATAAATCCGAGGGGATGTTGCTTGCTGCTGATATGGACGGAAAAGCTGTCCTTCTTGTACCTGAGAAGGGAGTGAAGGCAGGGGCAAAGGTCAAATGAAACACATATTCTATGACCTGAACGTTGGCGCAGGGGATGAAGAGATTCTTAAGACTGCGCAGATTCTTGGCTGGAACGGCGTCTGTTCGACGGGAAAGGCCCGCGGTGGGGGTTCGGGACTGGACCTGCTGACTGGGGCAGTGATATCCACTCCCGTAAGAAAGAGTGCCAGGAAGGCTCTCGATTCTGCAGACCTGATTCTGGTCGATGGGGGCGATGAGTCAGTCAACAGGAAGGCCGCGGAGTGCTGGGAGGTCGATGTATTGGCGCATCCGGAAAGGAACACTAACAAGGACTTCATGCACCAGCGGAATTCCGGGATAGACCATATAATGGCGAGGTTCATGAAGGAGAGGTGCATTGCAATAGAGATAAATTTCGCGGAGGTGCTGAATTCCTCGGGCAATGCAAGGGCGAGAATTCTGGGTAGGATGAGGCAGAACGTTATGCTTGCGAGGAAGTATAAGACGCCGGTGGTTCTCACCTCTGGAGCCAGGGATAAGTGGGGATTGAGAGCTCCGGGGGAGCTGATGGCTTTTGGTAAATGTCTGGGAATGACCGAGCTGGAGGCAAGGACTGCCGTCTGTCCGGCAGCGCTGCTGAAGAAGGTCAGCGACAGGAAGAACCCCGACGTCATTCTGAAGGGGCTCGAGGTGCTGGACTGGGGGAAGTCGAGGCCCAGGGATAAGAAGAAAGAATACGGGTGGTATTAACCTATAATCTCCAAAACATCAGAGAGCAGAGAACTCGCTGTTTCTATCGCTCCTGCCCCTCTGCCGACTATCGTTATGTCCTTGGCTATGTCTGTGTCGAGCATTACTGCATTCAGGCTGCCGGATACGTCGAGGGGGTCGCCCTTCGGCACGAGCCTCGGCGATACCTCAAGGTTTCCTACGTCCCCTATCAGTTTTATAGAATAGCCGTGCTTCCTTGCCAGCTCTATTGCTTCTGGTGTAACCTCCCTTATGCCCTTTACCTTTATGTCCCTGAACGAGACCTTTCGGTTCATTAGAGAGTTGGTAAGGATTGCAACCTTCACGGCCGTGTCGATTCCGTCTATGTCGTAGCCGGGGTCGGACTCTGCAATACCCAGCTCCTGCGCCTCCTTTACGGCGTCATCGAGGCCTATTGCCTCCTCGTCCATCTTTGAGAGGACAAAGTTGCTCGTTCCGTTGAGGATTCCATAGATGGAGCGAATCTCGTTAATCTTCAGGGTATTTTGGTACAGGTTGATGATAGGCATTGCCCCGCCGACCGTTGCCTCGAACCTGAGCTGTGCCTTGTTCTTCCCGGCAAGAGAGACGAGTTCCGAGAAATGCAGAGCAAGGGGCGCCTTGTTGGATGTCACAACGCTGATTCCGTTGCTCAGAGCCTTCCTTATGTGCCCGAGGCCCGGTTCGCCGTCCTTTACGTTTCCTGGCGTGAGTTCGAGGACTATGTCGGGCTTGTGTTTTTCGATTACTACGGGGGCTTTGATAGAATCCCAGTCGCTGTTCTTCTGGAGCTTTCCTTTCAGGGCCTTCTCGAGGTCGATGCCCTTCTCATTGACGAGGGAGCCATCGACCTCGCAGACTGCAATGACATTGAGTTCAACGCCAAGCTCCTTGAGGTATTTTTTCTTTTGCAGCAGTGCCTCTGCAAATCCCCTTCCAATCACCCCGAACCCGATGATTGCAATTCTTGTGGATTTCATTCTATTGATGAGATTAGGAGCAGGTCCTTCTCTTTACATACCTTCTCGACCGCGGAATTCAGCCTCTCCAGCTTTCCGTTGTCAACCTCGACATTTACCATCACCGAGGATTTTTGCTCTGGGGATGGCATGACGACATCTATGTCTGATACGAGACCGACCTCATTGATTCTGTCGATGGTGTCCCTGACATCGGTGTCTATGACATGGCCCACCAGGATGAAGGATAGGATTTTCTTCGAATAGTAGCGCTTGCCCTCCGCCCTTATGTCGGATACCTGAATCCCCCTCTTCTCCATCTCCTTCCTGATGAGGTCCAGTGACTCCTGGTCTGCTATCTTGAACGTTACCTTTACCTCCACCCGCTCCTTCTTGCCCCTCGAGTGAAGGACGCTGATTATGTTGCCGCCGTGGGATGATACGGGCTCCAGCGCTCTCAAGAGGCTGCCCGGAACGTCCTTCAACGCAAGCTGCATGTCAATCTTCATCTTTATCACCATTCAAATTAATGACCTCGATTCCCGCATCCTCGAGAATCTTCAGTCCATCCTTGTCGGCGTAGTCTCCAGAGACCACGACCTTCTTGATTCCGGAGTTCACTGTCATCCTTGCACATATTTTGCAGGGATAGGCATTTATGTAGAGCGTGCAGCCGAGGGAATTCCGCCCGGCCTGGATTAATGCATTCTGTTCTGCATGCACTGCAGGGCAGATTCCGTGGCCCATGCCGGAGTCTATCCCCTTCTCGTCCTTGATGCAGCCGATGTCCTCGCAGTGGGGCGCTCCCCTGACTACACCATTGAATCCGGTAGCAACAATCTCGTGCTTGTCGTTGGTTATGACCGCGCCGAATTTGTGTCTTGTGCACGTGGACCTGGCTGCGACGTCCTCTGTAATCCTTGCAAAGTACCTGTCCCATGATGGTCTGCTCATTTTAACAGTAAGTATTTGGATTGAAGCTAAAAATTCGGCTGGGGGGCTTTTTACCGCGAAATCAAATAGTTAAATATCAAGGTGATAAGATGGGTAAGAAGATAGGCGACATGAAGGAATTGAAGGAAGGTAAGTACGTTATGGTTGATGATGAACCATGCAAGGTTACGAAGATTACAAAATCAAAACCCGGCAAGCACGGCGGAGCGAAGGCAAGGGTTGATGCCGTTGGAATCTTCGACGGGCAGAAGAGGAGCCTTATGGGCCCAATCAGCCAGAAGATTGAGATTCCAATCATTGACAAGAAGACCGCCCAGGTGCTGAATATTATAGGCAGTTCGGTCCAGCTGATGGACATGGAGAGCTATGAGACGTTTGAGCTTGATGTGCCGGATGAGTTCAGGGACAAGCTGGAGCAGGGCAAGGAATTGCAATACATGGACGTCCTCGGCAGGAAGAAGATTCTGGCCGTTTCATGAGCCCTAATCAGGATGAACAGGAGAATAATAACCCTACTTGCAATAATCTTGATTGCAGGAATCTCCGTCGCGAAGGAATATCCTCCGCTCTTGGTGAACTGGAGGTATCCTGCCAAGACGCAGAAGATATATTCTCTGGACTGGGATGATGATGGAGTAGAGGAAATATTCGCCTTCACCTCCATATCACACGGTTCCAAGGAGAATTACCTGCGTCTGAATGTTCTTGAACCCGACGGGGGTCTGGAGTTAGATACTGATATTAAGGGATGGGGCACCTATTCTGCCACGACATATACTGCAGCCGATGAGAGATTATATGGCATCTATGTCGATGATGTAAATGATGACGGGGACCTGGACTTCTTCGTGGGGAGCTGGCTTGTCTGGGGCTCGCTCAATGTGCACAAGTTCTACAGGGTCGATAGGATTACGAAGGAGGTCGGCGGCGATATACTACACCCATTAAAACTGCAGTGGTTCCATGAGGGGGCAGGCAGGATGAACGACGTCGAGTACCTGGATGGGGGGATTCTTGCCGCCAACCTGGAGGACGCTGCAATCTATAGATTTACCACCAATGGGTCAGTGGAGTGGACGAGCGACCTGGAGGGTGCTGTCTGGGACATAATGCCGGTCGATATAAACAGGGACGGCCTGACCGATATTCTGGCAGGAACGTTCCGCTCCATATCAGTAGTTGATTCGTCCGGGGGGCCGATTTGGGATTATGCAACGGACGGGAGGATATGGGGCGTCTATGCGGCAGACCTTGATGGAAATATCGGCAATGAGGTGGTCGGGGTCTCCGAGGACGATGAGATATACGTCCTGGATTCGGTGGGGAATCTGAAGAGCAGGTTCAGCCTTGCAGGAGTGACTGCAGGAATAGCTATAGCTGATTTTGACGAGAACGGCAAGGCAGAGATAATTACTGCATCCAAGGACAGGAACATCTACGCAATTAACAGCGACCTGTGGCAGGACTGGAATTACAGCATGGATAATCTCATGGAGGAATGGGAATACGGCCTGGGTGAGAGCATGCAGTCCCTTTACGTAATGCAGGGGGAAAGTGAAAAAACTCTCCTCGTGGGAACCAACAAGGCCCTCTATTCGTTCAGGATAAACCCGGATTACGTGGATGACGAAAAGGCGAACGGTTACTATGAGCTGGCTCTTGAATACTACACGAGCAGGGGCCTTGATGAGCTGATAGAATATGCGACCCTTGCCAAGGAGATATTCATCAGGCTTGGAGATACTGAAGGAGTTATAAAGTGCGACAAGCTTCTCCTCTGGGGGGAGAATGGGACTTTGGGGGACAGGAAGGGCCTGGCGGAGGAGTATTTCAGTAAAGCCCAGGAATTATACATGGAGGACATGCTCAGCAATGCGACCTATTATGCCGAGAGTGCAAGGGAGATATACGATGAGCTGGGACTTATTAGAGGAGTTATGGACTGCGACCTCCTGCTCGCTAACATCGGTAATAGATGGGACGAGATGATGGAG
The DNA here is from genome assembly GCA_964549685.1 of uncultured archaeon. Lineage (GTDB taxonomy): Archaea > Altiarchaeota > Altiarchaeia > IMC4 > QMZM01 > WALD01. Next base: position 70,179 of record CAZJVE010000004.1, on the reverse strand, counting down.
GGTGAGATTAAAGCAGCTGATAAGTATCTGATAGATGCGAAGGTTAGCTACGACATGGAGAATTACGAGGACGCGATGTCTTATGCAGAAAAGGCGAAGGAGATTTACCTGAAAATCAACGACCAGGACAAAGTAGACGAATGCGACTCCATCATCCATAAAAGCGGGAAGCGTATGGATGCAACGTCAATGTACGATAAGGCAATGGAACATTTCGAGGCGGGAGAGTACGAGAATTCCAGCCAGTACGCGGAGGATGCAAAGGAGATTTACCTGGAGATTGAAGATGAGGGAATGGTCAAGGTATGTGAGAGGCTTATTGATTCCTCCGACAGGTACATGCGTGCGGATGAGTCCTACCGGAAGGCAAAGGAATCCTACGACGGGGGGGACTATGACAAAGCGGAGGAGTATGCAAAGGAGGCCAGGGATTTGTATGTGGGGCTGGGTGATAATAACGGCATTGAAAAATGCGATTCCATTTTCACAGGTATAGGCGAGAAAAGGAACTGGTACATGGATTACGTGAATTATGCCATAGCGGCAGTATTTATTATTGCAATTATTCTGGTATTTCTGAGGATGAGGAAGCAGTCAGGGGGGGATTCCCGGGTGGTAGGAAAGACAAAGCTGTCGGAGGCGGGTTCCGGGGCGGTGAGGTCAGGGAGGACTTCCAGGCCCCCTGAGGTGAGAAAGCAGTCGCAGGGTGATTCAGGGACGGTGAGGCCAGAGAGGAGGCCTAAGGTGGCGCAGTCAGAGGGGGATTCCCAAGTAGTGCGCGATAAGCACGAAGAGAACCCCCGGGACTCCGAAAATCGCTATGATGGCTAGCTTTAGAATAGTAACCTGAATATCGACATCGAAATAATGGATGAGTATGAGCAGGATTATTATGCCGACCACCGAGTTTATTATGAAGTTCTTTGACATGCTCCATACCTTTGCGAGGATTGCTATTATCACAAAGAAGGCGGCGACATAGAACAGCCAGAAGTAATCCTGGATTGAGGGGAACCATTCAAGTACCGGCGATTCGAGGAAGATTGCCTTTATCCCCTCAATAGAAGCCTCGAGGCCAGGGAAGAAGCCGTAGACAATCTCCTGTATCTTATCTACAATCTGCTGTATTGCGTTATAGAGCTGCTCCAGCGCGGGTTTCAATGTGTCTTCTGCCGAAGCCGATTGAACGATGAATAAGAATAAGAGCGATATTATCAAAAAATGGAGTGTTTTTGATTTCATTAGTAATAATAAGGGGATTAGGAGCTTATATTTAGTCAGTATAGATGGTATTCCGCACAATGCTCCCTGCGGACACGCTTGCGTGGGGGTAGATGGCCCTGCCGGGCATTATCGAGACGTTTATGCCGGTCCTGACTCCATCGCCCATGAGACACCCGAATTTTCTCCTTCCAGATGCTGTCAGCTCGTTCTTTATCTCTATCCTGACCTCCTCATTATCAACTCTGAGGTTTGCAACCTTCGTTCCTGCCCCGAAGTTGCAGCTCTCGCCGATTATTGAATCCCCGACATATGAGAGGTGGCCTATGTTCGTGCCGTCCATCACGATGGAATTCTTGATTTCCACTGCATTGCCTATGTGGGCGTTGTTGCCGATTGAGGAATGGGGCCTTATGTAGCAGCTGGGCCCTATCGTGCAGTTCTCCCCAATCCAGCAGGGGCCCTCTATGTATGAGCCGGATTTTATCACTGTGCCCTTGCCTATCCTGACCGGGCCCTTGATTACGGCGAACTTCTCGACCTCCGCCTTCTCTGGCTTGAGTTCCATATTCTTCAGCAGTATCTCGTTCGCATCAAGGAGGTCCCATGGCCTGCCGATGTCTATGCAATGGCCTTTGCACTCGAAGCCGTGGACCTTCTTTTCCTTTATGAGGAGTTTGAGTGCGTCGGGAATCTCGTATTCGAGTCGGGTTGACTTTTCAATGCCCCTTATCGCGTCGAATATCTCGGAGCTGAAGGAGTAGATTCCTGCATTGGCCAGGTTGCTGGTAGATTTCTTTGGTTTTTCTACTATGCCACTGACGGTGTTCCCCTTAAGATTCACTATGCCGAATTGCGAGGGGTTGTCCACCCGTGTAAGGCAGATGCTGTTAACGGCCTTTACCTTCCGGGTGCGGGAGAGGAAGTCCGATATCAGTTTCTTGGGGAGAATCAAATCGCCGTTCATGGCAAGAAATTCATCGCCTACTTTACCCTCGGCCATGGAGATTGCATGGGCCGTTCCGAGCTGCTCCTTCTGTTCAACGTACTTCAGCTTGATGCCGTTGAATCTCTTCCCAAAGTGGTCGGTGATGGTTTCCTTCTTGTAGCCGACAATGAGGAGGGCGTTCTTGAACCCGTTCCCGGCCAGTGCCTCAAGATTCCATTCAAGGATTGGTTTGCCTGCGACTGGAAGCATCGGCTTGGGCCTCGTTGATGTGAGGGGCCTCAGTCGTGTTCCTTCCCCGGCTGCCATGACTACTGCATCCATCTTAGATTTCCGTGCATTCTATCCCTTCAGGAACGAACTCGTTGTTGATTCGCTTGATTTCCTGACATCTCTTGTTGTCCTCGGTCCAGTAGGTTATTGAATACTGAAGGGTATTTCTCTTATAGAATTCCTGGTATATATAGTCCCTGTCCTGGGTCTCCCAGGACCTTAGCCTTGGTTCGCCCGTGTCGTAGGTGGATTCGGAGAGGCACGCCTCCCGCATCTCTCCGCGAATTTCCTTGTCCTCAATCCGCGTGGGGCACCAGTCGTCCTGGCCGGTGGACAGGAAATATGCGGCAACAATAACAAGGATTAGAGCAAGCAGGGCAAGAATCATTGCGTTTCTCTTCATTTTACCCCCTTCTCAGCCACTACATAACCGTCCTCCTGTCTCGGGACAATCTTCCGGAGGTTCTTGGGGAATTTCTTCTTCTTTACGGGCTTTCCGTCCTTTCTCGTGACGTTCCGGATATCAACGACGTAGTGCGTCTCCTCCGTCTCCGGAACCTTCTCGAGCATCCTGGAGAATTCCTCTATCAGCTTCACTCCCTCCTCCTTTATCTTTTCTTCATCGGGCATTTTAACCGGACAGGAATTTCAAGGCAAGCGGAAGAATTTTGGGTGCCTTCCTCGCGAATGTCTTAAGCAGGGATTTGTACTCTGCATTGGTCAGTTTTGCTATGTCCTCTTCCGACAGAATATCCGCGAATTTCTCAAAGTCATTGTCGTTCAGCTTCTCAAGGAATATTCTCAGCTTGAACAGCTTCTGCAGCTTTACCCCCTCGGTCTCTCTCCAGGTCTTCTCGTATTCATAGAGCCTTTCCCTTGAGACGTTGTCCTCCTTTATCGCTTCCGCACCAACCTCAGCACATAGCTTTGCAGCCTTCATCGCAATCGCCATCCCTCCTCCGTGGATGGGATTAACCTGCTGTGCCGCATCACCAACAATCATGAGGCCGTCCATTACGAACGTGTCGACCGAGGAACTGACTGGAATTCCCCCGGTATTGATTTCAATCGGGCTTGAATTCCCGAATATCTCCGGATTGTTGCCGATGAACCTGTCAAGGTAGTCCCTCGCCCTGTTCCCCTCCTCGGATGTGATGGCAAGGATTCCTATGCCCACATTGGCTACGTCCTTGCCCTTGGGGAATATCCAGATGTAGCCCTTGGGGGCTACGTCGTTCCCAAAGTACAGGTGCAGCGTATCGTGCCCCTCTAGGTTAAGGCCCGCCATCTCGTACTGGAAGCCGGAGTGGTAGTCGGTCATCTTGTTCGTTGTGTTGATGCCGGCTGACCGGGCGATTTTTGAATCCACGCCGTCCGCTGCTATTACAAGCTTTGAATTTATGCTGAATTCCTCGCCCATGAATTCCGCCCTTATCCCTGTGACTTTGTCGCCCTCCTTTATTGCCTCGATAGCCCTGGTCTTCACCATATACCTTGCTCCTGCCCTTATCGCGTCCATTGCCAGGTGCTTCTCAAATATCTTCCTCTCCAGGACATATCCCTTGCTGAATTTGCAGACAACCTTCCCACCACCTGGAGAGTGGATAACTGAGCCAGTGATTTCGTTTGTCGCCCATCTGGGGTCGGGCTTGAGGCCCATTTTTTCAAGGCCCCCCAGGTTTATCCCCTCGGCGCACCTCTTGGGGGTCCCTATCTCCTGCTTCTTGTCAACGACAAGGGTTTTAGCGCCATTCATGGCAAGGAATTTGGCCGCGATGCTTCCGGCAGGGCCTGCGCCCACCACAACAGCATCATAATCAGGAATCTCCATCTTTCGTTAAAGCTCCGACCGGACAGAATTTAGCGCAAAGCCCGCAATTCTTGCACCTTTCCCCATCTATGCAAAGGGCAATCTCCCTCAACTCCATTGCGTTTTCGGGGCAGATGCCAACACATCCCCCGCAATAGCAGCATTTATCTCTATCCAGTTTCATCTCGTAGGATAATAATTAACCTCAGGTAATTAAAAAATAAAGAAAAAAGAAAAAGGAAGGGGTTTATTCTGCAACGCCCCTTATTGTTCCGGTCTCTACGTGGGTTACATCATTTCCAGCAACAGTAGTTGCGTACCTTATGGTAAGCACCGTACTGAAGGACTGACCTGCGGTCTTGTCGTTGCAGTTTGCTGCTCCCAGAGACACCGAGTCCACCTCTCCAGCGTTCAAAGTCCCGCCCGAGATTAGTGTTTGGGTTGCCTGGGTGCAATCACCGGTTGCCGTGTAATTGAGTTCACGTACAGCCTGTCCCACGCCGTTCATTATGGAAAAGCTAAGATCTCCTGATGCGCCGGCTGTAAACTTTATGCTCGGCTCCATCGGCTTAATTTTTCCAAATCCGCTTGCAGTGTTAACTGCACCTGGGCCGCCTCCGAAGATACCCAGCTGCCATAGGACGACTCCGACAATCATAACTACTAAGATTGCCCATCCATAGGTCATCAGGTACTCCATAGCGCCCTGTCCTTTTCTTCCAATCATTGTATATCACCTCATTTGTTTATTAGGGTATTATAGTGATGGTTAAGGGAGTATAAATACCTTACTATGAGAGAAAAATAAAAGAAAAAGAAAAAAATTAAGGGGTTTATTCTGCAACGCCCCTTATTGTTCCAGTCTCGGCGTGTATTACGTCAGAGCCAGCGACAGTTACGTTGTACTGTATGGTCATGACCGTACTGAAGGACTGACCTGCTGTCTTGCTACCGCAGCCTGTACCGGTCACCATGAGTACCTCTCCGCTACCCATAGTTCCAGCTCCATTGACTCCAGCAGCCATTGTTGCACCGGAACAATCACCAGATACACTGGTAAATGAAACAGTGTGTATGCTCTGTCCCGCGCCGTTCATCATGGAATACGTAAGTCCACTGGAGTCGTACTTTATGCTCGGCTCCATCGGCTTAATTTTTCCAAATCCGCTTGCAGTGTTAACTGCACCTGGGCCGCCTCCGAAGATACCCAGCTGCCATAGGACGACTCCGACAATCATAACTACTAAGATTGCCCATCCATAGGTCATCAGGTACTCCATAGCGCCCTGTCCTTTTCTTCCAATCATTGTATATCACCTCATTTGTTTATTAGGGTATTATAGTGATGGTTGAGGTAGTATAAATACTTTGCTGTTATTGGACTTTAGGTCTCCTCCTCCACAAACCCCTGAATAATACCTCTCTCTGTGCGATTTACCTTCATTTCGGCAACCCTGTACCAGTATGTAAACGTTACATTGACCCAGAAGAAGTCCCCCGACTCCCAATTTTTGCAGCATATTTTTGAAATCTCCGTGATTTCATCGGGCGCAAGTGAGGTTTTTGAGAGGGTTACGCCTCCGCTACATGAAAGCACACTGCTATTGCAATCGCCGTTTGTTCCTATTCCAAGGCCATGGATGTGTGTGCCAGCGGCATTAACGACGGTGAAATTCAGATTATTCGTTACCTGCTGCTCAGGGGTGCCTGATTTTTCCATATACTTGATTGTCGGCTCCAGGACCGTTATCTTCCCGAAGCCAACTGCCCTGTTTACATCAGCATGGGAGCCGAATATGCCCATCTGCCATAAAACTAGGCCAACAACCAGAACCACGAGAATTGCCCACCCATAGGTATTCAGGTATTCCAGAGCCGACTGTGCTTTGTTGCTTGATGTCATTCTTGTACGGTGCCCATTATAACGCCGCTGTCCAGGCGGGTCGTTGGCTCTCCCGAACCGACCCTCTCACTGTACTGGAAGGTTATATAGACAATAAATGTTTCCCCTGCGTCAAGGGAATTGCATCTCGTATATACTGGCTTGGCAGTATCCCCTGCTTCGATGGATACTGGTTGGTTTACCCAACAGGTATCAGGGGGTATGAATACGCCATAATTCGGGTCTGGAAGAGCGTTGCAAACAGCCTCGGATAGAGTTAATTCAGAATAATCGAGCAGTATGACCGAGCAATCACCACTTACGTTCTTGAGAACATATGTGCTCCTCGCGCGAATTCCCACGGCGTTTACGAAGCTGAAGTTGAATGCGTTGTCCTCAGTAGTTTCTCTATAAGTAATCGAGGGGTTGAGAATCTTCATGGCTGCGAAGCCGCTCGAGGTGTTAGGGCCTCTGTGCGGGCCAAATATGCCAAGCTGCCAGAGGACAACGCCTACTATGAGAACCACGAGAATTGCCCAAGCGTAGGTCTGTAGATATTCAAGAGCACCCTGCCCTTTTCCGCGCGGGAATTTCATTTCCTCTATTCTGCAAGGCCTGTGATACGACCCGTATCGTTGCGGTAGATTATGTCAGCGGCTACCTTTATCCTGTAATTGATTGTTATAGACACGTCGAAGGCCTCGCCGGCATCTAAATTCGTGCAGTTTGTGCAGGTTATTGTGGCGGTTTCTCCGCCATCTAGCCCTACATCATCAATGTTTATGATGTTACAGTCACCCTCACTTTTATTCCCCAGAACACGTATGTGCATGCTCTCGCCGTTTATTACGTCAAAGGTGAGTTCGTCTGCTGTCGAATCGTACTTTATGCTCTGGTCAAGGACCTTGATTTTTCCAAGGCCGGTTGCCCTGTTCGCCCCGCTGTGCTGGCCGAAAACGCCGAATTGCCAGAGGACTATGCCGACAACTAGGACAACAAGAATTGCCCAGCCATAAGTCTGCATGTATTCGAGAGCGCCCTGTCCTTTTCTGCTCAATAATTTCATCGTGTATCATATCTAATTTTCCCTTGTTTAAATAAATACCTTTCCTTTTCTAGCGCCTGATGGCATCTATTGTTTCCTTTAGCTTTCCTATGCCCTGCTCATATAGGACGTTTCCGACTATTATCGTGTCTGCGTGCGCTGACATCTCCCTGGCCTTTTCCCCGTCGGTTATGCCCCCGCCGTAGAAGAGGGTTGAATTCTCCAGGTTTTCCTTTACTGCCTTCACCACATCGGGATTTCCATAGGTGCCGCTGTATTCGATGTAAAAGATGGGGAATCCGAAGTAGCGGTCGGCCAGCTTCGCATAGGCTATGATTTCGTCCGTGTCCAGCTCTGTTTTTGATTTGGTTACCATGCCAACGGCGGAGTCGGGGTTCAGGACTATGTAGGCCTCGGGAACGACCTTTTCCCATTCGACGGCGGAGTCCTTTATCCAGTGAATGTGCTTGCCAGTGACCCAGTTCAGGTCCTGGGCGTTTATGACAGATGGCACAAAGACATGGTCAATTCCCTCATAGATTACGTGCTCCGGGCCGGAGGGCTCAAGGACCTTTGGGATTTCGTAGTCCTTCAGCAGGGAAACCAAGCGGTTTACCTCCTCTAGAGTGACGTTCTGGGTCCCGGAAATCATTATTGCATCGGTCCCGCTCTCAGCCACTGCCCGTACATCATCGTCGGACAGGGGTTTGTCCGGGTCCAGCTTCGTTATGTGCCTCCAGTTGCTCCAGGGATTCTCCTTCATTGTGTTTTCTATAATATAACCAATAAATATAAATTATGCAGATTCTTAAAAAAGGGATAGATCTCTACCTGTGGAGGAACATCCAGCTAACGAGGAGCAGGCTCCTGCTTTTCTCAGCACTGTTTGTTTTTGCCACTGCGCTCTTTATCATGGACCAGTATCCCTATTCATCGGTCGGGATAATTCTGATTCCCCTCGCCTATGTGTTCGGCATTTACAGCTACAGCAAGTATATGACGTGGGGCAGCGGTATCAGGGGAGAGGACGTAGTAAGTAGGAGTCTGAGTGACCTGAGCGACTACTACTATCAGATTGATGGAGTCGTTATCCCTCCGAACAGAGGCGATACGGACCACATCACTCTCGGGCCCAACGGCATCTTCGTCATCGAATCCAAGAACTACGGCGGGGAGATAAAATGCGAGGGGGACTCATGGAGCAGGCAGAAGGTGAGTAAACGAGGGAAGCCGTATAAGCTCTGGATAGGGAGCCCCAGCAACCAGGTGAAGAGAAACGCAAAGGTGCTGAAGGATTTCATCCTTGAGCGCAAGGATGAGATTTTCAAGGGAAGGGACCCGCACATCTGGGTCAATGTAATTGTCGTATTCACGAACGAGAACGCCGACCTGATTATCAAGAAACCCACCGTAAACGTACTCAGGGTCGAGGAGCTTTCCGACTTCATATCCCAGGTGGAGTCAGAAACCCGTTTTTCTGATGAGGAGATTAAGAGGATGGGGGATGTAATCCTGAGGTATGCAAAATAGGGACCCCGTCACATGGATATCATTCCCTGGAAGAACGAACCAAGGCCGTAGTTCAGGCCAATGAAGATTCCTACCGCAAGTGCTATCAGGATGGGGATGGACGACATGCCGGAGCTTATCTTTCCTGTCCTGATTAGACCGACAAGGAGCGATGCAAAGAAGGCGGATACTGCCAGGGTTATTACGGCATACATAAAATAGAAGTCAGGGGTGATTGAAAGTCCCGTGAGTGTCATCAGGCCGGACTGCGCCTGCTGCGACAGGACGTTGGAGTCTATCCTGCCGTAAATCTTTGAGAATATGGTTATGAACTGTATCGACGAAGCAAACAAGAGGGGGGCGCCGACCAGGATTGCAAACACTATGAACATTGCCTGTGCCGCCGTTTCAGCGCGCATTCTATTCATCAGGTTCTGCTCGGTTCTTATGTCCGTTGCAATCTCCTGCAGGACCGTTGGGAGCTCGCCTCCGGACTTCATTCCCTGAATCATCAGCTTCACGGCCCTGTCCAGCTTCGTGGACTTTACCCTGAAAGCCATGTCCAGGAGCGCTTCCTCGAGCGAAACCCCTGCGAGAGTGTCCCTTGCAACCTTCTGAATCTCAAGAGCTAGCGGTCCGAACTCCGGCCTTGCAGCAGTCCATAGGGCATTGTATGGCGTCATCCCTGCAATCATGTTCTGACTTATCATGGACAAGACGTCCGGCAGTACGTTCTCTATGCTCTCCGTCCTCCTCTCTATCAGCAGCGTTAGGAGGACGTACATCGTGGTCCATACTACAAAGAACGAGACGACAATTGTGGCTAGGATAATGAGCAGTGACGCGCCCAGTGTAATCGCTAGTGCTGCAGTTAGTAATGGCAGAATCATAGAATACATCAGTGTAGTGCCCAGCGTTTCCTCGGGATTCCTGGGAACACCCGCATATATTATGTTCTGCTCCAGCTTCCCCCTAACGTCGGTAGGGAAATACGAGCCAAGTCTTTCATGGAGAGAGGTGATGAAATTGGTGAAGAACCTAGCAATCGGCCGCATCATGGCGACTATGAGAGTAACAATCCGTATCGCAATATTTCCGATGGCTATGAATAGGTGGGAGATGGCCTTTATCAGATTGCCTACGATTACGTCAAGTATCAAATGCGCTATTATCCCCCCTGGGCCCTTCGGCCTCGGTTTTTCTTCAGGTGGTTCCGCCATTTTAGCCGACATCCGGTCTCTTGTTCCTTATGATTGATATTAATACTATCTGGAAAAGGACGAGTCCGAAGAGGATTATCCAGAACAGCCGTTCATTAATCTGGGTGCTTCCAATAAAGCTGGACAGAATAACCAAAAGGGTTACTCCCATTGATGGAGCAACAACGACGGCCATCATGTATATGAGCCCCCACAGGTTAAGCTCCTGGCCGTACATCTTTATCTTGTTCTCCTTCTCCATCCTAAGGTCGCTGGATATTGCCTTCAATGCAAGAGTAACATCGGATCCCGTCTTTACGGCATTCACTATCTGCCAGAAAACCCTCCTCAGGTATTCCGACGGGGACAGCATACCGTAATTATCAAGCGCGGACGTCATTGACTCTCCCGACTGGACCTCCTGAACTATCTCGTTCATTACCACTGAGCATTCACCATAGCCTCCCTTTGCCACGTTCGCCATTGCGTCGAATATGGGAATCCCTGCAGTTAGCTGAATCTGCATGTCCTTCAGCATATACTCCAAGTGCTTATCAACCAGTTTTCCCCTGCTTAGAATCTTGAATCTCGGAACGAACATGAGATAGGAGAAGGTAAGGGCGGAGGCGACGAGCGATATGCCAAGCGCGCCATATGAGCCAACTATCCCCTGGGCTATAACGAGCGACGTGCTTGTGAAGGACATGGCGATGAAGAAGACGGCGAGCGTCGAGAATATCACGATGGAGAGGAACTGCCCGACATCGATTGTGTAGCCGGCTTTCTTGAGGTCCCATTCAAGCTGGGGGAACATCAGAGAGAGCTGGTGGGCAGCGGGTTTGAGCGGCTCCGATGATTTCAGGAGCTGGTTAGATTCGAAGAGTGAAGGCATCTTTCGGGTTGCGGCAATTTACTTGCTAAGTAACAATAAGAAATTTCACGCGGAAGTATAAATATTTGCAGAAATCGGGTTTTTGAGAGAAATCAAGGAAGCAGGGGGAGGGATTTGAACCCTCGATACGTCGGTTTGCAGCCGACTGCCTTACCAGGCTAGACCACCCCTGCGAACGGCTCGCTCCGTTCACACGCGGGTGCCATCTTCGCCCTAGTCTTAGAACAGGCTCGATGACACTTGAATTTCCAGGAGAATTCCCCGGCGAATTCGAACGTGAGAACTGCCATAACGGGTAGATAATATACTCTATTAAAAACTTAAAAGGGCGGCTTTTTAGCGCTGAATCTTAAGTTATGACAGCAAAATGACAGAAGAAAAAGAACCTACTGAGAAGGAAGAGGAAGACGCTGTGGAAGCAGCAAAAGAGGAACCTGTGGAGGGAGCGGAAGACGAATCCATGGAGGGAATGGAAGAGACAGGGGGGCGAGAGTTCGCCTTTGCGATGGCTCCGGTTGTGAGGATTATGAAAGAGGAGCTCGACAACGACAAGATGATTCGGAGCAGGGTGAAGGTGGAGATGAACCTGTGGCTGGAGAAGGTCTGCAGGAAGATATCCAACATCATGAACCGCTCCGAGTATACGATGGTTGAAACCGACGATTTCAAGACTGCCATCGAGCCCTTCGAGATGATAGACGACGTGGAGGGGGAGAGGCATAGAATAGTGGCAACCCTTGAGAAAATAAAGCAGGACTGCGACTCGCTGATAAGGGACGTCGACAGGAAATTCATCACCTATCCCGGACCGCCAACGACACAGGCCACTCTCGAGGATGAGGAATCCGAAGGCGAATGAATTACGACTACGCGAGCTTATTGGACAGGGCATGGGCGAACCTCCCGGAGGAGCTCCAGAACCACTCAAGGTTCCAGATGCCCGAGCTTGATACTCTGATTGAGGGCAACCAGACCATAATAACCAACTTTAATGAGATTGTTGACGTTCTTAGAAGAAAGCCGCAACATTTATTGACGTTTCTCTCGAAAGAGCTTGCTGCTCCCGCAACCTTTGACGGCAAGCGGGCCATAGTGCAGAGGGTCCTGAAGAAGAACATGATAGCAAAGAAGATTGAGGACTACGCCAAGGTGTTCGTACTGTGCCATGAATGCGGCCGACCCGACACGAAGATTACAGAGCTCAGCGGCGAGAGGATAATAAAGTGCACCGCATGCGGCGGCTGGTGGCCACTAAGGAAAATCAAGTAGAGATGATATGCGTCAAGATTCACAGAAGGGAGGATGATATTCTTCTTGCGGCCTGCGACAAAGAGGTTCTGGGTAATACTCTGACGGACGGTGAATTCTGCCTGAAAGTTGATGAGGGATTCTATGAGGACATGCTTGTAGATATCGAAGAATTGGCCGGGCTTATGGCCGAAGCCACCATCGCAAATCTTATCGGCAACGAGGTGGTTGAGAAGGCCGTTGAGCTTGGGTTTGTTGATGAGGATTGCGTAATGGAGATATCCGGTGTAAAACACGCACAGACGGTCAACATAATCTGAATGGGTTTATTTAACGTAGGAAAAACCATATTCTAAAGTAATATGGCGGTCAAGCACATAGAGCTTCCCTGGAGAGTCGTTATAGGCAAGGGGGCTATTGAGAAGACTGGCGATGTTGTTAAGGAACTAGGTCTCAGAGGCAGTGCGCTTGTTGTTGCTGATGAAAATACGCTGAAGGTCGCAGGCGAAGCAGTTGCCAAAGAGCTTGACGCCGAAATCCTGATTATCGAGGGCTCTGCGAAGCAGGTAGTTGAGAAGAACCTGGATATGATAAAGAATGGCGTCTCCTACATAGCCGGCGTGGGGGGAGGTCACGTCATAGATGCCGGTAAATTTCTTGCCTATAATGCGGGAATTCCCTTCCTTTCCGTACCAACCTCTGCATCTCATGACGGCATTATTTCTCCCAGGGTTTCCCTGAAGGGCCAAAAGCCCTACTCGGTCGGAGTTCATAGCCCTGTTTGCATTATAGCGGACACCAGGATAATAGGGAATTCTCCACCAAGGCTGATTGCTTCTGGCTGTGCGGATGCAATCTCGAACTATACTGCTGTTCTTGACTGGAAGCTCGGCAGGGATGAGAAGGACGAGTACTATGGGCATTATGCCGCCTCCCTGTCAATGCTCAGTGCCGAGATAGTCATGAAAACTGCGGATAAGATTAAGGACGATGTCAGCATCTTGGTTGAGGCGCTTATCAGCAGCGGGGTCGCCATCGGAATAGCCGGCTCGTCAAGGCCCTGTTCCGGGGCCGAGCATCAGTTCAGCCATGCGCTGGATGCGATATGTAAAAAACAAGCATTGCACGGGGAGCAGTGCGGCGTTGGAACGATAATGATGGCCCGCCTCCATGAAGCGGACTGGGAGGGGGTGAAGGACGCTCTGAAGAGGGCAGGGGCTCCGACGGATGCCGATGGGCTGGGGATTGCCGGCGATGACATAGTAAAGGCGCTGGTGATGGCCAGTTCGATAAGGGACAGGTACACCGTCCTGAGGGACGGCCTCGATGAAAAAGAGGCCGAGAATCTTGCAACTGAGACAGAGGTCATAAAATGAACGAACTGAGGAAGGACTACATCCTTGACAGGTGGGTGATAATCGCAAAGGGTCGGGGGAAGAGGCCCCAGCACTTCGTGCAGAAGCCAGGTAAGGTTAAGGAGAAGCTCTGCTTCTTCTGCCCCGGGAACGAGAATACCACTCCCTCGGAGATAGCACGGGTCGAGGAAAAGGGCAGGTGGATTATCCGGACCTTTCCGAACAAGTTTCCAGCAACGAAATGGCACGAGGTCGTTGTGGAGACGCCGAATCACGGGGAGCATCTTGGCGACCTGAGCGTTGGGCACATAGCCAAGGTCCTTAAGATGTATTCGGAAAGGCAGAGGGCAATCAAGAAGAAGTCTGGAGTGAAGTACGTCTCAATCTTCAAGAACAGCGGGAAGATGGGAGGGGCTTCCCTGCCCCATTCACATACGCAGCTTATTGGCCTTACGATGGTTCCACCACTGATTAGGAACGAGGTGAGAGCCTCAAGTAAGGGTTGTCCCCTATGCAGGACATGGAAGGACGAGGTTAAGAGCGACAGGCTCGTCTATGAGGACAAATATACTGCCGCATTTGCGCCATTTGCGTCCAGGTTCCCGTTCGAGGCATGGGTGATGCCGAAGAGGCATCTTGGAAACCTGGATGAGATGGATAAAAAAGAGACAGAGTCCTTTGCGGGGGCGCTGAAGAAGATTTTATCCGCACTGAATTCCTCGCTGAATTATCCGCCGTATAACTTCGTTATCCATTATGCTCCAGAAGGGAAAGATTTACATCTCCATCTTGAACTGCTGCCCCGGCTCTCGAGGTTTGCCGGCTTTGAGTTCGGCACGGGCATTGTCATAAATACGATGCCGCCTGAGGTTGCTGCCGAACATTATAGGGGCGAAATCGGCGGAAAGTAAAGTATTTATCGCCGCCTTCGAAATTATGAATAAGATGTCCAAAAAAATATTGCTTCTGCTCGCACTGGCTTCTATGCTGCTCAATGTTGTTCAAGCAGAAAACATGGACCTGAGATGGGATTATGCCATCGGAGGCAAGGGCAGGTATATCAACGTCGAGGACCTGGGCCCCGACGGTGTCAGTGAGCTCGTTGTTGTGAGCGGCGATACAGTCTACGTCATCGGAAATGACGGCGGGCTTTTATGGAAAAATGACATAAACAATCTCGTATCCATCTGCATATCAGACCTTGAGTGGGACAACAAGAAAGAGATTGTCATAAGCTCCGGTAAGAGCATCGAGAACATTGCCAGGGGCAATATATGGATATTTGAGAACAGCGGCAAGCTGAGGTGGGTGTTCCCCTCCGGCAAGGTTAAATCAAACAAGATAATGCGTGAAATCAAAGCCGTTGACATGGACGATAACGGCTACAAAGAGATACTGGGTGGAACGAGACAGGGGGTGGCAACACTTGCTGATAACTATAATGAATACCTCTGGTACAATTCTCTCAACGACAGCATAGAGTCGATGTCGACTGAACTGAGGGGATGGATCCTGGCAAATTCCGACTATTCGATATATATCATGGACTTTGAGGGCTCTGTTGAGTGGAACTACAGCCTGTCCAATGGGGTCAGCAGCATATATCTCGCCGATTTCTATCCGAGGGCCGGTGAGGAGATATTCGTCGTTTCCCTGGAGGACAGCATATACGTCCTGAACACCGAGGGGGAGCTGGAGGTGGAAATCAACATAACTGAGGGGGATTTCGATGCAATTCCCCTGAATCTTGATGACGATGATTACGATGAGATTCTTCTTATCTCGGGGAATGTTGCCTATGCCCGCGATGTAAACAATGAAGCAATCTGGGAGTATGATGCGGGGGAGTATATCTGGGGCATAATAGCGGAGGGTATGGTGAACGACAGCATTCTGCTTCTCAGCGACAGCCATTTGCATGCGATTAGCAGGGACGGGGAACTGGAGCACATCTATGACCCCGGCCTTGAATACAGTATAAACGACGTAGTCATCGATGACTTCGAAAACGATGGTGAAAAGGAGTTCGTAATAGCCTCGGCGGATGGAATTTATGTCTTCAACATAAACTGGACTCAGGTCAAGAGAGATAATGCGGACGAGTACTACAGGATTGCAGAGGGATATTTCACAATCAAGGACTATGACAATTCCAGCCGGTATATCAATATGGCAAAGGCAGCATATGTGGAATTGGGTGATAACGAGAATATGCTCAAGTGTTCGATAATTATCGCCAAGATTGCAGCAGGTGTTAGGGATGAGAAGAAAGCGCTTGCCGAGAGCTATTATCAACTTGCAGAGTATTACTACAACAACTCCCTCTATGAAAATGCCAGTATTTACATTATGAACGCGACAAGGGAGTATATAGGATTGAGGGACGGCGAGGGCATTGCAAAGTGCAATACGTTATCGAGAAGGATAAAGGAGGCCACGATTACGACGAGCACTTCTCTCCCCGAGTCAACGACTTCGGTTCAGCTGGAAACGACGATTCCCACGACGATTCCGACAACAATTCCTGTCGAGGACAATGCCCTGGGGGATATCGCAGGCAAGCTTCCAGGTATGGCGGCAGTATTAATAATAGTGCTCGCGATAATATTTATTAGGAAGAGAGGGGTGAAGCAGACGAAGAAGGGGGGTGAAGAAAAGGGAAAGGAAGGGAGTAAAGGAACAAAGACGGAGGGGAGTAAAGGAACGGAGAAGGAAGAGGTAAAGGAGGAGGAGAGTAAAGAGATAGAGGGTGAAGGAATAAAGGAGGGAGGGATTGAAGGAGTAAAGGAGGAGAGTGTAGGAATAAAGGAGGAGAGTGCAGAGATAGAGGATAAGGGTGGGGAAATAGATGAGGGGATTAGTAAAGAAATAGAGGAGGAGATTGAAAAGATAACAAAAGAGGATAGTGAAGAAATAAATAATGAAAGCTAAACTCATCACCGCGCTGGCCTTGATTCTGATAATCGGGACAGTAAATGCCATTTCCGACAGGGAGTTGGCCGACATGTATTATCAGCAGGCCCTTGACGAGTATGATAATACCAACTGCAAGAACGCCAGCCCACTTGCAGAGCTTGCCCTGAATTACTATGACAGGGCACATTACACTGAAGGTAAGGACAACGCAGCTGCGTTGATTATCGAGATTAACACGTGTCTTAGGAACCAGGCCTACAATTACTACTATCAGGCTTTCGAATATTACAACCAGGGCAATTATGCGGATGCGACCGACTTTGTGAGCAGGTCAAGGGAACTGTATTCCCTAATCCCCTATCAGCAGGGAATCGACAACTGTGACGTGCTTATTGCAAAGATTAATGAGAAGGTGGAAGCGAGTAGAAAGGCATATGCTGACAGCCTGTACTATCAGGCGGAGGATTTCTTCATATCAGAGAATTACATAACCGCAAGAGAGTATGCCGAGAACGCCTCTGAAGTATATGCGGAGATAAGCGACACCGTAGGAGTTGAAAAATGCACAAATTTCCTGAGCACTGTTGATGAGAAGATAACCGAGATAGAGGAGATGGCGAACATAAACTACGGCAGGGCGCAGGAGTATTACGGGATGGGGGGTTACGGGAACTATAACACTGCTTTGGAATATGTCGGGGAAGCGAAGAGGCTTTACCTGAAGATAGATGATGAGGTGGGGGCTGCAAAGGCCCAGGAACTGGTGGACGTCATCTATAGCGAGATGTCAATCTACGAGACGGAGCAGAACAAAAAGGCAGAAGGATATTACAGGGAAGCAAGGACCTACTACCTGACGGGGGATTATGCTAATGCGAATACTACTGCCGCAATGGCGCACGACATATACCAGACGTTCTTCGACCTGGCAAGGAGCACAGATGACAGTGTCAAGATGAAGGCCTATTCAGATAAGGTTGGCGTGGTCGAGGATCTCCAGGACAGAATAAGGGTGGACTGGGGGAAGATGAGTGTCAAGGATGACGCGGAATACCATTATGACAGGGCCTATGTCCTCTTCGGCTCCGGATGCTTCGAGAATGCCAGCGAGAGGGTTGAAAATGCCTATGGGCTCTTTGATTCCATAGATTACTCTGCAGGTATGTCGAAGTGTATAGTCCTGAAGGAGAAGATAGAGGAGAGCCTGAGGTATATGGACGATGTGAATCTGAGATACATATCAGCAGAGGGATACTACAGGTCGGCAGATTATGGGCTGGCAACCGCGGATGTGAAGAACGGAAGCGACACCCTTAGGGGGATGGAATGTGATGAAGAGAGTATGTGCTGTTACAGTGAATACAAAAAATTGCAGGAGCTGAATTCATCCATCCAGGCGGGGATTGTAAAGGAGGTGGAGGCGAACAACTATTATGCTGAAGCCCAGAGGTACTTCGAGCTTAACAACTACGAGGTTTCCAAGGATTATTCGATAAGGGCAAACGGTCTTTACAAGGAGATTAACCATTCCAGCGGAATCTCGAAGTCGGAGGATTTGATTTCCTCGAATAAAAAGATGTTGGGGGAGACGGAGAGGTTGAGCGACATATTCAACGTAGGTATAGCCGTGGTAGTCATAATTATGATAATATTTGTGATTATGAAGTGGCGCTCCGAGAAGGAGAAGAGGGAGATAGAGGAGAGACACCGGGTCGAAGAGGAGATTAGAGAAAAAGAGACTGCAAGGCAGGAATTTGAGGACACGCGAAGGGGCCGTGAGGGCATGGTCGAGAGGGAGAGAGAGATTGTGAAGGGGGAAACTCTGCCGGCAGGGGAGAAGGCCGCGGTCAAGGAAAAGGAACCCGTAGAGAAGCCGGATGCCGGGGAGAGCATGGAGGAGGAAATCAAGAGTGTCATTCAGGAGGCAAAAAAAGAGGCCAAAGAGATTCCTGAAGGGGAAGAGGAATAATCCGCTGACTGTTTTTATTTCTGTAATAGCTATAATTTAAGATTCATGATGTTGTGGCGTTATCTTGAGGTAAGGGAGGACGAGGTGTTCAAGTGCAATGCCATCCACTCGACCCTTCTTGACGGGATGAATAAGGGAGTCAGTCCGAATACCGTTTTTCTTGAAGAGTGTCCAAGTAATGTTCTCTCTCTCGGCAGGAACCAGTGCGCTGAGGAGGAATGTGACCTGGATGCCTGTAATCGCCTGGGTATAAAGCTGGAGAGGAGAGAGACCGGGGGCGGGGCGGGATTCATGGTCCCGGGAAATACTGCCTGGGGCGTCTGCGTCAGCAGGGAAGATGCCTCGAGCGATATGATGGAGAACTTCAAAAGATTTTCCGAAGGAGTGGTAATCGGGCTGAAAAAGCTCGGCCTGAACGCTAATTTCACCCCAGTTAATGACATAAATATAGACGATAAGAAAATTGGAGGGATGACGGCCATGAGCAAGAGCGATGCCGTCCTTGTCTACGGCAGCGTCATCTGGGACCTGGATTTTGAGACCTACAAGCAGATTGCGAAGATTCCGGCCCATAAGCTGGAGAAGAAGGGCGTCCCCTCGGCGCAAAAGAGAATCACCACACTGACTGCTGAATTGGGCAGGAAGATTCCGCCCGCCGAATTAAGGCAGTATCTATTGCAGGGATTCGAAGAATCCCTCGGCCTGAAACTGGAGAAGAAGCCGCTCAATGACGAGGAGAGAAAGATATGGGAGGAGAAAATAGGGCAGTTCAGAGACCTGAAATTCATATTCAGGCCAGGGCACTGCAGCGTTTCCAATGTCAGTTACATACATCCCGCCGAAAAGGGCATCATAAGGGTTGCCGCCTATCTTGAGGGGGACAGCATAAGGGCCATTGGAATTACGGGGGACTTCATGCAGGTAAACGACATAGACTTTACGGGGCTTGAGAAGGCCCTTTCAGGAGTTGAATCCGAGAGGGCTGCTATTGAGCAGACGGTCAATGATTATTTCTCCGAGAACGACGTGCAATTAATTGGCGCAACGGCAGATGATTTCATTGAAGCAATTCTCGGAGCCGTTGAGGAATTCAAAAAATGAAAGGAATTATGTTTTTGGTTGTGCTTCTGCTCTTCGCTGGCTGTGTCCATCAGGAAGCGGAACAGGGATTGAAACAGGAAGGGACGGAAACGACCGTTCCCCAGGCAGGGGAGCTTACGATAAAGACTGATAAAGAAGAGTATGTTCAGGCTGAGACCATCACCATAACCGTCAAGAACGGCCTCGATAGGGATGCTCATTTTGCATCCTGCGATTACCTTGTTCTCGAAAAGGAGGTCTGGAACAAATGGGGGCCATCATCGGAAAAGAGGTGCAAGAAAAACAAGATTACCCACAGCCTGGCTCCCGGCGAGAGCAAGGAATTCTCCCTTGAGACGAGGCGGTCGGCAAACAACTACCTGGACCCGGGGACATACAGAGAGAGGTTCGACCTGTATTTCGGCTGCCCTGACAGCGAGGTATCCGGCTGCGAGAGGAATGAGACATACTACTCCAACGAGTTCGAACTGGAGAGAAGAAGGCTACCCGAGCTGGAGGACACACTGAACATCTCGGTGGAGACTGAAAAGGAGGAATATAAACTTGAGGAAACGGTGAAGGTTCTCGTCAGGGTCGGCAGTGAAAGGGACATCGGAATGGCAACGCTGAAGGTTGAAGGGATTCGCTCCGGCTGTGACAGGATTGACAACTCCCAGAGAGTGAAAATCCCGGCCGGGGAGAGTTCATTCGATTATGAGTATATGATACCTGCTCTAGAGGACAACCTCACCATCGACGCCGGACTTTACGGGATAAATGCCAAGCTGCTTTACAGCGGAGAATTCGATGGAATCATCTATGACAATGAGGTCGTTGCCGGTGCGATGAAGAGGGTAGAGATTATAGAAGATTAGAATACTGCGCCCCTGTCTGCAGAACTGACAAGCTTAGAATAGCGGGCAAGGAGCCCGGTTAGTTTCTTCTTGGGCTTTTTCCAGTTCTTGAGCCTTTCCTTTATTTCCTTGTCCGAGAGCTTGAGGTTCAGCTTCCTGCCGGGGATGTCGATTTCTATCGCATCTCCTTCCTTCACTATGGCCATAGGGCCGCCCTCCATTGCCTCTGGAGAAACGTGGCCGATGCACGGTCCCCTTGTTCCTCCTGAGAACCTGCCGTCAGTGATGAGCGCGACCTTCTTGTAGCCCATACCTGAGATTGCTGATGTGGGAGAGAGCATCTCCCTCATGCCGGGGCCGCCCTTTGGGCCCTCGTAGCGGATGATGACTACGTCCCCTTCATTAATCTTCTTGCCGAAGATTGCCTTTATTGCATCATCTTCTGAGTCGAAGACCCTTGCCGGGCCCTCGTGCCTGAGCATGTCCGGGTTTACCGCGCTCTGCTTTATTACGGAGCCGTTGGGGGCAAGGCTTCCCTTCAGGACCGCGATGCCTCCCTCCTTGTGGAACGGGTTGTCCAGGGGCCTCAGGACCTCTGAGTCAGATACCTCGGCATCGGAAGCAATCTTCTTTATCGCCTTTCCAGTGACGGTTGGGTTGTCCTTCAGCATGTCCTTGATGATATTCAGAACAGCGGGGATTCCTCCCGCGAATTCAACATCTTCCATAAAGAATTCACCGCCCGGCCTTATGTTGGTTATGTGCGGGGTCTCCCTGCTGATTTTGTCGAACAGGTCCAGCTCGATTTTAATGCCAGCGTCATTGGCGATGGCAGGGATATGTAATGCCGTATTTGTAGAGCCGCCCATGGCCATGTCTACTCTTATGGCGTTCTCGAAGGCGTTCTTTGTCAGAATCTTTCTTGGAGTGATATTTTCCTTGACTAATGAGACAATTCTCGTGCCGGAATTGAATGCGATTCTCCTCTTCTTGGCTGATACTGCGAGGGCCGTTCCACAGCCCTCCAGGGACATTCCCAGTGCTTCGGTAACACAGGCCATTGTATTGGCGGTGTAGAGGCCCTGGCAGGAGCCAACGCCGGGGCATGCGCACTCTTCCATGGCATGGACCTCCTCCTCCGGAAGCTCTCCGGCCTGGCACTTTGCAAGCGCTTCGAATGTGTCCCTGACTAACGAGAGTTTTCTTCCCTTGTATCTACCGGATAGCATGGGGCCGGCCGTAACGACTATCGAGGGGATGTCGGTCCTTGCAGCACCCATCAGCATACCCGGAGTGATTTTATCGCAGTTTGTCAATAGAACAAGGCCGTCGAAGGCGTGGGCCATGGCCATTGACTCTATGATGTCTGCAATCAGTTCCCTGGAAGGGAGAGAATAATTCATTCCCTCATGACCCATTGCAATCCCGTCACAGATTCCTGGAACGCCGAAGAAGAACGAGTGGCCCCCTCCGGAATGGACTCCCTTCTCGATGAATCTCTCCTGGGTTCGCATTTCTATGTGCCCCGGGACGACGTCGCTGAAGGATGTCGCAACTCCGATGAACGGCTTGTCCATCTGTTCCTTCGAGATTCCCGTTGCATAGAGTAGCGCCCTGTGAGGGGCCCTCCCCAGTCCTTTTTTGATTCTGTCGGACCTCATCTTTAATCTATATCCACCTTGTCGTGCCTTACCCTGTCAAACGGGCTCACGACGGTGCTGCTTATGTTAGCGAGATGGCCGCTTATCCTCCTGAGATACCTTGCCGCCAGAGTATATGCTATGGCCTTCTTTACATCTATTTCCTTGTCGTCCATTATCTTCCTGACCAGCTTGTCAAGCTTTACCCTTACCTCGTCTTCATAGATTGTTTCCACCTTGCCGGCAGAATCCCTGTCGGCCTCCATAAAGGCCTTTGGAGTCAGGTCGAACATGGTGTCTATCCTCTCCTTGGAGGATGTGATAACGTCCGTGTATTCGCCCGGCTCAAACTTCTTGGGGTAGTCCTCGTTCAGTTTCATTATTGCCTTGGAGACGTCCCCTATCCGTTCTAAGTCTCTGACAACATCGACAAAGATAAATGATGCGATTATGTCCTGCTGCGGGTTTATTGACAGATGCTCGAGTATCTTTCTTCTCGTCTCCATCTCCAGCTTGTTCAGGTTCTTGTCTGCCTTGTATATGTCAACGTCTATCTTATCGTTATTGAAGAGTGCCTTTGTTGACTTCTCAAACATACAGCGGCTGTCTTTGAACATCTCCTCCAGGTTCTTGAGTGCCTGGCTCATAAGGCCCTGCTTCTTCCACATGCCAAATATATCGTTAAACATTTACACCACGCAACATATTTATTTAAATGCAAGGATAAAAATCAAGGGGATAGCGAAAAGTGAAAAGTATATGGCCAAGACGAGGATTGCGTGTTTCTTTGACTTTGCTACTATTTTTGCAAAACCAATAGCGAGTCGTATGGGTATCTCCCTAAGGGGATAGATTAGCACTATTCCAAATATGTTAAAGAGGAGGTGGCTGAAGGCGACCGTGATGGCTATGGGGTTCATGGTGATAAGAGCAGCCAGTATGGCAGTTATCGTAGTCCCTATGTTTGCTCCGAGGGTGTAGGGGAATATCTTCCTGACGGTGAGAAGCCCGGCCCCTACGAGAGGGATTATTATCGATGTGGTTACGGAACTGCTTTGCACCAGGGCAGTGAGAATTATCCCAAGAACGAACGCCGTGGAGGCATTCCTGAAGAGGTACTGGTCAATCAGCACCTCGAACTTGGTCATCATCAGGGAGCGGGATGTATCGACCATAAACTTCAGGGCGAGGAATAGCATGATTAGAGACAGGACAAGCATTATATCGGGTGAACTGCCTGTCAGGTCCTCTATGGATTCAACAACGGGCTTCACAAGATAGTCCAGCGGCCCCATAAAGGTCATCCCGCCCACCCCAACAAATGCATTCGAAAGGAATGTTGCGGAATTCTCCAGGATGTGGGTAGCCATCTCGAGTGGGAAGAGGAGTATTACCGCAAAGACATTGAAGAAGTCGTGGACAACCGCTCCGGAGAATGCCCTCTCGAACTCTTGCTTTCTTGTGACGTGCATCATGGAGACGATTATGTTGGTTACCGTTGTCCCGATGTTGGCGCCCATTATGATGGGGATTGCACCACTCAGTGGAAGGCCTCCCCCTGCAACCAACCCGACGACGATTGATGTCGTAGTAGAGGAACTCTGGATTATCGAGGTTGCAGCAATGCCGATAAGCAGGCCGGTTAGCGGGTCTGAGGTGGTTGCAATGAGAAATTCGGCGAAGTCCTTGCCAAATAGCTGGAAGGATGCGCCCATCAGCTTTATGCTGACAAGAAATACATAAACAAGGAGGAAGAGCAGCAGAACTTTTTGTATATTTTTGGTGTCCAACTCTTATCGATATAGATAAGAAGTTATAAATCGGGGGACTATATATACTATTTAGATTCTAGTCTCAGAATCCTGTTCAGGCCGTTTATGAAGGCTATGACCGCGGCCATGACCACGTCTTCATGGACTCCTCTCGCCATGGTCGTCTTCTTTCCGTCGGATACCTTTATAGTCACATCAGCAAGGGCGTCAGAACCCCCCGTGATTGCGTCAAGGTGGAATTCATCCAGAGTTATGTTCTTCTCGCCGACTGCACTTCTGATTGCGCTCAGGGTTGCATCTACAGGGCCTACGCCCTCCTCGGTGGCCTTCTTCTCCTTGCCCCTTACACTGAGTACCACCGTTGCTACGGGCTCCTTTCCGAGTTCTGCGCTCAGCTTCATGTCCTTCAGCTCGACTATGACGTCCTTGTCCGGGACCTTGCCTATGACATCCTCCGCTATTGCAACAAGGTCCTCTTCGAATACCTTCTTGCCCATGCTGCCCAAATCTTTGACCTTCTGAGTTATGTCCTTCAGCTGCTCCTTGTTGACCTCCAGGTTAATCTCCTTCAGCTTCGCGTCTATACCATGGACTCCAACGTGCTTTCCAATGACGAACCTTCTCCTTGCGCCGACCATCTCTGGCTTCAGGGGCTCAAAGGTCTCGGCCTTCTTCAGGATTGCATGAACATGAATTCCTGACTCATGGGCAAATGCGTTCTCCCCGACTATCGGGAAGTTGGGCATCACTCTCACGCCAGTCAGCCTTTCAACAAGCTTGCTCGTCCGGTATATGTTCCCGGTCTTTATGTTGGTCTTTGTCTTGTAGAGAACCTCCAGTGCCATAATGACTTGCTCTAGGTCCGCGTTTCCTGCCCTCTCCCCGAGGCCGTTTACTGCGACTTGAACCTGGTTACAGCCCGCCTCGACTGCTGCAAGGGTGTTGGCCACCGCCATCCCGAAGTCGTTGTGGCAGTGGACGTCCAGGTCGATTTTGATTTCCTTGCGAATCTTCGCAATGAATTCCTTCATTTGGGAAGGATACATCACTCCCACGGTATCGGGAACGTTTATTACCTCCGCTCCTGCTTCTTCCACGCCCTTGCATACCCTTATCAGGTAGGGGAGGTCGCTTCTGCTTGCATCCATCGGAGAGAAAAGGCACGGCAGGCCGTGGTCGACGACATATTCCACTGCCTTTACCGCCATTTCATAGACTTCATCCTCACTTTTGTTCATCTGATACTTCAGATGCTGCGGCGAGGTTGAGATGAATGTATGGACAAGATTTACATCGGCTTTAATGCACGAGTCTATGTCAGACTGCAGCGCTCTTGCAAGCCCGCATACCGTCGTGTCGATTTCCTTTGCAATTTTCTTGACAGCTTGAAATTCAAGCTCCGAGTTCATGGGAAAGCCGGCCTCGATTATGTCGACTCCCATTTCGGCCAGGGCCTGGGCTATCTGAATCTTGTTGTCTATGGTCAGTGCCACTCCGGGAGTTTGTTCTCCGTCCCTCAGCGTCGTGTCGAATACCTTTATTTTCCTCGCCATTTTCGTGTAAGGTTGTTAGCGTAATAAATTTAGTATTAGTTAACTATTGGTCTGGCTTTAGCATATGCTAACCAGACGCTCACAAAAGAGAAACTGCGTTTAGCAGGCCGTCCTGTCCCGGCCTCGAGGTGACCTTTATCTGAATCTCCTTCCCTTCAGGTGTCTTTGCCTTCAGAATTGCTCCCTTCGTGATTATGTTCCTCCGAGTGAAGTCCTTGTTGGCAGAATTCTCGGCAACCGACAGAATTTCGCATTTCACGGGCTTCTTGTCGATGATTACATGAGCATAATTATCGGCAACGAGTCTTACCTTCTCCTTCCCCCCCCTGACCCTTATGTTCTTTGCCTTCCTCTCCCCTACAGTGGTGTCGGAAGACACTCTGCCTGCCTCGTACCTTCTCCAGTTCCTGGACTTCTTTGTTTTGCCTCTAAACATATTAGTCTCTATAATGGATTCAGGTTAAATAAATAAGGGCTTAATCCTGTTAAATAAATAAAAAAGCTTAATCCTAATAGTTATAGTTAAAATGAAAACTAAAAATATTTTGGTTATTGTTGGGATGTTTATAGTTATGGGGGCTGCTGCCGGATACCTGCCTCCAACACACATAGCAAGCCCTGAAACAGGGGAGTGTAAGTACTACTTTGCAGGGGATGACAGACATCGAAACCCGATGCCCAACGGCACCTGGTACATGGTCGGCCTTGCGGAGGAGAACAGAACTGTTTGTCAGTGGGCGTGCCTGCGATATTCTGCTGAGGAAGAGATATGGGAAGGCCTTGGCTGCGACTGCCTTGGTGAGGGAGACGAGGGCTGCACGAACTGGTGCAGAATAAAAGAGGGTGAGTGGGTGAAGGATGATTCAGCGTGCGTTTGCCCCATAGGCATGGAGTGGGAAGCAGAAGTGGGCTGCGTGAAAAGTTCTGATTACGGCGGTGCAATAACAGAGTGCTCCGATGAGATAAGGGACGTTATAACAAAGCTGAACAGCATAGGTAAGAAGCTGAACCAGTCAGGGAGAAGCAGGGAGTCCCTCAAGGAGGAATTCGACAAACTCAAGGAGGAATTCTCGAACCTGAAGAACAGCACGGAGGATTCTGATGCACTGGATGCGTCCATCCAGAAGATAGAGTGGATGCTCTCGGACCTTGATATGAGGCTTACAGACTCGGACCCGTCCGGCGGCGCCCTTGGCGAGGTCGAGGGTCTGAGGGACACGCTATCAGGTTATGAAGGTGGCGAGGAAATTACAACAGTGCCTGGGACGGAGACGACCGTGTCTGGGACAGGGACGACCGTACCGCAGGCAGCAGGAGATGATTCCACGCTATGGATTGGTCTCATCTTGGTTGTCATCGTCACCCTGTCTGGAATCTACTACGTTTCCAGAGGATAAAGTATGGAACTCTCTCTTGTTGAGATAACGAAGATTGAAGAGGTCGGCTCGGGGGACAGGGTCTGTATAGACACCGACACCGAGCTGAAGCTGGGCGAGGGTATGCTTATCGGCTCTCTGTCGAGAGGTATGTTTCTCATTCATTCTGAAACTGTTGAGAATCCGTATGTTGAGACTAGGCCATTCAGAGTAAATGCAGGGCCTGTATCTGCCTATGTCCTAGTCCCAGGAGGGAAGACGCGCTACCTGGTCGAGCTTAAGGGCGGCGACCCCCTCCTCGCGGTGGATTCCAAAGGGAAGGAAAGAGAGGTGAAGGTGGTCAGGTCGAAGATAGAAACGAGGCCGTTTCTCCTTGTTGAGGCGAAGTGCGGGGAGGTGGAATTCCATTCATTCCTGCAGAATGCCGAGACAATCAGGCTCGTGACGGAGGATGGCAAAGCGGTCTCGGTGGTCAATCTGAAATCTGGAGATAAGGTTCTTGCCCTGGTGGATAAAGAAGGAATGGGCCGGCACTTCGGAATGGCCGTCGAAGAGACGATTATTGAGAAATAGATATCTCATCTCCGGGCTTCAGTTTTCCGGCGGGAATCTTTTTCCCTTTTCTTCCAACAAGGGCCGAGTCGTCTGGGATAACTAGCTCGGATTTATCGGCGCTGACCTTCAGCATCTTCTTCTTTGAGGAGATTATTTCATTGACTACGAGCCTCCGTGTCCTGCCCTCGAAATTAGCAGAAAGAATTTCGTCTCCTGGCTTTAATTCCTTCACTGATTTAATTCCATCAGGAATTTTAATTTTCGAATTAATACCTAAATTTATCCTGAACGGCGTCGGTTCCATCCAGGGGATTTTCTCCGTGTCTGAGTGGACTAGGATGTTATCTGCCAGAAGGCCTTCGCCGAGGTTAAGGATTGAGCAGGTGTCGATGGACGCGCTGTCGTGCTCTCCCGACGGCTCAGCGGCAGTGACCTTCACTGTCCTCAGCTGCAGCTTCTCAGCCGAAAGGGAGTCTATGAGGTTCTTTATCTTCCTGACTTCCTGGAAATCTGCGCTGGCAAGAACTCCATCGGTGCCTATCTCAAGGGTTTCCAGGGCCAGGCGGGCCTCGTTTTCTGTGCCTGCCTCGGCCAGAATACTGCACTTGCCCTTCAGCTCGGCAATCAGGTTCTCGAGGGGAATGACCTTCCAGTCCTTGGCATTGATTATGACATAAGCCGCGGCTTTGCCCGCCTCGGCTATGAGGCGCTCGTCCTCCTTGCTCTTAATCTCACAGTAGAACGCAGTGGATTTTTTTATTTTTTTAATATCATTAGTAAGAAATATGTCTGAATCTCCCCCATCTGAAACTACCTTTATCTTTCCCAGTTCCCTTACAAGCTTCTCCTCGCCTGCATTAACAAGAACTGCCTGGGCTCCGCTCTCCAGCGCCGTCTTTACGAGTTCTTTTCTCTCCTCCCAGGAATCGGTGCCGTCTGCCCTCACCCATAACTCCTTCGACATATTAAACTATTGGAATGGAATATTTAACTAATGGAGCTGAAGCAGGTCATTGTGGCAAGGAAGGACTTGAATCTGAGCAAGGGGAAGCTGTCTGCACAGGTGGCTCATGCCTCCGTTTCTGCAGCAGACAAGAGTGAGTGGAAAAAAGACTGGCTCAGGCAGGGGCAGAAGAAGTCCGTGCTGAAGGTGGAGAACGAGAAGGAGCTGATTGAGGTTTTTATGGATGCGAAGGATTCGGGCCTGCCGACCGATCTGATTCAGGATCAAGGGAAGACGGAGATTCCGGCAGGGACGAAGACTTGTGTCGGGATAGGTCCTGCTCCAGAGGAAGAAATAGATAAGGTTACTGGGGAGCTGAAGCTTTACTAGCCCATCTCCATAAAGTCCTTGAAGACGGAACTTGTCTCAGAATCGGAGTCTTCAAAGCCGCCTACGCTACTGAGGTGCGTTTCTCCTGTTTCGCTGTCGCCGAGGGCCCTGCACATCTTTACCGCTGCTTCTACTGCGCGCCGGGCGTATTCCACCCTCTTATGTGCCTCGAGCCTGCTCATCCCAGGGCCTGAGATTCCGAGACCGACCGGCTTGCCGTAGTCAAGCGCGAGGTCTGCAATCTTTCTGGATGCGTGCTGGGCAACGATTTCGTCGTGTTCTGTCTGCCCTTCTATTACTGCACCGAGAACGACTGCGCAGTCTATGTCCGGCATCTGCATCAGCTTTTTGACTGCGAGCGGCGTGTCAAAGACGCCGGGAACCTTTATTATCTTAACGACTTCTGCTCCGAGAAACCTTGCGTGCTCCATTGCAAGCTGCACCATGGCATAAGTTATGTCGTAGTTGAATTCTGAGGCAACGATGCCTAGATTGACTCTTTCCATTTTGCAGTTATTTATTCGATTGCTTATTTAAATCCCCAGCGGCCCTGCATCCTCTCCGCCCTGCCTCTGGCCCGTGCCTGCCATCCTTTCAAGATTCCTTGGGTTAAAAAGGAGGTCAATGGCATTGATTGTGTGCTCCCTTGTCCTCTTATCGGCGAGCTTTGCGAGCTCTTTGTCTGATTCTGCCTCGTCCTCATGGACAAACACCTCGATTATGTGCTTGTTGGTCAGGAGCTGAGCATGTATTATTCCAAGTGATGCCTCGTGGGCGCACTGTTTGTCTATCGGCTCACTGCCGGGCATTCCCAGGGCCATTACGAGGTCGCACTCCCTCTCGTCCATAAGCTTTTTTGCTGCAACCGGCAAGTCCTTTATACCGGGGACTGTGTAGCGCTCTATCCTGACTCCGGAGACATGGTTCTTTATCTCTTCTGTCGCAATTCTTGCCATGTCATACCTTGCGAAGGCTGTATCACAGATTCCGATTTTCATGGTCCCTTCTTTACCTCCCCTGCATCTAATAATGGGATTTCGTTCTTATTAGCGTATTCAAGAGCCTTTTCCCTGGAGAGGGCCTTATGGCTTTCCGAATCCATCATCTCGCAGATTGCAGCCACTGGAGCAAGGCCGGCCATCTTAAGGAGGGCGGTGGATAGTTCGGTGTGGCCCTCCCGGTTGTCAATCCCGGAGGAGCGGAGCAGGAATACATGGCCTGGGGAGCGGAACTCGCTACCGAATTCCTCGGTTGACTTCTCCTTTTTCTTAAAGAATTCCGCCATGTTTTTTATTGTTAATGCCCTATCCACGTCAGTAATTCCTGTGAATGTCTTCCTGTGGTTCACGCTAATTGAGAAAGAGGACTTCTCATCATAGGGGATGTCATTAGGGGTGGTGAATTCAAGGAGTTTGAATTTATCGGCTGATTGCCTTTCGACATCGACGAGGAAGGGAAGGTCCACTTCCTCTGCCAGTTCTTTTCCTATGGCAACGCAGATGAGGCCGCCGCCGTCCCGTCTCATCCGGGCTATGTGCTCCGGCGTGATGAATTCGGCAGCAATGACAAAGTCTGTCTCGTTCTCCCTGGAATCTGAATCATGAATCAGGACGAAGTTCCCGTTCCTGAGCGAGTTTAGAGCGTCTTGGATTGACATAGGATTAGATAGTAGATTTAGGGGGTAAAAAAGCAATCAGTCAATGTTACTCTTCACCCTGGTCCAGTCGCCGCCTTCCTTATCTCCGTCTTTCTTGAGGCCCACCTTTGTCATCGCCCTCTTCAGCGGGCTTACGTTGCTCTTGTCCTCGAGCTTCTTTTGCTCCTTGGGCTTTGGCAGTGATTGCGGTGTTCCCTTCCCGAGCTCATCGATTCGCCTCCAGCTCTCCTGGACCTCTGCCTTCGTCTCATCGATTTTTTTCTTCAGTTCTTCGACCATCTCACCTTGTTCCTTTTTTGAAGAGTTGCCTCATGTCCGAGTATTTGCCCCTGAGCTTTTTTTCTTCCTTTAGCAACTCCTTCTCCCTCTCCCTGAGCCTCTTTTCGTCCTCCAGAAGCAGTAGCTCAAGCTCCTTCTTTTTCTTCTCTATCTCGAACTCGTCCTCCTCGATGAACGACTTTAGTCTCTCCTCCTTTGCAAGAATCTCCTTCTTCTCCTTCTCAAGCCCCGCCTGCTTGAGCTTCACGTCATGCATCATCTCCTCAACGCCGGACTCGTAGAGGACGCTCTCCAGCTTGTCCCACTCGGACTCTATCCTGTCCCACTCGGCCTTTAGCTTGCCCCTCTCTTTTTCAAGAAGCTCCATATCCCTGCTTGGTTGTAGCGGAATCTTTATCTCCCTGGGAATTCTTTTTATGGCCTTCTCGCCCTCCTCTGCGACCCCTTCACATATCTCGGCAATCTTCTTCAGTTCGCCAGTGATGGCCTTTCTCTGCTTGTCTATCCTGGTTTTGTCCTTCTTGGCCTTGGCCAGGTCCTTGTGTACCTTCTTGAACTCCCGGTCTATCTTCTTCATAATGTTCTCTACCATCTGCCGGTCTATCTTTCCTTTGCCGAGTTCTATGCTGAGGTCCTCCTCTGCAGATTGAATCTTCTGCCACTCGGACTCTATCTTGTTTAATTCCTCGGTCATGTCGTCCCTTTCCCTTTGTATGTCCTTCTGTGTCAGTTCTATCCTGTCCCACTCCAGCTTTATCCTGCCAAGGTCTTCGTCGATTTTCCTTCTGAGCTTGACGAGTTCGTCCCTCTCGGAACCCCTCTTTCTGTCTTCCTCCTCGATTTGGGCCATTCTCTCATCGAACTCTTTCTCTCCGTCCTTCAGCTTGTCCCATTCTATTCTTACCTTGGCCAGATCCAGGTCAACGGTCTTCCGGTCATCCTCAATCTTCTTCTTGTGCTCCTCTATGCTGCTCCATTCCTCGCCCATCTTCCTCAGCCCGGCCTCTATCTCCTTATTCTGCTGCTCGATTGCCCTCTTGTCGATTTCTCTTCTCTTGTTAATCTCGTCTATCTTCCTCCACTCGTCGTCTATCTTCCTCAGCTCTTTTTCTATGTGCCTCTTCTGCTCCTCAACGTTCTTGTTGAATTCGGAAGTGCTGCTGAGGGTTTCTTCCAGCTTTGCCTGATTCTCGCGCAATTGCGACCATTCTTCGGTGATTTTTGAGAGTTCGGATTTTAGGGAGGATTTTTGTTCTTCGAGTTCCTTGTTACTGGCCTCTCTGTTCTTCATGTACTCCTCAAGCTCCGCCTTGCCTTCATCTATCTTCTTCAAGTCATGGGCAATGCTGGTTCGGTGCTCTTCCATCTCTTTCCTAGCCTCGTCTATCTTGCTCCATTCTCCGTTTATCTTCTTCATCTCCTCCGTGATTATCTCTCTCTGATGAGCTATCTTCTCCTGGTCGACCTCGCTCTTCTTCATTGCCTCGCTCAGTTCAGCCTGGCTTTTCCTGAGATTGCTCCATTCCTCCTTGAGCTTGCCGAATTCCCTATCCAGCTCGGTTGATTGCTTCTCTATAGAATTCCTCGTCTCCTCCAGCTTGCCCCACTCGTGGCCTATCTTTTTCAGGCCCCCGTCGATTTCTGACCTCTGCCTGTCAACCTCGTCCATGTCGAGGTTCTTCTTCTGGAGCTCCTTCTCCAGGTGAGCCTTGTTCTTCCTGATTTCAGTCCATTCCTTCCCAACCTTGATGAATTCCTGGTCGAGCTTGTCGCGGTGGGAATCCGTATCATTTTGAATCCCCTCTATCTTCTCCCATTCGTTGGCTATCTTGGCGAATTCCTTCTCGACCTCAATCCTGCGCCGGTCTATCTCCTTCTCGTCCTGCTCCTTCTTCTCTAAGAGCTTTTCTATATCTTCCCGTGATTTCTGTATTTTATCCCACTCCTTTTCGACCTTGGCAGCCTCCTTCTCCACCTCCCCCCTCATGACCTCTATCTCACGGGTTTCCTTCTCAACCTCTGCAAGGTACGTCTTGGCCAATCCCAGAAGGCTTCCAGCATCGCCCTTTGGTCCTTTGCCTTCTTTGGGGCCAGTTACAGGAATAAGCGTGCTCAATGCCTGACTTTTTGCCACGGCCTTTGGCAGGGCCTTTGCCACTTTCTTGGCCTTTGTCTTCAGAACATTCTCCAGATCTTCCTTGGCTTTTTCTACCTCCTCCCTGGTTTCTTTTATGTTCTTCCATTCATCTCTCAGTTCCCCTCTTTCCTTCATTATTTTCCTCATCTCCGCCCCTACTTTCTGCTTTTCCGTCTCTACCTCTGCAAGATAGTCCTTTGTCATATCCAAAATGTCAGCGACTTTTCCGTAATCCTTTACTTCGGACTCCTTGACTTTTTTTGTTTTCTTAGCTCTGGAAGCAGGTATCAGCGCTTCTAAGTCTTTAGATTTTGATTTCTTTGCCATTTTTATTGACCCAAAAATTCATGGGCTAATTCTTCATACGCTTTGGCCCCGTCGGACTTCTTATCATAGACTCCGATGGGTTTCCCGAAACTTGAGGACTCGGGGAATTTCTCATCCCGGGGGATGACTGTTGCATAGATGTTCCCGCCGAACAGTTTCCGGATGTCTTTGAGAATTTCATTCACGTGCTTTGTATCCTTTTGGTACATCGTAAGGAGTATGCCGTCTATCTCAAGCCCGGGGTTTACCCTCTCCTGTATCAGGCTTACGACATTCATGAATTCGTTCAGGCCTTCCAGAGCAAAATACTCGCACTGGACAGGGATTACGACCGAATCTGCTGCCGTTAATGCATTCAGGGCCAAAAGACCGAGGGAGGGAGGGCAGTCTACCAGGACGAAATCGTAGTTCCTCGTCAGGTTATTAATGGAATTCTTCAGGATTGTCTCGCGGAAATTCATCCCGACCAGTTTTATCTCGGCATCGGCCAGATGGACGCTTGCAGGAATAATGCTAAGTCCCTTAACCTTTGTCGGGAGAATTACGTCCTTTACCTTTGCCTTGTCGGTGAGTATATCGGCTATCGAATCGGATATGCTGTCCTTCTCTATCCCGAGTCCGATGGTGCTGTTGGCCTGGGGGTCTATATCTATGAGAAGGACCTTGTTCTCCATCATGGCGAGATAGGCCGCAAGGTTAATAGCAGTCGTTGTTTTCCCCACGCCGCCTTTCTGGTTCGCAACCGCTATTATCCTGTTCTTCTTTGCACCCTTAACTTCCTCAGCGGGTTTCTCCCTGGTTGCAAGAGCGCCCAGACCGAGTTTTTTGAGTAGTTTGCGCAAGGGGTTTATCATCTTGGAAGGGGACAGAATGGATGATACTATAAGATAGAAATATATTAAGAATAGACGATAAAAAGTGTAGATTTGAGACGGGTGCTTTTATGTGCCTGACGATTTCTTCTCCCTTTCCCTCTTCGCCCTCAGTTTCTCCTCTATCTTCTTCCTCATCTCAGGGGTTATCTTGCCTCCAGACTTCTTTAGCTCTTCCTGAAGCTCCTTCAGCTCCTCCACCTCCTTGCGCATATTCTTCAGCTCCTCGTCCTCTCCAGCGGGCTTTTCCTTGGCTGGAGGAGCTGGTGGTCTCTCAGGTGGTTTCTCTGGTGGCTTTTCCCCTGCTGGAGGAGCCGGTGGCTTTTCAGGTGGTTTCTCGGCTGGCTTTTCCCCTAGGGGGCGTCTGGACGGCGCTCTTTTCCCCTCAGCGCCCCCCCTGCCACGGCGTATTATCTCCCTTACCCTCTCACCCGCCTTTTTCTCATCGGAGCTCAGTTCCTTTTTCTCAGGAGATGGCTTTTCCTCGGGCTTTTCCGTCTTTAGGCGCTCCCACTTCTCGTTTCTCTCTTCCCTTCTCTCCTTAAGGCCCTCAAGCATCTCCCCGTGCTTTGCATCTTTCTCAGCATCCCTTCTTGCACTCTCTTCCTCCTCTTTTGCCTTGGCCTCGGCCTTCTCCCTCTCCCCGGTGCCCATCTTGGAGAATTCGTCCTCTATCCTTGGGCCCAGGGATTCCAGATACATCTTGACCACGTCAAATGAGCCCTTCTTCACATTGTCCAGTGCCAGATTCAGCTCCAGTTCCAGGTCGAATACGTCAATTCCACCCTTCTTGAGAATTTCCAGTTTATCCCTGAGTTTGGTTATCTCCTTGTTGAACTTGTCATAGTTGTCAAGCTCTTCGTCGGAAAGTCTGTGGGGATTATGGAGCAGGGGTCTAAAGCTGACGAAGTATGGCCTTCCTTTGTTGTACTCCGCGTTCTGCACCATACCGGTTCCGACAGCTGACTTCACAACTGAGCGCAGGATGTCTTCGCCGTACTTCATCTTAATCCTTTCTAGGTCGCCCTCATAGCGGGACCTCATCTGAACCTCTGTACCTATGTTTGCCTTAATCTCTCCCACGAAGTCCGACAAAACCTGCGAAATCAGAACAAGACCTATGCCCCACTTTCTGAATTCCCTGACTGCCCTCTCGACCTGGGTGAAACCCTTTCCTGAGCCACCGAATTTTGGCAGCAGGCGGTGGACCTCGTCATACACGAAGAGGGCCCTTAGCTTTGGTGTCTCCTCAAGGTTCGCAAGGAAGACCTCCCTTACCGTATTCTCGACTATCGAATCAATCTGGGAGGGGTCGAGTTTATGTAGGCAGAACACGGAAATCTCTCCAGGTTTGATGTGCTTTCCTACTTCTATCCTCTGGCCGGGTTCCGTTATCGTGTAGACGTTGCCGTTGAAGACCCTCGCGTCGCTGTCCTTCATCTTGAATGCTGGATAGAGACGGAACATTCCCGCGTCCTTGTTCGCTCTCAGGAATCCGCTCCACTGGGCAGTTGGGTCGAAAACGAGGACCGCGGCTTCTTTCAGGAGTGCTTCCTCAACCAGAACCTGGGCAGCAACTGTCTTTCCACAACCGGTTGCCCCTGCGATAAGAGTATGCATCTGCAGCCGGTCTACCGGCATAAATGCCCTTATTGCGGTCTCCGCCAGTTTGCCGATGACTCCTGAGCGCGGTCCAGGCTGTGGCAGGCTCCTGAGTTCAACCAGCTCGAGATAACGTTTCTTTCTCGACTGCTCCCTCTTGTAGAGGAGGAATGCTACATAGCTCAGAGTTACGATGAAGAAAACAAGCAGGATTATCCAGACCGGTATGCCAAAGATTTGCAACTCAAAGAATGACTTACTAACGTCAACATAGGATATGGAAACGACCTCCCTCTCTCCCTCTCCTTGATAACGGGCTATGCCTTTCACTATGTATTTTCCTTCCCTGACGCCCTCGGAAATATTGAGGTCCTCTATCCGGGGGATGCTTGCCCCCGCAGCTATGGATATGTTCTCCGATTTCTCGACGACTATGTCGTTAGTTATGGAATCTACAAGCTGGAGCAGGAATTCGACATTGACATCCTTGGTTCCAAGATTGTAAAGACTGACATCAACCCGGAGGGTTCTTCCGGGGGCAATAACGTCCGTAAGGGGGTTAATCTTGAGGTCAAGAAGTCTCTCCCTCCTCTCGAGGACCCTTATATTTACAGGTATATTCGAGGCTATATCTGCGATGGTTAAGGTTAACTCACCATAGTAGTTGCCGGCAGTCGTTCCCTCGGGAATGAAGGTGTTTATTATGAGGTCAGATTCCTCGCCGGGCGTTAACTCCACTGCTTCTTCTTCGAAGCTTATGAAGTCCACGACCTTTCCGGATATATTCACGGCCATTGTTGTGCTCTTGTTGGACGGGTTCTTGATTCTTATGGACGTTTTTGTAAACTCGCCAGGGTATAATTCAGCCGAAACGACCTGGTAGCCGGAAACCAGCTCGACCTTTTTCGCGAGAAGAAGGAGGGCCATGTCCTGCGTCTGGTTGTATATCGCGCCCCTCAGATACTCTGTCACTTCCCGGCTTTCGAGGTTTATGTTTATCTGCTCCTGAGTGAGATTAAGTCTCTCCTCGAGAATGGTTATCTTTTCTATCAGGATGAGAAGTGTTGCCTCTATCCCGGAAACGTCTGTCGCTCCCCCTCCCGTGGGACAGGTGCCACAGTCAATCGGACAGGTGCTGCAGGTTTCCCCATATTCCAGTATGCATTCCCCGTCGCCGCACTTTGAGGCCTCCACAGCCATATAGGCGGTTGACTCCAGCGGCTTGCTTATTGCCGCTGTTACGGTGTTTGCGAACTTGTCCACCTGGCTGTCAAGGGCCGTCCATAAGCCCCTGCATGTCTTGTTCCCAAAGTCCCAGTCGTTGCACCCATAAATCTCAATCAGCTCCTCGTTGCTTATTTCCAGTTGCGAGTAGGTAATCTCCACAATGCCGGTCGCTGTGATGTTTGTATCGACCGCAAAGCCCTTGATGGGTTCGGTAGTGGCAATATAGACTTCATTGCCTTCCAGGAGGTCTACGTCTATGGGGTCGTCATGGAGCGGGGTGAAGTTTATGTTGTTCAGCTTGAATTCCATGTCCGAGAATTCAAGCATTGGGTCGTAATTCCTGCTGTGAATCGTTACATCATATTCACCAAAGACGTCGGTTATGAATTCATGGATGAGGTATTCGGTTCCGGGCCTGTAGAGACTGAATGTGGTGGAAACGGGATTGCTCTCGGAATCCAGGACATCTCCGTAGAACCTTCTCGTGCCGTAAACCTCGAACCATCCGGTTCCGTTGGTTGTGTTTCCGTTTACATCCGTTGCAGTTACTGTTACGTTATAGTCGCCTATCTGGGCGATGTCATATTCCGGGATGTCAACATCATAGCCGCCGTCGGCCTCAACCATCGGATAGTTCAGGGTAGTTCCGTCAGGCGAGAGGACCTGCGCTATTACGCCGGCTATGTCGAAGGTTGAGATAACCTCGGCGTAGATTGTGGTCCCTTCGCCGAGCTGGACCGAGTCTGCCGAAACCTCAGAGATGTAGAGCGCGTAGAGGAATACGGTAACTCTCGTCCGGTTTATGTTGCCTGCCCTGTCCTCTGCATCAACTACGATGGTGTTGGTGCCGGCTTCCAGTGTCACAGTGTGGTTGAATCTCCCCAGTTCAGATACGTTCACGTCGACTCCGTCCACGGTTACGGTCGCATCCGGCTCAGTAATTCCGTCAACCAGTATTGTCAGATTGGTTGTGGCGGTGCCGTTAGTTGGATAGTATATCACGAGAGAGGGCGGGAGGTTGTCGACCGTCAGGAGTTCCTGGTAGTGTGCAGTTGTGCCCTCGGGGCTTTCCATCAGTATATCAACTACATAGACGCCGTCATCGTCGGGGGCAGTAATATAGCCAGAATATGTGCCCAGCTCCCCCTGGGTAAGGAAGGTCGTTGCCCCCTCTATTGTTGCATTGACGACAGCGTTTACGACGAGGCTTATTACAGTAACCTCGGCAGTCTCGCCGCCCTGGAGATAGTTCGGAACGACAGAGACGTTATCTGCCAGCGGGCCCAGAACGAGGCTCTGGGCGAATATGGGGCCGTCCTCGATTATCGTCTCTATGACGCTCGCCCCGGAATTGTTGTATTCGGCAATAATCTGTATCTGCTCCCCGACCTCGTAGCCGCCGGGTAAGTCCGAGATGTCGAAGAGATAGTCGCCGCTTGCCGAGGAATCCTGAGTGAGGGTCTCGCCGGTCGGTAGGTAGATAAGGGTGATGGCAGCATCGGCCTGGAGTGTTTCGCCATCCTGCTGATAGACGCGACCAACAACAGCATAGGGGGTTGTTTCCTGCCCGTATGCGGTGGAAACAAGGATTAAAACGGCAACAAGAGTTATGAATTTCGAATTCATCTTTAATCTATAAGTTTCTTTTGAAAAAAGTATAATTATAGATTAGATGGGATAGGATATAATTGCTTTGGTGTCCGAATTTCTCATTTCACTCCGGCACCCATTCGTTTATCAAATCGATTACGTCCTCCAAATCTGCACTTCCTGCATCCCACTCAGTTATAAAATCTATCACCTCAGCCAGCTCTACAGCGCCGCATGGCGGGGTGTCCCCCTCTATCTCACAGCTACCATAATCTATCCAGTTTTCAACAGATTCAAGAACCTGGGAATTCTCCACCTCGTCCTGGCCCCATAGGTCCAGGTAAAGCAGGAACTCCAGGTCTTCGATTATGGAGTCACAGGGTTGGGCATCTCCCCTCATGGCACACCCCACAGTCATGTTAATCTCCTGCGGCTCTGTGGATTCGCTCCCGTAGAGGATGAAGCCGATTATCTTGTACGTATCGACAGCCGAAGGAGTGAATATGAATGAGAAGTCAACTGCGTCCAGGGGGTTCAGGTTGGTGAAACTGTGGTTGAACTCCCCCACTAGAGAGCTACTTGAATTGTAGATTTTTATTGCGGCTGAACCGGAGATGTTCTCTGTGCCGATGTTATCGAATATTAGCGAAATGTTCGCGTACTCCCCTATCCGTATTCTCTGGGGCGACGCCGAGAAATCAGCCATCTCACCGGAAACTAAACCAAGTCTGAATCTCTCGGTTGCTGAGTCCAGCTCATATCCGTTGGGGTCTGACAGCTTCACGCTGACGAGATAATACCCTGCCTCAAAGCCGGTGGAATTCCAGTATATCTGACCCTCCGTAACGCCGGCATCCACGCTGATTGTCTGGGGGCCTATCGAGTCTGCAATCTCGTTGTTGCCATAGTACCTTATCGTTGCATTGACGGTGGCGTTTATGGGTATCTGTGTGTTGTTTGCGTCAAAGCTTATGCTGACCTGCTCTCCAATCAGG
Source organism: uncultured archaeon (assembly GCA_964549685.1). Taxonomy (GTDB): domain Archaea; phylum Altiarchaeota; class Altiarchaeia; order IMC4; family QMZM01; genus WALD01. Next base: position 31,065 of record CAZJVE010000004.1, on the reverse strand, counting down.
TAGTTTTCCTTGTCCGTTTGCACCCGGCCCATAGTCACAAAAGATAGACTGTAGCTTATTCCGAAGGAGTAGTTCTTGTAGAACTGAACCTCAGTCGTATTGGCATCGTAGTAGAACGGGTACATCGAGATGACGAGGATAGTTGTACCGTTAAGGTATTCGACCGTCTCCCAACTGAAGTCGGAGCTGGGATAGAAGCCGGGGTTCTGCGGCAATACGCCATGGCTCTTATCCGTTGGAATTCCACCCGTCTCCATGCTCACTTCAGGGATGATCAACCCGGTAGCCTGCATAAGACCGTCCCTTTCCAGTATGGAAACGCCCTGTACCTTATAGCCCGCAGGATAGGATATGGCTGTCCTGTAGTAGGGTATCTGCCAGTTGCCCGGCTCGAGGAGCATGTTGCCGCTGGGAATCTCGACCCAGTGCTCGCTGAACATCTCAGTTACAGTGTAGTCCGGAACCGTGACATTGAGGGAGGAGAGCGGCCCTTCCACGGTCTGTATTCCTATCAGCTCTGATTGCTGTATCGAACTGGAGCCGAGCTTCGGATTGCCATAGAGGTTGTATTCGTTTATCGTATAGCCAAGCAGGGCCTTCATCTGGCAGGAGCCGGTTCCTGCAGACCTGAACTCCCTCTTTGCCTCCCGCAGTGACTTGCCCACCGGCCGCTCAGTAGAGTGCATGAACTCATTGAAGAACGTCTTGGAGAATTCGTTGTTGAATGTGCGGTAGCTGACCTCGGTCGAGCCGATGAATACTCCAGCGCCATTGGCAAGGAAGGCCTCGGCCAGGCTGTAGGTATTTTGATAATGCCCGGTGAGGCATGCGGATGAGAAGACTAATGGAAGGGAGCTCAAGTCCAGGCTGGCTGCATTGTCCGTATCGATGAAGCCGGTGCCCCAGGACTGCTCGGAGCCGTGGTCCCTCCAGAATATCAGGTCGGCATCGCTCGTATAACTGCTGAACTCGTTGAATTTCTCCCCGTCCGTGCTGTAGTTGCCCATGTAGAGCCGGGTTGTGCTGAACCAGTCGCTCAGTATGTCTACAGCCTCGATTGCGTTGTTGAGGAAGCTCTCCCACCCGTTTCCGCTTCCACTGGCAATCAGCGCATTGTCCCTCTGCAGAGAGGCGTCGATTGAGTTCGTGATGGAATTCTCCAGGTCGCTGGCGGAATTCCCTATGATTCTGCCGATATACAGCTCGGGGGCATAGGAGTCGCCCTCCAGTATGTCGGCATAGACGTTATCCGAGCTCGTGGCCGTCAGGGATAGGGGGAGGCTGCCCTCGCAATCGAAGCTGATGTCCCAGGACGGGATTATCTCGGTCTCTCCGACAAGGAGCAGGAATCCGTCGTCCCTCCACTGGGAATTCATCCTGCCGTTCCATCCGTTGTCTATCAGTCTCTCCAGGGACTCTGCCGAATAGTTCGTAACAAAGCCGAGAACGCCGTTCTCCTCCCTTGCCAGTTTGCTCATTACCAGGAGAAGGCTATGGACATCGGCATTGGAGTAGTAGGAGTAGAGCCTTGAAGGGTTCGTAACTATAAGGTAGTCCGAGGCCGAGATTGCCGAGTAGACGTCCTGCTCCTGGATGCTTGCAGATGTCGTGAAGGTTTCGGAGTATTCAACCCCGTCGCTGTCAATGTAGGTTACGTCCACATGGCCTGTGGAATCAATCTCGTAGTCAACATCATCCTCGGCAAGAACAGGCACTGCGGTGAAGCGCATGCTGGTGGAGGTCTGAGACCCCAGCGAGTTCAGCACGAGCTTTACGGCAGAACCATAGCTCTCCAACGAGAAGTTGCTGGAATTGTAGTTGTAGGTGGTCTCCCTTGCAGGAATGAACCCAGCAAGCCAGGTCCAGACGCTTATATTCTCTGCCGTTGAATTGCCATCATTCTCTACAATAAATTCGAGGTCTATGTAATTTTCGTTTATTGTTGTGTTGCCCCTTGAGACCGTAAGGTGCGGCCTCAGGACGGATGTTCCATTGACGATTATCAGCTCATCGCCGAATATGTTGTCATCCGTGCGCGTATCGCCCAGGTAGTACATGAACTCCCCACTGAAGTAATAGGTTCCATTTGCATTCTCTGGCACGTGCAAGGTGTATGTGATATTCATGTCCTCCACCGATGTGCCCATGTCCCAGAGAAGCCACTCTATCGAGCCGGGTGCTGACTGAAGGTTGCCGTCTATTGACGTCTCCAATATCTCCCAGCCGGCCGGCGGTGTTTCAGTTATACCGATGCTGTTCGGGGTGTTCGATTCGTTTACGTCCAGACTAAGTGTGACCGTTAGATTCTCGCCCGGAAGGGCCTCATCAGGGAGAATTCTCGCCAGCATTACCTGGGGCTGGATTGTGGTTGTGGAGGTTGTTGATGTTGTTGTTGTCGTTACTGCACTGCAGCCATATGTGCAGTAGGTTGTTCCCGTATCGTTCCATCCTCCGGGGCTGTCGCAGGTGTTCTCGTCGCCGGAATTTCCTGTAACGTATTCCAGGAATATATCCAGGACTCCGTGTGAGCAAAACCTGTTATTCGCCATGTAGCTGTAGCTGGAAAAGGACAGGAGAATGCCGAAATCCAGATTCGATTCCACTGTGTTGCTGTCGATAGTGCTATAGTTGGACATGTGGAGATGGACGCCATACATGTTGCTCGAGACGGAGTTGTTTATGAGAGTATTGCTGGGCGAGTAGTAAACGTAGATTCCACGGTTGAAGTCCGTGATTATGCAGTTCTTTACTGTGTTGGAGGACTTGTCTGAGATATAAACTCCGCTGCCGGATAGGGAAGTATAGTTCCCATCAATGATATGGCCCTGGCAGTCGAACACCGTGCCATTTGTATTGAATTCTATGCAGTTGTGGCTGTGTTCGGTTATATCGGCATCAAGCCTGACTGTGGAGTAGCTTCCGTTCAGTTTATTGCTGCAGTCGGAGCAGTTGCTGCAGGTAGTCTCCCCCAAGGGCAGGGTTGTTGTGCTTGTGCTTGTCGAGGTTGAGGTAGTGCTGGTTGTCGATATTGTACTGGTCGATGTGGATGTAGACGTAGTAACATTTATCGTGCTTGGTGTCGTGCTTGTCGAGGTTGATGTAGATGTGCTGCTGGTCGATGTTGCAGCCCCGCAGGCATTGGTGCATCCAGTAGCTCCTTCATCGTTCCACTCATAGGTCGTGTCGCAGGTGTTCTCATCTCCTGAGTTATCCTCGCTGTTATAGAGGTGGATATCATCTACATCGTTATAGCACGCCTCGTTCGAGTTCACCGTGCTGCCCGAGGGATAGACGATGTAGATTCCATAATAGCTGTTCGAGTTTGCGGTGTTTCCTGTAATGGTGTTGTTGGAGGAATCATACAAACTGATTCCGTCCATTGTGTTGGAGTTTGCTGTATTGCTTGTGAGGGTGTTGTTGAAGGACTCGCGAAGGCGGATTCCGTGGTCGTCGTTGGAGTTTGCAGTATTGTTTGTGAGGGTATTGCTGGAGGAGTCGCGGATGTAGATTCCGTTGTAGTTGTTCGAGCTCGCGAGGTTGTTGAGAATGGTGTTGTCCTGGCTCCCTGAACCAAAGACATAGAGCCCGTCCTCCGTGTTTGATTTCAATGTATTGCCGGATATCAGGTTGCCAGCGGAATGACTCAGCTTGATTCCATTGCCGGTGTTTGACTCTATAGTATTATCGCCAATCTGGTTGTTGTCGGAATAATAGAGGTATATCCCCATCATGAAGTCAGTAATCACACAGTTTTTTATGACGTTTCCTTTGTCGTACTCCATGACAATTCCGTAGAGGGTGTCAGTACCATCTATACCGTGCTGCTGGCAGTCGAATGTTACGTTGCTGTTGTCCCAGACGATGCAGTTCCAGGACTGGTTTGCTATATCAGCCAAAAGGTTGACCGTGTCCCCGGCCGAAGCATCTGAGATTGCTGACTCGCAGTTGGAACAGTTGGAGCAGTTATATATTGCTGCATCTGCAGAGCTGATTAGAATGAGAAAAAACATGCAGCCCATAAATAAAATCCTGGGGTCCACCCTTGTTCAGTTATAGATTAGTTTAGAGTTATTTAAACTTGATTGTAGTGCCTAACTTTGCTAAGATGTAGTGCCTAACTCCGGGGGATTCGATCCTACCGAATCACTCCTCAGCAGAATATGGCTCCTGTCTGTGCTCACTCCTTATCCTTTCCAGGAAATCATTCCCCATTCCAATGCAAGCTTCTTCCTCAATGGCCTCACGGGAAATATTTTCATCAAGCCCCAAGGCACTCCCTACGCCTGTATTGTACCTCATAGAATGACATGCCTCATGAACGATTACACCTGCTAACCTCTCGTAATCCTCAGATGTCAAATCGCAATTGACACATTTAGGGTTTATTATCTGCAGCATTACATCAATATCCTTTGTCCCCCTAGTATATTGTCCACCTGTGCCACCATACATTACTACAATAATAATCGTTATCTCATCTACATATGTTTCAACCATTCGATAATCCTCAGGTGATTTGTCCTTGATCAGCGTTAATGCCGCTTTGATATCTTCTATGTCTTTCTTTTCTTTGTATTTGATTGAATTTTCAGAAAATTCGATAGGGATTCCCTTGTGCTCGTATCTACTTTTATAGCCCTGGTGCACGATTTCGATCTCTTTAGGTAATGATATTAAAGTATGAGTCCCAGTCATTTCCTGCTGGCCCGAATAGAGCCAGTAACCTGAAAGGAGCACGATACCCAGAATGATAACTAAGAGAAATTTTTCCATCAATTAATCATTTGGTCTTCCAGAATAAATCCTTGTGAAAGAGAATTCATTAGAATTATCACTCGCTTGCGATGCACCATCTACCGTTGTGTTTGACCACTATTCCACCACCGCGGATATCTACCCAACCCCGCCGTCCACTGGGGCTACTAGCCAATACTTTACCTGCTTCACAACCTATACCGTAGCCCTCCTCTGCCGCTGTACCTATCCCATAAATGCTAGCACGTCTGCTGCTTAGTAAGTTTTTCCCTGTAATCTTTGGGGAACTCGCATCTAATTTCTCGCCTTGTTCTCCGTAAGCACTTACCATATGATCCATGAAACTTTCCTTACTGTAATAGTTTTTACTAGCACCACCACCTTTAATCTGATCGAAGTAACTATCATCACAAAATAGATCATACACCTCATCATATTTCCCAACATCAATATACTTCCAATAAGCCTCAATCACCCCTTCCGGAGTGCTTAGGTCCACTGAGACCTCTTTGGGGCCCGTGCTGAGCGGGTTTCCTCCATCAGTACAGCCTGTGAATAAAATTAGTACAATAAACCCACCAATTAAAAAATCTCTCATCTCCATCCTAAATACTATTTTTCTCATTCTTGTATAAATGTTTATCAGACCATCGAGAGCGAATACTGTCCCTTTTTCTTGCCCCGGCCTTTCTTCATCGCATATCCTGTTGCTGATAGGAGGAGGAGTATCGCGACGATTGAAAGCTCGCCGGCCCAGTCCTGAGATAGCGCTATAACGCTGCCGATGATTCCGGGGGTAGAGGGTATTGTTGTTGTAGTTGGTAGTGCTGTGGCCGATAACGTTGTCGTAGTTGGAACGGACGTTGTGGGCATGGTAGTGATTAAAGATGCAGTAGCAATAGTCGTCTCAGGACATGGTCCACAGGGGCCGCCACAATCAATTCCTGTTTCTCTATAATTTTCCTTTCCGTCCGGCTTGCAGATAATCTCGCCCTCTTTCGCGGAGGGATTCGCAGAATCAAAATCATCTACATGGATTGTTGTCGAGGTTGTGGTTGAAGAAGATGTCGTTGTGCTTGTGGTGCTGGTCGTTGTTGATGTTATTGTACTGGTTGATGATGAGGTCGTGGATGTAGTAGAGGTGGTGCTGGTTGTGATGGGTGTGGTGGTAGATGTGCTGGTTGTGGTAAGTGTGGATGTTGTCGAAGTCGTAGATGTCGTCACCAATGTCGTGCTTGTAGAGGTTGTTGTGGAACTGGAGGTTAAGGTGGTCGTTGTGGATTCATTCGCCCCTGGCGAGTATATCGTGTTCTTGATAGCAGGGGAGCCACCCAACGTAAGACTCTGGCCCCAGTTCGCTGCATCGGCCGGGTCAGCAGAGGGATTTATCCTCTCCAGAGAATAGCCATTGCCGTTCGCGCCCCATGAGCTGTCGTAGGTTATCGAGTCTCCCAGTCCTGATTTTGAATAGGAGGATGAGAGAGCAATGGTAATGCTTTCGTTGCTGAGTGTAATCTCTTCTCCGGAGTTATCAAGACCTCCGCACATGCTGCTTGCATTTACGTGCAGGGCTATAAGATTTGGACTCACGCTTAGATTGGCATAGAAAAGTGTTCCAGAGCCACCATCTGTAATAAGGGCATGGCCATCAGACGGAATTAACATCCCGTTGGCAGAATGGACCAGTCCGTCCTGATAGTCAACATATCCCTCCAGCAATTTGTCATCGCAGAGATACCAGCCGCCCAGGTCTATGCTCTGGCTCGTTGGGTTGTAGACTTCAATCCATTCGCAATAGGAATCGCTGCATGGATTAGGATTGTACATGATTTCGTTTATTACTACCCCATAAGTGCCGGGCAGGAGTGTTGTAGTTGTTGAAGTAGTCGTGGTAGTTGATGTTGGAACAGTGGTAGTTTCCGGTGCAGGGGTCGTGGTTGTTGGGGGCGTTGTTGTAGTTGTCGTTGTGGTTTCCTGAGAAAGGTTGTAGGTTATATTGTATGTCTGCGAAGGGTCATCTAGGATATAGATTTTATTATCATCCAGCCAGTAATTTTGTGAATGAAGAACTGTGCCGTTCTCCAGGGTTATCTTCTCTATGGATACTGTATTGTTGTAGGGGTCTTCAACAGGGATGTATATCCAGCCGGATTTGTTAATCTCGATGCTAAAGTCCTTCCCCTGTGGTGGAAGTTGGGTGTGAATGGAATAGTTAACCTTGGAGACATTGGTCGTGTTGCCGTAGATGGATTCCAGTATCTGGTCGGGGATTCCGTCATTATCGAAGTCTACAAGGAAGTCAAAATCCTCCTTGTTGGTGTAGATTTCCCTCTCCAATAAGTGAATTCTTATCTCGGTGGAAAGTTTCTTCACCTTCCCGGCAGGATTCTGATAGCGGAAGGTGGCCTCGAACTCTGTGAAATTTCCGTCCTCGTCAGTATTCATGGTCCAGTGGACGAGCTTGCTCTTCCCTGGTTGAATATCCGAGAAATTCATCATGAGGGATTTCCCCTTGCCCTTGCCCACCAGGGAGGAATTGGATACCTGGCAGTTAAGGTTGGCTTTGGATTTTCCTTTTACCTTGGGCTGGGCAGAAGCTATGGCAAAGTCTTTCAATGCTCCCTGGCCTTCGTTGTTGACCTTTATCACCATCTTGAAGTCCTTGTTGGCCAGCACCTCTGATGGGAGGTAATAATCAAGAACTGCTCGTGGGCCGCCCTGTGAAACGCTGTTAGCATATCCAGGGGTTCCTCCATCTTCAAGACTCTCATTCCAGTAATCTTCATCGGTACTGACCCTCTCCAGCGAGCGGTTATCGTCGCACCAAGGCGTCTGTGAGTAGTTAATCCTGTCCGTGACATTGCCCAAGGTGTTGATTAGAGTAACAATGTCTCCACCATTATTGAGGCCGTTTCCGATTCTCTTGTCTCCAGTGCTCAGGTGGGTTGAACTCCCCAGCGGAGTTGCTGATGTATCATTAGCTGTTATGACTGCATAGCCCTTGGACACTATTACTGCCGAGCTTCCGTTGAATCCTTCCAGAGTATCAGTCGAGCTTGAATCAGAGATTCTCCATCCCGCCAGGTTTACGGCATAATCTCCGTCATTATATAGCTCGACGAATTCTCCTTTGTTGCCGTCTCCTGGGTCGTACATCACCTCATTAATCACAATTTCTGATGATAGTGTTGGTATTGTAGTGGTTGTCGTTGTAGTTGTGGTTGAGACCTCAGTAGCATTGCAGCATACCTTGAAGTTGTAGTACGAAAAGTTCCCTACATGGGCATTTCCTGGTCTGTAGATTGAGGCTAATTTGCCATAGTAGCCTGACGGACAATTAAGGTTGTTTGTGGTACAGGTAACGTTTGCTATGTCAATGTCCAAACATACGTTGTTTTGGTAATTATCAACGCCGTAAATTGCGACATGAGAATTGGTCGTCGAATGCATGGAAATCACCCTACCATCCCCGGCAGGGCAACTGCTTGTCGTTACAGTGCTGGTTACTGTTCCATTCGAGATGTTGCAGCAGACCGCCTTGCTGTATTCGCCGCAGCTTCCGGCGTGGGCGTTGGTTTCATTGTATAGTGAGAATATGCAGGTTAGGTTCCCTCTGCCACCAGTGCATTCGGAGGAATTGTAGACCCCACACTGCAGGGCCTTTGCCGGCAGCAATGTAGTTGTAGTGGATGTTGTAGTTGTTGTAGTGGTTGAGGTACTGGTAGTAGTCGTAGTAATTGCTGCCCTTCCATAGATGCTGTTTGTCATTCCGGGTGTTCCTCCCGATACATTGCTCTGGTCCCAGTTGCTTATGTTAGAGGAATTCTCCAGCGGATTAATCCTCTCGAGGGAGAAATTCTCGTCACACTTCTTCATAGGTGAGGAATAGCCTATTTGGTCTTTGATATCTCCCCATTTGTCTTTGAGAACTAGCAGCTCTCCCGAGTTCTTCAGACCGCGATGACAGACAGTAGTATCCCCTGTCGTTAGGTGGGTTGCGTTATCAGATACATTGACTTTGCTGTCATTGTCTGTAATAACTACGTAGCCGCCTGGAGCAACAATGGAGGAGCTGCCATTGAATCCTGCCAGAGTATCAGAACCGGAATCATCGAATATCTCCCATCCGCTCAAATCCACAGAATAATTGCCGTAGTTGTAGAGCTCGATGAATTCCCCGGTTTTATCGGTGTCCGGGTCGTACATGATTTCGTTTATTACTATTTCTGCTTTTGGTAGGGGGGCAGCGCCGTCGTAGGTTATGTTGTATCGGGTATTATTGACTATGTAAATCACGAAGTATATCTTGTTGTTAAGAAGCCAGTAGTTTGTGGACTCGACCTGCGTGCCATTCCAGTACACTATCTCGTCTATTGGTACATCGCCCAGATAAGAATCGTTTACTACAATCAGGGTCCAGTTAAAGATGTCTGTTACATTAACCTCTATCGTGAACCCCCTGCCCCCGGATGGCAGTTCAACTACAGTAGTGTAGTTTGTAGAGAGTACAGTAGTGGCAGTTCCATTAACCGGGTCAACCAGTGTGTCGGGAACGGTGTCGTTATCAGAATCTATTAGGAAATCGAGATACTCCTTGCTCGTGTTTATTTCCTGCTCGATTATGTGAGTCCTTACATCCTTGATGACGGAGGTCTCCATGGCTCCAAAGGAATTCTCGTGCGCGTAAGTAGCGGTAAAGGCAGAAAAGGTTCCGTTCAGGGACGAGCTCATGCTCCATGAGGTAATCCTGCTCTCGCCGGGAGGGATGTCTCCGAAGCTCACCTTTAGTGACTCATCGCCAAGTATCTCAAAGTCTATCAGCAGCTCTGCTTTGTTGTCGTAGATTTGAGGCTGGGCGGAGTCTATGGCAAAATTGCTTGCGGTTCCATGGCCGTCGTTGGTTGCCTTTACTGCCAGCTTAAAGGTTTTGTTGGCTCCAACTTTGTGAGGGATGTAATAGTCCAGCGTTATCTGTGGTGATGGTCTGACAAGAATCTTCTCCTCGGTGGAATTTATGCCAAATGGAGTGCCTTCCACCTTGTAGGTAATAAAGGCCTGAACCAGATAGGTTGTGCCGTCCTCACTTATACCACCGGCATCAGATTTTGGTATCAGGGTCCAGTGCACGGTTGCTGTGCTTCCCTGGGTTATCGAACCGGAGCCATTGATATCATCTATGTTACTTAGTTCGGCTTCCGTAATGTGGAAGTTTGTGGTCTTCTCCTGTCCGCCGCCGTCGAATACCTTGAGTTCTGAAACTACATTAGTTATTGTTTTGTCAGCCAGCTTGTTTTCCATGTCCAGCTTGGCGTCAAATGCGTCCATTTCTAATGTTGCTTCCTGGGAGATGGAGAGCTTGACTCTTTCGTGTATGTTTTCTACTGGATGGGGTTTAATTCCATCGAGTTCTGGTTTTTCTGGGGATTCGTCTACTTCCGGCGGAGTGTATGTATGATTACTTATATTCTGGTAGGAGACATACCATGTGGTCTGGTTTGTTTCCTCTTCAGTAGTGGTGTTGGTCGTCCCTGACGAAACCGGTAGTTGGATGACTGGAAATCTCAGGTTGATTATGTTTAGGGGTATTGAATGCAGACTTGGATTTTCATCGAAGCGCCATTGATAGGCAAAGGTGATTATTCCCTGTGTCAGGTCTACCCCGGGGAGGTTGAAGGAGATTACGTCGGAGATGTCGTCTTCGCCAGGAATATCGAGTTCCCAAATTTCAGTCTCCATTGTAGCGGTTTCATCCTGTGTTAGAGTCACCCATGGGTCATCCAGCAACTTAGTGTAATAGCTGGCTGCAATCTGGCTGAGTACAGAGCTGTCCTTGAGATTTAGGTCCTGCACCGTGCTGCTGATAGATACTGGAGCACTCTGATTTTCTTCTGTTATAGTTGCATCCAGAAAGTAGAAGGCATAGTTGTCGCCAGGCATTAGTCTTCTAATAAACTCTCCAATTCCAAGAACATCCAATATAGCAACCGCAGGGTCATACTTCACCGCTCCGCCGATGCCCTTGCTGAGGACGTATACCCACTCCCCACTGCCGGCGTTCTTTATGCTGATGGGGGGCATGAAGTTTTCTTCCGGGCCTTTCGGTTCTACAGAAAAAAAGCTGTAGTTCTCGTTTGTTATGATTGATACTGGGTCGGGCTCGACGAGAAGTTCTCTGATGCCGGCTTCGTAGACCTTTACATGGACCTCAGCACTTGTTTTTCCTCTTAGAGTTATGTCCGTATTCTCCTTGAAGTGGATGAAACTTCCGTTGATTTTTATCTTGCCTGCAAAATTATTGGTCAGGTTTGATACTCTGGTGCCTTTCTCTATGGTGAGAGTATAGGGGATTGACTCTGACCCCTCTGCTTCAATCTTCTCTATCGTGCCCTGAGGGAAGGTTAGGGAATAGCCTGAAGAATTGAGCTCTGTCATTAGACTTATATTGTGAATTGAGACCAGCCCTGGGTTGTATATGGTGAAGGATTTATTCAGCTGCAATCCTTCGGTAAGTACATCGTTTCTGTCGACGTAGTGGTCCATAATCGCAGGGATGGGGAGGATATAAGGTGGTGCTATCTCCGTGTCATATGTGATATTCAGGTATATGTAGTATCGGTCCCCTATTTTCACGGGAGTCATGGAGAGGGTGACTTCCATCATCTTGGCTGAGAGAGTGATGTCCAGCGCCTTACTCCTTCCAGGTTCTATCTCCACGGTCCCATAAGTGCTGTAGTAACCGTCCTTACTTGCAAGATATGAATATTTGCCTGCGGGAATCCCTGAGAATAAACAGTTTCCGCTGGAGTTTGTCAGGCAGGATTCTATCAGGGTTGGAACTTTCTGGTTCTGCAGCCTGAGGTATGCTCCTGAAATGTCCTCGCCCCATTCGGTCATGACATGGGCTGAGAGACTTCCGTTTCTTGCGGTGGTAACGGTTATCGCCATATAGATTGTAATCGGCTCGTGGTTGCTGCTCAGTATCTTTATCTCATCCTCGTAGATTCCCTGTGTCTGGGGCGCATGGATTCTGATGTCGAACGTTTTGCTCTTCTTGGACTCGATATCGCCGAGACTGCTTGGTGATGCGAGTATCCAAGAGTTATTGGCATCTGTGATACGGACATCCTTCATTGTTGCGTGGCCGATGTTGCTCAGATTTATCTCATAGGTTGTGAAATTCCCGGGGTTCAGGCCCACCTCCAGAACGGACGGGTCTACTTTTGCTGCAGGGGTTGCTGAGTACAGGTTGAGGTGGATTCTTCCGTAGTCCACGGCTCCTTCGGTGCTGCTTATTCTGAAGGTGAAGGTCGTGGAATTCGCGTACAGTGTGGAATTTATCTTTAAACCCATTGTAATCTCCTTCTCAGGGAGTATTGTCGTAGCGGATTGGTTCAGGATGCTTAGAGCCGTTCCTTCCAGGGAGGAATTCAGGATAGTGATGTTTATCCCGGAGAGAGAGATGTTGCCTACGTTCTTGATTGGGAGTGATAGGTCATGGACGGAATTCTTGGACATCTCGACGTTGGCTGAAGGTGCAAGAAGACCGAGGATAGTGAAGTTTGCGTCTGCCTGCTTTTTTATGGTTGCCGAATAGATGGATGCCACAACCTGGTAGACTCCTGCCTCAGCTGAGAAGGGAGTGAAGTTGTAGTTGAATGAGCCATTGCTTAAGGTTTTAGAGTATACCGTTCTCCTGAAGCCCTTGTTGTGGATGATGATAAGCTGGACCGATGCATTGACCATTGGCGTTCCATTGGAAAGGTTAGCGTTTCCGAAGATTGTGACAGTTTCGCTCCGGTTGTAGATTTCCCTACCAGTATCTACAGTTATGGAGAAATTCTGTATTACCATGAACGTCTTGCTGGCGTTCATTACGTTTCCTTCATTGTCCGTTACTGCGATGTAAACTGTGTAATTCCCGATACTGAAATTATCCAGAATAAAGTCTGATGTAATCAGGGTTTCGTTGAAGGACAGCGCTCTGAATAGAACGGTGTGATTGCTCTGGTTCAGGACAGTTAGAGTTATGTCTATCTCGCTGTCGTTTAGGAATCTGCTCAGGTTGCTGTACCTGGAGACCTTGGACTGGATTATTGCGGTGCTGTTCTGTAGGTAGCTGCTGTTGCTTCTCAGCTGGATGAAGAACGGGCTGAAAAACTGGAAGATTTCCAGTTCCTGGGTCAGGTTGGCAAGGGCAGTTATATTTATTGCCAGAACCCACTGGCCCAGGGTTGCGTTGGAGGGGATGGTGTAGTTGGCTGTAAAGCCCTTGTCTATTCTTACTGCCGGGATTGGGACACTCTGGTTCCCTTTCTTCAGAGAGATGGAAATGTCAGTTATGTTAGTGACATTATCCCATGGGTCTGTAGCAGTGATATTGAATGTTATCGTTTCGCCTATGGAATAGATTCGGTATGGGATGTCTATATGTGGATAAATTCCTGCCATCCTGAGCGAGAAGTTCTGCTTGGCTTCCTGGTGGGGAAATACCCTCGGATTTGCTAATTCCGGGGTGTGGCCGTAGGCAGATGCCTCCAAGGTGTAATTCCCATATATTATACCTGTGAATTTGTATGTCCCGTTTGCATTTGTTGTTGCAATTGATTTTATCTGGCCATTCATTGCAAGTGTCAGCGAAGCGTTTGCAACCGGGTCTCCATCCCAGTTCGTTACATTGCCTGAGAGGTTGCCTGCCGGACTTAGGGACAGGTTAAGGCTTATGTTTTCTCCTGAGGTGAAATTTACCCAGGAATAATTCGAAACATGGCCGGGGGCGGATGCCGACAGTAGATGAATCCCTTCCTCTGCGCTGATGGAGTAGTTGTTTCCTGTAACCTTTAATGAGCCGTCGAGGTAGATGTTTGCATTCTCTATTCTCAAATCGGAGACGGAGTCAAGAACGTAGCCGGTTACAATGCCGTGCTTTCTTAGTGTCAGGTTTAGGCTTTTCTCTCCGTCATAATCAACGGTCGTTGTGTTCGTGCTGGAGTAGTGGTTCTGGGCTGATGCTCTTACCGTGAAGGTGCCCGAGAGGGGGAGCATTATGCTATAGCTTCCGTTCTCGTCGCTCTTGCCGGAACTTATGACTGCGTTTTCGTTTGATATGAGAATTGTGGCATTGCTTACTGTCTGGTCTAGATTGTCCTTTACGGTTCCCTTCAGGAAGGGCTTCCTTTTCAGCGTGATGTTCCTTGAGAGGTTCTGGCCAGGGGTTAGTTCTATTCCGACCGTATCTGTCCTATATCCAGTGGATGAGAACTCCAAGCTGTAATTGCCCGAGCTTATGTTGAAGAATGAAAAGTCGCCGGTGGATTTATTCACGAAGTAGGAGAAGGAGTCTCCACGATAGAGGATTACCGTTGTGTTTGAAACCTTGCCTGTGGAATTGAGAATCTCGCCATGAATCTCTCCGAAGGGTATCAGGGAGAAATCAAGTTGGATTACTCCGGCAGCGGACGCTGTTACCTCTGTTGTATTGCTTTCATAGTTTCTGGCCCATGCCTTAATCTGGTAATCAGAGGGTTTTACATCCGAAAGAGAATAACCCCCGGTTGAATTAGTCAGTGTGGAATACTCCAGGATATTGGAGAGTGTTATGTTTGCATTTGGGATTGGGTCTCCTGTGAGGGCATCATTAACAACACCAAATATTATGCTGTTTGAGGTCAGGGTGAGGTTTACCTCTTCCGTTTCTCCCATCTCCAAATCCACGCTGGTTGAGCTTTGCCAGTATCCGGATTTGTAGGCTTGGACCCTGTAATTTCCTACAGGTATGTCCTTGAAGAATGCGCTTCCATTCTCGGAGGTAAGATTGCTGAATATGTTGGTGGTATTGATGAGAGCTACCAAGGCGCCCTCCAGTGCAGAGCCGCTGGCATTCATAACCCTTACAAGAACGTCCGGTAGGGGATTTGGATTAATCTGGATTGAGATGGAGAGACTGTTGCTTTCATTGGACTCTGAGACGTTGTTTCCGCTGTCCGCTATTGCCTTTATTATGTGCTGCCCTATACCGGTTGAATTCCAGCCTTTGGAGAGATTCACTATGATATTGGAATTCAAGCCGTTGATGGATTCCTCAAGGATTGTTGAATTGTCAATCAGAATCTTGCAGTAGAATTCTCTTCTTGTGCTTGAGCCGAGATTCTTTATCCTTGCAGTAATGTTTACCGGGTCGCCTTCGGTTACGTTTACCGAGGTACAGGTTATATTGACGACCTCTAGATCAGGATAACCCACTTCCAGTATTTTTTGGAGTTCGTTGTTGGTCTCGTTGGATTCGTTAATCTGGGTGGCATAATCTGCTTTTACCTTTAATGTATTGTTCCCTGGGAACGCGCTCCAGTTTTCATCGAATGAGAATGAGGAGTTGGCGGAAAGATTGTATTTTGTCTCCAGTGCAGCAAGAGAGCCGTTGATTTCCAGGGACGTTAGGAATGCAGAGGTTATTATTCCACCCAGATTGTCGATTCTAATTGTGAAGTTGACTATTTCTCCGTCATCAGGGCTTTGTGGGTTCCATGACAGATTCCCGACAACCAGGTCCGGGTTCCTTATCCTTATCGTGAAATTGCTTGTGTTGAAGTTGCCTACTATGTCGGTTGCGTTAACAAGAAGTGAGTGATTACCGTCATTGACGTAACCAAGGGACGACATGTTCATGATGAGATAACCAATGCTTCCGTTCAGTGTGAAATTGAACTCATTCACACCTTTCAGAGTTATGCTTTCAATCTCTGATACATCACTCACATTAACGGTGAAATTGATATTCTCGTAAGGAGTAACCGTGCCCTTGTCGTAGCTGATATTCAGGATGGATGGGGTTTTCAGGTCAACCCTGAAGGAAGTGTTGCTGCAATTACCGACGCCTGAACTGTCATTGACACAGGTGTAAAGGCTGTGAGAGCCATCGATAATGTTGAATATGTCTCTTCGATAGGTATGATTTACATCTTCATATAAGGGAGGTATCGGATTCCCGTCAATCTTTGCAGTTGCTGCTGCACCAGCAACGAGGTTCTTGCAATTGTCAATGGCTCTTGTTATAATGGATACGTTGCTATCCCCGGTTACTGAAGGAGGCGACAGGAGAGTAATTGAAATCCCGTGCCTTCTGCAGCTCATGTTATATTTTTGCATCAACGGGTAGCGGTCCTTTACGCTGCTTCCTGAGATATTATAGGCCCAATCGCCTATCCCATCGCCATTAGAATCATTGCCAGCGTAATCGCTCCAGTAGTTCCCCTCAATGCCGGTGTCCCAGACATTACTGCCATAGTTGTCATAACCTGTCGGGCCAGAATTGTTTATCAGGTTGTTGTGATATACAAGATTCCCTGAGGAGCTGGAGAGGTATATGCTTGTGTTATATATGCTGCTTGAATTCCTGACCTCGTTGCCGAAGATGTGGTTTCCATCAGACTCATGAAGACGTATACCAAAAGTGGAGTTATCAATGAAATTGTTATTAATGGAGCCATTGGATGAGTTATCCAGGTAAACCCCATAATAGTTATCCATAAGTGTAACGTTCTCAATATCGGAATATTCGCTATAAGCAAGAAGAATTCCCTGATAACTACTACTTATCGTCAGGTTTCTTATCGTGATATTGCTGGAATTTATGACCCCTATAAAACCGGAATTATTTGCCGAGTCTATCGTAATGTTATCCTTACTCATCAGGTATAGAGTTGGTTTTCCGTTTATTGTGTTTGATGCATTTATCTCATGAGTATAGTCATATGATGAACGCCCAAGTATAGCCAAACTATAGTTGTTATCTAGGAGTGTATTATTGTTGAGCTCTACAAACTGTGAACTTTGTAGAAATATACCATGACCGTTGTTGGATATAACATTATCAATGATAGAGGTCCCATACGCTTCAAGGGCATTTACGCCAGCATATCCACCGGAAATGGAATTATTTATGATGTCTTCAAGATATGTACAGTACAGGAATATCTTTCCTTGGATAGAATTATTTATAATCTGGTTATCATGGGCAGCGTTCCCACAGTAACCATAAACATAAGTCGCCGTCCCCAGTATATAGATACCTCCTTTCGTAATGAGATTGTTCCTGATAAGATTACTGCTCTGGTCATGTATATAAACTCCATTGCTCGATCCTGCAATCCTAAAACCGTCCACTACAGCACCATTAGCTGAGATTACAACAGCATTTCCGCTAGCATTTATCAGAGGGTAATCAATACCGGTAAGATTCACCTGCTTGCTGATAGTTATGCCTCCATTGTAGGTTCCATTGTAAACCAAGACAACATCTCCGGAATCTGCAGATGCTATTCCTTCTGTGATTGAATTCCATAGGCAGTTTCCAGAATCGTCAGTGGCGCTGGCATTCACGATGATTCCTGTGAAATTCTTTACCAGGCCGCTGAGCTGTGCTTCCCCATCGCTCAGTGCAAGGCCGCTCGCTGTTACGTTGATAACATAGGAGCCGTTGCTGGAGGGGGTCCAGTTGTTAGCATATATTCCGTCCTTGCTTGTGTCGTCGCCATGGCTGCCGTCATCGTAGAGAGTTAGAGTTGAGTCCTCATTGGCTATTAATGCATCTACTTTTGCCCCTATCAGCAGATTACCACAGTTATCCCGAATCATTGCTTTGATTGAATTTGGACATTTTTGGGTTATAGAAAAGTCAGATGAGGGAGCAAGGATTGTAACTGAGAGTGATGAGAGTGTGCAGTCGCTTGAGTATTCTGTGGTTAGCGGGTACCTATCCTCCGAGTTGCTTGGGATGGGGTATGAACCGGTCCCTGTATAATTGCTCCAGTAATTCCCTGCGGAGCCGTTGTCCCATTTGTTGCTACCAGTCAAATCACGTGCGTTTCCGGTGTTGTTTATAAGGTTGTTATGGTGTACAAGATTTCCTAATGAATCTGTTCTGAGGTCTATACTGTAGTAGGTCGAATTTTCGATTCTGTTGCCTATGAGATTATTATTGGAGGACTCATAGACCTCTATACCCCACATATGGTTTGAAATATTATTGTTTATCGCAAGACTCTCTGATGATTCATCCAGATAAATTCCCTTGTAATTATCCTTAAGAGTCAGATTCACTGCTTTGGAATTCCTCACATTCTCAAATAGAATCCCATAATAATTGTTTTTTAGATTCAGATCCCTGACAGTTATGTTGGTAGAGTTTATCACATAGACGCAGCCCGCGTTGGTTGCGGAATCGATTACCTCGTCGCTGTGTTTGAATAGATAGTAGATAGGCTTTCCGTTTACAGTATTTGAAGTGTCTATGCTCTGGTTGTAGTCATATAGGTAATCGTCATATAGACCACTTCCACGAACCGCGAGGTTATAGGTGTTATTGGTTAGGGAATTATTGATGAAAGTGCCGTTGTAGGACTGAGCGAGATAAAGTCCATCATGGTTGTCTGAAACATTATTATTGATAACAACGTTGCTTTGCGGCCTGTCCCACTCAAATCTATCCCATACCCAGCCAAGAAATGGTCCTTCAATAGATACTCCCTTATTATTTCCGTAGATTGAGTTATTCGCAATCAGATTTCTGTCGGATCCGACCTCCATTCCAATATTGGAGCCGTTGCCGGTCAGCCGAAAACCTTCGACGACACAACCCTCTGAAGTAATCTTAATAGTACTCGAACTGCTGTTTGAATCTATAGTGGGTTTATCTACTCCTCTCAGCGTAATCTGCTTGTTAAGGGTCAGGGCTTCGTAGTAGGTCCCATTATAAACAATAATCTCGTCGCTGCTGTTGGCGGCAGTTATCGCGCTCCCTATGGTGGCGAAGTCAGCACCCCCGCTGGCATTGACATACAGCGTCTTCGCTGATGCTAATCCTGTTGCTAGGAATAATACTAATACTAGAACAACCCATCGGTAACCAATGGTATTAACCAACCTGTTAAATATAGCTGATGGAAGACATAAAAACGTGCATGATGCATGTTTTGACGGGATTTTTCAGACAAGTTGGGGAAGTTAGGCACTACACCATTCGAATCCATGGCACCGAGCAGCGAGAATTCACTGTGCTTTGAGGGATAGTGAATTCGTGGAAGAGTATGAATTTGGATTGCTGAAGGCTAAGAAGTGTCCCTTCAACACGGTTCCGGTAACTCTACGATACCAAATCTGCCAGACATAATCGCAGATTCTTTATGTTCTATTGTAGTTCCAGCCACAGATTTAGTGAAAAACATATCAACATGAAACCAACATTTTTCGCCTTCTTTTATACCTGTCACAGGTTCATATCTTCCTGCTATTAAAAATTCCCTTTGATTTGTTACCACAAACGGCAGGGAGGGAGTTTCAACAATATAATCTATATTTCCGGGTTTACGCGATTTGATAGTTATGTTTGTAAAAGTCATTGGATGCCCTGGCAGGTCCACAACCTTAATATAAAACGTCCCATCAGTATCAACGAGCATTTCGCTCCACCCGAAACCACCAAAACCACTAGGGTCTGGGTCACAGGTTCTTAGATCATAACCAAGTATTCCCAATTGCCAAAGTATGACTAAAAACAAGGAAATTGTAGCTATACTAAGTCCGATTTTGATCCGTTTATCCAACTTGTCACCAAAACCATATTGTTGAGTTGTCCATAGTGAGCACCCCCGCACTTCCAAAGTCCATTCTGCTGGAGTTCAAATTAACTTCTGTACTATTAAGTATTAGTGTTTCATTAAAAAAATTAACTGTCTTATTCTGAGCCAATGATACGTCAGTATCCTCACAAACGGTGTACTGGGTAATGTTCCAATCCAAAGAAAAGATTGGTTCACTACCTGAGCAGTTGGCTGTTGAGGTTGCTTCTATGATTTTGAAGGCCAGAATGGTTGTGTAGTTCACATAAGCGGCTTTACTGGCAGTTATATTTATGACGTAAATACCTATTTGGCTTGTCTGCGTGAACAGTCCAGAATACCTGTTTGATGCGTTCTGGTCTTGGGTCAGGTCGAGTTCGGTTCCGTTTATGTCTGCTTGCACAGAGTCCACAGAAATGTTAGTCCAATCATAATTGTAAAGGTCGCAACTGATATTAACATTATCGTTCTGCTCGTAGTCTACCTGGTCAGTCCAACAAACCATCCTCAACTTCATCGCAGGACTTACGTTTAATGACTTGTTTGCGTCATTGTTGCTTTCATTTCTCTCGGTAACAAGGTGGGTGGGATCAACCCCAACCTTTATCGTATGATTGCCTGATGTTGGTACTTCCCAAAGAGTCGAGAATGTTATGTTTCCACCCGCTTCTAGTATGGCAGAGGTATCGTTTACCAAGGTTGTGTTGTCATAGATGAGGATAGTGGCATTAGCTTCCGCGTCGCCAACATTCCAGACAGTGGCGTTTATGGTTATGTTCTCTCCTGCTTTTGGCGTTGAATTAGAGAAGATTATGTCTGATACGTTAACCTCAAAATCAGGAAGGCTCTGAACTGTAACCCCCATAGTAGTTTCTCTCGTGAAGTTGGTGCCCCCAACCGTACCGTTAGCGATAACCTTTATCGTGTAAGAACCTTCAGTGGAGGTGTTATTGTATAGGGCATTGTAAATACCGTTACCTTCGTTAGTCATACTTATGTTCTCCGACGAGCCTGGCTTTATGATTGTGGCCTTCACAGTAGAGTCGTTCATGCCTAAGCCCTCCTGAGTCAGGTTCGCAGTTATGTTTATGGTCTGGTTTGGCTCGTAGAGGTTTTTATCGGTTGATGCATACAAGGTAATGTTGCTGCTAAGTGACGTAGAGACGGTGACGTTCTGGGTCGCTGATGTGTCGTTTGCAGTTATGTTCAATGTCCAGTCTCCAGCTTCTATGTTTCTAACGAGGTAGTATTCCAGAGTTGAACCTTCGACGTAATCTATATCGGGATCACTCTCTGCCTTTTGTGGATCTATGACTGTTCCATTCGGTGCGATTAGTATCTGATCAAGATCGCCGTCTTCCCACTCGATATTGAAGTATGCTTGCTTCACGGTAGAGTCAATGGTTTTAGTATCGTTTATAGTTTCGTTAGGTTTTATCTCTGGATTTGTTTCTGGGTTATTAGGGCTTATGTCTCTGAAAGTTATTTTGTAGTCTCCATCTCCCGTGTCATCACCCAGCCGACCCACAATTACGACAGTACCTTCGCTTTCGCTGGAATTTAGTATTTTTGAATAGCCCTCTGAAGCATTGTGGGTTTCGCCTTGATCTTCAACACCTGCCAGAAAGATGCTTATGAAGTAGTTCTCTCCCGGCGTTGTGCTCTCGAAGATTATGCTAGTGTTACTGTTAGCTGGAATATCTGTTATTTTGAAATAAAATGCTCCGTATTCTCCCATAGCATCAATACCACCAGATGTAACAGGAATTTCTCGAGAGTTATTATTTTCAAGATTTATCGATGTAAATGGCGTGTTTCTTGCATATTGAATATCATCAGGATACCAACTATCTCTAAAGTAATTGGCCTTTGCAAATGTCTTGAAGATGTCGTTGAAGTCCTCTCCCGTTGCGTCTTCTATTGCTGATATTGGATCCCCTCCTTGTCGCCAAATACCACATGTCTGGTCTAAACTGCTCCAAAATGACTTAACAGTGTCTAAATCCTTATAGTTTTCCAAAAACCACCAAAATAAAGCAGCATCATACTTTCTATGATCGCTCTGTTGCTTTAAAGTTTCATATATATTCCCTATAAACCGGTCAATCCTTTTATAAAAAAACACCAGTTCATCACTTTCGTCTTTGACGATTGAGGGGTAATATTTTCTAGCTATCTTATACTCCATCCAAGCGGGAGAACCTTCCATAACCCAGAGGTTTTCATTATTACTTAATGTGTTACTGAAACATAGTATATCCAAGTATCTGATTTGTATGCCATGATAATATTCGTGGCCGGCATTGCTCAAAAGAAATGTATCATCTATTATGCCATCAGCGTTAGTATCTGCGTCCGGCAGATTATGAAATGATAGTTCTGAATTTATTTGTATAGTGGAACCAGTGACTCCTGGTAGTTTGACTAAAGCAGGGGGGACAAAACCATAATCTGAACCTATATCCATTAGTTGCACGTGATAGCCATACATCTCGTTGTCATATGAGTCACCTGCAGGCAAATAATCCAGTTCAGTAACCTCATAAGTATAAACCTTCTCGAAAAAATCTCCCATCTTCTCCACAAAATCAGGCACATTGTTATTATTATCGTCAGTAGGGTCCACAGTCGTGCCAGTAGGAAAGATAAAATACTCATAACTGCAATGGTTGATTATGAAATGCTCGGTCCTATACTCACAATTCCAGTATCTCTCTCCAACATTCACCCACGCTGTGGCATTGTTATTCGTCTCATCCACCTCACTCACAGCATCATCAGGATCAACCACCGCCAGAATCTCATGAAATCCAACCGCCGAGTAATTCCTCGTAATATTCATCGTCTTCGACTCGTTCATCGAGAGATTTCCGAAGGTTAAATTCTCGATAGAGACATTATTGTCGAAGACCTCGAGAACCACACCCGTCGCGTTGGCTCCGACGTTCCTGACCGTGAAGTTTATGGTGATGTTCTGTTCTACTAGGGGGAATTCGGGCCCGACTGCAATATAGGATGAATTTATAAACAGGTCCGGGATGAGCGGTGTGAGATAGAAATCATGGCTCGTGCCCGTGACGATGATGGTTCCTGTGGAGTTGGAGTAGTTTGCCTTTGAGACCGTGTAGCTGTACATATCACTCAGTTCCTGGAAGAAGTAGTAGCCGGAGCTGTCTGATATGGTTGAGTGGTTTTCGGAACTGAAGTTTAGGGATACGTTTGCATTAGCTATTACCTGGCTGCTGAAGACGTTCCTTACGTAGCCGGAAAGATTATAGGTGTAGGCTTGGAGCCTGATTGCGACTACGGAGGAAAAGCTCTCGTTATGGTTATAAAGCAGATAACCATAAGCCCCTCCATCGGCAGAAAAGTATTTGGAGTATGGAGAGGAGACGGCCGTCGCCTCGGTAAAGGTAGTATTGTAATCTGGAGTAATAGACTCATTGATGTCATCGCTCAAGACATAGCTTGCAAAGAGATGGAAGGAGTTATTCACAAAGATTAAAGCATTATCCTCTATATGAAGATTGCAGTTACTTCCACCACCATAAATATCTAGATAGGTTGAATTAATCCAGTTAGATTTGTTGTAAATGGCTGTGCTATAATATCCGGCCCCACCTATACAAAAGCCCCCTGAAGCATATATGGTAGCTCCTATTTGCCTTACAGTCGAACTCATTGCCCCTACGCTTGACGAAGGAGATATTTTTGTGGTAAACGCCCCCGAATCAGAGGTTCTGGATTCAAATTCTCCATAGGAGTATGTGGGCGCGGAACTGTAGGAAGTTAAAGCTAGATAATGGGAACCATTTACTATGATGTCTCCGATACCTCTATTCAAGACTGATGATGAAGCCCATGCGCTGCCGTTCCATCTGTATTCCGTCTGTCCCACAAAAATATGAGGATGCCCATCTAGGCCCTCAACAATCTTACATATCTCAGAGGAGATATTCGCAACCTCCACATCACTCACTCCAGTTTCATAACCTCTATAGTATAGCCTAGACGTGCCGGAAGAATTGTCCATTATACAGACATGAAACCTCCCCGATTCAATCCACATATCCGCTCTGATGGTATTATTGACGTGCCCGATGTTTTTCATCATCTTTACCAGATCATAGGAACCGGGGCCCAATCTTTTATTCACAATAACGTCTCCACCGTTGTCAACATACATGAAATAATAGTCGCCTCCGCTAATGAAAGAGCATCCATCGCAGAGTGGGATGGTTTTTCCATAACCCACAGTTTCATAGCTAACAGCTTCTGCCCCCATAATCAGAGCCAGCATCCCTAGCAAGATAATTATCTTTTTCATCTTCCCATCAAAAATTTATGGCCTGCGTAGAGCCATTTGAAATTAAAGCCATTGTCAGTAATTCATCCCTGATCTCGACGTCAACAGGATGTATAAAACATACCACTAGCATGCAAACCAACCAAATCGCTCTCGTGGTCATTGTCCTCAATTTAGGTACCCCATCAACATGCGCCTGAACTGCAGCTCCACGTTCCGTCATTATCTGGTCCGCAGCAGAACACGCTGCTGTTGGAGCTGTACATCTGCAGCTTCACAGTATTCGTTGAATTCCCGACTATCAGCACGGTGCCCAAGGGATTTATCGTAAAGTTCCCGGTGCTTATTACGCCGCTGTCGAAGTCGTCTGCTGCTGGAACAGCAGATACCGTCTTCTCGGAGGAGTTCCAATTGCCCCAGTTCGTCCCGTCAAAGGCCCTGACAGAGCAGTTTATTACATCTCCAACGGAATAGTTGCCATACCCTAGCTCAGAGATATTCACTGCTGTATTGTTGGTCGCCGAAACGTTGCCCTGCAGTTTAGTGACATTATTGACCGTCCAGTTATACTCCACCATAAAAGTATCATTTACATCATCCAGCGGCGTGGCAGAAGCATTCACGTTGTTATCGGTGTAGACTGTTGCTGGCAGGATGGTCGGTGCCGATATGGTGGGGGACTGGTCTGCGGTTTCCTCGTCTCCCAGGTCGCCGTAACCTGGTGTTCCGTTTACATCTATATTTTGATATAGTTGCTTAACCTGATCAGCTGTTAGAACCCAGTCATACATTCTTACCATGCCGATATGTCCATTATACGCTTGTGGGTGGCCTCTCCCCATTCCAAATACATAGCCCAGGCCACTATTCGCAATAGTTGGGCTTTCGGCTGAGGTTGCATTCAATGTTCCATTTACATATAATTTGAAGTTTGTTCCATCATCAACAGCCACAAAGTGAAACCATCCCTCAGGTATTCTTGTGCATATTGTCTTTTCCGCAGCCGCTGTAGAACAATCACCTCGTCTGAAACATATGGCTGTAGCATTTACCTGATAGACGGCCCCAATACACGCATAGTCGGCACTTTCTTGGGTTGCTATAAACCCCATCTGCGAACCGCGTTTAAGCCATAATTCCATCGAAAAATG
Organism: uncultured archaeon; assembly: GCA_964549685.1. Taxonomy (GTDB): domain Archaea; phylum Altiarchaeota; class Altiarchaeia; order IMC4; family QMZM01; genus WALD01. The sequence goes on along the minus strand of CAZJVE010000004.1, from coordinate 6,241 downwards.
CCGCCCGGATATTGCTGAAATATTCGTCGAACTACTCGCATTTATCCTATCATCACCATCAAATAGGATTGAGCCATTTCCAATTGCCCTATCACCTGATACGGATGGGTCTCCGTCAGTAGCAATCCAGTCTGCTCCGTGGTCGGTAGAATCATCTATGGCTACTTTTGTAAAATACCACGCTGCCGATGTATTCATCTGGTCATAAGCATTCTGACGCGTATAATCGGACATGTTACCCAAGAATACGTGCCTGGATAGTTCGCCAGCATCGTTTGCCACCACATATTTGCACTCATTACTGACAGTAGCGTTATAATACAACGCCGTCCCCGTTCCAGAGCAGTAGGATATTACCGACTGGTTGCCGCAGTCTCCTGAGAGATTATGGAATCCACTTGAGCCGTTGATTATCAGTAGGATCCCATCAGTCATGTTATCGCAATTTATGCTCCTCCGGTAGGCATAGTTCTCAAACCAGGTTGAACTCTCATAGTCATATCCATTCCCATAGAAGGTCATATATGAGATTCTCCCTGACTTAATCTCTGAACCCCACGGAGGCGCTCTGAAACACATTCTTATTGTTGCTTCATCTTCCAGGTCGAATTCGGTCGAGTAGCCGATGTTTTCTAAAGCCCTTACATCATCTGGTAGACCACTTCTGAATATCTCGACGGTATATTCGTCGTCGTTGCTGTCTTCTCCGTCCTTGTATTGGCCTCCAAGGACCGGTTCGTAGGTTACTATATCCCTAACTTTTTCTTCCTGATGATAACCTGTGATGCAGGAATAATCATTATCAACCTCGCAGAAGCAGGTTAAATTCTCGGTAACCCATGAGCAACCAAGGCTACCGCACTCAGCTTCACCATAATCGAATTCTTTATCGACTTTCCGCTGGCATGTCCCCCAGTCAGCAACGTCTTCCATATATTGCTCTTCAGTGACTCTCTTCACGTCGATGCTCTCCAGCGTAGCGCCTTCAGAGAATAACGGCGCTATTACAGGACTTATATTATCTATATCTTTGTTTCTCAGCGTTCTCTCGACGCAGAACTGCGTTCCAGGCACGACGAAGATGTGTTCGTCCTGCTTGTCCTTTATCTCGACCTTGCTCACCGGCGCGGGAGCAGATGCAAAGTTCATAAACAAAACAACAGCCACTAAAGCAAATATCAATATCCAGGTTATAGATTTTTTGTTCATTTAGACCACCTCTTCTGAAATTTCAGGGTAGAACAAATTTAATAAAGTCAGGTACTACCCTACCGCGCTAATGAATTACATTCGTTTCTTTAAAACAGGTATGAATCAGAAGCTATACGTGTGGATAGTTAGACGCTACAAATTAAGCCTCTAGCACCAAGCAGCGAGAATTCCCAGCCAGTTCGGGAAAGTTAGGCACTACACTGCACGACTTCCTCAGCACCCAACTCCTTTTAAACTAAAAATACATATATATAATATATGGAAAATTTAGAATATCTAGAAAGTCATGAGCAAGTTGTGAAAAAGGTGATGGTATCGGGAGGTTCAGGCAGCGTCTATGTCCCAAAAGACTGGATTGGTCAAAGAGTCATAGTCAGGCCGCTGAGCATAAAGGATAACATCCTACAGTTGGTTTCCCCCTATATGGAGAAGGTTATGGGGATATACCTATATGGCTCTTATGCGAGAGGGGAAGAAACCCCGGAATCAGATATAGATGTTCTTCTAGTCACAGATGGAAAGATAGAGCTGTCTACTGAGAATGGTTTTGATATCGAGGTTGTTGAATATGAGAGGATAAAGGAGCTTGTCAGCGAGGATCCGGTGGGCTACCATTCTATGGTAAAGGAGGCTGTTCCGATAATGAACGGAGTTCTCCTAAATGAACTGAGAGGGATAAAACCGAATGAGATGGGTATTAAAACATACTATGAAAGCACCATAAGTGCGCTGTCGATTGTAGGGGAATTTCTGGACAGAAAAGATTTAAGCAGGGAGGATTTCCCATCCATTCTGTACTCTTTGATACTGAGACTCAGGGGCCTCTATCTCATAAGGTGCAACCTGCAGGGTAGGAGATACTCAAATGCAAAATTCGAGGATTTCGTTGTGGGTAAGGGAATTCTTCAGAGTAGATACAGAGGAATTTATGCAACCTATAGGGCAGTCAGGGACAACAAGAAGATGCCGAAGTATTATGTCTCCAGAAAGGATGTCGAGCTACTTTATGAAATTGTATCTAAAGAACTAAAATGGCAAAGCGAAAGAAGAGGGCAAGGAAGGGCATAGAATCCATTGAATACCAGATTGCCCTGCACGAGGAAAAGCGTGCAAAGGCGAAAACTCCAGAGCTTAAAAGATACTATGACAAAGAGATAGAGGAATTCAAAAGGGTGTTAGAGAGGAAAAAGAGGATTGCCGGCTGTGAGGATTAATCCCTCATATTTTAAAACTCCTGTCTATAAAGTTATACCATGAGAATGCACATTTTCACTGCGCTGGTTGAGCACAAACCCGGAGTTCTGCAGAGGGTTGCTTCCATGTTCACGAGAAGGAAGTTCAATATAGAGAGCATTACCGTCGGCCCTACGGACAACCCGAAGATTGCGAGGATGACCATCCTGACGAAGGGCGATGACAGGATGCTTGAGCAGATAGAGAAACAGATGAACAAACTTGTAAATGTAATAAAGGTCACTGACATCTCAACGGACGATGCCATATCCAGGGAACTGTGCCTGATAAAGCTGCACACGCCGAATGAGCAGGACAAGTCCCAGGTCATTCAGTATGCCGATGTCTTCAGGGGCAGGGCGGTTGACGTAAGCCCGGATTCGATGGTTATTGAGGTTACGGGAAGCTCGGAGAAGATTGACGCCTTCATCCAGCTGGTAAAGAACGTTGGAGTAAAGGAAGTAGCAAGGACAGGGGTTACTGCCATGCAGAGAGGGTGATAGATGAAATCATCTTACAAGATTCTGAAAGTCTTTGGTATATCTGTTGAGCTGCACATCACGTTTCTTCTTCTGCTCGCGGGTTTCTTCGCCTGGGGCTGGCTGAGCGATGGCCTGGTTTCAGGGATACAGACGCTTGTTTTCTTCATCCTTATCTTCACCGTCGTTGTGATGCACGAGCTCTCCCACTCCCTTGTTGCAATTATGAGCGGGATAAAGGTCACGAGGATAATCCTCCTCCCCATAGGTGGGGTTGCCAGCATCGAGATTCCCGAGAAGCCGATTGTCGAGTTAATGATGTCGATTGCGGGGCCGTTCTTCAATTTTATGCTTGCTTTCCTTTGCATTCTTCTGCTCAGCATCATGATTCCGTTGGCGGAGATTCCGGCCATCCTGCAGGGCCTCGAGGAGCCCTCTCTGCTAGTCTCCAGCACCCAGGGAATCCTCGTCCTGCTGCTCTGGATTAATATGATGCTCGGTCTCTTCAACCTTGTCCCGGCTTTTCCGATGGACGGCGGCAGGATATTCAGGTCGATACTTGCGCTGTTCATAGACTACACCAGGGCGACGAGAATTGCTGTGAATGTCGGGAGAATTATTGCTGTTGCCATGGTGGTTCTTGGTCTCTTCGGGAATCCGTGGCTGCTGGTCATTGGCCTGCTGATATTCCTCGTCGGAGGGCAGGAGTACCAGGTCGTTAGATTGAGGCACTCGCTGGGAGGGCTTACGGTTGCACAAATTGCGGTCCCGCACATGTACTATGTAAACGGAGATTTCACTCTGAGAGAATTCCTGACCCTGACAGCCAAGCCGGGCGCGGAATTTTATCCTGTTGTTGACGGCAACAAGGCCATCGTGAGCGTCTTGTGGCTGGAGGATTTAAGAGGATTGGGGCAGGAGAACCTGGACGAGCCCGTAAAGAAATTTGCCAGGAAGCCAGACGTTATTGATGGAAAGCTTCTGGCGCACGACGCGGTAACAGATTTGCTGGTAAAGGAATTCGTTCTTGTCGTCGACGGGAAGAACGTCATCGGCTACATCACGCCGGAGCATTTGAGCGAGGTCGCAAGGTTCCAGAGGATACTAAAGGCGTGATATCTTTGACGGGAGGTCGATTATCCGGTCCACTGCTTCTATGATTATGGAATCAGAACTCAGAGTTATGCAGTTGTGCTTCTTTATATCCCTGTCCGCGTGGGGGCTTGTTGTTGCGTCTCCCTTCAGACCGTGCTCCCTCAGTTTTTCCCGGACGAAGGCAGCGAGCTCCCCGCTCCTGGAAATCTGGGAGTCGAAGATGAATAGAACGGAGGAGGGGTTGTATTCCTTTAGTTTCTTGAGGATTACATCAATGGCAGTCTTTGAGTCTTTATCGAACTTGTACTTGGAAAAAATTCCCTTTACGTCACGGAGGATTCCGTCCATGCCCAGGACTGTGTCCTTGCCTTCCAGAACTGCTTCAACAGTTATTAGGACGTTGTAGCCGTCGACCACAACTTTTTTGCCCCGCATCTTGGCTGGCTGGCACAGCTTCTTCCTGTGCGCCCTGATTTCCTTTTCAGGAAAGACATATCTGTGGAGGAGATTGCGTTTCTTTTCACTGAGCTTGTACCTGTTGACAACGAGATTGAGGGCAGTAGTCCTCTTGTAATTCCTGTCGAGAAGATACTTGAGGTCCTGACTGGCTTTGTCGAGTGACATTTCAGTCGGTCTTTCTCATAATCAGGTTGATTCCGTTGACAAGAGCATCAACCGAGGCAAGGACTATGTCCGCTCCGGCACCCTGGGCCGTGATTATCCTGCCCCTGGACTTGAGCTTGACCATGACCTGGACCAGTGCATCGGTCCCGCCGGAGATGGAATCGACGTGGTATTCAGTAAGCTCGAAGGGGAAGTCCCTCGTTGCGTGCTCTATGGCCTTTATCGCGGCATCCACCGGCCCCGTGCCTGTCGAGGATTCCGTAACCTCCTTACCGTTAATCTTCAGCTTTACCGAGGCTGTCGGTGTGAATTTGTTGCCCGCGACTGCTACCAGTTCATCGAGCTCTATCGCCTTCTTGACCTTGACGCCCTTAACGGAGTTCGCTATCGCCTCCAGGTCCGTGCTGGTTACCTTCTTGCCCTTGTCGCCTATGAACTTTATGTGCTTGAATATCTCCTTCGCCTGTCCGTCATTGACCTCGATTCCCTGCTCGTCGAGCAGCTTTCTGACGGATTTCATGCCGACGTGCTTTCCAAGGACGAACCGCCTCTTCGCCCCCACCGATTCGGGGTTTATTGCCTCGTAAGTCTCGGACTTCTTGAGTATTCCGTCGACGTGGATTCCCGCCTCATGAGTAAATGCATTCTCGCCGACTATGGACTTGTTCGGAGCTACAGGAATTCCGCACAGCTTCTCAACAAGGTTGGACAGCTTTGAAATCTTCTTGGTATTCACCTTGAACTTGTAGCCGTAACCCTCCTTCAGGGCCATTATGACCTCCTCCAGGGGGGCGTTGCCCGCCCTCTCGCCTAGGCCGTTTACCGTAACGTTGACCATGGATACTCCTGCATTTACCGATGCCACGGTATTGGCAGTGGCCATGCCAAGGTCGTCATGGCAGTGAACGCCCAGGGGAATCTTTGCCTTCTTGCTCAGCTTCAAGAATATCTCACTCATCCTCTCAGGTGTTGCTGTGCCGACGGTATCGGCTATCGTGTACCGGTCTATCTTGTGTTTGGTTGCCTGTTCCATGAGCTTGACTAGGAACTCCGGCTCCGTCCTTGAGCCGTCTTCTGTACACAAATCGACCATCAGGCCATGGTCCTTGCAGTAGTCTATGCAGTCGAGAGTCTTCTTGAGCAGCTCGTCCCTTGTAATGCCCAGCTTGTACTTTATGTGCATCCTCGAGGTGGGAGTTACCAGGAATATGGAATCAACATCACATTTCATGGCGGTGTCTATGTCCGCCTGAAGAATCCTGCAGTAGCTTGAAATCTCCGCCTTAAGGCCTTCATTGGCCACTCTCTTTATGCCCTCCTGCTCGCCGGGGCTTGTCATTGCCGAGCCGGCCTCTATGACATCAACCCCGAAGTCGTCCAGGGCTCTCGCTATCTCAAGCTTCTCCTCCGGAGTAAGACTCACTCCAGGCGTCTGTTCTCCATCTCTAAGCGTCGTATCGAGTATTTTTAGGGTTTTCATGTCCAGGAAAGCTTATAAATTCTATATTAGACTATATTTTAATAAGTCTGTATAAAATGCCCCATCATGCGCCAGAGTGGGAAGACCACATGGGAAAGATTGAAACCAGGATTGAGAA
>CAZJVE010000003.1:0-96343 GCA_964549685.1 uncultured archaeon | reverse complement strand
CGATTTTTGTTACCTTTTTGTTGATTTCCCTGAGCGGCGTTGCCTCTGCAGACCCATGGATTCCTGATATCTTCTCCATGATTGGGAATATTATCGGGGTGCAGGACGCGGGCTCTATTGCTCCTGCCACAGTAGGAGACCCCTGTACTGTACCTACTGTACTGGAGGATTGTGGTCCTGATGAATTCTGCGACTCCGGAACCTGTCAGCTTGTACCCACAACAACCATACCAACCACCTCAACAGCACCAACCACAACAGTCCCAACCACAACCACCATACCAACCACAACCACAGCACCAACCACGACCATACCGACCACAACAACCGTACCAACCACCACAACAGCACCAACCACCACCCTGCCAACCACCACAACCACAGCACCACCAACCACAACCACTACAGTTCCAGGCACGTCAACCTCAACCACCCTACCAACCACCACGACAGCCAACGTCACAACAACCTCCATAATAACCGGCTGCAGCACCAGCGCAGACTGCACCGACACCTACGTCTGCAATCAGACAACATTGCAGTGCCAGCCTCTTGACTGCCCCGACGACGCCTGTGCCAATACAAACGATTCCTGCTATTCCTATCCTATTGACCATGCATGTACTTGCTATGTATGTGCAGCAGGCGATACATGTATCGATAGCGGCGGCGGTATGTGGAGCTGTGTTTCAGGCGCTACGACAACAACAGTCCCTGTTACATCAACAACCGTCACAGGGGCCTGCACAGACGGCGACGGCGACGGCTATTATGTTTTCGATGCCGTTAACTGCCCCAACGGAAATGACTGCGACGATGCTGACCCCAACGTTAATCCCGGAATGGACGAGTCCTTTTACTGCTCCGATGGAATAGACAACGACTGCGACGGCGATGTAGACACGGCAGACCCGGCTTGCCAGGGAACCACAACGACCATGCCATCCGGGGGGATAACTATCTACACAGACGTCGTATGGGACTCAATGGAATTCAGCCATGATGTTCTAACATCTATGTGGTCAGTCGCGGGTACGACTTCTGGGTATATATATGGCTCCGGCTCAAGCTGTGTAAACTGCAACGTCCTTCTAGCATTAACATCCGAGACCGACATAGTCAATGTAAATGCTGCTAATTATGTCGTGGATATGGCTACGGTCACCATCGATGAGGGCGATATAGTCCTCCTCTATGGCGGGGGCAACTACGGCGCGCTGGAGGTCCATGCAATCAACTGCTATGGAGATTCGGTTGATGTGCCGTCCAAGTGCTACCTGCACTACACAGTCTACTATCTTTCGGATGGCTCAGGGGACTTCAGCTCCGCACCACCTCTTTCAGGATATGCAACAGATAATGACAGGGACGGCCATTTTACGGATGCACCAGCCGGGGATTCTCTCTATGACCCCAACGATGCTGATTCCTGCAATCCTGACTCAAGTGTCCCTACGTGCGACGCAGCAGCCACAACCACAATAACGGGCGCCTGCAACTACGACGGCGTCTGTGATGCAGACGAGACAGTAGAGACATGCCCGAATGACTGTGCTGTAATGACCACAACCACCACCATCGTCAGTACACTGGACTATCTGATATTCAGTGAGGTCCTCTACAACACCCCGGGAAGCGATTCTGAGGAGGAGTGGATAGAGATTTATAACCCGACCCCCAACAGCGTAGACCTCACGGGCTATGCGATTGAGGATAACACACTCACATACACCTTCTCCTCAGGAGTAATAGAACCGCACGATACCTTCGTGATAGCAAAGGACAGCTTTGGCTTCAATAATCTTCAAGGATGCGATCCAGACCTCGACGGCCTGACCCTGTCCCTCGGCAATTCCGGCGATGTCCTGTACCTGATGGACTCAACCGGATATGAAACCGACATGGTTGCGTGGGAGGGCTACATCTCGGGATGGGATATCATCGCGAATGAGGGTGAATCAATAGCAAGACTAGACTTTAACACAGACACGGATTCCGTTTCGGACTGGGAGGTGATGCCGACTCCGATGCCCCATCCATTCGGTGACCCCTGCGGCGCCGCAACCACAACCACGATAACGGGCGCCTGCAACTACGATGGCATCTGTGATTCAGATGAGACTGCTGAGAGCTGCCCCAATGACTGCGGAGCGGCATCAGACTGCAACTCTGACTGTAACTACTGCTATAACGAGCCCGACTGCTCGGCCAGCCCGTTTGGCTGCCTGTGGGACGCCGGAACTGGCTCCTGCAGCGTCGGCGGGGGGCAGTGCAACCACGACGGAGTCTGTGACGCAGACGAAACAATGGGAAGCTGCCCGGAGGACTGCACCGTCGAAGATACGTGTTCACAGTTAATGGACGAAACCACATGCAACAGCCAAACGGGCTGCGGATGGGACAGCCAGACCGATACCTGCACGGAAATAGCAGTGGACTGCCCCAACCTGGGCGAAACCGAGTGTAATGCGCAAGCGGACTGCGAATGGAACTACGAATCCAATGCGTGTGAAACGGCCGGCGTTGGCCCTGGGGATGAATCCGGGCTATGCACCGACGGAGAGGACAACGATGGTGACGGGCTGGCGGACTGCGACGACCCGGACTGCGAGACCCTTCCAGAATGTTATAGTCCCTGCGATGATGACTGGTCCTACTACTACCAGATGTCCTGCACCGCATCGATTTCGGGAACGATAACATCATCGGACGGAAACGCAGTAGCGAATGCACACGTGGATGTTTGGAATCACGAGGGGGGCTATAGCACGATGGAGATGACCGACAGCAGCGGAGCATATGCCGTGGACGGTCTTCCTGACGGACTCTACTATACTCTCCATGTCTCACCACCCAGCGATTCGGGACTGGCCGGCTATGATGAAGACGACATATACATCTCAGGGGCATTAACCAAGGACATACAGCTGTCTGCAGGCGGAACTATAACCGGAAGCGTTACGGCAGGCGGAGTAGGGGTACCAAACGCGCATCTGGATGCATGGGGCCCCACCGGAAGTGGGTCGGCAATGACCGAATCCGACGGGAACTACATCATTTCGGGGCTTGTTACCGATACATATACAGTCATGCTTCGGTTGGAACATACTGATTATTCAGCTTACACAGCGCCCGAGCAGACGGTTTCCGTAACTGCCGGAGAAACGGTATCCGGAGTGGACTTTGTACTGACCCTCGGCGGCTCCATCTCAGGAACCGTTACCTATTCCGATGGCACAGGGGCATCGGATATAAGGATAGAGGCCTGGCAGGAGTCAGATAACGCGGCCGGTGGAAGTGGTCATGGAGAGGACTGGACAGCCTCCGACGGAACCTATACACTAAATGGCCTGCCCTCTGGGACATACCGGGTTGAAGCCAGAATAGACGACCCGAATATGAACTACGCGGTTGAGTCGCAGACCGCCACCGTAACCGCTGGCCAGGAGACTACGGGCGTGAATTTCGTACTTGCATCCGGAGCCTCGATATCAGGGACGGTTACGGATTCTGCCGGAAGCCCGATAGCCAATGCAGATTTGAATGCATGGAATACAGCGGGTGGAGACGGCAGCGGCTGGGCAATGACAGACTCTGATGGAACCTATACGATAACTGGTCTGTCAAGTGGAATTTATCATGTGGAGGTCAGCTCAGGAAGCTATGCATCCGCTACAACAACGGTTACAGTAACATCGGGTCAGGATGTCACTGGCGTGGATTTCGTCCTCTCATTGGGCGGTTCAATCTCCGGAACGGTAACCTACTCAGATGCTTCTCCAGCGCCTAACCTTAGGGTGGAGTGCTGGAACGAGATGGGTTCAGGCGGGGGTGAGTCGTGGACAGAGTCAGACGGAACATATACAATAAGTGGGCTTTCCACCGGAACATACCGAGTGGAGGTCAGGATTGACGACTCCACAGCGAACTATGCAGTGGATTCACAGATGGTCAGCGTAACTGCCGGCAGTGAAACATCCGGCGCGAATTTCGTCCTCTCGGCAGGGGGCTCAATCTCAGGGACAGTAACAGATGCCAGTGGAGCGGTAGCAAACATAAGGGTCGAGTGCTGGAACGAGCAGGGCTCAGGATGGGGCGATGCCATGACAGCCACAGATGGAACATATACAATAAACGGGCTGTCAACCGGAACCTACCGTGTGATGGTCCGGACAGAGGAGGAGAACCTGAATTATGCCACCGAGGAGCAGACCGCGTCTGTTACTGCGGGTTCTGCAACCACTGGAGTGGACTTTTCACTGACAGCAGGCGGCTCAATATCAGGAACCGTTACGTATGGTGGAAGCCCTGTCGCAAACGCCCACGTCGAGTGCTGGAATCACGAGGGCATGGGCTGGGGCAACGATTGGACTGAGAGCGATGGCACCTACACAATAACCGGTCTGTCCAGCGGGGTCTATGAGATAGAGGTTCGCTCGGATGGGACGACAACCTACGCATCCGACCCGCAGACAGTAACGGTCGTGGCGGGCCAGGAAACCACTGGCGTGAATTTCGTCCTCTCAGCAGGAGCTTCAATATCCGGAACCGTTACCTATGGCGGCTCTGCAGTAACAAATATGCGGGTCGAGTGCTGGAACGAGCAGGGCTCCGGCTGGGGCGATGACGAGACGGCATCCGACGGAACCTACACGATAACGGGCCTGTCAGCAGGGACATACCGCGTTAAGGTAAGGAACGACTGGGACCCGACAGGAGCAGCAGCTACAAGCAATTACGCAGCTGATGAAATAGTCGTAATCCTGACGGAGGGACAGCAGGTCACTGGAATAGACTTTGCACTTACTCTGGGCGGCACCATCTCCGGAACGGTAACTGATGCGAGCGGGGCAGTATCACACCTCCGGCTCGAGGCACACTGCGAGAACTGCGACAGCTGGGGCGAGGCAATGACCTCAGAAACAGGGGAGTATTCAATAACGGGCCTCTCCACCGGAACCTACAGAGTAGGAATTCACATCGAGTGGGGTTCAACGACCAATTACGCGACAGAGGAGCAGACCGTCTCGGTCGTGGAAGGTCAGGAAACTACGGGCGTGGACTTTGCACTGGCTACAGGGGGCTCAATATCGGGAACCGTAACCTATAATGGGGTGGCAGTGGCCAATACAAACGTGGGAGCATGGTGCGAATCAACCGAAACAGCTGGCTGCGGAGGAGGAGGAGCCATGACCGAATCCGACGGGACCTACACGATATCTGGTCTTATGTCCGGAACCTACCATGTAGATGTTCATTCCGGGGATAGTGGAACAAACTACGCCTCGGAGGAGATAATTGTAACAGTAACAGCAGGCCAGGCAGTTACTGGAGTCGACTTTGCCATGACAACAGGCGGCTCCATCTCAGGAACCGTTACTGCCTCAGGAACTGCAGTAGCAAATATAAGAGTCGAGTGCTGGATGGAGAACGGCGCGGGATGGGGCGATGCCTGGACATCCTCCGACGGAACTTTCACAATAACTGGGCTTTCAACAGGAACCTACCACGTCCAGATTCGTGCCAGCGATTCTGACATGAATTATGCCAGCGAGGAGCAGGTTGTTTCAGTCACAGCAGGCCAGGAAACAAGTGGCGTGAATTTCAATCTGAGCACGGGCGGCTCAATCTCCGGAACAGTTACTTATTCGGGCGGAAGCGGGGCATCTGACATAATGGTAGAGGCTCATAAGGAGATGGAACACGGGTGGGGCAACGCCTGGACGGCATCAGATGGCACCTATACAATAACTGGCCTGACAAGCGGAACCTACAGAGTAGAGATTTTCTCCGATTACGCAGCCCAGCCGCAGACGGTAACAGTTGATACAGGGGCTGACACATCTGGAGTCGATTTCACCCTGACAACAGGAGGTTCAATATCCGGAACCGTGACCGATGCAAACGGGGCGGTTGCCTACATAACTATCCATGCATGGAGCGAGACCGGCGGATGGGGCGGAAGCATGACCTCATCTGACGGGGCCTATACCATAACTGGTCTATATTCAGGAATTTACCACGTGAATATCGATACCTGGGGCAGCAGCACAAATTATGCAAGCGAGGAGCAGATTGTGTCGGTGACAACAGGAGCGGAAACCTCCGGGGTGGACTTTTTGCTGACTGCAGGAGGCTCAATATCAGGAACCGTTAAAGATTCCAGCGGCAGCCCGGTGCCAGACATGAGGGTCGAGTGCTGGAAGGAAATGGGGGAGGGTCACGGCGAGACTATGGTTCAGCAGGATGGAACCTACCAGGTAAGGGGTCTGAACAGCGGAATCTATCACTGCATCGTCAGGGCGCAGTGGGGCTCGACAACCAATTATGCGACGGATGATCAGACCGTAACCGTTACCGCGGGGTCAGATACGTCCGGCGTGAATTTCGTGCTGATCACGGGTGGCTCCATATCGGGGACAGTGACCTATAACAGCGCTCCAATGCTCGGAGTGATAGTTGATGCATGGAGCGAGGCCGGATGGAGCAATGCAATGTCCGACTCTGACGGGACCTATACAGTTACAGGGCTGGCAGCAGGGACCTACCACATCAGCGCGCACCCGTTCTGGAGTTCCACAGGAACAACACAGAATATCGCAGCAGAGGAGCAGACCGTAACAGTAACTGCAGGAACAGAAACCTCCGGTGTGAATTTCGACCTCAGCGACGGGGCATCAATCTCAGGCACCGTTACTCTTAGCGGCGCGGGAGTCCCCTACGTAAAGGTAGAGGCCTTCAAGGAAGAAGGTGGCGGCTGGGGCGGAACCATGACAGAGTCTGACGGCACCTACACGATAACCGGCCTGATAGGGGGAGACTACTTCGTGGAGGTCAGGCTTGAGGGAACGACCTATGAAAATTACGCCACAACCAACCAGAGAATAGCCATAAGCACAGGCGAGGCAGTCACCGGCATCGACTTCGCACTGGAGAGCGGGGGCTCGATATCCGGAACAGTAACGGATGCAGATGGAGCTGTAGCCTACCTGAGGGTCGAGGCATGGAAAGAAGGGGCTCCGGGCTGGGGCGGAAGCATGACCGCATCCGACGGAACCTACACGATTCCCGGGCTTTCGGCAGGAATATACCACGTCGAGGTGCACTTCGGCTGGGGTCCGACCGGCACGACCTATACCAACTACGCATCCGAGGAGAAGGTCGTTACTGTAGCAGCCGGCCAGACAACCTCTGGGGTGGACTTTTTACTGACCACCGGAGGCTCCATCTCAGGAACGGTAACCACCGGAGGGCAGGCGGTCCAGTATGCAAGGATAGAGGCCTGGAAGGAGGAGTCGCCTGACTGGGGCGATACATGGACGGCCTCCGACGGAACCTATACGCTGAGCGGTCTGACAACAGGAACCTATCACGTGAAGGTAGATGCAACAGGCAGTTCTTATTCAGGATATGCTGCATCGGAGAAGATAGTCAGCGTGACTGCAGGAGAAGAAAGGTCCGGAGTTGACTTCTCTCTGACTCAGGGAGCATCGATTTCCGGGACAGTAACTGCGGGCGGAGCAGCAGCCCAGTATGTAAGGGTCGATGCATGGAGAGACTGGGAGTCAGGAGAAACCCCGGACTGGGGTGACACAGTTACGGCCTCTGACGGAACCTATACGATAAACGGCCTGATGGGAGGCAAGTACCACGTCAATATAAGGACAGAAGACACATCCTACGCAAGCTACGCATCTCTGGAGCAGACCGTAACTGTGGCTGCCGGAGGCTCGGAGACAGGAGTCGACTTTGCTCTGACCACGGGAGGTTCTATTTCCGGAACCGTTACTCTGAGCAGCGCCGCGGTCTCCTACGTCAGGGTATGGGCCTGGAGAGAGGGTGCACCAGACTGGGGCGACACGATAACGGATGACTCAGGCACCTACACGATAAGCGGCCTGTCCTCGGGAAGCTATCATGTCGGCCTTGACCTCATGGGAACCACCTATGAGAGTTATACTGCGAATGAGCAGACGGTCACTGTTACTGCAGGAGCAGAAACCTCCAGCATAGACTTTGCACTTGCCCAGGGAGGCTCAATCTCAGGGACAGTAACAGATGCCAGCGGGGCAGTATCGGATGTCCACGTCGAGGCCTGGAATGATGAGGATACCGGCCACGGATGGACGAAGACCGGTTCCAGCGGAACCTACACAATAACGGGGCTTCCAGCAGGCACGTATAACGTCGAGGTGCACTATTCCAACTATGCACCGCAGATGCAGTCGTCAGTCTCCGTAACAGCCGGGCAGACTACCTCCGGAATAGACTTTACCCTGGCAGCGGCGGGGGCAATATCCGGAACGGTAACCTATGGCGGAGCAGGGGTTGCCGACATAGAGGTATTTGCATGGAGCCCAGGTACATACGCGGGCGGCGAGGCACTCACCGACGCCAGCGGAAACTATGTGATAGACGACCTCCCTGCAGGAACCTACAAGGTAAAGCCCGAGGCCGAAGGATATGCGGGCACGATGGAAGAGGATGTATCTGTAACCGCAGGAGTGAATACCACCGGAGTGGACTTCACCCTATCGGACGGAGGGAATCTCACAGGAACGGTAACGGATTCCAATGGAACTCCACTTGAGGAGGTAAACATAAACATCTGGATTCCTGGAGAAGGCTTCGGGGAAGACTGGGAGGAGACAGAGGACGATGGCACCTACCTCATAGATGGAATTCCAGCCGGAACCTATACTATCGAGGCGTATCTGGAGGGCTATGATGACGTTGAGGTGAACGTGACGATTACAGACGGAGCGACAACGACACAGGACTTCACCCTACAGAGCGTAAATTCCTCGATGATAAAGATGGCATCCATAGCTCCTGGAATAGGGACATCGCCGACCGCAAGTGCGGGCCCTGACCAGACGATAAGCCTTGGAACGACAGTCTATGTAGGCGGCGACGATTCCACTGATGACGGGACAATACAGTCCTATGCATGGAACTTCGCCGATGGAGACGTTGTCTATGGAGTCACGCAGTCCCACATCTATTCAACACCCGGAACCTACACGGTGACTCTGACGGTAACGGACGATGAGAGCCTCACAGGAACTGACACCCTGACCGTTACAGTCTCAGCGGCAGCTGCAGAGCCCACATCAAACGCAGGGAACGACCAGACGGTCGACCTGGACAACAGCGTTTCGTTCGACGGCTCGGCGTCCAGTGACTCTGATGGTGAGATAATCTCCTACCACTGGGACTTCAATGACGGCTCTGAATCCACAGAGATAAAGCCGTCGCACAAGTACTCCACTGCAGGGACATACACGGTAACTCTGGAGATTACCGACGACGACGGCCTTAAGGACACCGATACAGTAACGATAAGCGTCAGTGCCCAGCAGGACCCCGTGGCTGATGCTGGAACAGACCAGACTATAAACAGTGGCGAATCAGTAACCCTTGATGCCTCTGACTCTTACGATACAGACGGCACCATCGACGCATATGAGTGGAAGGATGGAACCGATGTCCTGAGCACGCAGAGCTCCTTCACAAAGAGTGACTTTGCCGTTGGGACGCACACAATAACGCTGACAGCTACGGACAACGACGACAACACGGACACGGACGAGGTCATAATAACGGTTCAGGAAGGCGGAACGATAGTGAGGGTGACTCCGTCATCAGTCAGTGCTGATAGTGATGAGTCGTTCAGCATAAACATAACCTCGACAGAGACCGATAATGTGCTCGGAGTGGAGTTTGTCCTGCTGTTCAACAAGAGCGTGCTACAGGCTACAAGCGTTACGGAGGGTGACTTCCTTAGCTCAGATGGAGCGGATACGACTGGAGATGCTCCGACCTACAGCAATACGGCAGGGACGGTAACCTTCAGCAGAAGCCGCAGTGCAGTAGACGGCGGGCTTACGGCATCCGGAGTTATAGCAGCAATAAACTTCAATTCGATTGCGGACGGAAGCGCAACTCTGACCCTGGAAAACGTAACCGTGAGAGATGTTAACGGGACCTCACTCACCCTGAGCACCTCAAACGGAGCGGTAACTGTTGGGTCAGTATGCACACTGCTTGGGGATGAATCTCCCTGTGGAGTGGTTTCATTGGCAGAGGTAGTTGACTACATAACCCTATGGTCCGCAGGCAATGCAGAGCTAGCCGCCGTAATAGACCTGATAACTGCATGGGCGACTTGACAGACAAACTTATATAGCACCGCAAACCAAATAGTAATGATGTAGAATGCCAATAACGAAAGGATATACAATTAAAGCAGGGTTGATTCTATTTTTTCTTTTTGTGTCAATCGGCTGCTTCTTAGGAGAACAGGAAAGGGATACGGGTGCGATAGGGAAGGTCATAGGGATTGCATCCGATCCAGTGGCAGCAATAAGGGACTTGCCCGATACTGCAAATCCGGGCGACAGCATCCAGGTAACTCTTACCATGGACGTTACTGAGGGCCAGGAGCCAACTTCCATCGGTCTTAGCGAATTCGTCCCTTCGGGATGGACAGTAACGGCCGAATCCCCCGACGGAGATTACAGCGCAGAAAACAACAAGGTAAACTGGCTTTTTTCGGCCCTTTTCGGCCTGCCGGTTCAGGACACCACGATAACCTATACGATAAGAATTCCCCAGGATGCGGATGGTTCCTATACATTTAGCGGGACGATAGACTATGGAGGAGCAAGCAACCCATCCGTTGGAGGGGATACAACAATCTCAGTCAGCGGGCCTGTAGTGACGTCAACCACATCAACATCCACGACATCCACCTCAACAACAGCCGTTGAAACAACAACCACTGTATGGCCGTATGAGCATTCAGTATATGTTAGCAGGGATTTGCCTAGTAGCGCAAATCCTAACGAGGCCGTTTCAGTTACTCTGACTATGGACATCAATGAAGCGGCGGGACTGGATTCAGCAGGCCTGGTTGAGGAACTTCCCGATGGCTGGGAATTCGTATCTATGTCGCCGACCGGGGATTATAACTCAGAGAGCGACAGGATAAGCTGGATATTCTGGGCATTCGGTCTTGCGTTGGAGGACCAGACCATAACCTATAGCATAAGAGCACCATCTGATGCCAATGGCCAATATACCTTTAATGGAACGATAGACTATGGTGGAGACACTGACCCCTCAGTTAGCGGCGATTATGTACTCTTTGTCATAGGAACGCCCCTGACTACAACGACCTCAACGTCTACGACCTCAACCACATCCACATCCACAATATCTGCGAGTGAATATCCA
Source organism: uncultured archaeon (assembly GCA_964549685.1). Taxonomy (GTDB): domain Archaea; phylum Altiarchaeota; class Altiarchaeia; order IMC4; family QMZM01; genus WALD01. The sequence continues at coordinate 85,105 of CAZJVE010000003.1, read as the reverse complement.
GTCATGGTGAACAGAACCCTGGTAAGCAGTGGAACCCCTGGCAGCAACATTACCGTTACCATGACCATGGAGGTGGACGAATCGGATATTCCTGATTCGGCTGGTGTCATTGAATACCTGCCTGAGGGATGGAATATTCTGGGGATGAGCGTAACAGGCGAGCAAAAGACAAACCCCAACAGGATAGAGTGGCTGTTCTGGAGTTTTGGAACAGCAGTCGAGGACCAGGACTTTACCTACATGCTCCAGGTCCCGGCAAACGCAAGCGGCACCTATACCTTTTCAGGGACCGTCGACTATGGCGGAGCAGTTGACCCTGCCATCGGCGGAGATTCGGGAATCTGGATTAGCGACATTGCAGTTACTACTACAACAATACCGGCGACCCATCCCCTGAATGTGACAAGAGTCCTGTCGGAGAACGTTACCTCCGGCTCTGAACTGACAGTAACCCTTATGATGGACGTTGATGAATCAAATCTTCCTGACTCAATCGGGGTAACCGAAACCCCACCAAGCGGCTGGAATGTAACTGCAACTGAGCCAACTGGTTTAGTGGAAAACGGCTCCATAGAATGGCTATTCTGGGAACTGGGCAGCCCGGTGCAGGATACAAACATAACCTATTCAGTGACTGTTCCCTCAGATGCCAATGGCACCTATGCCTTTAACGGCACATCCTATTACGGCCTGACTAGCGTATACCCTGTTGTAATCGGGGACACAGAGATTCTTGCAATTTTTGGCTGTGAACTAACTGGTGATGAACCTCCCTGTGGAGAGGTTGCGCTTGCCGAGGTTGTGGCTCACATAACACTCTGGAGCCTGGGAGAAGCAACCCTTGCCGACGTTGTAGCACTGATAACTGCCTGGTCTGGTTGATAGGCATGCAACTATTCGAAGCAATAAGAGGGAGGCACTGCATCAGGAGGTTCAGGCCTGATGAAATAGATGCAGAAAAAGTAGAGGAAATTCTGGAGGCTGCAAAGGAGGCTCCCTCGGCAGGAAACCTGCAGGCGAGGGACTTCATCGTTGTCAGGGATTCGGAGAGGAGGAGAGTTCTTGCTGATGCTGCTCTCTCCCAGAATTCTGTTTCTGAAGCGCCCCTAGTTATCGTTGTCTGCGCAAATCCCGGGAAATCTGCTGCAAAATACGGCTCCAGAGGAGAGGAACTCTACTGCATACAGGACGCAACGGCAGCAGCACAGAATATTCTCCTTGCGGTGCATTCCCTTGGCCTCGGAGCCTGCTGGGTCGGGGCATTCGACGAGAACTCAGTCAGAAAGGTGCTGGGAATTCCTTCCGAAATCAGGCCCGTTGCCATAATCCCTATTGGCTATCCGGCTGAGGAACCATCCGCTTCGCCAAGGAATATAGAGGTCCATAACGAGCATTGGTGAACGCTTTATATCCCTCCGAATCTAATTCTATTCTATGTCTGAGATGGATGTAGATTCTCTTGTTGAAAAGGTAGCAAGCGACAGCGGAAAAACTACTGATGGCATCAGGGGGATGATGAACCAGCGCAAGGAAATCACCCACGGGCTTCTTTCCGACTACGGGGCCCTCTATGCGGTTGCAAAGGAATTCGGAATCAGCCTCGACAACGCCGGGACAATAACCCTGTCCAAGATATCCGACATAGCCCCCGGAAGGCCGTCCAATATTGCGGGCAGAATAAAAATGGCCTACCCTGTCAAGGAATTTCAGAGGAAGGATAACTCAAAGGGAAGGATGGCCTCTCTGCTTCTGGTCGATGACTCCGGAGAAACAAGGCTGGTTCTCTGGGACAAGAACTCTGAGATGGTGAACCGGGTCAAGAAAGGGGATACCCTTCTTGTAAAGAACGGCTACGGGAGAGAGAGCCTGAATGGAGGGGCTGAGCTGCATGCTACCTCTTTGACGGGCATGAGCATCAACCCTGAAGTCAGTGTGAATCTCCCCGAGATTGAGGAGAACCTCATCAAGATTGACAAACTGGGGCCGGACATGGGCTCCGTCGACCTGGTGTGCAGGGTTTCCTCTTACTATCCCCCTGTTGAATTCAGCAGGGCCGATGGAAGCACTGGGATGAGGGCGTCCTTTACCGGGGAGGACGAGACAGGGACGATAAGGGCTGTTCTCTGGGATTCAGCAGCAAGGCTTGAGCTTGAAAGGGGCGATTTCGTGAAGCTCGAGAATGCATACACGAAGCAGGGTCTGAGCGGAGGGATAGAGCTCCAGGCGGGGGGCAGAAGCAGGGTAATCAAGACCGATGCAGCTATAAAATTGCCTCCATTACAGGAACAGGCGGGGGTGAAAATCTCCGACCTGAAGGGGGGCATGCAAAATTTAAGCGTTTCAGGGAGAGTCATACAGGTTTTTCCACAGAAGCCCTACACGAACGGTATGATGGCCTCTGTTATCCTTGGAGACGAGACAGGAACAACAAGGGCCGTTCTCTGGAACGAGAATTCGGAGATAGCAAAGGAGCTGAAGCCAGGCGACCCAATCGTGATAAAGAACGCCTACTCAAGAGCGGGCCTAAATGGCGGAGTGGAGGCTCATGTCGGAAAGTATTCTGAGATAGTGGTAAACCAGGATCTCGAACTTCCATCGATAAAGGACATAAAGAAGTCGCTGATAAAGGAAAAGAGCATTGCGCAGCTGGAGAATCTCGATTCAGATATCCAAATAAAAGGAAAACTCGTCGATATCGACGAGGGAAAGAGGCCGATATACACGACATGCCCCGACTGCAGCAGGAGCATACAGAACTCGGGCGTCGGGTGGTTCTGCGAGCAGTGCAATAAGGACATAGAGCCAAAATCCAACCTGATTGCGTCCTTCATTCTTGAGGATGAGACGGGGACAGTAAGGGCCATCTGTTTCAGGGAGAACGCGGAGAGAATCCTTGGTATGGACATGGAGGAGGTCATGAACATCATAGGGGAGACGCAGGATGAGCAGGAGCCGCTGAGAAAGGCAAAGAAATCCCTCGGCGACAGGAGCGTGACCGTTATCGGAAGGGTCAAATACAGCGAGTTTTCCGACCAACTGGAATTTATCGTTGACGAAGTGGTTTAGGATGGGCTACTATTCTATACAGGATTATGTAGTGTATATCCTGATACTGATTGCGATACTATGGATTCTCTACAGGTATCTTTTCATCAGAATCAAACTGAACAGGGATTTTCTGCTCGCTTCGATGCCATACGTCCTGGCCGGAATCCTCGTGAGGATTCTTGCCGACGTCGGCTTCTTTCCAAGGAGCCAGTGGTGGAGCATAACCCCCGGCGTCTATGTCCTTGCCCTGGGGGCGGGTCTCCTGGCGCTGGCAATGGGAATCCTCCTGAACAGGAGGTTTGGGACTGACTACTGGCTTTTCCCATTGGCTGCCGGAGCCGTGGCCGATGGAATTCTCATCTACTACCTTATCCCTTACATAAAAAATCCCCTCGTAATCCTCTATCCAGTGGCCATTGCTGCATTTATCACGGGAATCGTCTATTTTGCATCATCAACTCCAGGGCTGCGAATATTCCGGAAGCAGGAGAACGTTGCAATAATATTCGCCCACCTCCTTGACGGCACCTCTTCCTTTTATGGTATAGAGTATTATGGCTTCCTTGAGGAGCATCTCCTGCCCAGGCTTCTGATAGATTTTGCAGGAAATGCGATAATCATGATTCCCCTCAAGCTGTTGGTAATCCTGACAGTCCTATATCTCCTCGAGAAGTGGTATCGGGAGGAGGAAGAAAAGGACGAGACCCTCTACAAAATGCTGAAATTAGTGATTCTCATTCTCGGGATTGGCCCCAGCCTGAGGAATTCGATTCTACCCTCATTTCAGTAGCAAGGGCCTATTTTTATATCTCAGTTCTTATGTCTTATACTTACTTCACAAAATGGCAAGCATCCATAAACCGAGAAGAGGTTCACTGGCCTATAAACCGAGAAAGAGGGCGAAGAAGCAGACGCCCAGGCAGCGCTCATGGCCCGGTTCAGATGAGGCCAAGCCGCTCGGTTTTGTCGGCTACAAGGTGGGAATGACCCACATAATAGCAAAAGACAACGGGAAGAACAGCCCCACCGCGGGCCTGGAAATCTTCGTTCCGGTTACGGTGATAGACGCCCCCCCGATGGTGATTGCTGGTTTTCGCGCATATTCGAACGGCTACGGCGGAAAGAAGACCTCTGTCGATGTCTGGACCAAGGAACTGAGCAAGGACCTTGATAAGAGGACCAAGCTCCCGAAGAAGAGGGACCATGACAAGGGCATAAAGGGATTGGAGAAGAACCTTGACAGTATCTCGGACATAAGGCTTCTGGCCCATACACAGCCAAGACTTACGTCATTATCAAAAAAGGTTCCGGACATGATGGAGATTGCCCTGGGAGGGCAGATTCAGGAAAAGCTCGAATTCGCAAAGGAGCACCTTGGCAAGGAGATAAAGGCCGATGAGATTCTGCAGGAGAATTCTATGGCTGATGTGACTGCAGTAACCAAGGGAAAGGGCTTCCAGGGCATCATAAAGAGATACGGGCTCAGGAAACAGCAGAGGAAGGCGAGCAAGGGCAGGAGGCACATGGGTAGCGGCGGGGCATGGAAGCCCGCCTATAAGCTGTGGTCCGAGCCGCTTCCGGGGCAGATGGGTTATCACACAAGGACTGAGCTCAACAAGGGCATCATAAGGGTGGGCAACGACGGTAAGGAGGTGACTCCCAAGGGCGGCTTTCTCAAGTACGGGAATGTCAGTGGCAGTTACATCATTGTGAAGGGCTCCGTTCCAGGTCCCACTAAAAGGCTGATAAGAATCAACAACCCAAGGCGTGAGGCGGGGGAGATAAACCTCGAGATAAAGCACATTAACGTGGAATCAAAACAGGGAGTATAATATGTCAAAGATTTATTCTCTAGACGGTAAGGAGGCAGGAAATATCCAATTACCCGAGTTGTTCAAGGTAGAATTCAGGCCCGACCTGATTCAGAGGGCAGTGGTATCGGCCGAGGCCAATAAGAGGCAGCACTACTCGGTAAAGAAGAGAGCCGGCCTGGGAACCAGTGCAGACTACTTCGGAAGAAGGAGAGACACGTACAGGCAGACGATAAACAGGGGGCAGTCAAGACTTCCGAGAGAGAAGACAGGGGGTGGCGGACTTGGCAAGGTAAGGAGAGTTCCCCAATCAGTCGGCGGCAGAAGGTCCCACCCACCCGTTGGACAGGATTTCACAAAGAAGATAAACAAAAAGGAATACATTCTTGCAATAAAATCCGCGATTGCTGCAACCGCGGACTCCGATTTAATAAAAGGAAGGGGCCACAAGATAGAAAAGGTCAAGGAATTCCCCCTCGTTGTCGAGGATTCGTTCGAGAAGCTGAACAAAACCAAGGAGGTCAAGAAGACGCTCGATATCCTTGGGCTTGATGACGACCTCGCAAGGGCCGAAGAGAAAAGGATAAGGGCCGGCAGAGGCAAGATGAGGGGAAGAAAATACAAGAAAAGGAAGAGTCTGCTAATAATTGTCAACGAGGACTCTGGCATAAAGTCAGGGGCAAGGAACATCCCCGGCGTTGACATAGCCAGGGTCGATGAACTGAACATCGAGCTGCTTGCTCCCGGAACCCATGCCGGAAGACTGACTCTCTGGACAAAGGGAGCCATTAACAACGTGGAGAAGGCGATAAACGAGAATGGATCCAAATAAGGTTCTTTTATACCCCATGATGGGCGAAAAGGCCACCATGCTGAGGGAAATGGAAAACAAGCTCACATTCATAGTGTCGAAAGAGTCGACAAAGAAGGACATCAGGGACGCGGTTGAATCTCTGTATGATGTGGAGATACTTGACGTGAACACCATGAATACAATGGACGGCAAGAAGAAGGCACATATAAAACTCTCTGAGAAGTTCTCGGCAGAGGAGGTTGCTTCACAGTTCGGAGTGCTGTAAAAATGGGCAAGAGACTTATACCGCAGAGGAGAGGGAGGGGAACTCCCCGTTACAGGACCCCTTCGCACAGGTTCAAGGGCGATATAAAATACCCATCGGTCAAGGACTACGGCAAGGGGATTTCGGGACAGGTAACCGAGCTGATAAACGACCCAGGAAGGTCTGCCCCACTCGCGAGAATTCTACTGGAGAATTTCCAGGGGATTATGATAATAGCTCCGGAGGGAATCCAGGTTGGAGACTGGATTGACCTGGGGGAGAAGGCCAAGCCCGGCAAGGGAAATATCCTCCCCCTGGGCAAGATACAGGAAGGCACTCAGGTCTATAACCTTGAGATGAAACCCGGCGACGGAGGAAAACTGGTAAGGGCCTCAGGAACCAGTGCCTATGTCGTTTCCCATGAGAAGGGCTCAAATCTAACCTATGTCCAGATGCCTTCAAAGAAGACCATAGCGATAAACAGCAATGCGAGGGCGACCATAGGCAAGGTTGCCGGAGGCGGCAGAAAGGAAAAGCCCCTCGTGCATGCAGGACAGGCGTTTTATAAGCATAAAGCAAGAAATAAACTATATCCCCGAACCTCTGGAAACGCGATGAATGCTGTCGACCATCCACACGGAGGCGGAAGGAACCCGCACTCAAGGCCGTCGGTAACCCATGACACGCCTCCGGGGGCAAAGGTGGGACATATATCTCCTAAAAGGACGGGCAGGAGGAAAAGATAATGGTAAAGAAGGTTTTCAAGTACAGGGGCCATAGCCTGGAAGAGCTGAATGCAATGTCGATGGACGAGCTGGTAAAGATACTGCCGTCCAGAGCAAGAAGGTCTTTGACGAGGGGCCTTAACGAGGAGCAGAAGAAGCTTCTGAAGAAGGTAAAGAAGGCACAGGAGGCCCTGAAGGAAGGGAAGAAGGAGGCCGTAAAGACACACTGCAGGGACACGCCCATACTCCCGGAGATGGTGGGCCTCGACTTTGAGATTTATAACGGGAAGGAATTTACCCGGGTTGAGATTAAAACGGAGATGATTGGCCAGTACCTTGGAGAATATTCCCCAACAAGGAAGCCGGTCAAGCACTCAGCCCCGGGCGTTGGAGCAACCCGCTCCTCATTATTCGTACCAATAAAATAGTAGAATGGAACTCAAATATTCACAAAAGCTGGAGGACGAGAGCAAGCTTGCGAAGGGCATGGGCGTTGGCCTTAATATGTCATTCAAGCACTCGGTAACGGTCTGTGACAGGATAAGGAGCATGGAGCTGTCCAAGGCCATAAATCTCCTGGAGTCGGTAATCTCAAAGGAGAGGCCAATTCCATTCAAGAGGTTCAGGACGGGCGTTGGCCACAGGAAGGGCGATGGCAAGGAGACCATTGCAAAATACCCAAAGAAGGCGGCCTCCGAGATTCTCAAGGTCCTGAGGAACGTCGAGGCCAATGCAGACTACAAGGGCCTGGATACGGAGAAACTAAAGCTGACTCATATAGAGGCGCACAAGGGAGCCAGAAGAAGGAGGATAAAGCCCAAGGGTAGATGGAAGCTCTGGAGAACGGAGCTTGTCCATATACAGGCAATAGCAAAGGAAAAGTAAGATGGCGATGGAAAAGCATTTCATTCAGGAGGGAATAATCCGCTCAGAAATAGAGAACTACCTAAAGAGCGAATTGAACAGGTCAGGCTATTCAGGGATAAACATACAGAAGACCCCTCTTGCAACAAGGGTGATTCTCTATGTTGAGAAACCCCCCCTTGTCATAGGTAAGAAGGGCAAGAGGATAAACAGACTCACAAGGGTGCTTCAGGAGAAGTATGGGGTCGACAATCCCGCCATAGATGTCCAGAAGATTGAAGTACCTACTCTCGATGCGAACATAGTCGCAAGGAGGATTGCAGTCGCACTGGAGAGGGGAATGAACCGGAGAAGGGTAATCTATAAGGCCCTGAGGGCAGTCATGGGCTGCGGGGCCAGGGGCATTGAGATAACCCTCCGTGGCAAACTGGTCGGGAAGGGGGGAAGGTCCAGAACTGAAAAGTACCTCGAAGGGTATATGAAGAAGGCCGGTGATTCCTCAAAGTTGGTTGATAATGGCGCTACTCAGGCATATCTGAAGGCAGGCGTTATTGGAGTGACCGTGAAGATAGTCCGCCCAGATGTTATATTTCCAGATCAGATAGAGGTCATATCCAAGGCCGCCCGAAAGGAGGAGAAGGCAAAGGAGGCCGAGGCCCTGAAGGAGAAGGAAGCCAGGGAGAGCGAGGCCAAGGAAGAGAAAAAGAAGAAGGCCAGGAAAAAGGAAACAAAAAAACCAAGGGCCGAGAAAAAGAAAAAGTCAGAAAAGGCCAAGGCCAAGTAGATTTTTAATAATAACAATCATATATATTATACTTCATAGCATGGCAATACTAAGGGCGGAGGAGTTAAGGGGGATGAACGACGAGGAACTGGACAAGCATCTCTCTGAGCTGAGGCTCGAGTACATGAAGATTAAGGGCGTTTTATCGTCCGGCGGAATTCCGGAAGACATAGGAAAGGCAAGGGAGATAAAACGCACCATAGCCAGAATACTAACGATAAAAAACGAAGATTCAAAAGAAAAACGAAATGAATTGTCCTAGGTGTGGGCTTCCCGAGGAGTTGTGTGTCTGCGACGAAATGACCAAGGAGGGTCAGCGCATCAGAGTTCGCAATGACAGGAGAAAATACGGCAAACCCGTGACAATCATTGACGGCCTGGACAACGTGGATGTCCACAAGATTGCCAAGGAACTTAAGACAAAAATGGCGTGCGGCGGGACATCCAAGGGCAATACGATTGAGCTACAGGGAAACCATCTTACCAAGATGAAGAATGTTCTCGTAAGCATGGGCTTCTCCGAGGACATGATTGATATAGGATAGACATGATCACCCCTTACAACATATTGCAGCACGAGCTAATCGGCCTGGAAGCAAAAATAGTGGATTCGGCGCATCCTGGCTACAAGTGTAACGGAACCATAATCAGGGAGACAAGGAATACGCTGGAAATACAGGGACGCGACAAAAAGGTCAGAAAGCTCCCCAAGGATTGCATAACGCTGGAATTGAGGCTTCCTGGTGGTGAGAAAGTCAGGCTTGATGGAAGGCTGATAGTCGCAAGACCAGAGGACCGGGTGAAGAAGAAATACAGGATAAAATTCGCGTAATTTTCTTCTTGTATCGTTACTCATCAAAATATCATTTGCTTGAAGAATGGAAGAGAAACCAAAGAAGAAGGCTGCCAAGAAGGAGGCAAAGGGATGCAATGACATGAATTGTCCCATTCATGGCTCTCTATCGACGAGAGGGGCGGTTCTCGAGGGAGCCGTGGCCTCGGACAAGATGGACAAGACGGTGATTGTGCAGAGTGATTACAAGATAAGGCTGAACAAGTATGAGCGTTACAGGTCCTCAAAGTCGAGGATTGCTGCCCACAACCCCCCATGCATTGATGCAAAGGCCGGGGACAGGGTCAGGATAAGGGAATGCAGGAAACTGAGCAAGACCGTTAGTTTCGTCGTTACCGAGAAATTGGATTAGAATGGCAAAACCACTGGGAGTAATGAAGAACCTGCCGCTGGGGAAGGCGGTTACGGCAAAAATAACAAAATCATTAGTTACAGGTTCGAAGCTGACCTGTGCAGACAACACGGGAGCCAAGGAGGTGGAGATAATCTCAGTGAGGGCATACAAGGGGGTGAGGAGGAGGCTTCCAAAGGCAGGGATTGGCGATTTGGTCACCGTTTCAATAAAGAAGGGCAAGCCGGAGCTCAGGCATCAAACATCCCTTGCAGTCATAGTGAGGCAGAGGAAGGAGTACACAAGATTCAACGGCTCGAAGATAAAATTCGAGGACAATGCTGCTGTTCTTGTGAATGATGACGGACTTCCGAAAGGCACCGAGATAAAGGGGGCCATTGCAAGAGAAGCCACCGAGAAGTGGAACAAAATCGGCTCGATAGCAAGCATTGTAATTTAAGATGAAAACGCATCCAAGTTCCAAGAAGCCAGGAAAGCAGAGGAAATGGAAGGCAGTTGCTCCATTGCACAGGAGGCAGAAGATGCTTTCCTCTCCTTTAAGCAAGGAACTTGGACAGAAGTACAAGAGAAGGACCCTCAACGTCAGGAAGGGCGACAAGGTGAGGGTAATGAGGGGGGACTTCAAGGACAATGTGGGGGAGATAACGAGAGTAAGCCTCAAGGACTACAAAATCTACGTCGATGGTATAACGATAAAGAAGGCAGACGGCACAGACGTTGAGAAGGCGATAGACCCATCGAATGTCATGATAACCGACCTTTATATGGACGACAAGGAGAGGATGGACCTCCTTGAGAGGAACATAAAATAAAATGCACCAAAAGAGAATTGCATCCGGCCAGGGAAAGCACCCGATATTCATAACCGTACCCAACCCAGGAGCGCATTCAAAGGAGGGGAGCATACCCCTGATTACGCTATTAAGGGATGTCCTTGGCCATGCTGACACCGCAAGAGAGGCCAGGAGGGCAATAAGGGACGGCCATATCATCGTTAATGGAAAGGCAAGAAGGGAACCAAAATACGCTGTCGGACTTATGGATATAATCGAGATACCGACACTCAAAAAATCCTTCAGGATTCTTCCGAGCAAGAAGGGCCTCTATCCAAAGGGGATTGACGACAAGGAGGCAGGAACAAGGCTGTGCAAGATAGTCAGCAAATCAACCATGCCAAAGGGCAAGATACAGCTGAACCTCCATGACGGAACCAATATCCTGCTCGATAAGAACGAATACAAGCGAAAGGACACCCTGGTGATTGACATAAAGACAGGGAAGGTAAAGGACTCGATAGAATTCAAGGAGGGGAATACTGCCATGGTTGTGCATGGCAGGCATTCAGGAGAGGCCGGGAAGATTGGCGAGATACTTCCAGGAACCATGAAGAGAGACTCGCTAACCAAGGTCGGAGAGCTTCAGACACTCACAAGATACCTTTTCGTTATAGGCAAGGACAAGCCCTCAATATCTATCTAAGATGGAATACCCCAACTCCATGAGGAAACCGAGAATAGAGAAAATCGTCGTGAATATAGGTGTGGGAGACTCGGGAGAGAAGCTTGTAAAGGCAGAGAAGCTCCTGGAGGAGCTGACGGAGTGCAAGCCAGTCAGGACCGTATCGAGGCACAAGATTCCCTCCTGGAACCTCAAGAAAGGAGACCCAATAGGCTGCAAGGTGACCATGAGGGGAGAAAAGGCGGAGGAATTCCTGAAGAAGGGATTCCAGGCCAAGGAGAACAGCATCAAGGAGTCCTGCTTTGACAACAACGGAAACATATCATTCGGAATTACCGAGTATATCGATTTGCCTGGAACAAGATATGACCCTGACATCGGTGTATTTGGGATGAACATCTCGGTAAGGATGGAGAGGCCAGGCTTCAGGGTAAAGAGGAGGAGATTCAAAAAGTCGAGGATTCCGGCCAAGAGCCTGATAAAGAGGGAGGAATCCATCGAATTCATGCGCGAAAAATTCGGGGTTCAGATATCAGAGGAGTAAAATGTTTAAGAAGAACGAAAAGATAGACGCAAGGAAGTTGGTATGCTCGGTATGCGGCGCCCACGATGGCATTATCCACAAATACGGTCTGAACATCTGCAGGAGGTGCTTCAGGGAGAATGCGAATAACATAGGATTCAAAAAATACAGTTAGAGATGGACATAGACACAAAGAAGCTATTCGGGAAGTGGGACTTCAAGGTCGATGTGAAGGATGAGGGCCTGAAGAGATACATATGCCTTGAGCCCGTATACATTCCACACACGGCAGGAAGAAGGACCGGCAAGCAGTTCGCAAAGAGCAAGATGAATATCGTTGAGCGTTTGGCAAACAAGATGATGCGCTCCGGTCAGGGAACAAAGAAGGTAGCCGGCCGCTATATACGGGGAGGCGGGAATACAGGGAAGAAGCAGAACGCGATAAACATCGTCAGGGACGCTTTTGCAATCATAGAGAAGAGGACAAAGCAGAATCCAGTACAGGTACTGGTAAATGCCGTCATAAATGCAGGGCCCAGTGAAGAAACCACCACCATAATATACGGCGGAATCCGCTATCACAAAGCCGTTGATGTTTCCTCGCAAAGAAGGGTCGACTTCGCTCTCAAGTACATATCCCTGGGCGCTTTCTCAACAGCCTTTAATTCAAAGAATTCCGTTGAGGACTGCCTGGCCAATGAGATAATCTGGGCCGCGAATTCTGATACAAAGAGCTATGCAATCCAGCGCAAGGAGGAAACAGAGAGGATTGCAAAGTCTTCAAGATAAAAATGGGTGCTAGAGAAGATAAGATTATGCGGGAAATAACGGAGCTGATTGGCAAGCCCGAGCAGATTCGGAACATGGGTATTGTCGCTCATATAGACCACGGAAAGACGACCCTTTCGGACAATCTCCTGTGCAATGCAGGGATGATATCCAAGGAGATGGCTGGCAAGCAGCTTGCTCTGGACTTCCACGACGATGAGAGGGAGAGAGGCATTACCATAAACGCAGCCAACGTATCCATGGTTCACCCCTACGAGGACAGGAAATATCTCATAAACATGATTGACACCCCCGGCCACGTTGACTTTGGCGGAGACGTTACCCGGGCAATGAGAGCAGTTGACGGAGTAATAGTAGTGGCATGTGCGGTGGAGGGAGTAATGCCCCAGACGAAGACCGTAGTCAGCCAGGCCCTCAAGGAGGGGGTTAAGCCCACATTGTTCATAAACAAGGTCGACCGCCTCATCAACGAATTGAAGCTTACTCCAGAGGAGCTGCAGAAGAGATTCGTTAAAATCATAACTGAGGTCAACAAGATAATAAAGCAGAGGCAGCCTGAAGGAGTCGACTGGGCCGTAAGCGTTGACGGAGGAAGCGTTGCCTTTGGCTCTGCCTATCATAACTGGGCAATTTCAGTCCCCTATATGAAGCAGAGCAACATCACATTCAAGGACATCATCGACCACTGCAATGAAGAAAGGCAGAGGGAGCTCTCTGAAAAGGCCCCGGCCCACGAGATTCTTCTCAACATTGCTGTAAAGCACCTACCGAATCCGCTGGAGGCGCAGAGATTCAGAATCCCCAAGATATGGAAGGGGGACCTGGAGAGCGATATGGGCAAGTCGATGATTAACAGCGACGCCAATGGAAAGCTGGCCATGATGATAACCAACATATCCGTCTTTGACAAGAGGGAGGGCGAGGTTGCTACGGGCAGGCTCTTCTCAGGCACTGTTAAGCAGGGGCAGGACGTCTACCTGGTCGGGGCAAAATCCACCGAGAGAGTGCAGCAGGTGAGCGTCTACATGGGCGCAAGCAGGCTGAATACCGATGCTGTTTCCGCAGGCAACATCGTCGGGATAACTGGCCTTAAAAAGGCATTTGCCGGAGAAACGGTCTCCGTTGAGGATATAAAGCCCTTCGAGGCCATGATTCACACCTCCGAGCCAGTAGTTACCATGGCAATAGAGGCCAAGAGCATGAAGGATTTACCAAAGGTCGTTGAGGTTCTAAGACAAACAGCCAAGGAAGACCCCGCATTGCGAGTTCAGATTGACGAGGAAACAGGCGAGAACCTCCTTTCGGGAATGGGCGAGCTCCATCTCGATGTCATAGTAAACAGGATAAAGGCCGACGGCCTTGAGATAAACGCATCCCCGCCGATAGTCGTTTACAGGGAGACAATCTCCGGGAAATTTGGTCCCATCGAGGGCAAGTCCCCCAACAAGCACAACAAGTTCCAACTCATGGTGGAGCCCCTCGAAGACTCAGTATACGAGGCAATAGTCGAGGGCGACATCGAAGAAGGCAGGAGAAAGGGCAAGAGCAAGGACATAAGGGCTGAACTCGTAGAGCTGGGAATGGACGGCGAGGAAGCAAAGAGAGTAATCAACATCTACCGCGGCAATATGTTCATTGACATGACGAGGGGAGTCCAGCACCTGGACGAGGTCATGGAGCTGATGTTCGACGCATTTGAGGACATCATGGAGAACGGTCCCCTGGCGAAGGAGCCGACGATAAAGGTCAAGGTAAAGCTGATGGACGCTACTCTGCACGAGGACGCAATCCACAGGGGCCCGGCACAGATATATCCTGCAGTAAAGAATCCCATATATGCCTGCCTGCTCAAGTCAGAACCGTGCATGATGGAACCCATGCAGATGGTATGGATAGACACGCCCCAGGAATACATGGGCTCCGTAACCCAGGAGCTGCAGAAGAGAAGGGGCGTAATACTGCAGATGAACCAGAAGGACGACCTCATGACCGTGGAAGGAAAGGTGCCGGTGGGTGAATCCTTCGGTTTTGCGGGAGATATAAGAAGCGCAACCGAGGGCCACGCCCTCTGGAGCACCGAGAATTCGGGCTTCGAGAAATTGCCCAGCGAGCTCCAGGGCAAGGTAGTCATGGACGTCAGAAAAAGGAAGGGCCTCAGCATGGAAATTCCAAAGGCAGAGGGCTTCATGGAGCGCTGAAAAAACCCTTTTTTATTCCATTGTGCAATATATAATCACAATGGAATTCAGCACCCTCAAACTCTGGACGTGCCTTTTTGTTTTGCTTGTTTTTGCATCTTTGAATGTTACTGCTGTTGAGAAAGCCGGAATAGAGCCGGCTACTATTGTGACGGTCAATAACACTTATGTAGAAATTGCCGTCGCCGATAACACCAAATTTACCGTGGGAACCAAACAAGGCGACCCGGCCAATGCGAATGACGATAACCAGATATTGATGTTTGGACACCCTAGTCCATGGAGTTCCTTCACTTCACTAAGGATAAATGGAAGTAATTATCTCTATGGTACCGGCACGATTGCGGTTACGGCTCCAACGACATCAACGAATGCCATAACTCTCACAGAAACTATAGCCGACATAGTCATAACCCAGACCCTTACCATAGTCACAAGCTCAACGACTGGAAGGCAGATACCGTGGAGATTAAATATACCGTAACGAACAATGGCTCAGTTTCTCAGGACGTGGGCGCCAGAGTGATGCTGGATACGATGATTGCTTCCAATGACGCCGTCCCATTCAACGTTCCCGGAACCGGTGCTGTAACGACTGAGATGGAATTCACCGGGGCGAACATACCCGAATACTGGCAGGGCTTTGATACCTTAACCAACCCAACCCTGATTGCCCAGGGAACCCTCACCACAGGGGGCGCCACAACTCCCGATAAGTTTACTATTGCCTCGTGGGATGAGATATACGATTACTATTGGAATTACACTGTAACCCCCGGGCAAGCAACAGGGGACAGCGCGGTAGCTATCTACTGGAATCCAACGACACTCGCAGCAGGCCAATCCAGAACCTACACGACCTACTACGGGCTTGGAAAGGTTACGATTGCTTCAGGTAATCTGACAGCCGGCCTTACGGCAACGTCTACTGTAAGTAACTGCAGCAATTTCACGGTCGTTGCCTATGTCAGCAATGTAGGTGGCTCTACAGCAAACGACGTTGCAGCGACAATTTCGCTGCCCGCAGGCCTTATGCTCTCAGCCGGAGAAACATCACAGAAGGACATGGGGAATATTGCCAACGGCAGCAGCAACCAATCGTCATGGAGCGTGGAGCCCTACGGCGGGGTCTGCGGCAATATGACCATCACTGTGACTGTAACCTCATCAAACGTGGATTCTAACACCGTTAATGTGACGGTAAACGTGCCCGAGGCATGCTGCGTTACTACTACAACAACCAGCACAATCAACGTAACAACCACAACCACAATCAACGTAACAACAACCACGACCGTACCTACCACCACAACCACCGTCTCTGGAACATGCAACACCCCGCACTCTGACCCCGGCTGGACGACAGGAAGCATCGAGTTCTACGTCGTTTCCGAGGGCTGCACCCAGGCCGGCTGCGGCGAGGGAGCAGGAAACGCCACAGAATACCTCATAGAGCTAAGAAGCGGCGACGACTGCGGTGAGCAGGCATGGGTCTGGCTGGACGACGTGATGAATTCCGGCATGGGCATTACTCCGGTTGCAGGGCACTGCTACACCGGCGAGATATACTCGACAACACTCATGTATCCCACCTGCACCGACCCGCTTGTCATGAGATACGTCCTGACCGAGGTGTCTCCCTGCAACGAGTGCAATGACACGACTACTACTACGACAACATCAACGACCACAATCTTAGCTGAAGCAGACGCTTATGAGCCCGATGACACCTGCTCAGATGCAACCACAATCTCAACTGATGGAACCAAGCAGACGCATAACTTTGTTCCATACAACGACCAGGACTGGGTGAAATTCACTGCCGTTTCTGGTGGTGTGTACACGATAGAGACGTCCGAGCTGTTTGCGAACGCGGACACCTACCTTTATCTATACGACACGGACTGCGTATCGCTGCTGAGCGAGAACGACGACTATCTCGGACTGGAATCCAAGATAGAATGGACTGCGACATCCTCAGGAACGTATTATGTGAAGATAGCACCCTACGGAGGATATACAAGTGTTACTTCAGACACTGCCTACAACGTCTCTGTTACCGGCTCAAGCGCGGTCGTAAACACATCGTTTTTTGACAACATGGAAAGCGGAACGAACGGATGGACCTCAACGGGCTTCTGGCACCAGGAGACAAACCCTGAGCTGGTCAGCATAATCTCCGGCATCAACCCGGAACTGGTTTCATTGCCTGACAACGGCTATCTACCGAGCGCATACAGCGGCTCCACGGTCTGGTGGTATGGAGAGAACTCAACAGGAACCTTCATAGGGTCTGACTATTACACCAACATATGCGATAATATTACATACTACTACTACAACGGCGACTGCCAGAACCCGAAGGGCGGCGGCACTTCATATGCCGCGAATACAGGCGACCTCATATCCCCAACGATAGACCTTACAGGAGTAGCCAACTCAAGCCTGACCTTCATGTCTTGGTACGAGATAGAGGGTTTTGATGTTGACCGCTATGACATGATGTACGTCTACATCTCCACGGACGGAGGAGTTACATACACACAACTGGGGGCGATAAACCCGATAAACGACGTCGATGGAGAAACATTCAAGTCATACAGCTCCGGCGGCCTTGGGCTGCCCGGAGTCTGGATCTCGCAGTACTTTGACATAAGCGACTATGCATCCAGCCAGACTGTAATCAAGTTTACCTTCAACACTATAGACAACCTGTACAACGGCTTCAGGGGATGGATTATAGATGACGTGATGGTAGGTACGACAGGGGCTGCAATTACGCCCACAATTGAGGCGGTGGCGCCAAGCACAGGGGCTACAGGTGCGGAGGTTGTAATAGCCGGAACCAACTTTATGAACGGAGCGAGCGTAATGTTTGGAACTACCTATGCAACTACAGTCTCCGTTGTCAGCTCCTCGCTAATACAGGTATCGGTGCCTTCACTCGCTGACGGAACCTACGACATCACCGTGATAAACCCGAATGCCGAGCAGGCAACAAGCTCAAACGCATTCACAGTAACGACAACCTACCCGCCATCCGTAACAAGCATCAGCCCAACCTCTGGAACAAACGACCAGCCAACGGCGGTGACAATAACCGGCACCAACTTTGAGAGCGGGGCTACGGTTCTGGTAGGGGGATCCGCCGTTAACAACGTTGTGGTTGTAAACTCAACCTCCATCACGGGAACGGTCCCGGCAGGGCTCTCAGGAGGGTACAAGAACGTCAAGGTTACAAATCCGGACTCGCAGTACGATGTCCTGATGGGCGGGTTTTATGTGAACTATACGACCGCTATTGAACAGATAACGGTTACGAGAACTCTCCCATCAACGGCATCACCTGGTGGAACATTTACCGTATCTCTAAACCTTGTTGTTGGTGGCATGCCTCCAGAGGCCCTGGGAGTGACCGAAAACGTGCCCTCTGGATGGAATGTAACCGCTACTTCGCCAACTGCAAAGTATACTCCGAGCGAAGACAAGATAGAATGGCTGTTCTGGGCCCTGGGCAATCCGGTTGAGAATACCACCATAACCTACACAGTGCAGGTACTTGGAAGTGCAAACGGAACCCACACCTTCTCCGGAACGCTTGAATATGGTGATGTGGATGATCAGGCGATAGCGGGAGATACAACCATTGACGTCTCAGAGAGTGCTCTTACAGGAGACTTTGACGGGGATGGTGAAGTTACCCTGTCCGAGGTGATAGACGCCATAAGCATGTGGTACGATGATGAGCTCACTCTTGCAGACGTAATCGAGGCCATAAATAACTGGGCAAGTTCCGGCTGATTTTAAATCCAGCCAGCTCCAGTAGAAGAGTAGATGGGGGCAGCAGGCCTTTTTTAAAGGTTAATTCGAATAGTATTAAACATCTTTTTTACAGTAGAATACGTTATACGTAAAATTGAGGTAGATTCAAAATGGCAGATAAACCACACATAAACCTGGTGTTTATAGGACACGTAGACCACGGTAAGTCAACAACCGTGGGTAGGATGCTCTATGAGCTTGGAGAGGTAACAGAGCAGACTATGAAGAAGTACAAGGACGAAGCAGAGAAGCTAGGGAAAGGCACATTCGAGTTTGCATGGGTCATGGACTCTCTCAAGGACGAGAGGGAGAGAGGTTTAACAATAGACATAGCTCACAAGAAGTTCCAGACCGACAAGAATTTTTTCACCATCATTGACGCTCCCGGACACAGAGACTTCGTCAAAAACATGATTACCGGAACAAGCCAGGCAGATGCTGCAGTTCTTGTCTGCTCGGTAAAGGACGGGATTCAGCCCCAGACCAAGGAGCACGCTTTTCTATCAAAAACACTTGGAGTCCAGCAGCTGATTGTGTCCATGAACAAGATGGATGCAGTCAAATACGACGAGGCCCAGTACAACAAGGTAAAAGATGAATTAAGCAAGCTACTTACAAGCATCGGCTACAAGGTCGACCAGATACCTATCATACCCACGTCGGCGTATGGCGGGGATAACCTAACCAAGAAGAGCGAGAACATGTCCTGGTACAAGGGCCCGACCCTTCTTGAGGCTTTAAACACTTTAACAGCACCGGAGAAGCCGGTTGACAAGCCACTGAGATTGCCGGTTCAGGACCTCTATACTATAACTGGAGTAGGCTCTGTTCCTGTGGGGAGAGTCGAAACAGGCGTATTGAAGCCTGGGATGAAGATAGTATTCATGCCTTCTGGAGCTCAAGGAGAGGTAAAAACCGTGGAAATGCACCATGAAGAGCTTCCACAGGCAGAGCCGGGAGACAACGTTGGTTTCAACGTAAGAGGCATCGGGAAGAAAGATGCCAAGAGAGGCGATGTTGTTGGGCCGGTTGACAATCCACCCACGGTGGCTGAGGAATTTACCGCACAGATTGTCGTTCTGCAGCACCCCTCAGCAATTACCGTTGGATACACACCCGTTTTCCACGTGCATACGGCCCAGGTTGCATGCACCTTTACTGAGCTTGTGAAGAAGATAGACCCCAAAACTGGTGGGGTTCTTCAGGAGAAGCCCGAGTTCTTACAGACTGGCGATGTTGCAGTCGTAAAGCTGAAGCCGACCAAGCTGCTCGTTATAGAATCAGCCAAGGAATTCCCGCAGTTGGGCAGGTTCGCGATAAGGGACATGGGTTCGACAGTCGCAGCCGGCATGGTGATGGAAGTCAAGAAGAAACAGATCTAAATTGGAGAAAGCGAGAATAATCATCATCGGCCACGACCCAAAAAAGCTTGGCGAAGTCTGCACTCAGATAGTCGACATAACAAAGAGGATAGGTACCAAGTACTCTGGTCCTATTCCCTTGCCCACCAAGAAAATGCAGATAACCACGAGGAAGTCCCCCGATGGCGAGGGAACCGAGACGTGGGAGAGGTGGGAGATGCGCATCCATAAGCGGGTTATTGACGTCGATGCAGATGAGCGCTCGCTGAGGCAGATAATGCGTGTCCAGGTGCCTGACAGGGTGCATATCGAGATTGAGCTGACCAAGTAAATTCTTCTATTTTTCTTGATTAACTCTGAATATATTCTTCTATACAACGCTCCCGTAGTGTAGTCCGGCCAATCATTCCGGCCTTTCGAGCCGGTGACTCGGGTTCGAATCCCGACGGGAGCAAAAACCTAATCTTTTCTCCTTTGCAACCCCTATCCAGTTAGATACCTGCATGCTTTTTATGTCTGCATGCAATATACTAACTATACAAAGTATAGTTAAAGCAAAATGGCAAAATATATGTGTGAAAAATGTGGACTTGAAAGGGAAAGCCGCTGTAAGCCAAGGAAAACCTGTGGCTGTGGCGGGACATTTGAGAAGTGCGAATAAGACGATGAAACATGAAAAATTGTTTGAGCTGGCGAAGCCATATCTCGAGAGGAATGACTTTGGAGTAGCCCACACCCAAAGAGTATTTGACATAGCAAAAGAGTATTTTAGGATCCCCGATAATATTGAGGAAAAGGCACGTGCCCTGGTTATACTGCACGATATTGGCGGAAGTTCCATAAAGGAACAGTACGAAATGGGCCCTGAGATAGCTGCAAAACTACTGAAACAGGCCGGTTATCCGGCTCAAATCATTGAGGAGGTCTGCGAAATGATAAGGACGCATCATGAAAGGCTGGAAAATCCGTCCGAAGCATTTAAAATCCTATATGATGCTGACCAACTCGCAAAATTTTCCAAGGAAGAGTTCTATTACTATGATTCAAGAAATACCGATTGGAATTCCATCATGAATTCCATGTATAACGAACATTCAAAGACATTGGCAAAGGAATGGTTAAAGAGAGAGGAGGACTAAAATGGTAAAAAGAAATATCATAAAAATCGACGAGGAAAAATGTACCGGCTGCGGGCAATGTATTCCTAACTGTCCTGAGGGTGCACTACAGATAATAGACGGTAAAGCGAGGCTTGTAAGCGATTTGTTCTGTGATGGCCTGGGTGCCTGCATTGGCCACTGTCCGGAAGGCGCTATTGATATTGAAGAAAGGGAGGCTGAGGTATATGACGAAAGAAGGGTCATGGAAAATATCGTAAAGCAGGGCAACAACGTTATAAAGGCTCACTTGGAGCACCTTAAGGACCACAATCAGGACGAGTATCTCGGTCAGGCGATAGACTTCCTGAAGGAAAAGAGCATTGAAGTCCCGCTGGATGAAGAACCCTCGCAAGGCCATGAACATACAGACCTGCTCTGTGGATGCCCTGGCTCAAAGGTGATGGATTTCAGGGAAAAGGATGAGGGGCCTGCTGGAGATGACAAACCCGTTACCAAAGCCGCATCTCAGCTGAGGCAATGGCCAGTACAGCTAATGCTCGTTCCACCAAATGCCCCCTATCTGAACGGGGCAGATTTGTTAATAGCAGCAGATTGCGTTCCATTCGCCCACGCCAATTTTCATGATGAACTATTAAAGGGAAAGAGTTTGCTGATAGGATGTCCTAAACTGGACGATGCTGAACTGTACAGGGAGAAGATTACCCATATACTGAAGAACAACGAGATAAAGAGTTTAACCGTTGCAAATATGGAAGTCCCTTGCTGTTTTGGCCTGTATAAAATCGCAAAGGATGCACTTGATGCATCTGGTAAGAATATACTCTTTAAACAGGTCGTTGTTGGGGTAAAAGGCGAGTTATCTGAATAGCTCCTCAGCCAGAATGGGAAGGACGCCGTAGACTATTGCTGCCGTTAATACGGCATACGTCAGTATGTTAATCAGGATAATCTTCCAGTTTTTCTTCATGTCGCAAACATTGCACGTGCCGCCCGACTTCTCTTTTATCAGCACGTAAAGGGAAGCGAACAGGAATGCCGTCCCCAGCCCGATGAAATAATCCTTATATTTTGCTATATGGAGAGCGAGCACGACATTTCCAACGCCCGTTGCCATGAAGAGGAACGCGAGCGCGAGCGGAAGGCTGCAGCAGCTCGAGGCGATAATGCTCGCTTTAATGCCAGCAAACAAGTCCCTGAATTTCATACTACATCTCGGTATCGTTGAGGACGGTGGCCGTGGCCCCTGCGTTAATCAACCTCAGAATCTGTTCCTGGGATACTAGGGTGGGGTCATATATGACGTAGCTGGCCTCTTGCCCGTAGGATAGACTCCTGGACTTGACGCCCTCCTGCTCCCTGACCAGTTTATTGACTGTCGGAACGCACGTTGGGCATATCCAGGCAACATGCACGTCAAGCCTACGATAGCCCATACCCCGGAATTTATCAAGATATGGATTGTCTGACAGGATTGTAGTTGTTGTGGTTGTGGGAATGCCCCACGATGTTTGCGTCACTTTGGAAGAGTTAATTGAAGAGACGTCAAAGTACGCCAAATCTATAAAGACCTGCAAATCAGAGCAGCTGTCAAAATCCTTCAACTTCTTAGTCAGGCCGCATTTTTCTGAAAGCCTGTAGAGCCCCTCGACAGAACTTTCCGGCTTGATGCTTGATCCCCCCCTGACCAGGACCTTGTCAAATTCTGTTAATTCACCACCATTGCATGAGAAATAAAACCTGGGCTTGGGTTCAGTTCCCCATGTACCATTTACATTATTGCCTGAAACATTAACCAGGATGTTATTCATTCTCCCTAAAATAGTGTTTTTGCAGTCCTCAACATAAAATACATCAACCTCCACGTATCTGGGCACGGTGCTAGTGGTACTCGACGTTGTCGTAGTGGTCGTGGAAGATACTGCCTCAGATGCGTCTGGGGGAGAAGGAATGGTTGACGTGGTCTCATACGTGGTCTCAGCAACATCGCTAATGCCTGCATACATGGCGTATGCTGCAACAACCAATACAATGGCCAAAAAGAATACGAACAATTTGTCCATACGTAAGATTACGCAGGCCATCGTTAAAAACACGATAGTATCTGAAAAGAAACTCACTATCCTGGAGGATATAGTATTCCAGGCGTTTCTGACGGGAGCACTTATTCGCCCTCTTCCTCCCTTATACCAAAGATAAACAGCTTGATTATAAAGAACACGAGAACCGTACCGATGAACGTAAAGAGGACGTAGGGTTGATATGTCTTGAATATAAACCTCAGCGGAAAGATGGGCCACTTATAAAAACTGCGGTGTATGTCGAACAGGAAAACTATGCCGAACGAAATGAATGCGGAGATAAACAGGAATATTGCATCGGCAATGAGCTCCTCCCTTGTAATTGCGGATTTTCTGACTCTTTTCAAACGTTTCATCGTAACCTTATTTGAAGGCAGACAGATATATCAATAACTAATAGCATGAAAATCTTCTACACTGACAGGAAGACCGGCATGGTAAAGCTCAAGGTAGAGAACCTGGACGACCTCTGGTATCTGAGCAGCGTTCTCGCTGCCGGAGACCTCGTTAAAACAAAGACAGACAGGCGGATAAAGGCAAAGGACGACATGGCGCGGGAGAAGAGCAGCAGGGTCAAGGTAACCATGGGAATCAGGCTGGAGAAGGTGGAATTCAGCTCCATCTCTGACACGTTGAGGATTACAGGGGTTATCGAGGAAGGCCCCGAAGACCTTATCCCAATGGGCTCGCATCACACGTTCAACGTCGTTGAGGGAACGACAATTAAGATACAGAAGGAGGGCTGGTCCAAGCTTGACCTTGACAGGTTAAGGACTGCAGAAAAGGCATCCGTCAGACCAAAGCTCCTCATCGCGATAATCGACGAGGGCGATGCGAATTTCGGCCTTGTAAGGGAATCAAAGATTGAGCACTACTCCCTCTCCGACATAATAGGTGGCAAGTACGAAACCAAGGGGAGGGAAAAGAGAAAGGAGGAATTCTACCACCATAGCTCGCAATTCATTCTTGACACGGAAAAAAGGGAGAAGATATCTACCATAATCGTGGCGGGGGCGGGGTTCGAGCCTGAGAATTTCTTCCGGTTCATGCAGGAGAAGCACCCCGAGCTGAAGGACAGGCTTGTGCTGGAACACATCGGTTCCCATGGGGCCAATGGAATAGCAGAGGTCATGAAGAGGGACGCAGTAAATAAGATAAGCAGTGACATAAGCTCCGCCAGGGATATAAGGCTCCTTAGCAAGCTCCTTGCCGAGATAGGCAGGGAAACAGGCCTTGCTGTTTACGGCCTGGACGAGGTGGAGCGGGCCGCGAATATTGGCGCTGTTGATGTCCTTCTGATATGCGACAACCTGTTCCTTGAGGAAAGAGGGAGGATAGAGCCGATGATGAAGGCGGTAGAGTCAACCAGCGGAAAATTCCATCTAATGAACCACGAGGAGGAGGCCGGAAAGCAGCTGCATTCGTTGGGCGGAATCGGGGCGGTTCTCAGGTTTAAGATGAACTAGACATGGAAATAGGAAAAACACTTTATGTAACTGACAGAAAGGCATGGCGTTCTTGGTTGAAAAAACATCATGATACTGAAACTGAAATTTGGTTAGTTTACTATAAAAAACATACCGGTAAACCAAGGATTCCGTATAATGATGCGGTGGAAGAGGCATTATGCTACGGATGGATTGACAGCACTGTAAAAAAGATTGATGAAGAGAGATTCGCACAGCGATTTACTCCACGCAGAAAGGGTAGTGTTCTTTCCGAGATGAATAAGGAACGCATTTTCCGAATGATCGAACAAAAGAGGATGACCTCCCACGGTCTGAAAGCGATAAAACACGCTTTTGACTCTTCTTCAAAACGAGAAGAATTAGAAATCGCGCCCGATATATTGACGGCTTTGAAACAAGATAAAAATACATGGGAGAATTTTCAGAAATTTCCCGAATCCTACAAAAGAATTCGAATAGGATGGATAGAAATGGCGAGAAATCGCCCACCTGTTTTTGAGAAGCGCTTGATATACTTCCTCAAAATGACTGCAAAAAACAAGAGGTTTGGAATGTTGCAGTAATATGATATACCTGTTTCACTCAAGCGTCGCGTGCCTGTTCTTCATCTCTAACTCATCCTTTTTCAGGTCCGACATCAGCTTTGCTATTATCCCGTCGAAGAATATCATGACAGTGTCCTCGAAGAGGGTTCCCAGTGGGGTTAGAGTCGAGTGCGTGCCCACAATCTGGTGCTTCAGGTGGTCCTTCTCAACGTCTATCTTGGTTCTACCCTTTATCGTGACCCTCATGTCAGCAATCCTGCCGAGCCTTGAGCTTGGATATGATGTAACAGCAAGAATCGTCGACCCTACACCCTTTGCGGTCCTGGCAGCAGAAACGATGGATTTCGTTTCTCCGGAGCCGGAGACGGCTATTAGCAGGTCTCTGTCAGTCATTGCAGGGGTCACTGATTCGCCGACAACATAGGCTGTAAGACCCAGCTGCACGAGACGCATCGCAAAAGCCCTTGAAGCCATTCCCGACCTTCCCGCACCAATCATGAAAACCTTATCGGCCCCCTCTATGGCCTCTATCATGGCGGCTATCTGCTTCTCATTAAGTCCCTCTACTATGTCCTCAACGTGCCTCACAACCTCGAGCATCGCTTTTTTGACAGGCATGTTATCTATTGTGTTTTATCTAATATAATTAACAAGATGAAATTAATGGAATTTGTAAAAAGGATATATGAAAAATTCAACAGGCACGACTGTTTCGGTTTATCTGCTGAAATATCGTACCAGAGCCTGTTCTCTATGTTCCCATTCCTCCTCCTTCTAGTTTCCATTGTTGGCCTTCTGTCTAAATACTCCGGTATACAGGCCCAGTTTTTTGTCCTCATCTATGACTTTGCACCCCCAATGGCGATAGATTTCATAAACAGTGCAATTGTGGACATGATTGGCTCCAATTCAATAGGTATATTCGGCCTGAGCTTACTGATTACCCTATGGGCCGGCTCGACAGTAATGGACTCTACGATAAAGGCATTCGACAGGATTTACGAGGTGGAGGAGAGCAGGTCATTCCTCAGGAGGAAGATATTCTCGATGGTTCTGCTCATCGTTGCTGTTTCTCTCTTCATGCTTTCAACAATGTTTGTCTTCATCGGGGACACGATTCTCGGATGGGCGGGCGGAGGTAATCTGCCTTTGGAGCTGCTCCAGGTGGCCGGAACATTCGTTCTTGTAACCCTGAATATACTGCTCCTGAACAGGTTCGTGCCAAACATAAACCGGCCCTTCCACAGGCTTTTACCTGGAGCAGCGTTCTTCTCCTTCGTCTGGATTCTTGCAACCTATGTCTTCAGATTCTATGTAAGGAATTTTGGAAGATATAGCGTAATCTACGGCTCCATAGGGGGGATAATAGTTCTACTCACATGGGTTTACATCACAGCGGTTCTCCTTTTGCTCGGGGCTCTTATAAACTCCGTCATTATCCAATCAAAAGGAAAATGAATCTTTTTAACTTCTGCGAGAAATAGTCTAATGATAAAAATGCAGTCTTCTAAACTTGTTCATAAGAAAAAACTAAAGAAGGAGCCCAACTTTAGGGACTATGATGATGCAGTAAATGATTTCAGATGGAAGGATATGGAGAAGGAGATTGAGTTCTTCAAGGGAAGAAAGATTAATGTCGCCCATAACGCGATTGACAGGCACGCAAACGGGTGGAGAAAGAACAAGGTAGCGCTCTACTGGGAGGGAGCCGACGGGGAGGAGGAGAAATACACGTTCCAGGACCTTAAGAATCTGTCCAATAAATTCGCCAACGTCCTGAAGAAGATGGGTGTCAGGAAAGGTGACAGAGTATTCATATTCCTGCCGAGGATTCCGGAGCTGTATATAAGCTTTCTGGGCATTGTGAAGACCGGAGCCATCGCTGGCACTATGTTCTCCGCATTTGGTCCGCAGGGAATCAAGGACAGGCTGGAGAATTCCGGGGCGAAATTTCTTATAACTAATTCCGAACTGAAGCACAGGGCCTACCAGATCGAGAAGGAGCTGCCTGAGCTTGAGAAGATTATTCTTGTGGGGGACAAAAACTTCCATCACAACGAGGTATGCTATGAAAAGGAGATGGACCGGGCGAGCAGGAATTTCAAAACGAGGGAGATGGACCCCGAAGACCATGCCTTCATGCTCTATACGTCAGGAACAACAGGAAAGCCGAAGGGCGTGATGCACGCCCATTACTCCATAATTCAGGAGCACATAACTGCAAAATGGGTTCTCGATTTGAATGACGATGATGTCTACTGGTGCACCGCAGACCCGGGATGGGTCACGGGTGTCGCCTATGAAATCCTTGGCTCCTGGTCCAGTGGCGTTTCCCAGGTTGTCTACGCAGGGAGGTTCAATCCAGAGAAGTGGTATTCATTGATTGAGAAATATAAGGTCAGCATATGGTATACTGCTCCTACTGCCATACGGATGCTGATGAAGGCCGGCAACAGGCTCCCGAAAAAATACGACCTCTCAACCCTGAGGCATTTATGCTCAGTTGGAGAACCATTAAACCCTGAGCCGATACGCTGGAGTTTAAAGGTGTTCGGGCTTCCGTTTCACGACAACTGGTGGCAGACCGAGGGCGGCGGAATTCTCATTGCAAATTATGCTTGCATGCCCATCAAACCGGGGTCCATGGGCAAGCCTTTTCCCGGGGTTAGCGCTGCTATAATCGATGACAATGGGAAGGAGCTTCCGCCCGGAACCGAGGGAGACCTGGCCCTGAAGCCTGGGTGGCCATCAATGATGAGGGAGATATGGGGGAATCCCCAGAAGTATAAGTCATATTTTAGGAAGAAGTGGTACATCTCAGGAGATAAGGCATGGATGGACGAGGACGGTTATTTCTGGTTTATAGGTCGTGCTGATGATGTTATCAAGACAGCAGGGGAGAGGGTTGGGCCCTTTGAAGTAGAATCAGCTCTTGTGGAGCATCCCGCAATAGTGGAAGCCGGAGTGATAGGAAAACCTGACAAGATGAGGGGGGAGATAGTAAAGGCCTTCGTTGTTCTGAGGGAGAGATACAAGCCCACGGACAAGCTGATGAAGGATGTCCAGAAGTTCGTCAAGACACGGCTTGCAGGCCACGCATATCCAAGGGAGATAGAGTTCAGGAAGTCCTTGCCGAAAACAAGAAGCGGGAAAATAATGAGGCGGCTTCTCAAGGCGCAGGAGTTAGGCCTTCCCTTGGGAGACACTTCAACACTTGAGAAATACTGAGCAGAAATAAGCCTCAGGTGGGAATCGAACCCACGACCTTTGCCTTTCTGTCGCTTACGCTCCGTCATCGCGACGAGGTCGCGATACCAAGGCAACGCTCTACCTACTGAGCTACTGAGGCCGAATAGATATTCTAATAATTAGATTCAGAATTTAAGTTATACCTTTGGCATTATTGCACCGAGGGAGAAGCCAACTAATGCAAGAAACATGGCGAAAACCATAATCCTCTGCGCGATTGTCGGGCTCATTGTCAGTGATATGATGAAGATGAGGTCCGCAGCTATTATCGGGAGAGCATAGGACAAAAGGTCGAATCTAACTGGTTGCGTTACAAACGGCACAAGGCTCAGGACTATGGCGAAGGCAATGAAGATCTTTGCCAGGTTCTTTGCATTATCCGGGCCTATGCATATGGGCAGCGTGCTGCAGTAGTTCTTTTTATCGCCCTCAATGTCCTCAACGTCCTTTACAATCTCCCTTGAGAGGGTTATAAGGAACGCGCAGGAGGACAATAAAGCCACGAGCCTCAAACCCATCGAACCGAAATCAGCCATATTTATCACGGACAGCGCTCCAAAGATAAATATTGAGGCAACAAGGTAACTCACTATGAGATTCGAGATGATGAACATCTTCTTTGAGTATCTGCCGTATATTATCAGGAGAACGGAGTTCAGTCCCGCAAGGGCGAGACAGTAGACGTTCACATATTTTGCCAAGCCGAGCCCTATCATGAAGAGAGCGAACGACAGCATGAGGGCGTCGCTCCTGGATATCCTCCCTGATGGGATGGGCCTGTCCGGCTTGTTAATCTTGTCTATCTCAACGTCGAAGTAGTCGTTGATTATATTTCCGGCACTGGTTATCATGGCTGCAGAGATTCCTGCGATTATTACCCTGACAGGTAGCATAAGATGGCCGCCATAGAGCGCTATCTCGGCTGCAATCAAAACGCCGAAGAATGACATAATGCCGTTTCTTAGCCTCAGAATATCAATGAGCGCCTTTAACCATTCCTTTATCCTATCGGTTTTCATGGATACTGAATATATTGAATGAATTTAAATATATATGGATATGGTCAAGATTGATGCAGAGGAACTAAAGAAGCTGAAGAGAATGGGCTTTCTGGACAGTCAGTTGGGGGATGAGAAAAAGCTGAGGGAATTGAGAAGGAAGAGTTCCATAGAAACCACCTATAAGATGGTCGATACGTGTGCAGCCGAATTCGATGCAGAAACGCCCTACTACTATTCGACCTATGAGCACGAGGATGAATCCGAGGTTTCAGACAAGAAGAAGGTCATAATTCTCGGCTCCGGTCCAATAAGGATTGGCCAGGGGATAGAATTCGATTGCTGCACGGTGCATGCAGTATTCGCATTAGGGGAGGTAGGGATTGAGACTGTTGTTGTTAACAACAACCCTGAGACGGTTTCTACGGATTTTGATATATCCGACAAGCTGTACTTCGAGCCAATAACACTCGAGAATGTTATGGATATCGTTGAGGAGGAGTCCAAAAACCTGCTTGGAGTGATGGTCCAGTTCGGGGGCCAGACGGCAATAAATCTCGTGCATTCATTAAATGAGAACGGCGTAAAGATTCTCGGCACAAGGCCGGAGGACATAGACCGGGCAGAGAACAGGGACCTCTTCGGGAAGGTTCTGGATAAACTGAAGATACCCTCTGCTGACTGGGGCACGGCTCACAGCTTCAAGGAGGCAAAAGAGATTGCCTCGAGAATCGGATACCCGGTCCTCGTAAGGCCGAGCTATGTTCTTGGTG
Organism: uncultured archaeon; assembly: GCA_964549685.1. Lineage (GTDB taxonomy): Archaea > Altiarchaeota > Altiarchaeia > IMC4 > QMZM01 > WALD01. The sequence goes on along the minus strand of CAZJVE010000003.1, from coordinate 55,226 downwards.
GGAGAGCAATGGAGATAGTTCATGACGAGGATGAACTTGAGGACTACATCCAGGAGGCAGTCAGGGTGTCGCCGAAGCACCCGATTCTGGTGGACAAGTTCCTTCAGGATGCTGTTGAGGTTGATGTCGATGTCGTCTCTGACGGAAAGGACGTTCTTATAGGAGCTATAATGGAGCACATCGAAGAGGCGGGAATCCATTCCGGAGATTCAGCATGCGTAATTCCGCCACAGACTCTGGAGAAGGGGATAATCAAGACAATAGAGGAGTATTCGAAGAAGCTTGCTCTTGAACTGAACGTCGTCGGCCTGCTGAATATACAGTACGCTGTAAGGGACGGAAAGGTCTATGCACTGGAAGCCAATCCAAGATCATCAAGAACCGTTCCGTTTGTCGGCAAATCGGTCGGGATTCCATTGGCAAAGATAGCGGCCAAGGCAATGATTGGGATGAAGCTGAAGGACATAGTTACTGATTTTAATCCAATGGGGAAGATCAAGCACGTTTCGGTAAAGGAGGTCGTTTTTCCATTCATAAAACTGCCGAATGTCGACCCGGTCCTCGGCCCTGAGATGAAATCGACTGGAGAGGTTATGGGTATAGACCGTGACTTTGCAATGGCCTATTACAAGTCTCAGATTGCAGCAGGCAACGAGTTGCCATTGCAAGGAAAGATATTCATGAGTGTTAACACGAAGCATCAGCCAGTGCTTCTTCCAATAGCCAAGAAATTTTCGGATATGGGTTTTGAGATAATCGCTACGACCGGAACCTCCGATTTCCTGACAAAGAATGGGGTGGATAACCGGAAGGTCCTGAAGATAAGTGAGGGAAGCCCCAATGTTCTCGACTTGATGAGGGAAAAAAGCATAGACCTCATAATAAACACACCCACCATCGGAAAGAAGCCGAAGAGAGATGGCTATAAGATTAGATGCAGCGCCGTGGATTTGGATGTCCCCTATATAACGACCGTGGCAGGGGCTCTGGCTGCTGCCAATGCCATCGACCTGGTAAGGCACAGGGAGATGGAGGTAAAGTCCTGGAATGATTATTTCGGGAGGTAGTTTTAGTAGAATCTGAAGCCATGAGCCGGCGCCTTGCCGATGCCTTTTTTCTTGTAGAAGTGTCCCATCAATGCCCCTGCTACAAGCCCTCCAAGATGGCCCGGCCACGCAGTTCCGGGAATGAATGAGAGAAGCAGCATGAATCCAAATACCGCCTTCCATAGCTGCATGGGGATAGGAACTGGAATCATCATAACCCTCATATTTGGCCTCAACATTGCAAGGGTTGCTGCGATTGCGAATATGGCTCCAGAAGCCCCGAGAACAAAGACTGTGGGATTAGAGATTGAATAGATTATGACGCTTAAGACGCTTCCCAGAAGACCGCCGGCAAAGAAAACCCTTATCAGCCTCTTTTCACCTATAATCGACTGCAAATAGCTCCCCCAGAGGTACATCCCGAGCATGTTGAATATGAGATGCGTTACTCCGGCGTGGGCGAATATGCTGCTTACAACTGTCCATGGAAAAATCGCAACAGTGCTGGGGCTCAATACGATAAGTGCAATGACCGCCCTGCCCCCTATCTGGATGGCCATAAAGGCGAGAAAACATACTGCAATTACAGACTCAATGAAGCCAACATTCGTTCCAAAAACTCTCATCCTACGGGTTAGCTTCCCCTATGGACTATTCTCATTCCGCTGGGGACTATCAGAATCTTCTCGTCTGATATTTTACCTATATCTCCATCTGCATCGAGGCAGGCATCCCTCAACTCCTTGACTATCTTCCTCAGGAGCAGCTTGTTGTCCATAAGGGTTCTTACGTTCAGGACGACTATGTTGTCCTTCTCCAGCTCCTGCATGGCCTGGGCCAGTCCTCCGCCCTCCCTGTCAAGGTCAACTGGCTTTACGTAGGTGATGTCGTCCCTTTCGATGATTTTGCCTTCCCTTATGCTTAGATCATTGAGATACTCCTCTATGTCTATCTCCTCCTCTTCCACCTCTTCTCCACGCCCTAAAATCTTCTTAAGCACCATTTTTAGTCTCACCAGTTAATTAAAAGGATTACTTAATAAATTATACTTCTTTGGTTAAAAAACAACCTAGCCAGGAAAATGGTAGACGATTTATTCGAAAAGGAGCTGAAGGAAAGAAAGATATTCAAGAACGTCTCAATCCTGTCTCCGCACTATGTTCCAGTGGAGCTTCCTCACAGGGAGAACGAGATAAGGGACCTGACGCGGATTATAGCCCACGTCCTGAGGAACGAGAAGCCGGACAACATCTTCGTCTATGGGAAGACAGGCACAGGAAAGACAGTATCGGTAAAATACGTTCTCAGGAAACTGGAGGAATTCGTCCAAAACCCGGATAAGAATTCCAACAACGTTATAGTGGGAGTCGTGTATATGAACTGCAAGGTAAGGAACTCGAAATACCAGGTTTTCCTGAAGATTCTGGAGGACGAGGCCCTGAACACCGAGGGGCTGAAGAGCATTCCCCTCTCCGACAGGTCTGATAAAGGGCTGAAGGGCATGGACCCCGCGGATTTGTACGAAAGGCTCCTGAAGGTTATCCAGGACAACGGCCTTAACATCGTAGTCGTTCTCGATGAGATTGACATGATAACCAAGGGCCTAAATGATGTTGTCTACCTCTTAACCAGGATAAACGACGAGATAAAATCCGGCTCACTCTCGGTAATAGGGATATCGAACGATGCAAGGTTTAAGAAACGGCTGGACCCACGGACCAAAAGCACGCTGTGTGAGGAGGAGCGGCTGTTCAAGCCCTACAACGCCATGCAGCTGAAGAGCATCCTAAAGCAGAGAGTAGCGGCGGGATTCCAGAAGAAGACTATGGATGATTCTGCCATCTCAAGGATTTCGGCGTTTGCGGCCCAGGACGGCGATGCCAGGTATGCATTAAAGCTGCTGCAGAAGGCGGGGGAGATAGCGCAGGACTCCGGGAGGAAGAAGGTTAATGCCGATGACGTCGGGAAGGCGAAGAATGCAGTTGAAACAGACATAATGGCCGAGGCGATAAGCACCCTCCCAGAGCACCAGCAGATTGTCATGTACTCGATAGCGGCGCTTGCATCGCAGGGGGGCATGTACAAGAGGCTTTCCGGGATACATAACGGCGACCTCTTCAGCGGCGAGGTGTATGAGGCATATGAGGGCAACTGTAATTCACTGGAGCGGAACCCGAGGACCATGAGGCAGTTTTCAGACTATCTGAACGAATTAGAGATGCTGGGTATGATTACGCTGAGGGCGTCAGGTAAGGGAGTAAGAGGCACGACAAGGCTGATAAGGCTTGGTTATCCTCCACAGGAAATAAAGACAATAGTCAAGGACAGCCTCGGGCTGGATTCAGCGACTGGCTAACTTCTCGTAGATTTCGTTCAGTTTCTCGACAGTATTGTGTAGCGAGTGTTCCTTCACCGTCTCAAGGCCGTTACTGGCCAGCTCATCCTTGTTCTTGTAGGCCTTGTCAATCAGCTGCATCAGTTTCTTCAGGTCGCCCTGTTTATACCTATAGCCATTCACCCCCTCCTGAATGGTATCTTTCAGGGCCATTGCATCTGCTCCAACAACTGGAGTTCCGCAGGCCATCGCCTCCAAGGCAACAAGGCCCTGGGTTTCTGCCGTTGACGGAAACACAAAGATGTCAAGGCAGGAGTAGAACGCAAGCAGCTCCTCTCTTGTAAGAAAGCCGATGAATTTCACATTCTTCTTCCCCTTGCCGAGTTTCTTGAAATGCGCCTCGGCAGGGCCCATTCCGGCAATCAGAATATCTCCGTCGAATTTATCAGCGATTCCTATCAGGTCCTCCAGGTGCTTTTCATAGCCGAAGCGGCCGCAGAATCCTATCACCTTTTCAGCCTTAACCCCGAATTTCTCCCTGAACTGTGCCGGGTCGGTCGGCCTGAAGAATTCCAGGTCTATGCCGTTGGAGAGAACGGTTACGTCTTTCACGCCCTTCTTCAGCAGCATCTTCCTGATGGGGTTTGACGGGCATGTGACAAAGTCGCAGGAATTCAGCAGCTTTCTCTCCCAGAGGTTATAGAGTTTCATCAGGCTGCTCTGGAGGGTCTTGTTCTTGGTCATGTAGCTGATGTACTGGTCGGCAGGTGTATGGTATGTGAGAATTCTCGGCAGCTTGTATCTTTTTGAGACGTAAAGCCCAGCCAGGGCCATCGAGAACAGCCCGTGGATGTGGACTATGTCCAGGTCCTTTGCCTTCCTTGATATGTCAACGGGAAAGGCAACCTTGTAGCCCTTGTAGAACTTGAACTCCATGGACTTGAAGGGAAATTCGTCATGTTCCGGCTTGTACTTCCCCTTTGGATAATAGATGGATACCTCATGCGTTTCCTTAAGTCTATCCTTCCAGGCCTTTACCGTGAAGGTTACGCCGTTAATCTGCGGAAAATAGGTGTCCGTGAATATCCCAATCTTCATGACATTAAGTTATTCTCCTCCTGACTAAATATCCTATGCATATCCCTGCAATTAGGGTAAGAACCAGTGCGAGGACTAATTCGGCATAGGGAAGCTCCATGACCGGGAATTCTGCCGGTATGGTCGTTGTTTCTATTATTGTACTCGCCGCTTCTTCAACAGTTGCAATTACCGTGGTCGTTGTCTCCGCCGCGCCCTCCTCCGCGGCACTAAGCGCAGTGTCGGCGTACTCCATACTATCGGCAGGAACAGTAGTCAGCGCCTTCTCGGCTCCCCTGGTGAGGTCGAGCGCTGTCTCCTTCTTGGCAGTCCCCGCAAGTATGCCAGGAACCTGCTGCACAATTACTGGCTTAACAAGACCGCCCATCAGGTAGATAAGGCGGTAGACGACGCCGAATAGGAAGAGCATCGTTGCTGCAAGGACTATCATCACCCTTTTCTCATACGGATTGAGAATCTTCTTCCCCTTGTCAGTAAGGCGGTAATATTTCCATTTTTTCCCTCTTTCCACCTGCTTAATCAGCCCCACCTCGAGCAGTTTGTCCAGGTGCTCCTTGATGGTGGAGGGGGCCATGTCCATTTCACTGGCCAGGTCCGTCAGCGTGTACTGGTAGTTCTCGTCCAGCCTCTTCAATATCTTGACTCTGGTGTCCATCGCAAGGGCCTTGAAGGTCTCCCTGTCCAGAGTTATCTTGTCTTGCATTCTACCAATAATCTATGCTCCAGGAATATATAAAGCGATTTCGGTTTTCTTCGGTTTTCACCGAATCAAGCATGCTTGTTGAGGCCAAGCCTTCGATATTCCCAGTAGGAGAAAACCCAGAAGAAGACAAAGTTCAGTATTACCGGAACAGTGAATATTATGAGAATCACGTTCGGGAAAAGCAATGCAAGGAGGAGAAGCGCGGCGTTTATCCTGAGTGTGATACTCCCAATCCTGTGGGTGTTTTCCCATACCCTGTCATCCGAGAGCGTCCACGGGGTCTTTATACCTATGAAGAAGTTCCTCTTCGAGTACTGCAGAATCCAGCCGATATAATAGAGGAGGACGGCAAGCGAGGGTATTATGTAGTAGCTCATGTTGAATTCATAGCCAAGGGAATTCAGAACGCTGCTCATGTACAGCCCGAAGAAGAAGAGAATTATGGCCGCCTTTATCCTGAAGATGTAGTCCAGGAAGAGCTCCATGTTCGTCTTCATCACTGCTATCTTCGGGATGACACTCAGGATTATGTAAGTGATAAGGCTTATCAGCGGTATAACGAAGAGGGCCTGATTGCTTGAACCGTAGCCTATTATCTCGCCCCACACATTCCACTGCGTCGGGACACTGGACGGGAATTCAGCTGACAGGGCAAAACCAAATACAAACATCAATATAACCAGCAACAGGGATGGAAATTCCCTTCTGTCGAATTTTGCCATTATTAAATAATGGAATTTCCCCCTTTTATATATGTATATCCATATATACTCTGTTGGTTACCAGTATTGGTAACCAATACAATGGGGTGGGTGGTCATTATAATGGTCTTAGCAAGCCACTATATCTTCATGGACGTGCTAAGCCTTTTGGAGAGGAACAGGACGGAGCGCCTGGAAGAGGTATGCACTGGTTATTCAAAAAGATATAGTGACGATGATGAATTTCAGGAGTTGATATCCATTATTCTTACTGCTCTCGAGGATAGCAATAATGGCGTTCTCGATGAGCTGAAACCCAGGATAAGGAACGCCATAGCATCGAGAAGGATTGAGACCTCGGGAGGCACAAAACTGTGGTTCAAGAACCGCAGGGCATCACATAGATAGGATTTTAATGTTCATTGGAATATTAATCTAACCAAGGGAAGATGAAATCTTCAGATATCGAGGAGAGGATTATCGGCTGCATAAAGGAGCACGGCCTGCACGGGGCCTCATCCACCGAAATCTCAAAAGCGCTGGGAATCAACCGGCACACCCTCGCCAAGTATCTTAATATACTGAATGCCGAGGGTAAGATAGGCTTCAAGAGAGCAGGCATGGGGAAGATATGGTTCATAGAGAAGTCCCCACTACATGGCGTTTCAAATGGATCAAAGGATATTGTTGACACTGGCCTGAAAACAACCCTTGGGCATATCCTGTCTACAATGCCCGATGGCATAGTGGTAGAGAACGAAAACTATGAGATTGAGTTCATGAACGAGTCCCTTATCAAAAAATTTGGCAACAGGGTTGGAGAGAAGTGCTACAAGGCCTTTATAGGGCGGGACGAACCATGCGTAAAATGCCCGGTCACAGAAATTCTGCATAAAGGAAACCTGGCCCCGATGAGATACCAGGCAACAGACAAAGATGACAAGTCATATGACCTGATTGCTTCGCCAATGAAGAACCCCGACGGAAGCGTGTCCGTCATTGAGATGGTTAGGGACATAACCGAGATGAAACGGGCGGAGGAGGCGATGCGGGGGTCAGAGGAAATGTATAAGACGCTGGTAAAAACCTCCCCTGAGGCAGTGACTGTAACCGATTTGGAGGGGAATATTACTTACGTATCCCAGCGAACACTTGAAATACATGGTTTCAAAAAGACCAAGGAGTTAATCGGAAAAAACGCCTTTGAATTTATATCTCCAGAAGACCACGAAAATGCGGCTGCAAATCTCCAGAAAACCCTCACGGAAGGGGTTTCAAGGGGGTTGGAATATACCTTACTGAGGAAAGATGGAACCACCTTTACCGGTGAATTGAACGCCGCACTGATTAAAGATGCCAATGGGAAACCAAATGCCTTTATTGCTACTACACGGGACATCACCGAGCGCAAGGAGGCGAGGGAGGCAGTGCGGGAGAGCGAGGAGGAATTCAGGCTAACATTCGAGAATGCAAAGGACGCAATCTTCTGGGCAGACCCCAAGACCGGCCTGATTACCAACTGTAATAGGGCGGCAGAAACCCTTTTGGAGAGAGAAAGGCACGAGATTATTGGACTACATCAAACAAAGCTCCATTCCCCGGAAAAATCGGAATATTACAGCAACCAGTTCAAAGAGCATATAGAACGAAAAGGGGCCGTTGACGACGAGGCCGAGATAATAACCAAGTCAGGAAAGATAAAACCGGTTCACATATCGGCATCCGTTACTTTAATCAGGGGAAAACCAGTGATTCAGGGGATATTCAGAGACATCACCGAGCGCAAGAAGGCGGAGGATGCACTTAAGAATTCAGAGGACAGGTTCAGGATCCTTACGGAGAATGCACCTATTGGAATCTATTATAACGACATGAATGGAGCCTTCCTTTATGGCAATAAAAAAGCTGAAGAAATAGTGGGTTATGAATCCAACGAATTGGTTGGCAAGAACTTTCTGGAACTTAAGCTTCTCAGTTCAAAAGACGTCCTCAAGGCAACAAAGCTACTTACCCTAAATAGAATGGGGAAGCCAACGGGTCCTGATGAGTTTGAGATAAGCAGGAAAGATGGTACTACGAAGTCCATTGAAGTCCGGACTAAAGTAGTCACTATCAACGGTGAAAAAACAGTCCTTGGGATGGTTGAAGACATAACCGAGCGCAAAGGGGCCGAGAACCGGATAAAATATCTCAACGAGCTTAAAAGGAGCGTTATAGACAACGCGCCTTTTGGGATTCTGACAGGGGATAAAGAAGGGAATATAATACATACAAATCCTGCCATTATCCAAATCCTAGGAAGTCCCTCTGAGGAGAAGACAAAGAGCCTCAATCTCTTCAAACTGGCTGCCATAAAGAAAGCTGGCCTGGACAAGGTATTCAAGAAGGTCCTTATGGAGGGAAAGGAATTCGACCTCGAGAAGGAGTACGTATCCCACTGGGGAAAGAGGATTTTTGCAAGGCTGAAGGTGTTTCCTCTAATGGATATGAAGGGTAAGGTTACTGGTCTGGTGGCTATTGTTGAGGACATAACCGAGAAAAAGAACCTGGAGGCCGAGATTATCCCTGTACCAGAGCCGCTGACTATTCCAGAAGCCCAGAGTATATCTCCTTGAGTTTTTTACCTACCTTCTGGAGGGAGTGCTCCCTCGACATCTTGTAGGCGTTCTTGGCCAGTTTATCTCTTAGTTTCTCGTCCTCTATCAATATTTTCAGTTTTTTCTTGAAATCCCCTTCGTTCCTGGCCTTGAGACAATTAACTCCATCTTCCAACCAGCCCTTATAGACTGGCAAATCCCTTACTATAATGGGCATCCTGCAGGAGCTCGCCTCCAGAATAACTATGCCCTGGTTCTCGCAGTGGCTGGGAAACAGAAATATGTCCGAGCCCGAATAGGCAGAGACAATGTCCTTGATGAAATGTATGAGTATGAAGTTACTGGGCGCGTTCTTTATCAGCTTGGCAATTGAGGGGTCCTCCATCCTCTTGTATCTCCTGCCGACCCAGACGAATCTGTTGGGAAGCCTTTCAGCGAGACGGGTGAAGGTCGATACACCTTTCCTCCTGAATACATGGCCAACTGAGAGGGGAGTAATTCCCTCCAGTTCAAACTCTTTTCTGAATTCCCTCCTCTTCTTCTTGGAGAACTTAAACCTCTCTATGTCTATGCCGTTGCTTATCGGTATTATGGGGGCTTTAACCCCCGCCTTCTCTAGCACGCCCTTCGTATACTCTGAGGGGCAAAGAACGAGGTCGGCGTGGTTATAATAGTAGTTGAGATATTTTTTGAGAAAGGGCGCTATGACATTGCTGAACCTGTAGCTGTTCCTGAAATCATCTGCCGTTGTATGGGCATGCATGACGACCTTCTTCCCCTTTTTCTTCATCCCTCTAGCCACTCTGAGAGAGTTCAGGCCGATAGAATTCGTATGGAGGATGTCGAATTCTTCATTCAGGTCGCTCGTATATTCGACATCATTCAGCTCCAACCCTCTCCTCTGGTTCTTTATGGCGGCTCCGATTCCGCTCCCCCTCATCTTCGATTCAAGCTCAAGATAGAGACAAACTCTCATTTTAGTATTTCATCCCTGACAGACAGACCTTACAGACCCCTCTCTCGGTCATGCACGAAGAACATATCCTCTTTCCGCAGAGCTTGCAGCTTTGAATCGCTGCTGCCCCGCCGCAGATGTCGCACAGGCCCTCCACCATATGATAATATACTATTTCTGGAATAAATAACTAACTAGCAAGAATTGTCCATTAACACAAAGGAATTCCCCAGAATTAGATGTGCATCAGGAAACTCACGAAGCCTTCAGAAACTCCACCTGCTTTGGTTCCACGTTGACCTTGGGCAGCCTTATCGGCGCTGGAAGCCTCAGCTTTTTCGACACGTCAAGAGACTCCAGTAGCGACTCCCTTATGATTGCGGTGGAAATCTCCTTCACTACCTTGGAATCCAGCTCGAACTTCTTCCCCTTGTCCTTCACGTTCTTGTTGAGGTCAGAATCCTGATACCAGAGGACGCCCTCCATCTCAATCTTGCCGAGAGAGGGTTTGTAGCTTATGTCGAACTCAAAATTCACCCTGAGATAATCGCCCATCCGTTTGTTCTTCTCCTTACTCATGGACCTTATCTTAAAGTTCGAGACTACTTCTACGTTCTTCGCATCCTTATCATTTCTCTCACCGGCTATCTTCTCAAGCCTGAAGTTTGCTATTGCCATCTTAAAGTTTTTATTTATTCGATTAAGGGTTAAAATATGCTTTAGGGACGCCCCCCGACCAGGTTCAGCCCCGCCTTTTCATCAAAGCCGAGCATCAGGTTCATGTTCTGGACTGCCTGGCCTGAACCCCCTTTCAGCAGGTTGTCTATCGCGCTCAGAATGATAATCCTGTCAGAGTTGAAATTCACCCCAACGTCGCAGAAATTCGTGCCAATAACGTCCTTGAGATTTGGAACGTTCTCAATGTCCTGGTCGATAATCCTGACGAACGGCTCCTTGGCGTAGAATTCCCTGTAATGCTTTGTTAAATTCTCATTGATTCCCGCCGAAAAGACGGTTACATAGCTCAGAATTCCCCTCGCGAAGTCCCCCACCGAGGGGGTGAAGAGGGCATTCACCGTTGCATTGAACACATCCCCAAGGATGAAGTCCATCTCCGGTTTGTGTCTATGCACAAATAGCTTGTATGGCCTGAGATTCCCGGAGACCTCCGGGTGGTGTAAAAATTTGGATGTGTCTGCCCCGGCCCCGGAGCTTCCGGAGACTGAGTTTATCACAACCTTGTCCAGCTCAACATCCCCATCAAGCTTCGCCAGGGGCATCATGGCGAGGATTACGGAGGTTGGATAGCAGCCGGGGTTTGTAACAAATCTTGCATTCTTTATCTCCTTTCTGTATACCTCAGGCAAACCGTAGACCCTTTCCTCCAGGAGCCTTTTGTTCTTATAGTCGGGGTAGATTCTCTCGTCCAACTCGGCATCCTGAATCCTGAACTTCCCCCCCAGCGTAATTACCTTCATGCCCTTGTCCAGAAGCATGGAGACCTTCTTCAGCCACTCCCCCGGGGGAGAGGCAAAGAACACAACGTCTGAGCCAATCTTCTCGGCCTTAAAATCCATAAATTTTTCGTCAAAGACGTCCGCCAGATTACTGTGTATTGTAGAGACTGCCTTCCCCGCATGTGTCCTTGAGACAGCCTCTATCTCATTGACCTTTGGATGATTCACAAGAACCCGGAGGAGTTCACCCCCAAGATAGCCGGATGCCCCAACAACCGTTACTTTTACCATTTCGTATTATTTTTGTTTTATGTTATTAAATCTATTCAACCCCACCCCACACCATGCCCTTGCTGTAGTGGATATTCCCCGTTTCAAGGTTTGTGTAATTTATGGTTACATTGGCCCTGTAGTAAGATCCCCCAACATAGTCGTCTGGAAAATCTGAGCACCTCAGGTCTGCAAGCGTTTTCATTCCCGGAGTCATTGTAATCGGGGAAGAGTTGTAGCAGTATATACTCTCGATGTTGGCATCAGTCCTTGTAACCTTAATATCATTGCCTGCATCATTTCTCACAGCAAGAACAAGCCTGCTCGAGTCCACGTAGGCTGCCTGATCCGTAATCTCGAGCTGGGAGAAGCCGGCATTTCCCTTCAGCGGGGCCTCCGGAGTGAAGGCATCCATCCGCCACACGATAATAATGGCAAGAATTATCACCACAACACCAAGGCTGTAGATTATTGAATATTCGACAGATGACTGGGCCTTTCCGGAATTTGATTGCATCCTGTTAGAGATTAGAATTCGGGACTTTAAATCTATTTTGCAAGCTTCACGTCCTCTGCCTTGACCGTCTTTCTGCCGGCGTGCTTTGCGAACTTTGCTGCTCTCTCGCTAATCCCCTTACCAATCTCTTCCAGAGTGTCTCTCAGCTCCTTTGCCCCGTCAACGCTAACCCTATCAGCTCCTGCCTTTCTCATCAGGCGTTCTACCGATGCTAGAGGTATGTCTGCCATTTGGATTCAGTTTTATTTATTCTCAGTTCTTAATAATAATTACGATCTGATGAGATAAAATGGACGTTGAAGGATACAATATGCCCGATGACCTTTATTATCACAAGGAATACATGTGGGCGAAGATTGAAGGAAACGTTGCTACTATTGGCTTTACGGACTTTGCGCAGAAGATGGCGGGAGACGTTAGCTATGTCGAGATGCCCTTTGATGGAGATGAGGTTTCCCAGGACGGCGAGGTCGGAACGATAGAAACAGGCAAGTGGGTTGGAAAGATGTTTGCCCCGGTCTCAGGAAAGGTTTCCGCGACGAATGAGAAGCTGTATGATGACCCCACCACCATCAACAAGGACCCCTACGGAGAGGGCTGGGTATTCAAGATTGAGATGAGCAGCCCTGATGATGTGAACAATCTCATGAAGGGCGAAGCTGCAGTTGAATGGCAGAAGGGCGAGATAGAGAAGCACAAGTAAGTCCTTGTTTTTTTCCGGATATGCTTATTCAAATAAAGCATCTAACCCTATATTTTAACCTGGGTTCTGCTATCTATATGGAAAAATCATGCCAAAAACATGGACCTCGTAATCAGGAACGGCCGGGTCTTCGACCCCCTCAACGGACTCAATGGGGAAGAGAAGGACATCTTCATTAGCGGGGGGAAGATAGCAGCTAAGGCTCAGAAGAATGCAAAGACAATAGACGCATCAGGCAAGGCCGTCTTCCCAGGGGGTGTGGACATACACTCCCATTTCGCAGGGGCCAAGGTAAACATGGGGCGCTTATTCCGGCCTGAGGACCATCTGGGAAACGAAATTCCGGCAAGGGGCAAATTCAGGGCCGGGTCTGGTTTTATCGTTCCAAGCACATGGGCAACCGGCTATAAGTATGCGGAGATGGGCTATACTACTGTGAATGAGCCAGCGGTTCCTCCATTAACGGCCATCCACACCCATGAGGAATTCATCGATACCCCAATAATAGACAAGCTGGGTCTCCTCCTCCTTGGCAATAACCACCAGCTCATAGAGTACATCTCCAAGGGAGAGAAGGAAAAGGCAACATCGCTCATAGCATGGATGCTCTCAAGGACAAAGACCTATGGTATAAAGGCGGCGAACCCCGGTGGAACCTTCGCATGGGGCTGGGGCAAGAACGTCAAATCCCTTGATGACCCTGTACCATACTTTGAGGTAACTCCTGCCGAGATTATCAAGGAGCTAATCAGAATCAACAGGGAACTGAAGCTCCCCCACCCGGTGCATCTGCATACGAACAACCTCGGGCATCCTGGGAACTTTGAAACAGCGATAAAGACGATGAAATTCTCCCCCCTGCACATTACGCATCTGCAGTTCAGCTCCTATGGCGGGGACTCATGGAAGACGTTCAGCTCAGGGGCGGAGAAACTCGCAATGGCGGTAAACAGGAATAAGGACATCAGCATTGACCTGGGTCAGGTCGTCTACGGGGATGTAACGACCATGACGGCTGACGCCCCGTTTGAATTCGGTCTCTCCCTGATAAACAGGCAGAAGTGGAGCAATGGAGACGTAGAGAATGAAACCAGCGGCGGCGTTGTCCCTTACTACTACAGCAGGAAATCCGGCGTTAACTCGGTACAGTGGACCATCGGGCTCGAGCTCGCTCTAGGAATCAAGAACCCCTGGCAGGCTTTCATAACAACGGACAATCCAAATGCAGGGGTCTTTACCCATTACCCAAAGATTATAGCCTGGCTGATGAGTAAAAAGTATAGGGACGGAACTATGGAAAGAAGCCACAAGTGGGCATCAAGCAGGACTGGACTCGGTTCGCTGGACAGGGAATTAACTCTTGAGGAAATAGCAATAATGACCAGAGCTGGTCCCGCGAAGAGGCTGGGCCTTGACCTCTCCCTGAAGGAGGGGAACCCCGCAAACATTGCAATATATGATATCGGTCCGGGGGAGAGGGATGGCAAGAAGATAGAGAAGGCATTCTCCTCAGCATCGTGTACGATAAAGGACGGGAAGATTGTGGTGAAGGGCGGAAAGGTCGTAGATTCAGCGATAGGAAAGACCTACTATGTCTGTCCAAAGGTAAAGGTCGACATAGAAGAGGACATCAGGAAGAGATTCCTATACTATACAGTGAACGTTGGGAACTATGGGGTCGGCATGGAGTACCTCCCAAATCCGGTGGAGGTGAAGACAAATGGCTGAAATAATACTGAGGGCAAAGGAAATCCCGTCAACGGGGCTGGAAGCCGACTGCATCTCACCCGATAAATTCGCAGGGAAGACCATGAAGGAGATAGAAGACATGAACGTCTATGCGGGCAACCAGGCCGGGAAGCTGGGCAGGTACTTCGACATCCATGGGGAAAAGTCAGATAAATCCACTGAAATAAAAATAGTCATAGAGGGTGACTGCTCTAGGGTCAAAAGAATCGGCCAGGCAATGACTGGCGGGGAAATTCTGGTCAAGGGCAATGTGGGAATGCACCTCGGTTCCAGAATGAGTGGCGGCAAAATCATGGTGGAAGGGAATGCCGACTCCTGGGCCGGGATGGAGATGAAAGACGGCAGGATAGAAATCAAAGGCAACGCTCGAAACTTCATCGGCTCCGCCTACAGGGGCGCTTGGAAGGGCATGAAGGCCGGGGAGATAATAATCCACGGCAACGTCGGAGACAACCTTGGAACATGCATGCTTGGGGGGAAGATTTCCGTTCATGGCAATGCCGGGCAGTTCCTGGGCTTCAGGATGCAGGACGGTGAAATCATCGTCGATGGGAATTCTGGAGCAAGAGCCGGGGCCGAGATGGAGGCCGGCAGAATCACGATAAAAGGCAAGGCGGAGGAAATGCTTCCCTCCTTCAAAAAGGAAGGCAATAAATATATAGGTGACCTGTCCGAGAATGGCAAAGGCGAAATCTACATCGAAGAAGGCTAAAAAGGGCCCGAAGCTCTCAATAGGGGACATCCCCGTACATAAAGGACACCTTGTCACTGGCAAGGAGAAGCCAAAGATTGGCGTCTATGTCTGCGACTGCGGCCTTAACATCGCCTCGGTGGTCGACTGCAAGGCCGTTACTGAATTCGCCTCCAAGCTAAACGGCGTCGTAATAGCCCGGGAAAACAAATACACCTGCTCCGACTCTGGACAGGAGGAGATAAAGCAGGACATAAAGGAGCTTGACCTCGACAGGGTCGTCGTAGCATCATGCTCTCCAAGGCTTCATGAACCGACCTTCAGAAAGTGCATAGAAGCGGCTGGCCTGAACCGGTACATGTTCGAGATGGCTAACATCAGGGAGCATTGCTCATGGGTCCATGAGGACAAGGCCAAGGCAACAGAGAAGGCAAAGGACCTGGTCGCCATGGCCGTGTCAAAGGCAAGGCACCTCATGCCCCTGCCGAAGATACGCTCCCCCGTAACTAAGAAGGCCCTCGTCATAGGGGCCGGAGTTGCAGGGATTCAATCAGCACTGGATTTGGCGGATATGGGATTCAAAACATACCTTGTTGAGAAGAACCCATCTATCGGAGGGCACATGGCGATGCTGGACAAGACTTTCCCCACAATAGATTGTTCCATTTGCATCCTTGGTCCTAAAATGTCAGATGTCGGCAACCACCCGAACATAGAGTTACTGGCATATTCGGAGGTGGAGAGCGTCGAGGGCTACATCGGGAATTTCAGTGTGAAGGTGAGGAAGAAGGCCCGCTATACCAACGAGGACTGCAACGGCTGCGGCGAGTGCTGGGAGGTATGCCCCGTAATCTGCAAGAACGAATTCGACAGGGGCACGGGACCAAGAAAGGCCTGCTACATCTCTTTCCCTCAGGCGGTTCCGTTGACAGCGACGATAGACAAGGACTCGTGCATAGAATGTGGCCTCTGCGAGAAGGTCTGCGAAAGGGAAGCCGTGGATTTCGACCAGGAGGACGAGATAATAGACCTGGAGGTCGGAACGATAATAGCCGCCACTGGATTCAAGGACCACGATGCTACGGGAGAATACGGCTACGGCAAATACGATAACGTCCTTACAGGAATCGACTTCGAGAGAATTATCAACGCCTCAGGCCCAACGCAGGGCAAGGTAACCCTGAAGAACGGTGAGAAGCCGAAGAGCGTGGGCATCATCCAGTGCGTCGGCTCAAGGAACGAGGAAAACCCCTACTGTTCGAACTTCTGCTGCATGTATGCGATGAAGCACGCAACCCAGCTCAAGGAGAAGTATCCCGACCTGGACATCTACATATTCTACATGGACGTCCGCTCATTCGGAAAGGACTACGAGGAGTTCTATGAGCGGCTGAGGAACAAGGGCGTGAAATTCATCCGCGGAAGGCCCTCTAATGTAATACAGGACATGGATGGCAAACTTATAATCAGGGTTGATGACACCCTCTCCGGAAAGATTAAGGAGATGAAGCTGGACATGGTAATTCTCTCCTCAGGGGCTGAGCCAACCGATGACGCAAAGGAGCTCCAGAGAAAGCTGAACATCTCCTGCACAGGAGACGGGTTCTTCATGGAGGCCCACCCAAAGCTGAGGCCTGTCGATACTCCGACGGACGGCGTATTCCTTGCCGGAGCTGCCCAGGGACCCAAGGACATTCCCGCATCGGTATCACAGGCAAGAGCCGCGGCAGCAGGAGCCGCAATCCCGATGAGCAGGGGTTTCGTTGAACCCGACTCAATCATAGCGGAGGTAAACCCGGAGCTCTGCATAAGCTGCGGTTTATGCGCCAAGTACTGTCCCTACAGCGCAATAAGGCACGAGAAGGGCAAGCCCGTGGAGATAATCCCTGCCGCCTGCAAGGGCTGCGGCACTTGTGTTGCCATCTGCCCCAAGGATGCATTGCAGCAGCGGGGCTTCACCGACGAGCAGATATTCTCCCAGATAGAGGCGGCACTGAAAGAGAATCCCCAGGACAAAATCCTTGGATTCCTATGCAACTGGTGCTCCTATGGAGGAGCGGACACGGCAGGAGTCTCCAGATTCAAATACCCCGAGAACCTTCGCGTAATAAGGGTCATGTGCTCCGGAAGGGTAGCTACCAAATTCATAGACCGGGCATTGGAGCTGGGGGCCGGAATTGTTGCACTTACTGGTTGCCACCTGCACGACTGCCATTATATTTCAGGAAACTTCGAGTGCGAGAAGAGAATAGACAAGTATGAAAAGGCCCTGGAGGAGAAGGGCATCGATTCACGAAGATTCAGGCTCGCATGGATATCAGCCTCCGAGGGAGCGGAATTCGCAGGACTCATGAAAGAATTAACCAGCACCTTGGAGAAGCTGAAAAAGGAGGGCGCGATAAAATGACCCACGAGGAGTTAAAGTCAATCGAGATGTGGCAGGAAAGGGTCCAGCTGCTCTATGACGGGGAGAAGTGCAACGGATGCGCTCTCTGCGTTCAGGCGTGTCCGAAAGAGGCCCTGGAGCTGAACCCGATAGGCGCATCGGTAAAAGAGGACATTTCAGAACCACCCCTGAAATTCGACAAGGACAAGTGCGTTCTCTGCGGAGTCTGCGCAGCAATCTGCATCAAAAAGGCATTCAAAACAATGATAAACGGCGAGGAGAGGATCCTTATAGTCGAGAACGAAGGAATTCCCAAGGAGATGGAATTCGAGGGCAAGATTTCAGTCGAACAGGAAAAATGCCCCAAGCTCTGTGATGTATGTGAGGTTCTCTGCAGGGAGGATGCGATAAAGATTACCAAGGAGGTGGAGATTGACCTTGACAAATGCACCTACTGCGGCGCCTGCGCTCTTGGATGCCCTTCCAGTGCGATAGCGCTTAAGAGAATCAAGATTGTCTGCAAAAAGGACCCTGAAACCAGGATAATGAAAAGGCTGAGGGAGAAGTTCCTCGGTGAGATAAAGCTTGAGAATTTCGACAAGGATGGAAAAAAGGAAGAGTAAGTTCAGGAAGCTCATAGAAGAGGAGTCGGAGAAGATAATGGGCAAGTGCCTCCAGTGCGGGGAATGCGGCTCTGTCTGTCCGATAGGTTATGTCCGGGAGGAGCACTCCCCGAGGAAGACCATATATAGGCTCCTCATTGAAGATGAGGAAGTCCTTGACTCGGACCAGCTATGGTTATGCACAACATGCCATTCATGCTCTGAGATGTGCCCCAAGGGAGTCGACCCGGACGAGCTCTTCATAGCAGCAAGGAATCACGCCCGTGAATCGGGCCATCAGTGTCCTGGCAGGATAAAATCCCTGGCAGCGACAATAGTGAAGGACGGCCTTGTCCTCCCGATAATAGGGCGGGCAGCCCGGTGGAGGGAGGAACTGAAGCTTGAGGAGATAAAGAAGCCAAGGCCCGAGGACCTGAAGAAACTATCCAAAATCAAGACAGAATGAAACCCCATGCACTATTCACAGGATGCTTCATCCCTGCGAAGCTACCATGGCTTGAAAAGGCATCGGTAGAGGTATTGAAGAAACTGGGGGTTGAACCCAGATACCTGGAGTTTTCATGCTGCCCAAACACCCACATGAAGTCAATGGATGAGGAAACCTGGCTTGCGATAGCGGCAAGGAACCTCGCCCTCGCAGAGAAGGAGAACCTCGACATAATAGCGCTCTGCTCTGGCTGCAGCGGCACACTACTGGATGCGAAGCATTTACTCCAGGACGAGAAGAAGAGGAACGAGGTCAACAAGGAACTCAAGAAGATAGGCCTGAGCTACGAGGGCAAAAACGATGTCAGGCACATAGTGAATTTCATCCACGAGAACATTGACAGGGCCAGAGAATTAATCCAGTTCCCCATGAAGATGAAGGTCGCAATCCATGACGGCTGCCACATCCAGAGGCCGTCCAAGGTAATGGATTACTGCATTGAACGGATGGACGACCTGGTAAAAATGATAGGATTGGAGGTTGTCGAATACCCTCACAGGGACTTATGCTGCGGTTCAGCCCTTGCGGCAGTCGACCAGGAGGTAGCAAACGACCTTGTTGAATTAAAGCTCAACGAGCTGAAGGAATCAGGGGCGGATGCACTTTGCACCCCCTGTCCGCTATGTTTCCTCCAGTACGAACTGGCCCAGAAGAGACTCGGGATGGAACTCCCAGTTTTTTACTACCCCGAGCTCATTGCAATTGCATTTGGCTTCCATCCCAATGAGTTGGGGGTTCAGTATCATCAGATAAGTGCAGAAAGCCTGATAAAAAAATGTTTAGGGTTAAAATAGACAAGGACCTTTGCATAGGATGCGCGAACTGCGTTGTTGCCTGTCCAAATTCAGCATCGCTCTCAACCAAGGCAGGATATGGCATCGGCGACAGCGGTAGCGTCATAAGGATAGTCAAGGCCATGGCGGAGTTCGATGCCCCATGCACCGGCTGTGGAATCTGCATGGAGGTATGTCCCCTGGAGGCAATAAAAATTCTGGCCGAGGGCGAGCTTGTCCGGGAGGAAATTCCTGCGGAGGAGGAAAAAGAAGAATGAAAGTCATCCTGAATACAGCCTCGACCATAAATCAGGGCAAGGTAACGAAGGGCGGAAAGAAGATGACTCCCCAATACACCAAGGAGGCGGCTTTCTGCAGCCTCAACCCCGAAGACTTCAAGAGAGTATGGTACCGAAAGGGTTCCTACCTGGAGAACGTTAAGGTAAAGACAAAGTCGGGCTCTGTCACTGTCCATGCGAAATCAGACCCCGGGGTGAAGAAGGGCCATGCCTTTATTCCAAGGGGCCTCTGGGCCAATATGGTCATCAGCTCCGAAACCTTTGACTCGGGCTCCCCGTTCTACAAGGGGATGGAGGCCAAGGTTGAAGGCACGGATGACCCTGTCCTGGACTGCGAGAACCTGATGAAAAAACAAATTTTGAGAGGCGATTAAAATGGATGAAAAACAAAAACAAATACTGATTGGAATTCTACTATTCGGTTCAATCTGGGGAATGTTTGAGGCCACGCTTGGCGTATTCCTGCACATGATTCACTTCATGCTCAAGGGAGCGATAATGTTCTCCCTCGGCGCGTTCCTCATGTCAGCGGCCCTGAGAACATACCGGCCGAGTAACAGGATAGGATTCCTGCTCGGCATTGGTGCTGTGGCCTCACTCCTGAAAGGATTTGACATCTTCATAGTCGGCCCCAGCCCGATGGTATTCAGGCCGATGATTTCCATACTGATAGAGGCAATGGCCTTCGGCGCCGTCCTTACTGTAACGCACAGGATAAAAGCACCGATAATAAACCACCTCTCCACAGGAGCGGGCTTCGCCTACCTCAGCTATATGGGCTTCGGCATGGTCTTCAAGTACCTGGGCATTGGCTCGAGATTCTGGCTGAACATGTCCCTGACAGACATGATGAATTTCATCCTGGCTGACGGAACGCAGGCCGCCCTGCTATCAGCGGTTACAGTAATGGCCGGCTACAGGGCGGGAGACATAATGGCATTAATCCAGAAAAAGGCGGTGCGCTCGGGAATCTTCTACGAGCTTGCAGCCCTTCTCACAGGGCTCTGCTGGCTCATGGGCGTGAAAGGAATATGAAAATACTCATATCGGGAATTTCGGGAGTCGGGAAGACAACCCTCTGCGAAAGGATAGTAGAGATTGCAGAAGAGAACGGCAGGAAATGCGGCGGCGTGCTCTGCCCTGGGGCTGGAGAGGGCAGCACTGCCATTGACCTCTCCACGGGAGAAAAGGAGGAGATGGCAACAACGGACTCAAAGGCAGAGGGGATTCCGGTTGGAAATTATATTATAACTAAAAAAGGAATTTCCCTTAGCAGAAAAGCAATTCACTGCTCAATAGAAAACGGCTCCGACCTCGTCTTCATCGACGAGATAGGCCCTCTCGAAAGGAAAGGGGACGGCCTCTCTCCAGAAGCCGAGAGGGCAATAGCAACAGAGAAGGACGTAATCATCGTAATCAGAAAGAAAATGCTTGAGGAATTCACTAGTAAATTCCCCGGCGTAGAATTCAGGAAATTCATCATCAACCAGGAGAACAGAGACCAGCTCGCTGAGAAAATCATGGGTGAACTGAATGCTGCATAAGGACATAACCTGCTCGGTCTGTGGGCTTGCATGCGACGACATAGACATAGAACTCACAAGAGATGATATCAAGGTCTACAATGCATGCAGCATGGGCGAGGCCAAGTACCACAAGCTCAGGGACAAGGACAGAGTCCTGACTCCAACAATAGACGGAAAGAAAGCCGGCTGGAAGGATGCAATCAAAAAGACTGCTGAAATTCTCGGCAAGGCAAAGAGGCCGCTAATCTTCATGGGCAGCGAGATTTCTACGGAATCCATGAGAGTCGGAATCGAAATGGCAGAATACCTCGGTGGAGTGGTGGATGGAAATTCGACAATGTGCCACGGCCCGACAGTCCTCGGCATCCAGGAGGCCGGGCTCCCATCAGCAACCCTCGGAGAGGTCAAGAACAGGGCCGATTTACTGATATACTGGGGCTGCAACCCCATTGAATCGCATCCCCGTCTGTTATCCCGCTATTCATTGTTCCCCCGGGGCTACTTCAGGGAGCACGGTGGTCAGGAGAGGACCATCATAGTGGTGGACCCAAGAAAGACCCCAACCGCGGAACTTGCCGACCTTCACATACAGATAGAGCCGAACAAGGACTTCGAGCTGATGTCAGCCATAGGTGCAGTAATCAACGGCCATGACATAGACAAGGCAGTCGGGGGAGTTCCACCCAAAACCGTCAGGAAGCTCGCGGAGATGATGAAGTCCTGCAAGTACGGTGTCATTTTCGTGGGCCTTGGAATAGCAAGCTCCGTTGGAAAGTATAGGAACCTGGAGAAGGCGATGCGCCTCGTGAAGAACGTAAACAATTATTCACGGTTCATCCTTCTGGCAAACAGGGGCCACAGCAACGTTGCAGGTTTCAATCAGATTATGACCTGGACCTCGGGCTATCCCTTCGGAGTGGACTATTCGAGGAGAATTCCCCGCTTCAACCCCGGCGAAACGACAACAGTTGATCTGCTTGCGAGGGGCGAAGTAGATGCGGTCCTTGTGGTAGGGGCCGATTTGGGGGCCCATCTTCCCAGAGAAGCCATAGAGCATCTCGCAGACATACCTCTAATCTCGGTTGAGGTTGCTCACTGCCCCACGACCATGCTCAGCAACGTTGTCATCCCGGATGTCCTGAACGCGATGGAGTGCGAGGGAACCTTTTACAGAATGGACAACGTACCGATACGCGTCAGAAAGTTTGCCAAGTCGCCGTTAAAGGAGACGAAGTCCACGGTGGACACCCTGAAGCAGGTCCTGGCAGAGATAAAGAAGATAGAGAGCTGAATTATTTCCCGATTCTCCACAGGTTGCTGTAGACATTGAACTCCTCTCCCCTTGCGAATCCAACCAGCGTGATATTCAGTTCCTCAGCAAGATGAATGGCTTGATACAGCACGGCGGTATTCGAGACAAGCAGCGGTATTCCCGCTCTCGCAGCCTTCATCACCATCCCTGTCGAGAGCCTTCCAGTAAAGAGGACGAATTTGTCGGCCAGACCATGATTGTTCATGAGGGCCCATCCTATGACCTTGTCCAGGGCATTGTGCCTGCCCACATCCTCAAAACCCTGCAGAAATCTTCCATCCGCCGAGATTAAGGCCGCGAAGTGAGTACCTCCAGTGATTTTCCACTCCTTAGCTTTTTTGAAATATTCCAGGGAATTCACAATCACCTTGCTATTAAATTCCTGTTTTGATTCCACCGGCTCTGGAGCCTTATACATCGCAATTCCGCTGCAGCCCGAGCTTCTCAGCTCCGGTTTCAACTCAGGAATATCCTCCCTTGTCTTTACCCACAGCTCGCAGTTCGCCCTCCTTATCCCCTTGACATTCTCATAGCCAGTAACTCCCTCTGAGACAAGAAAACCGGTCACCATCTCCTCTAGGTTATTGGGAAGCGCGAACAGGGAAAGGAGGTGCTTTTCGTTGACAAGGATATGGAACAGTTTCTCCTCTGAAACGCTGCGCTCTCCATCACTCAGCTTCCCGCCCTTATACTCCAGTACCCTGATTTCCATACTACCTATACTTGGAAATCAGCATTAAAATCATTAAATATACGAAATAAACGCAGAATTTGTATAATAAGGGCCACACCCATTAGATAATGAGGTGGTAATATGTCTTTAGAAAAGTCAGATGTCTGGATTAACCAGACAAAGTCCGGCAACGGCTTTACCGTCAGGGTTGGTGATATGTTCTATACCGGCTCGATACAGACCCTTGCAAGGTTTGTAAGCGGCGAGATAAAGGGAGTTAATCTCTCATTAGTCGTTCCTGACGAGGCTGAAGAATAAATTATTTTTTCTTCTTATTTTTTTACCAATCTACAGAATCCCAAGCCTAAGGGAGCCGAGAATCAGATACTGCAGCCCGAGATAGAGGATTATTATGCTCCCTGTATAGGCCGCGTACTTTCTTACTTTAATTTTTGTCGTGTTCTCTAGGAGGTTTGTGGACGAGCCCATGAAGGCAGCAGCAAGGCTCGTGGACGTTATATTCCCCAGACCAAAGGCCATAACTGCAAGAAATGCAAAGAGACTGTCTGTTGAGAGGACGGCCATTCCCCATATGCCCAGAAGTATCAGCGAGGATTCCAGGGCGCATGCGATGCTGAACATAGTCCCTCTAATAATCGCTCCGAGGGAGTGGGACTCGAAGTTCTGCCTGAACAGGGGCATCATCATATTAACCAGCTTATCACCGATAACCCTGTCGATATTGAATAAACCAAAGAGCTCCGCGGCGAATATGATGAGGACAAGACCGGTTACTACCCATGTGGCAGCAAAGAGCGTAGGGGAAGTCGACTCCAGACTCTGGATTGTTCCTATCGAGACAGCCGCAAGAATTGCCAGAACTACAAAGACGAGCATCCTGGGCAGATTGAAGAGAATCCCGAAGAGAAGGGCCTTTCTACCGCTTTTCTCCTTGGCCCCGTAAATCGCTATCGGAAGAACGCACTGGATGCATGTCAGGCCGAAGAGGAAGCCTGCAACGAAGCTCCAGGTTACGGAAGACGTGGCATTCTCGGTTACATACCCCAGAAATTCAAACAGTGTCTCGAGCATATTTAGAACCTTCTCCTCAGGGATATGGTATCTATGATGTCCTCGACTGCCATTATACCGATAACCTTGCAGTCTTCAACAACAGGCAGCCTCCTTATGTCGTTGTCGTGGAATATCCTGCTGGCCTCGATTATATCGGCATCTGGACCCACCGTCTTGCAAGGGGTGGTCATAACATCACCCACCTTTGTCTTCCTGCTGTCCTTGCCCTTGGCAACGACCCTCTTAAAGATGTCACTCTCCGTAACAATTCCAATCTTACAGTTGTCGTTTATAACCAGAGAGCCGATGTTCTTATCAGTCATAAGCTTTGCCGCCTCAAAAACACTCTTGTTGGGCTCTATCATTACAACTGGCTTATGCATTATGTTCTCAGCCACCAATTCAGGACTTTTTTTGGCATGGAAAGACCCCTCACCATCAAAGCCCTTGTCGAATACGTTTACAAAATCCGTAGTTGTTATAATCCCCACTAATTTGCCACTATCCAAAACAGGCAATCTCAGGACGTGATTCTTCAGCATTAACTCAAGGCAGTCCATTATGTCCTCTTCAGAATCAACCGTTATCAGGTCAGTATTCATTATCTCCTCCACCCTGACATTTTTCCCATGCTCCCTACCTGCCATCAGGAGAAGAATGTCATAATAGCTGACAATACCTAGCATATCATCATCTTTTGCAACTATGATACCATGGATTCCATACTTCCTCATCTTCTCAACGGCATCATGGACGGTGGCTTCCGGCTCTATGGTTATGACCTCCTTCGTCATCAACTCCTCTACCTTCCACTCGCCCTCCTGACTTTTCATCAGCTTTACTAGGTATTCTATAGCTTTCACTTTGGTATGAATTTACATCATAGCCTATTTATTTAGTTTTTCAATCCTTTTATCAAGGTCTGTCATACAACTCGCGATTACAGTCGACAGCGAGGTAAATTTCGTTTTGCTCTTACTCTGCTTCGAGACTATGCTTAGAATTGCTTCGCAGCCCGCACAGGCCAGTGGGCATATATCTGCATCGGTTTTGTCAGCGCTCTCAACCTTCCTCTTTGCAATCTCTATTGCCACCTTACCCTCCGAGCCGGCCCCGCAACAATCCGTTGCATCGGGCATCTCAACATACTCTGCCCCCAGGGCGTTTGCAATCTCCTTATAAAGTTCATCCATCTTCAATCCTGAGAGCCTTCTCAGATGACATGAATAATGGCCTGTAATCTTGAAGCCTTTCGGGAGCTTCCTATCTATCAGCTTGTCAAACTGCCCGTTCTTTATCAATGCATACAGGAACTCCATGATGTTTATCGGCCTGAAACCCCGTGCCCTGAATTCGGGAGAGTCGCCCATGAAGTGAGTGCATGCCCCGCATGTAAAGAACACATCCTTTATCCCGAGCCGTGTCATCTGGTCCAGGTTGAAGATAAGGCATTTATTCTGGTTCTTGAAGTCCCCCATCACCATCGAGGCATAACCGCAGCACCTCTCATTCGGGAGAACCGTGTACTCCTTTATGATTCCCTTCTCGACTGCCCTCTCCAGGATTACATAGGTTGCGAGTCTCATCTCCTTCAATAGCCTTGAGGTCGTGCATCCCTCGAAAAATATCAGCCGTTCCGGTATCTCAAACTTCTCCGCCATTTTGTTCTTTGGATTCAGATTTTTCCTCAGGTTTTGCTTCCCCTTCACCAGGTTTTTCTTTCACCACGGGTTCAGCAGGTTTTGACTTCTCCGTTTCCATCTCACACGTTTTCTCCCCATCCGGCTTTGCGAACCCGGCCTCTCTTTCGGATGGAGTTTCTCTCTCTTTCGGCTCGGGGGGAGTTTCCCCGAAAAGATTTGCTTTTGCTGTGAGAAGGGACATCCCGGCCTCGGGAATCTGTGTCTTAATCTGGGCCTTCATCGGCTTGTCCTCTATTGGATTATAAAATTTCCTGAGCCGTGTACTCTTGGTTACCCAGTCCCATGGAAGGCCCGTTTTCTTACCCTCAAATCTTCTGATAACCGCCTCATAGGTTCGCTGCATCTTTGGGTTGGGGATTCCCTCCATGTATTTTATCGTATCCCTGCCGAATATGTCCTCCATTTCTGCTGATACTATACCTGTTGTTTCCTCGTCTGCTCCCAGCTTTCTCGGACAACGCTCCGTGCATGCGGCGCAGGAGGCGCATAATTCGGCGTTTCCCTGCAGGGCCAGGTCGTATTTACCGGATTTTACGGCAACCATTATGTCCTTCGGCCCTGCATAACTGTCATGGGCCCGAATTACGGGACACACGGCCCTGCACTGCTGACACTCCATGCAGAGGACGGCAGCCCCCTTGTCCCTGAGAACCATGTACAGTATCATGGCTAACGGAGTCAGTATCAACATGGATGCTATTCCCGATGTTATGAACTGGTATGCTACCATTTTACGGAAACTTTAGTATCTTTCTTGGGCACGCATCAACGCAATCCATGCACTTGATGCATTCGGGGTCGTTTATTTTTTTACCCTCTTGGATGTACTTCTCAACTACGAGGACGTCCATAGGGCATGCCTTGTCGCACATGAAGCATTTTACGCAATCCTCCTTATTTGCTCTGATTCCGAAAAGGTGGAATCTGGTAAAGAGTGCAAAGAACGCCCCCAAGGGGCAGAGATAGGAGCACCACGTCTTTCTTCCGTAGAAGAGGACGATAAACAGGGTCACTATAAAGACGGGAATCGAGAGGAAGATTACATGCCCCGTAAGCCCCTTTAATACGGTGCCTGCAGGACAGAATTCGCAGAAGGCCTCCTGCGACGTCATAAGGGAAAGGATTAGGAAACCTATGAGTATTGAATACTTTATGCCCGGGTCTTTAAGCTCTCTTGGGAAATGAAGCTTCCCTCTGAACGGGCTTATCCCCTCTATGTAATCGAGCATGGTTCCAAACGGACAGAACCAGCCGCAGAATATCCTACCGAAAAGTATTGCAAGGAATACGAAGGCCCCAAGGATGAGGACGGAAGGGACAAAAATTCTCGTCAGCCCCTCCATGAAGTACGTATCCGTACCTGTATCAAACCTGTTAGCGAACAATGCCTGTAGGTGCCACATCGGGTCCAGCCAGCAGACAGAGAATGCCACGCTGTATACCAAATAAGTTAGGACCAGGACTAGAATCAACACCAGGACCTGGCTAGCCTTCCTGAGCTTCTTCTGATTCACCCCATTATTCTCCTTCTTTGGGTTTTCCTCCTTTTCATCCATCTTAATTCAACGTGTGTTTTTCCCTTTCTTCAAAATCACTGTTCAGCAAATCTATGACTCTTGTAGGGCACCCCTGCAGGCACAGGCCGCACTTATCCCAATCGAATTCATCTTTCTCGGGGACCCATGACAGGCATACGCTCTTGTCAATCTGGGGGAACCCGTGCTCGTCGAGAGATATTGCATCCACGGGGCATTTGTTATCGCAGAAGTAATCCCTCGGGCACTGGGCATTGAATTTGCTGGCGTCTTTTTCCACCAGCAGGAGACCAAGACCCAGGACTGCCGCTATAAGGAAGAATACCGCAATCTTTCCCCTCTTCCCAGTTCTTGTTACTTCTGTTATCCTTGTCATCCTATGTTACTATCAAATCGGTTGGACACCTGCTGGCACATAAACCGCCCTCGATGCATTTATCGTAATCTATGTCTGGGATGATTCTGCCGTTGCTTTCATCATCCCTTATCAGCACCTCTATTGCTGCTGCAGGACAGATGGCTATGCATCTCTTGCCCATGAGGCACCTCTCAACCCCGAGGTTTCTACCCTCCCTTTTTGCATCCTGCAATATCTCCAGGAACCTGAGCGACTGTTCGGCCTTTTCGATATCCTTTATCACATTGCCTTCAAAGCTCGCCACGAAGCTTGGAATCTCGTCCTTGTTTATGACGATATTTCCATTGACTACCCTCTTCATCTTCATTACGTGGTTTCCATCAGCGTCATAGGCATAGACTGCAAGGAACTCGCCTTCGTACTCGTTTGCAACATATGAGGCAAATTTTACTAACAGCTTCCCGTCGGTTATTTCCATCTTATAATCGGCATCTGAGAAGGCCTCCCTGATTATCGGCTTTCCCTTTCTCACTAACTCAGCCCCCTCGCCGAGCATGTTTACATAGGAGAGGGCCACCAGGACCCCCATTATCGCCAAAAACATTACGAGATTCTTCTTATCCATTTTTTATCTTCCGTTGAATTCCCCGTCCGATTTGAGGTCTCTTATCGCATTGGTTACCGGCAGGCCTATTGGACACAGGCTGTCGCAGTACCCGTCTATCGGGTCGAATTTCGCAGCGTCCTTAACCCTGAGCTTCCTTGCCCAGACCACCATGTCCGGTTTGAATTCTCCATGGGCCTCCTCAGCCGTCATCTTTTTCCCCTCAACCTCCACCAGCATATTCCTGTCGGTTTCATAGGCCTCTTCCACTGTGAGCTGGAGATTCGTTGCGCTCATATAAAGATTGGGATTGTTCGTTGCCGATGCCGCCACAAAAAGTGAAACGTCATAGCCCAAGGGGCACTTGAGGTTACATGCCTTGCACTGGTAGCAGGTCAGGGCCCATGGATGCCCCGACATGAAGCCCGTAAAGACCAGAGCCCCCAGGATCAATGCCGCTATCATGAACATCCCCACGTTGAATTGCCTTAGTCTCTTTTCCATTTTTATGAAAATATGTACATCAGAATCCCTGTGACAAAGCCACCAAGGATTCCCCCCATGTTAAACGGGTCCTTCATAATACCTATATTGAACATAATCCCTGTCAGTATTCCTGCCCCTACCATCAGGCCGAGTCCTTTTAATTCTGTACTGTCCATTCTAGAGTACCGCCATCATAAGGCCCACTGCAAGGCCTCCCAGCAGACCACCCTTGTCGTAAAATTTGTATCCCAGGGAGATGTTTATTATGGCTCCAGATAAGATCCCTACCCCTATCGATATCGTGAATAGTTCAAATGCCATTTTTTAGATAAACCCCACCATGCCTATTATCAGCACCGCTGTCCCTGTCCCTATCATTATCCCGACCTGCTGCGGCCGTCCTGAGATTCCTATTGCCGTTCCAAGGTTGCCCTCGCCAATTCCGCCGATGCCTCCAAGCGGCGAAGGGCCGCAGGAGGCAGCAGCATTAATTATGAACCCCACCAGCACCAGCGGAACTATCCATACATTCCCTGTTATCTCACTGACCCTCAGACCAAACATAAGTATGCCGGGCATCAACGCCATGGCTATTATCCTTCCACAGGGCATGGGCAGGATTGTCGGGATATTCGCAAGGATGACAACAACACCTATAAAGCCAAGCGGAGTTTCCGCTATGACCATAAGAATCTGAATCAGGACATCGAAGCTGCCGATGGCCACAAGAGCCCCTGCAATTATAAAGCCGGATATCATGGCCATTATCGGGTGCAGTATCACCCCACCTATCAGGTCCTTTATCGATACCCTGCTGGCTAACATTATAACCAGCACGAAGAACATGAGGATTGTCTGTATCGGAATCGGTGGCCTTGCTATAAACACGATGGCAATCCCGACCATGAAGAAGAAAAATGAAAAATAACCGGACTTCGGAATCTCCACCTTCTTTTCTCCCTTATTCTTCTCCTCTCCCTCATCCTCTCCGGACTCCTCCGCAAGGAGCTTTGCTGTTATG
This sequence comes from uncultured archaeon, assembly GCA_964549685.1. Classification (GTDB taxonomy): domain Archaea; phylum Altiarchaeota; class Altiarchaeia; order IMC4; family QMZM01; genus WALD01. The sequence continues at coordinate 25,544 of CAZJVE010000003.1, read as the reverse complement.
GACTCATTGGGAAGAATCTTATAGACAAATCTTACAGATATCATTGCAACTGCCGTTATCAACATAATGCCTATCTGCTGAGCATTTATGAAAGAACCAAGTGGGTAGCCGCCCATCCCCTCGCCAATCATCCCGATGCCTCCAAGCGGCGAGGGTCCACAGGAGGCAGCAGCATTGACAATAAAGCCAAAGACAACTATGCTCGCGAGAAGCGTATCCTTTTTGACCTTTGCGAGGGTGAAGCCGAACAGAATTGCCGCCGGCATTAATGCAGCAGCGAGAATTCTCCCACAGGGCATCGCAAAGATTGTGGGCATATTCACCAGGACAACAACAGTCCCTGTTAAACCGAGCGGCGTTTTCGCCAGTTTCTCCAGGAGATTAATGGCAGCCTTGAAGGCCCCGGACGCCTCCAGTGCCCCCGCAACAAGAAAACCGCCGATTAATGCTGTAATCGGATGGAGGAAGATATTCGCCATCAAATCCTTAATCCCTATTGGCTTACCGAAGAGGAAAGCGACAATAACCAGCACAAGGGCGGTCAGAACAAGTGCCGACTGCACGGGCAGTACGTCCTGTGGAATCCATCCCTTAAGAGAGGCTATCAGGACTCCAAAAAACATCACCAGTCCGATGAGACCCAACACATCCAAGCCCAAGAGCATCATTTTAGTCTGACTTATGGTGGATTGTGAATTTACCAAGCTTCTGTGCAATGCACCTGGAACCGACCGTTGTTACCCCCACCTTGTCCCCCACCTTTACCTTATCCATGCAGAGGGAGCAGGGACTTATCTCCGCGTCAACTACCGATTTATCGTCCAGCTTTATCTTGATAGGGAAGGCAAGCCTGCCCGAATTCTCGGATATCTGGCAGGAGTTGCAGTCTTTGTAGATTCCGAGAACGTTGTCAGCCTCACCACCGGGACCGAAAGCAACCACGTGGCCCACGTGCTCCGGCAGAAGGAAGGTGCGCATATTCATGACTACAAAATACATTGCAAGGAGGATAAGGCCAACCAGTATGCTACCGTTAATAAGATTTATATAGTCTACATACATTCTCTATCTATTAATCCATCTACATACATTCTCTATCTAACGGGTCTATAATGAAAAATCATTATAGAATTCTATAGGAACAGATTAATAAATCCTTATTTTTTCCCTATATAGTTTTCAATCGCCTTATGAAGGCCGTCAGCAGCAAGATTGGAGCAGTGCTGCTTTATTGGAGGCAGGCCTTCCAGAGCATCGGAGACGCTTTCTTTTGTAATCTTCATCGCCTCGTCCAGTGTCTTTCCCTTGGCAAGTTCGGTTATTATGCTGCTGGTTGCTATTGCTGCTGCGCAACCCATGGTCTTGAACTTTATATCCGTTATCCTGTCGTCCTTGACCTTGATGTAGATGTACATCACATCTCCGCAGACTGGGTTTCCGACCTTCCCAATCCCATCAGCGTCCGGAATCTCGCCCATGTTCCTGGGGTTGTTGAAGTGGTCTATGACCTTGTCGCTATACATTTTTCACGAATGGGCTCATCTTCCTGAGCCCGTCAGTCACCTCCCTGAGAGATTCTATCGCAAACTCTATTTCCTCCATTGTATTCTCCTTACCCACAGTAATCCTGACGCTTCCATGAGCTTCTTCCGGCTTGAGACCTATTGCAATCATGACGTGACTGGGCTCCAATGAGTGGGATGAGCAGGCCGAACCCGTCGATACCGCAATACCCTTCTGGTCCATTCGTAGGACTATGGACTCGCCTTCAATATGCTTGAATGAGAAGTTTGCATTGTTGCACAATCTATTCTCCTTGGGGCCGTTCAGCCAGGAGTCAGGGAATTCTCCAGGGATTTCAGCAATCAGCCTATCCCTCAACCCGGTCATGTGCTGAATCTCCTTCTCCCCCGTAACATCAGTCGCCTTCGCAAATCCAACTATGGCGGGAATATTTTCCGTCCCGCTGCGCTTGTTGAATTCATGGCCGCCGCCGTGCTGCCACGGGATGATTCTCGTGCCCTTTCTGACAAACAGAGCTCCTACCCCCTTTGGCCCGTAAATCTTGTGGGAATTTATCGTGACAAGGTCGAGATTATGTTTCCCGACGTCCAGTGGAACCTTTGTGAAGCTCTGACAGGCATCGGTATGGAAATAGACGTCCTTTTCCGAGCAGATTTTCCCTATTTCCTTGAGATTCTGAATTGTTCCAATCTCATTATTTCCATGAATAATCGAGACAAGAATCGTATCGTCTCTGATGGAATCCCCTAGCTTTCTCATGTCAATAAATCCCTCCCTGTCCACATCCAGATACTCCACCTCGAACCCCTCGTTCTCCAGCCACTTGCAGGAATTCAGGACGCAGTCGTGCTCAATCTTTGATGTTATAATGTGCTTTCCCTTCTTCCTGTTCGCGAACGCGACTCCCTTCAGCGCGAGGTTATTGGATTCGGTCCCTCTGGAGGTGAAGACTATCTCATCAGGGCTGGCGCCCAGCCTCTCAGCTATCTTCCCCCTGCTCTCCTCCAGCGCCTGCTTCGTCTCCCTTCCAAAGGAGTGCAGTGACGAGGCATTACCGAAGTTATCGGAAAGAAAGGGCTCCATCGCCTTCCTGACCTCCGGGTCCACCGGAGTGGTTGCCGCATGGTCCAGATAGATTCTTTTCATTCTATGCAATCTCAAGCATTCTGTCGACTGCTTGTTTTGCCTTCATTCTGATTTCCTCAGGCACCTTGACCTCGTGTTTCATATCCTCAAGCGCCCAGAGCACCTTCTCGAGGTTTATCTTCTTCATGTTCGGACAGACAGCCAGCTCCGAGGCAGGATAGAATTCCTTATCCGGATTCTCCTTCTTGAGTCTGTGGATGATTCCGGTCTCCGTACCGATGATGAATTCCCTGGCATTCGACTCTCGCACATACTTACACATTCCGCCGGTTGACAAGGCCTCATCAGCAACCTCTATTACTGCGGGCGTACATTCCGGGTGCACAATCACCTTTGCCTCCGGATGAAGCCCCCTCTGTTTCTCTATGTCTTCAGGCGTTATCTTCACATGGGTTGGACAGGAACCGTTCCATGGTATAATCTTCTTGTCAGTGTGCTTGGAGACATAGTCTGCCAGATACTTGTCTGGGACGAAGATAACCTCATCTCCCTCCAGAGAATTTATGACCTTGATAGCATTGGTTGATGTACAGCAGATATCCATCTCCGCCTTTACATCTGCAGTAGTATTGACATAGCCGACTACCTTTGCGTCGGGATGTTTTGCCTTCAGTTCCCTCAGGCCGTCAGCGGTAATCATGTCGGCCATCGGGCATCTGGCGTCTATGTCAGGCAACAGAACCTTTTTGTCCGGCGATAGAATGGAAGCAGTCTCAGCCATGAAATGCACTCCACAGAATACAATAACCTCGGCTTCGCTCTTTGCAGCAATCCTGCTGAGCTCCAGGGAATCCCCCAGATAATCCGCAACGTCCTGCACCTCGCCGGGCTGATAGTTATGGGCAAGGATAATCGCATTTCTATCCTTCTTCAAATTCTGGATCCTTCCCACAATGTCTGATTGAGCCATCCCGTTATCCATAGTGCATCCGAGACATATAAATAATATTGTTATGATTATGCGCACGTGCATAATTTTATGTATATACTATTTAAACAAGAATATCAACTATCCTTAAACCAAGAGGTAGGACTGTGAAACTCTGCAGGTTCAAAGTCGAGAATTTAGAAAAAATCGGGATTTCATCCCCTGGTAAAATCAAGGAAATAGATGGAAATCTGTTCAATCCCGGGAAGGAAACCGGGGCAGTTTACAAGGAAGAGGAAGTAGAATTTCTACCCCCCGTAAAGCCGGGAAAAATAACCTGCATAGGATTCAATTACGGGAAGCATGCAATCCAACTCAAGGAGATAGCGACAAAAAAACCAACCATAGCCCTAAAGGCGCCGAGCTCGTTGCTGGGACATAATCAGAATATACTTCTACCGGATATCTCGGACAGGGTCGACCACGAGGCAGAGCTTGGAATAATCATCGGGAAAGATGGCTATAGGATCGAAAATCCGCAGGAGCACGTCCTAGGCTATACTATCGTCAACGACGTGACAGCAAGAGACATCCAGCACGACATGGGTCAGTGGAGCCCGTCCAAGAGCTTCCCGACCTTCTGCCCGACGGGGCCTTACGTCAATACCGACCTGGACCCAGACAGCCTAAGAATACGCTGCCGGGTTAATGGGAAATTAAGACAGGACGCAAAAACCTCGGATATGATATATTCTCCCGATGAATGCGTAAGGTTCGTTAGCAGATTCATGAAGCTTGAGACGGGGGATTTAATTGCAACCGGGACTGTTCCATGCGTTGGAAAACTGAGCGACCGAGACACCGTTGAAATTGAGATTGAGAAAATTGGAATACTGAGGAATTTCGTCAGGGCCGAGAAACACTGGCTGGATTACACGAAGGATATTCTACGGCAGCGTGGGAAACACGTATAAAATATGATATTATGCTGATATGCATAATTCTATACCCTTAATATTTAAATAAAAATACCAACATTATAAATATTAACGATTGTTAACATGGAAAGCGTGGATAATACGACCTCGGGGTTTGGCTATGTAAGTCATCTGGAATGCCTGAACTGCGGCGAGAAATACAGCCTGGAGAAGCTCAAAGAGGAGCAGGGCACGACCATGGTGAACATATGCTATGACCTCTGCATGGGCCCGCTGGATGTGAAGTACGACTACAATGCACTAAGGGATGTGCTCACGGAGGATGAATTAAACAAAAGACCGGACAACTTCTGGAAGCTGAAGGAACTCCTTCCAGTGGATGAAGTAGCTGTATCCGGGGAAACCCCATACACCCCGCTTGTAAAGTCGAAGGAGATTGGAGACGAGCTTGGCATAGAACTGTACTTCAAATTAGACTCAACCGAAACCAACCCGACAAGGTCGTTCAAGGACAGGCCTGTTACTTTGGCCTTTAACAAAGCCCTGGAAGCAGGTTATAATACTGTCTATGTAGCATCGACAGGAAACCTGGCTGTAGCTACTGCATATTTAGCAAGGGAAACTGGCATAACCTGCAGGGCCTATGTGCCTGAAAGCCTGGGTGAGGTTAAAAAGGATGCCATACGACACTACCTTCCCCATCCAAACGATTTGATAGAGTACGATGGAAGCTATGACGAGACAAACATCAAGGCCATGAACGATTGCGAGAAGGCAAACGAGGAAGAACTCAAAAAAACCGGCAAAAAGAAATCCTTTGTCCCGAACAGCAGCTTCAGGCCATACTACAAGGAGGGCTCAAAAACCTCGGGGACAGAGATAGCGCTTCAGCTCAAGGAGCAGATAAAAGACGGGGCTGTAAACATCGTATACCCTCTGGGAAGCGGCGCGCTCTTCTGTTCCGCATACAAGGGCATAGGGGAATTAAGAGACCTTGGCCTGTTCGACAATGATGTAAGGATGTGGGGGGCCCAGTCAGAGGACTGTTCTCCAATAATAGATGCAATATCAACAGGGGAGATAGTTCCAATAAAGAATCCAAAGACCGTTGCAAAGAGCATAGCCATCGGAAATCCCGGCAGTGGGTATCAAACTTTAGATGTCATTAAAAAGAGCAACGGAGGGGGCTGGGGCGTCAGTGAGGGAGACATACTCAAAAGCACGCTTGACCTCTATTTCAAGGAGGGAATATTTTCACAATTCGTTGGCGGGGTAACCCTGGCCGGTATTGTAAAGGGGGTGCGGCAGGGAGACCTAAAAGAGGGCAGCGTCGTGGTTGCAAACATCACCGGTTCGGGGAATGGAAGGATAGAGGACGACTTACTCGAATACGGCAAAAAATTTGGATTCGAGAGCGAGGCTAAACAACTCCTGGACGAGGTAAAATGATTGAAATAATATCCAAAGACGGAATAGAGAGGTGGGAATGCGCATACAAGGAATGCAAGGCATTTTGCTGCGAACCGCCGCTGATAACGATAGGCAGCATAAAGAGAATTTCCGATGCCACAAAGCTTAAGCCGGAGGAATTCATCCATTCCAGCGAGGACAAGCCGGGGTTGTTCAGACTCAAAACCCGGGAGCATGACGGAAAGTGCCACTTCCTGAACGACGATTATTCCTGCGAGCTGCATAAAATCGACAAGCAGCCGCTGTTCTGCAGGATGCTCCCGTTCAAATTCAATGGCATAGCATACGGGGATGAAATCATACTGAGATTGAAAGCAATCGGGGGATGCCCGGGATACGGACGGGGAAGCAACCTCGACGAGAACGTAAAGGCCGAGATTGAGAAATGGGCCACAAGATTCATCAGAGAGTTAGAGGAGTATGTGAGACTAAAGCAGAAGGGCCTGTCCTTCAGCGAAATATTCAACAAGAACTGGTGTAAAATAGAGCAATAGCTGCCAACGTACGGCAGTGATTACATTTACCCTTGTTTTTACCCTTATACGTTTTGATATCCCAACAGCATTTAACCCGGTGCAGGGGTGGCCAAGCCCGGTTAAGGCAGTCGGTTGCAGACCGACGATCGGGGGTTCAAATCCCCCTCCCTGCTTTTACGCCCTTAGTGGATTAATTATGCATATTAGCATATTTTTACCATATTAATATTTATATACAAATATCACTATCATTAATATATTAACAATTGTTAATCATTGGAGGTGACAACATGTCAATAAAAGTTAGAATACCGACACCCCTTACCAAGCTGACTGGGGGGGAACTTGAGGTGAACTCTGAGGGCGGCAATGTAAGGGAACTGGTAGAGAATCTGAATAAACAATATGCTGGAATCAAGGAAAAGCTTCTCGATGAGGATGGAAAAGTGAGAAGGTTTGTGAATATCTATGTAGCCGGGGAAGACATAAGGTTCTCTGAAGGCCTTGATACTTCGGTGAATGAAGACAGTGAGGTATCGATTGTACCTGCTATCGCAGGAGGTTAAAACTGGTTGAGAATCCCCAAAATGGTTGAATTTACTGAGGAGCAGATAAAGAGATATAGCAGGCATATAATCTTGCCAGAGGTTGGTGGGAAGGGACAGAAGAAGATAAACGAAGCCAGGGTGCTTGCCATAGGTGCGGGAGGGCTTGGATGCCCCTCAACAATATACCTCGCGGCTGCCGGGGTAGGGAAGCTGGGTATAGTCGATTCTGACACGGTAGAGCTTAGCAATCTCCAGAGGCAGATTCTCCACACAGTAAAGGACCTTGACGGGGAGAAGACCATATCGGCAAAAGAAAAAATCGAGCTGCTTAATCCAGATACAGAGGTAATTCTGCATCAGGAGAGGCTGACATCCGAGAATATACTTGATATAGTAAAGGACTATGACGTAATCGTAGACGGTTGCGATAATTTTCCGACACGCTACCTGGTTAATGATGCCGCAGTTTTGGCAGGAAAGGCCCTGGTTCATGGCTCCGTGTTCAGGTTTGAGGGACAGGCAACCACAATAATTCCAAAGGAAGGAGCATGCTACAGGTGCCTCTTCCCGGAACCGCCTCCTCCTGGAATGGTTCCCAGCTGTCAGGAAGCCGGAGTCCTTGGCGTCCTGCCGGGGGTTGTCGGCTTGATACAGGCGACAGAAGCGCTCAAGTACATCCTCGGTGTAGGAGACCTATTGAAAAATAGGCTCCTGCTTTATAACGCTCTGGAGATGAGCTTTCGGGAGGTCAGAACCCAAAGAGACCCAAACTGCCCTGTCTGCGGAGAAAATCCAACCATCAAGGAATTAATCGACTACGAGGAATCCTGTCAGGTTGGTTTTTAGAATGAAACTCATTTCACTTTTATCCGGAGGGATAGACTCCCCAGTAGCGACCCATCTCATGTTAAAGAAGGACGTGGAGATAACGGCACTACATTTCTGGGGTGAGCCTTACACGGACAAGAATGCCCTGGAAAGGGTGAGGTCGGTAGTCAAGCAGCTACAGACTGCTACGGGCAGGGATATAAAGACAGCATTCATACCTATCGGCGAAAAACGATTCAGGATTGCCAGGGAATGCAACAGAAGATTGCAGTGCGTCCTCTGCAAGAGATTGATGTATAGGGTAGCGGAAAAATTGGCTGAGAAGGAAAAGGCCACTGCGCTCCTGACCGGGGAAGCCATTGCACAGGTAGCCAGCCAAACCCTCTATAATCTGGAGATTATAGACCGGGCCGTTGGGATACCTGTCCTAAGGCCCCTGATAGGATTCGACAAGGAGGAAATCATAAAAATAGCCAGGGACATAGGGACCTATGATATCTCAACACAGAAAGGAATATGTTGTGGCCTGGTCCCAAAGAAACCCACCACCCAGGCGAGATTGGATGAGATTATCGAATGTGAAAACGAACTGAATTTCGATGGAATGGTGGAGGAAGCAATAAGGGAATTAGAATGGTTAACCTAAACAAAAAGATAGACATCAGGGGCGAGGTATGCCCATACACCTTTGTAAAGTCAAAGCTGGCTATAGAAAATATGAATCCCGGGGAGGTCCTGGAGATTACGCTGAATCATCTCCCTGCAGTGGAGAATGTTCCCAGGAGCATGGAGAACGAGGGTAACAAAGTTATCGAGGTAGAGAAGATTAATGACAAAGACTGGAGACTCGTGATAAAAAAAGGGTAAAATGAAGAACATAACCGACCTGACCTTTCAGGAAGTTATCCGGGGCAATGCTCTTGTCCTGGTGGACTTCTGGGCCGAGTGGTGTAATCCGTGTAAATTCCTGGAGCCGGAACTGGAACATTTAACGAAAGAGTATGAGGACAAAATCCTATTCGCCAAGGTTGATGTAGACGAGCACAAAAAAACCGCATCGGAGCTGGGAATTATGAGTATTCCCACTCTGGTATTATTCAAGAACGGCAAGGAGGTTGAGAGGAGTGTAGGGATGGTACCTGCGGAATATATACGGGGGATAATTAACAAGAATCTGTAAGATGGTCGACATAGACAACACGATAAGGTCCTATTTGGGGAGCAAGTACAGGCTGGTCGGAATCAAAATCCTGAATGAGGTTCCGAAGGATTTCAATAGGCCTAAGAAGCCCCTGCGCCACTGCCAGATGGTCAGAGAGGCTGCTCTTGGAAAGGCCTTCACTTATGATGCAAAGGACCTCTCATGCCCCAACGCTGAATTAGCTATGGGCTTTGTAGAGCCAAAGTACGTGGATGTAGAGCCAAGGATCAAGCCATCAAATACGAAGGCGGTCAGGCTCGGCCCTGTCGAAGGGGCTGATGTAGTCCTTGCGATAGTAACTCCCAAGCAGCTGATGGACCTGGCAGTGATAAAGGGCGGAATCTCTGCAGAGTTTAAGGGAGAGATTGCAGTCTGCGGGGAAGCAACAGCAAAGGTCTTCATGGAAGGGAAACCAAATATCACAGTGCTCTGCAACGGAGCAAGAATCCTTGGAGAGTATAAAGATAGCGAGTTGATACTATCACTGCCTTATGACGACGCAAAGAAGATAGCTGAGAAGATAGCCGCTCTTGAAAAGAGGGGCGGCGCTCTCTGTGGCTGTCTTACGTCAGATATCCCCAAACAGATAATCCTGAGTCTTAAGGACAATGGCTTTGAGAAGGGGACGGACTACTTCTTCGGAAGGATTGATGACTGGGATGTCCGAATCTATCTCAATAAAGACCAGGAGGGAAGATACAATTGGATTACTATTCATGTGCCAGTGAAGGGCGAAGTGAGAGCAGAGAAACCATTTACAGTGAGGAAGAGAGGCAACTGGTCGGATGTCACTGGGACCTTTGAGCCCGAGGAGATTGGAGTCAATCTAAATTCGGGCGAGAATCTGAAAGAAACGATAAAGGGGCTGATAGAGAAGAATATCAAAGCAGGATAGGATGGAATTTACAAACAAATATAAGGGCCATGCGATAGTAAATCCGCTAATGACGGGTGGAATCCTGCCCGAGAAGGTTCGGGAGAATCTATGCAATGAAGAGTGGCTGAGAGTTGGCTATTCCCTATGTTTCAACTGCCTGGAAGGGAGGTCAAGTCTTGTTACGAAACCCTCTATCAAGGACCACCTCCAAAAAATCGCGGAATTCTTCGGTGGGGATGTGGCTGAACATACCTTCGGCTGCAGAGCTGCCCAGTTTGCGGTGATGCACACTGTCAAAGAATTGGCAAAGGAGGGTTCTTACTCAGATACCATAATCGCGGACCCAAACAGCCACTATACGACAAATATTGCAGCGGAGATGAACGGCTTAAAGGTTGCTGAGCCTCCGCATTCGGGCTATCCCGAGTATAACTACACTGCTGAATCGTTTGCTGATAAGATTGACGAGGTGAAGAAAGACACAGGGAAATTACCGGCCCTGATTGTCGTCACTCACGCCGACCCGTACTATGGCAACCTGGCTCCGGTAAAGGAGATTGGTAAAATCTCTGAAGAGAATGAAATTCCGTATATGGTGAATGCCGCATATACCGGGGGGATTTTGCCAATAAACATCAAGGAATTGAAGGCTGACTTTCTGACTCTATCAGCCCATAAGTCAATGGCCTCTCTTGGTCCGTTAGGTTACCTGGTAACAACCTTTGAGCACTCCAAGAAGGTTTTTCAGACATCAAAGCAAAGACCGGACTGGAGCGGCAGAGCGTTCGGAAAAAAGATTCCGAATCTCTTCGGCTGCAGCGTTGGAGGCATTCCATTGATAAGCTCGATGCTCTCTTTCCCATACGTGAAAAAGAGGGTTCAAAAATGGGAGAAAGAACTGGAAAAAACAAGGAGGTTTGCAGACGATCTGGAGAATCTGGGAGGGATTATGCTTCTTGGACAGAATCCGCACAATCACCATCTATTGCACTTTGAAACTCCCGGGCTCTGGGAAATCTCCCAGAAACATAAGAGGAAGGGCTTCTTCCTGGCCGAGGAGCTTGAAAAGAGAAACATCACCGGGGTGCATAAAGGTCTGACGAAGCATATAAAACTCTCGGTCTATGGCTTGGACAACGAAGAAATCAGGAAGGTCAGGGACGCGTTTCATGATATTGCAGATAAAACAAAATGATTTTCGAGCTGGGGATTGCCACCGGGTTAACCATTACATTGCTGGCGCTTTTGGCCGAATACGTAGATTCGAGCATTGGTATGGGATATGGGACAACCCTAACGCCAATATTGCTCATCTTGGGTTTCAAACCATTGGAGATTGTCCCAGCCGTTTTGCTGTCACAGTTTGTGGCGGGAATTTTTGCTGGATTATTGCATCATAAATTCGGAAACGTAAACTTTAGAAATGGAAAACATCTAAAGACGGCAATTATTCTTGCATTATGTGGCGTAATAGGGACATTAATATCGGTGTTTATTGCAGTAAATATACCCGTATTATACCTTAAATTATATATTGGTTTTTTGGTGATAGCCATAGGGATTATAGTATTGATAACAATCAATAGGAGGTATAAATTCTCATGGAAAAAAATAACTGGTTTTGGATTTATCGCCGCATTCAATAAGGGGCTAACTGGAGGCGGCTATGGACCTGTCGTAGTGATGGGGCAGTTATTGTCGGGTTCTAATGAAAAAAACGCAATAGCTATTACAGCTCTGGCAGAGGGCCTAACATGTATTGTAGCCGTTATAGCGTACACCTTTACTGAAAAAGCAATATGGGCATTGGTACCTTACTTGCTAATAGGTTCAATACTCTCAGTACCATTATCGACATTTACAGTAAAAATTATGAATGGTGAAGGATTGAGGAGAATTATAGGGATCGCTACAATCATCTTGGGAATTTTTACAGTCATAACTGTTCTACATTTATGAATAATACCTACAAAAAATGACAAACGAAGATATTGAAAAAATTGCAGACGACCTTGAAGGAAAGTCTGCTCAGGAAGTATTGGAATGGGCTATCGGTGAATATCCAAAGATTGCATTAGCATCAAGCTTTGGAGCGGAAGACGTTGTCTTGGTTGACATACTTGTTAAGATAAAGCCAGACGCGACAATATTTACTCTGGATACCGGACGCCTCAATGAGGAAACATATGACGTCATGGAACGGATAAGAAAGAAATATAATATATCCATCAAGTCATATTTCCCTGATACGGATGCGGTGGAAAAACTTGAAAGGGAAAATGGATTTTATTCCTTTCGTGACAGTATTGATGCAAGACGGGAGTGTTGTAACATAAGGAAGGTGCAGCTGTTGAAAAGAGCAATGAGTGGCTTAGATGCCTGGATAACCGGCCTTAGGAGGGAGCAGGCAGTCACACGAACCGAGCTTAAGAAGATTGAATACGATGAGGCTAATAATATCATAAAGCTCAATCCAATTGCGGACTGGACGCAAGAGGAAGTTTGGAAATATATCAAGGAAAATGATATTCCTTATAACACATTGCATGACAAGGGCTTTCTCAGCATCGGTTGTTCTCCATGCACCAGAGCAATCAAGGAAGGGGAAGACGTAAGAGCCGGAAGATGGTGGTGGGAAAACCCAGAGCAAAAGGAGTGCGGACTGCATCATTAGGTAGAAAATGACCATAGCCCCTCACGGCGGAAAACTAGTCAACAGGCTGGTTACAAAGGACCAGGAAGATGCCCTGAAAGAGAAAGCAGAGAAATTAAAAAAGATTACCCTTAGTGTAAAGGAGGTATCTGACCTGGAGATGATTGCTACCGGGGCACTTAGTCCTCTGGAGGGCTTCATGGTCAAAAAAGACTACGACAATGTCGTGGAGAACATGAGGCTGTACAGCGGACTGCCTTGGACCATCCCGATTACTTTATCGACAACAAAAGAGATTGCGGATGGACTGGAAGAGTGGGAAGATGTTGCCTTAACTCATAATGATGAAATCCTGGCAATTCTGCACCTTGAGGAGAAATATCCCTATGACAAGAAAAAGGAAGCGAAACTGGTGTACAAGACCACAGATACGGAGCATCCGGGCGTTGCGGCGTTATATGGGCAAAAGGATATCCTACTCGGCGGAAAGATTACCGTGCTGAAACTGCTCAAACACGAGAATTTTGCAGAATACCATCTTACTCCCGTTGAAACAAGGAAACTATTCGCAAAAAAGGGCTGGGAGAGGGTGGTCGCATTCCAGACAAGGAACCCAATACACCGGGCGCATGAGTATATACAGAAATGCGCGCTTGAGATGGTGGACGGCTTGTTAATTCACCCGCTGGTCGGAGAGACAAAAGAGGGGGACATCCCTGCCGATGTCCGGATGAAATGCTACGAAGAGATAATCGAGCATTATTACCCCAAGGACCGTGTAGTCCTGTCGGTATTTCCCGCCTACATGAGATATGCAGGCCCAAGGGAGGCAATATTCCATGCCATCGTCAGGAAGAACTATGGCTGCACTCACTTTATCGTGGGGAGAGACCATGCAGGCGTGGGCAATTACTACGGCACCTATGAGGCGCAGGAAATCTTCAACGAATTCGAGGAGGTTGAATTGACCATAATACCCTTGATGTTCGAGCACGCGTTCTTTTGCAATCAGTGCAAGCATATGGCAACAAAGAAGACCTGCCCCCATGACTCAAAGGAACACGTTTTCCTCTCCGGAACCAAAGTAAGGAAGATGTTAAAGGAAGGCGATATCCCTCCGGAAGAATTCACGAGGCCGGAGGTGTGCAAGCTATTGCTGGATGAGATGAGGGATGAAAATGACTGACGAACCAAAAACCCTTGACCTAAGGGGCGAGAAGTGTCCCTTCACACTTATTCACGTAAGGGAGCCGATAGAGCAGATTAAGGAAGGCGAGACACTGGAGATTCTCATAGACTACGTCCCTGCGATAGAGACGATAGGTCAGCTAGCGTTCAAGCATAATTTAAGATTTGATTTTGAAAGAATAAACGAACACGTGAAACTGACCCTGAGAAAATGACAAAGATTGATTACGACGACCTGAAAAAGGGCGGAGTCATCCAACAGCGGGATTCCGATTATGTTATACTGCGCGTTCGTAATATCGCGGGCAGGGTTGATTCCAACAGCCTGGCAAAGATAAAGGAAATAGCGGAAAAATACGGGAAGGGTTATGTAAGATGCACAACGATGCAGGGGATAGAGATACCCTGGATAGGATTTGATGATATAAGCAAGGTCAGGAAGGAGCTCGATGATGCCGGGATTCTGCACGGCGCATGCGGCCCAAGAATCCGGACGATAATGTCCTGTCCCGGCTCAACCCTCTGCAAGTATGGCATATTCGACACAACCAAGATTGCGAAGAAATTGGATGATACGTTCTTCGGCAAGGAAAAGATCAAGCACAAAACCAAGATAAGCGTGACCGGCTGCCCGAATTCCTGCGCCCTGCCAAGGGCCCATGATATCGGACTCATCGCAAGGCTCAAGATGGAATTCGATGAGACTAAATGCACCGGCTGCGGTCTATGCGCCGAAATATGCAAGCCGAAGGCAATCGAGGTAATAGATGAAAAGGCGACCATAACCTGGGAGAAGTGTAACTACTGCGGCAAATGCCCCAATGTCTGCCCTTTCAAGGCATGGAAGGCAACGGAAAGAGGTTTTGATATCTATGTCGGCGGGAGGATGGGCGGCGAGGCACAGCTCGGGGAACTTGTGATGAATTTTGTTCCCGAAACCGAGGTTATCGATGCGATACAGAAATGCACGGACGTTCTGGTAGAACATGCCAAAGAGGGCGAACGGCTGAGCACGTTCATCAATAGGGTTGGATTAGAGTGGTTCAAGGAACAGATAGAATAGGATACTGCTGCTTCACTTTTTGAAAGCCGGAGATTACAAATAAAAAGCAATAGAATGGCAAACATAGCCTTTTTCGAGGTCAAACCTTGGGAAAAAACCTACCTGAAAAGGAAACTTAGGGGCAATTCACTGAGGTTTTTTGATGAACCCGTAAGCAATGAAACCATGTCCGAGGCGAAAGATAGCGACATAATCTCAGTCTTCATCTATTCAAAGATTAATAAAGACGTACTGAAAAGATTTACCAGATTGAAGAGCATAGTAACCCGCTCAACCGGGTTTGACCACATAGACATAAAGGAATGTAATAAGAAAGGGGTAACCGTATGCAACGTGCCGTATTACGGGGAAAACACAGTGGCTGAGCATACCTTCGCTTTAATTTTGTCTTTGTCTAGAAACGTCCATAAATCCTATCTAAGAACGCTGATGGATGATTTTTCCATTGAGGGTCTCACTGGATTCGACCTGAAGGATAAGACGATCGGTATTGTCGGTGGAGGGCATATCGGATTACACGTTGCAAGAATAGCAAAGAGTTTCGGCATGAATGTTCTTGTTTACGACATAAATAAACAAAAGTTTCTTTCTGAGGTGATGGGGTTCGATTACACGGATTTGGAAAACCTACTTGAAAAATCGGATATTGTATCCCTGCATCTCCCCTATAGTGAGAAGACACAGAGGTTGATGGATAAAAAGAATATCCGGAAGATGAAAAAGGGCTCTATCCTGGTCAATACCTCAAGGGGAGGGATAGTTGATACGAACGCACTGCTCGATGCCTTGGAAGATAAGCATCTATCCGGTGCGGGACTTGATGTAATCGAGGGCGAGGAGCTCATAAAAGAGGAAAAGGAACTTCTTCATAAGAGCAGGAATCCCAACAAGTGGAAAATTATTGTAAGAGACCACAGGATATTCAGGATGGATAACGTTGTATTCACGCCACATAATGCATTCAACAGCAAGGAGGCGTTAATTAGAATACTCGACACGACGATAGAGGACATTAGGTCATACACAGACGGACACCCGATAAACGCGGTTAATTGAGAAACAGAGATGAGATCGATGTATTTGCCACTTTTTATTAATCTAGCCGGGAAGGATGTTCTAGTAGTCGGTGGCGGTAAAATCGCCACGAGGAGAGCATTAACCCTGTTAAAAAACGGCGCCCAGGTCACAGTAATTTCTAAGAAATTTACGAAAGAGTTGAAGGACAAAGATATAAATTTAGTTGAAAAGGACCTGAGGGGAGAGAGCATATCTTTGTCCAAGTATTTTCTGGTTGTTATTGCAACAGATGATGAAGAGGTAAACGAAAAGATTTCTGCTGCCGCCATGAACGAGGGAATTCTTGTCAACAGGGCGGATAATTTCAGGGAAGGCAACGTAATATTCCCCCTTGTATCTGAAATAGAAGGAAATCTTATAGCCTTTACAACGCTGGGAAAGGACCCGGCCCTGTCCAGAAAGATAAGAGAGATTATAGAAAAATGTTCCAGGGAACAGGAATGAGGGGGCTAAGAGGGAACGAGGATATAAAGGAATAAGAATGAGAGACCTAAGACGGAACGATGATGTAAAGGAACAAGTTGGCGAGGCTTCCCTCTCAAGTGATGACTTTATCTATCCAATCTTTGTCAGGGAGGGCATAAAAAAGAAGGAGCCCATCAAGAGCCTTCCGGGACAGTTCCACTACTCATTAAACGACCTTGGTGAAATTCTTGAAAAATGCGAATCTCTTAGAATTCCCAAAATATTATTATTCGGAATTCCAAAGGAGAAGGATATCGCTGGAACTTCAGCCTATGACTGGAAAGGCATCGTGCAGGAAGCAATCAGGCAGATAAAGGACACGTCCAATCTTCTTGTATTCTCCGATGTCTGCCTTTGCCACTATACATCGCACGGACACTGTGGCGTACTCTCTGGAGATGGAATAGACTGTGGCAAGACCCTCAGCCTGCTGGCCAAGACGGCCCTGTCTCACGCCAATGCCGGAGCAGATTTCGTCTGCCCGTCTGCGATGATGGACGGCCAGGTGGCCGCCATTAAAGAGGCACTTGGTGGCAACGGCCTCAAGGATACAGGGATAATGAGCTATTCTGCCAAATTCGCATCCAGTCTCTATTCGCCATTCCGGGAGGCGGTGCTCTCATCGTTTAAAGGGGACAGGAGGACATATCAGCTGGATTTTCATTCAGGGAGCCAGGCACTAAAGGAGATAGAGCTGGATATCCAAGAAGGGGCTGACATAGTCATGGTCAAGCCGGCTCTCCCATACCTCGACATAATCTCCCAGGCCAGCAAAAATTTCGATACGCCTCTTGCAGCATATCAGGTGAGTGGGGAATATGCGTTGCTTAAATCAGGGATACTGGACAGGCAGGCCCTCTACGAATCGCTGGTTGCAATCAAGAGGGCCGGTGCAAATATCATCATCAGCTATGGTGCAATTGAGATTATGGAGGGTCTGGATGATTATCGGCACTAGGGGAAGCGAGCTGGCACTGAAACAGGCTGAAATATTTTGCAAGAAGACAAACCTGGAGCCAGAGTTCAAGATAATAAGGACACAAGGAGATCGCTCCGTAGAAGCCCTCAAGGAACTGGGCCCTGCAGTATTCACCAAGGAGCTGGATAAAGCCCTCCTGAACCACGAGATAGACCTGGCAATTCACAGCCTGAAGGACATACCCGTTGAAATCCCGCCAGAGCTTGAAATCCTTGGAATCTGTGAGAGAGCCGATGTGAGGGACTGCCTGGTTTCCTCCGGCACTCTGGCGGGGCTCCCACCAGGAGCTGTTGTTGGCTCAGACAGCGAACGAAGAAAAGCAGAATTACTAACCTTGAGGAATGACCTGAAGGTTGAGGGCATTAGAGGTAACATTCCAACTAGACTAGAGAAGCTCAATAATGAAAGCTATGATGCCATGATAACAGCCAAGTGCGCCCTTGACAGGTTGGGATTACAAAGCAGAATCTCACAGGTATTCGACATCTCGGAAATGGTCCCTGCCGCGGGGCAGGGGGCAATAGCGGTGGTTAAACGAAAGGGAGACGATTTCGATTTCCTGGGCAAAGACGAGGAATTCACATGTTGCATGCTGGAGAGGGAATTCATAAGGGGCCTTGGCGCGTGCAGGAATCCTGTGGGGACATACTGCACATTTTGTGATGGAACCTATCACCTCACTGGGCTGATTTACAGGGACGGGAAAAGAATTATTCCAGGATTTGACGGTACTCCCAAAGAAATTAATAAAAAAATAAGGGAATGGAAGCACAGGTTTATCTAATCGGTTGCGGCATGCACAAGAAGCATCTAACTGCTGAAGCCAGGCAGGCCATAAGTAAAGCAGGTGTCCTCCTCTATGACAGACTCATCGATGAGTCAATCCTGGAATCAAACAATGCAGAAAAGATTTATGTCGGTAAGAAGCCAGGCCAGAGCAAGAAGCAGGAGGGGATAAACGAGCTGATGCATTCCTTGGCCTCAGAAGGCAAGACCGTAGCCAGATTGAAGAGTGGTAATCCATTACTGTTCAGCAGAGGATTTGAGGAGTACGAGTATCTAACCGGAAGGGGAATTAATGTTAAAATAATACCCGGCCTTAGCACCTTCTCAATCCTATCTGAGCTTGGTATCCCTTTGACCCATAGAACCCACTCATCATCCGTTGCATTCATCACCGGAACGAAAAAAGACGGAACTGTAGGAGATGCGGATGCAGACACCCTCATCTATTACATGCCTGTGCTCAACCTTGAGAAGATAATCGCTGCTCTGTTAAAAAAACGGGACAGGGAAACCAGATGCCTTATAGCCGAGAATGCGTTCATGGATAATTACAGGCTGATTGATGGCAGACTTAAGGATATAACTCAGATTGCAGAAGAGGCCGAGATAACCTCGCCTGCAATACTCGTGGTTGGGGATGTCCTGAAGATGAGAAAGCCCCGCCTAAAGAACAGAAGAATCCTCAGTTTCAGACAAGAGGACCGTGGGGAGGAGACCATAGAATTTTTCAGGGGCCTTGGCGCCAATCCTGTAAATTATCCTCTTTTTACTATAAAATATCTGGAATTCCCTCTACCCAATTCAAAGGTTTATGCATTCACGAGCGTTAATTCAGTCCGCTCGGTATTTGACAAATACAAGCCAGATGGGGAGTTCGTTGCAGTTGGCTCCAGAACAAAGGAGGAGCTGGACAGATATGGCGTGAAATCGCAGACCCCTGATATGGAAACTGTGAAGGGCATGGAAACATACCTAAAGAAGAAATATTCCAAAGAAGACGTAACCATATTCTCATCCAAAAAATCCAACGCACGGGAATTCACGAATATAGCGGTTTACGACACCATCCCAATCAAGCACAACAACCTGGATAAAACTCTTGAATCCGCAGACGTTATATTCCTAAGCAGCCCCCTGATAACCAGGCGCCTTATGGAGGGGCATCCGACCATCCTCTACGATAAAACCATCATGGCTATAGGGCCAAGGACCGCTGCAGAGGCAAAGAGATTTAACCTCCACGTAGACTTCATGCTGGAAAAACCAGCTCTTGGGCAACTATCGACCGAAGATGTTATATAATCTAAAGACAACCTATAGGGATACCGGTATTGGAAGATTGGGGTCAAAATTTAATGAGTTTGAGGATTACATCCAGCACTCTGATTTGAATGACTACGTTCCGTTATTCACCTGCAACAGGGCAGAGCTTTATTCAACTCAATATATGAACCTGGACGGGCTGCCTGTAGAAGGGGGAAGGGGAGCACTGGAGCATCTACTACGGGTCTCATGTGGTCTGGACTCAATGGTTCTTGGAGAGAACGAGATTTTATCGCAAGTAAAGAATGCCCACCGCAGCGCAATAGAGAAAGAACACTGCTCTGAGCATCTATCTACATTCTTTGATTCAGCCATTAGACTCGGAAGGAGGGCCAGAGCAAAGACTAGGATATCCCATGGTAAAACCTCTATAGCCTCCATGGCGGTAGACCACGTTTTCAGCACTGCGGAATTCAGACCGGATAAAGTATTAATTCTGGGCTCCGGCATGATATCTGGAAAACTTGCAACTGCTTTGAAAAATAAAGGCGCCGAGAATATTCTATTATCCAACAGACATCTAGAGAGGGCCCAAATTCTGGCCGACAAGGTGGGGGGAAAGGCCTTTGGCCTGGACAGGCTGCCCGAATTATTAAGTGTGGTTGATATAGTCTTCTCAGCAACCAGTGCACCCCATCCTGTAATAACTCCTGATAAGATTCCCCTGGACAGGGAAATACTGCTGGTGGATCTGGCGGTCCCACCGGACGCCTCGAAAGAGGTGGACAAGCTGAAGAATGTCAAAGTCGTGCGCCTGGATTTTTTCGAGGCAATAGCCAAGGAAAATCTACTGGCCAAGAAGGAGGAAATTAAGAAGGTTGAACTAATGATTCAGAATGAGCTCGAAAGATTCGACTTCAGGGAAGCTATTTGACTTGGCGAAGGAATACATGCCCGGGGGAGTAAACAGCCCTGTGAGGGCATTCAAGGCAGTTGACAGGAGCCCGCTTTTCATAAAAAAGGCAGCTGGCTCGAAGATATTTGATGCTGATGATAACGAGTACATAGATTTGATATGCTCGTGGGGCGCGCTTATCCTTGGGCACTCCCATCCCCGGGTGATTGGAGAGGTTAAAAAGGCCTTGGATCATGGCACGAGCTATGGCCTCTCACATGAAGCTGAGATAAAGATAGCCAGGGAGATAACCAGCGCAGTCCCATCCATCGAAAGGGTCAGGATGGTGAACTCGGGAACAGAGGCCGTGATGTCGGCAATCAGACTGGCTAGGGGATTCACCGGGAAAAAGAAGGTGATAAAATTCGAGGGCTGCTATCACGGGCATTTCGACCCGTTGCTGGTCAAGGCGGGTTCAGGGGCCATGACCTTATCCATGCCCGATAGCAAGGGAGTGACTCCCGAGTCTGTGGAGAATACGATTTCCATCCCATACAACAACCTGAATGAACTTGAAAAAACAATAAAAAATACCGAGGACATCTCCTGTCTTATAGTCGAGCCCGTGGCGGGCAACATGGGTGTAATCCCGCCCAAGGACGGATTCCTCCAGGGCATGAGGGAGATTACTGAGGATAATGACATCCTCCTGGTCTTCGATGAGGTCATCACCGGCTTCAGGCTATGCTATGGTGGGGCACAGGATTACTATAAAATCAGCCCGGACATTACCTGCCTTGGCAAGGTCATAGGCGGCGGCTTTCCGGTCGGTGCATATGGCGGCCGGGCCGACATAATGGAGCAGATAGCCCCAGAAGGGCCGGTTTATCAGGCTGGAACTTTGTCAGGAAATCCGATAGCGCTGACTGCAGGTTTAACCACTTTGGAATTGTTGAAGGATGGAAGCATCTATGAACATCTAAATAAAAATTCCAAGAGACTTAGAGACGGCATCAGAGAAATTGCAGATGAAGCTGGCGTGGATGCTTCCATCTCTGGAATCGAATCAATGTCATGCATCTTCTTTACACCCGATGCTGTCCATGACTATGAGAGCGCAAAAAAGTCAGACACCAAAAAATATGCGGCGTTCTTCAACAGGATGCTGGGGGAGGGAATTCTGCTCCCTCCGAGCCAGTTCGAATCCCTCTTTATTTCAGACGCCCATACAAAGGAGGATATTGATAAGATATTAGAGGCGACTGAAAAAGGATTTGCCGGGAGCAAGTAGCCCATTTATATATTCTCATCCGGATATATTAACAATTGTTAAAAAATGGCTATATTTCAACCAACCCAGGAGAGTGACATAACAAAGGCGATTGTCTCGGAGTTTTCCGAGGAGTTTCTGGACCATGTAGAGAGCGATGTTATCATAGTTGGCGGCGGCCCCTCTGGATTAGTGGCAGGGATGAGGCTCGCCCAGAGAAACATAAAGACCGTGATAGTGGAAAGCAACAACTACCTCGGAGGCGGATTCTGGATTGGCGGCTATCTGATGAACAAGCTGACTGTAAGGGCCCCCGGGCAGAGGGTTCTGGACGAGATTAACGCCCCGTACAAGAAATTGAATGACGGCCTGTTTGTTGCCGACGGCCCGCATGCATGCTCTAAGCTAATCTCTTCGGCCTGCGATGCTGGGGTCAAGATAATAAACTGCACCCGGTTCGAGGACGTGATTCTGAAGGAGGGCAGGGTTTCAGGAGCCGTTATAAACTGGAACGCTGTTTCAGCATTACCCAGAGCTATAACCTGCGTGGACCCGGTTGCCATAGAATCCAAGGTGGTTATTGACGCAACTGGCCATGACGCATGCGTTGTAAAATCCCTCGAGGACAGGGGAATTCTGAAGACTGAGGGCTTTAGTCCCATGTGGGTGGAGCGCTCAGAGGATGCGGTAGTCGAGAACACGACGGAAATCTATCCCGGTCTGATTGTTACTGGAATGTCAGCCGCAACGGCATTCGGACTTCCGAGGATGGGTCCCACGTTTGGCGGGATGCTACTGTCCGGGGAGAAAGCGGCAGAGATAGCATCAAATCTTCTGGGAGAGAAACCAGAGGTAGAAGTAAAATATGTGGAACCCTAAATACCAGAGACTCTGTAACCTGATTGAATCCGGGGGGAGCGCTCTGGTCGCATTCTCGGGCGGCATCGACAGCACTCTGCTGGCAAAGGCCGCCAGCGACGCCCTCGGGGATAATGCGATAGCGGTTACAATAGACTCATCAACCCTCCCGCGAAGAGAGCTTGAGAACGCTAAGGCAATTGCGAATGAGATTGGAATCAGGCATCTCGTTGTAGGACATGATGAATTGAACAACAAGGAATTCAGAAAAAATTCCCCAGATAGATGTTACTACTGCAAACTTGAATCAATATCTGTCCTTAAAAAAATTTCTAAAGAATTTGGTTTCAATTCCATTCTCTTCGGCGTTAATCGCGACGATCTGGGGGACCACCGGCCCGGGCACAGGGCACTGAGTGAGGGGGGCATATGCACCCCCCTTCTTGATACAGGCCTTACTAAGGACGAGGTCCGGGAGCTTGCCAGGGAATTGAAGCTATCGAACTACAATAAACCCCAGATGGCGTGCCTCTCCTCGAGAATCCCATATGGCGAGGAAATAACTCCTGAAAAACTCAGGATAGTGGAAAAAGCGGAGGGGCTTTTGATGGATTCCGGCATTGGGCAGGCCAGAGTTAGGCACTACAACGAACTCGCCCGAATCGAGGTCCCCCCCAACGAATTCTCCAGCATCCTGAAAAACAAGGACCGTATCGTAAATAGCTTAAAAAGACTCGGATTCAAATATATTACGCTCGATTTACAGGGCTACAGGTCCGGGAGCATGAATCCTTTAGAATGAAACTGCTATTCATCCACGTGGACAGGATTTGGTACAGGGCAAAGAGAGGGACCAAATTCGCCGAGGAAACAACGGAGAAAGAAGGTAGCATGAATGACTGCCTCGTGGCCTTTTCATGTGTTGAGAAATACGACGAAATCAAGCCCGATGAAACGATAAACTCCATCAGGGATGAGATTGTCAAGGTTGCAGATAAGATGAAATTAAAGAATATCGTTGTATTTCCCTTTGCCCATTTATCGCAGAGCCTTTCCCACCCCGAGATTGCGCTGAAGATTCTGAAAGGGGTCGAGTCATCCCTGAAGGAATCGGGCTTCAAGGTAAAAAGAGTACCCTTCGGCTGGAGCAACGAATTCGAGATAAAGAGCAAGGGGCATCCGATGGCAGTTCTCTCAAGGACCATATGCCCTATGCTGGAAGAATGCGACAAGAAATGCCCCTACTGCAGCGGGCCCCTACTGACTGAATAAAATGCCGAGGGAAGAGCAGTTCATTAAAGAATTTGAGGATAGGGCGAAGGAAACCATCAAAAAATATAATCTAATAGACAAAGAAGACAGAGTGATGGTGGCATGTTCCGGAGGCAAGGATTCAACCACCGCGCTCCATCTGCTAAACAAATTCGGCTACTCGGTAGAAGCAATAATAATAGACCTTCTAATCGGAAACTATTCCCTGGAAAATCTGGAGAATACCAAACTTTTTTGCAGGGAGAACGACATAAAACTCCATGTAGTATCATTCAAGGAGGAATTCGGACATTCCGTCTGTTACATGAGGTCGGTACTCAAATCGAAGCATAAGCTCAAGTCATGCACGGTCTGCGGGGTTTTGAGAAGGGCTTTGCTGAATAAAAAAGTCAGAGAGCTGAATGCCACTAAACTAGTGACTGGCCATAACCTGGACGATGAGGCACAGACAGTCTTAATGAACTTTATTCAGGGAAACATGGGGCTATCTGCAAAACTAGGGCCAAGAACCGGCCGAATTAGCGACAGGAAATTTGTCCCAAGAATAAAGCCCCTATACTTTTGCCCTGAAGATGAAATCAGAAAATACTCGGAAATGATGAAATTCCCCGTAGTCTATGATAAATGTCCCTGTTCTACCGATACATATAGGTCATCCATAAGGGACATACTCAACGACCTCGAGACAGAATCCCCTGGAATAACGCAGAATCTGGTCAATAACCTTCTGGATATCCTGCCGGCCTTGAAAGAACACTACAAAACAACAGAAAAGCTGGTGCATTGCGAGCTTTGTGGAGAGCCCTCCAGGAATGCTGTCTGCAGTGCCTGTGATTTAATCCAAAAGCTAAGGGCTTAGATAACAATCGTTATTATTAAATATAGATTCAGTATATTTTGTATAGTAGCAAGATGAATACAAAAATCATCGGGGCGGCACTAATAGGGATATCCATAGTATTCCTGTTCGTGCTGACTTCGTTCGTGAATGAGATAAACCACAGCAACGAGTCATCGTGCGGATGTCCCACGGGCCAGTGTCCCATGAGCAATGACCTGCCACTCTATGCATATCTCGGATTCTTCATAGCCCTGCTTCTGGGTATCCTTGGCGTCTATGTCATTCTAACTGCCCGAGGCATGGAAAGAGAATACGCGGAAAAGGAAAAGAAACTCGCGGAGCAGGTAAAGAACCTTGAAGAGGATGACAAGAAAATCTACGAAACAATCTATAGGGCCGATGGCGTCATCTTCCAGGCCGAGCTGGTAAAGGAAACGGAACTCCCGAAGGCAAAGGTGAGCAGAATCCTCGACCGGCTGGAGAACAAGGGTCTGCTCGAGCGCAGGAGGAAGGGCCTGAACAACCTTGTCCTGCTGAGGAGGGCATAATTAATTAGCAAAACAAGCATCACACATTTTTGGAATGTTCTCGTGTTTTCTGTGAACCTTACATATAGTCTTGTCGTCCTTCACCATGTTGCATATCTTGCATACTTTGCTTACAATGCCTGAGTCCTTTCCATCCTTAATGTCTCTTGCCAGCCCCTTTATCTCCTTTTTCACAGCCTTACTGAATCTTATTTTGTGTCCTCTCTTCTCATTGATATACTGGGATACAGCAGCCTGCGTTATGTTAAGCTTTCCCGAGATATCCTTCTGCGACATTTTCAGCCTTGCAAGCTCCTTGGCGAGCTCGGACCTTATTGCGGGAAGCACATACCACACCGTTAATTCACACGGGAATTTCATATTAAATCGTAGTCTTAATATAATATTGCAATCTTACTATAACTATAAACTAGGACTCAGGGCTTTAATATATTAACAATTGTTAATTCAAAGGACAGTAGTCTATGGGGTCAATAACATCGTTATCTTATAACAGTGTTTTGTAACCCC
>CAZJVE010000002.1:0-146858 GCA_964549685.1 uncultured archaeon | reverse complement strand
GTGATAGACCTGATAAACGCCTGGGCAGCAGACGATGCAGGTCTCTCGGACGTAATAGACCTTATTAATGCCTGGGCGGGGTGAAGGAGTAATCTGGACTATGGTACGTGGGGTGAGTGGATAATCTAATCGATATCGAGCAGGGTTTCCATGTTTAAGTAATGTTATTATACCTCCATAACACATATTCTAATATGAAAAAGATAGCCCTAATCGCGCTCGTCGCCCTTTTATCTGCCTGCGTCCAGGACAGCGGGATACCGGACACCGGGATTGAGGTGAGGGGCAGAATCTACGTTACCGGGAACGAACCGTTTACAGAGCTTGCTATTGAGACAGAGGACGGGAGCTACTGCCTTACCGGCCCTCTGGCTGAGGAGCTCCAACAGATGCAGGGGCAGACCCTGACGATAAGGGGGGAGCTGACCGACGAATTCTGCGGGACATCCCTTGGCGAGGCAATAGCGGTGGAGGAATTCGAATGAAAAGACTGGTTATTCTTATGCTCCTAATGGGCCTCTGCATGCCTGCAGCTGCCGAGGGGAGATGCAGGACGCATGAGCTCCCGGAGATTCCGGTTCCGGCCCTCAGCGTGCGGGACACGGGCATAAGGTCCATGTCAATCAAAGAGGCCAAAAGCGTTGGGGACACCGAAAGCTTCTGGATTAACGAGCAGGACACATGGTTCGAGATTAACGCCGTTATCAGGAACATCACCTCCGTGGCATACGTCTACGTCCAGACCAAGGACCAGGCAGGAAATGCAGTGTGGGTGGACACGGCTCCCGATGCAGGAAAACTGCCCGGCTACATAACCCAGGACGACGTGAACCAGGTAGCGGCAGAATTCGACTCCATATACGTAAATGACCGGCTCTACTTCGGCGAGGAGGAGCCCGAGGGCGTGGACGGCGACTCCATGATAACAATACTGCTGACTGACATAGACGAGAGCTACGCCAATAGCTATACCGGGGGAGGCTATATTGCCGGCTATTTCTGGTCCATGAACGAATATACCGAAGCCTATGCATCCTACTGGGGCTACCACAGCAACGAGCGCAAGATGTTCTACATCGACACCTTCCCGCTGATAGAGAAGGGGAGCTATCCCGGTACAGGGGATGTTAACTACACTCCAACAAGCGACCACGACGACTTCTACTCCATCGACGAGGGAGTGAACAACAGCTACTCGACTCTTGCTCATGAATTCCAGCACATGATTCACTGGTACCACGACGCGGATGAAGAAGCATGGGTCGACGAGGGTTGTGCGGTCTATGCCGAATATATCAACGGTTACGGCCACGCAACAAGCGACATCAACGACTTCGCTTCCAACTACGGCCAGTCCCTGACAAACTGGGGCGGCAATATCTATGACTATGGAAAGAGCTATCTATTCATGCTCTATATCTCCAACCACTACGGCGGCAACCTGACGATAACGGAGATAGTCTCCGAGACGGACATCGGCATAACCGGCATAAACCATGCCCTGTCCACCAGGGGCTACTCGGAAACCTTCACCAAGATATTCAACGACTGGACGATAGCGAACGTGCTTGACGACACCACGATAGGAGATGGGCTCTATGGCTACCTTGACCTCGACTTTACCGTGCCGGTGGTAAACGCATTCTCCTCTTATCCCACGTCCGCCCTGAGTACGGTGAACTACTGGGCCGCCGAATACATCAACTTCACGGGGGGCGATGGAAGCACCCTGAATCTGTCCTTCTACGGGGCAAATGACGGGAACTTCAACGTATCCGTGGCAAAGTTAACGGCCTCATCAAAGGCGGTGGAATACATGCCGCTGGACAGCATCCAGAACGGCGAGCTTTTCGTGAACGGGTTCGGCTCGACCTACGACGACGCAGTCCTTATCATATCCAACGACGAGAGCTCAGGCTCAGCACTCTACATGTTCGCCGTAGAGCAGATGAGCTCAACGACGACCAGCACGACCTCGACCTCCACGACATCTACGAGCACCACGACAACCCTTGCGGCGGGGGAGGCTTCCTGCACCTCGTGCAACGACTGCACCTCAAAGCTGGACGGCAGCTACGAAACCGTCTATCTTACTGCTGACATCAGCACCTCCGCAACGTGCGTAGAATTCTCGGCAGACAACATGGAATTCGACTGCCGGAGCCATAGCATTCAGGGGCCCTATGTATCGGACACCTATGGAATCTTCCTCCAGGGCAACTCAAACAACACAGTCAAAAACTGCGAGGTTTCCCTGTTCGACCACGGCATCTATCTCAATTATTCGGACAGCAACACGGTCACGGGCAATACGCTGGAGAACAACACCATCGGGCTCGTGGTCTACAGGTCAGACGACAACACCCTGACGGACAACTTGGCGAGCAACAACTCATGCGACCTCACATGCTACGGAGTGCTCCTTACTAATTCCTCCAGCAACGTCTTTAGCAATAACACAATAACCAACAACTATCTGGGCGTATATCTATATTTCGCCAATGACAGCACCGTCACGGGCAACACGATGAGCCATAACGACATTTACGGAATCTTTCTTGCTTATGCGAACAACAACACGATAGGACAAAACCAGGTGAATAACAACACGTATGACGGAATCCTGCCACTCTACTCGCACAACAACTACCTGACCGACAACACAGCGGATTACAATGGACGCTACGGCATTTACCTGCTCTCTTCGAACTACAGCACGCTGAACTCTAACCAGGTCTGCTCCAACGTAATCTCGGATCTTTACCTTTCTTCAGCTCTGGGAGGCTCCGGTGACGAGAACATCTGCGACGAGGCCGGCACCTGGAGCGACACCGGGACGACGGGTTGTACGTATGACTGCACTGCAGCTACCACCACAACCACCTCGACAACCAGCACAACCACCTCGACCAGCACCAGCACATCGACGACCACGACCGTAGCTGGAGAATGCACCCTCGTCGGAGACGAGGCCCCATGCAACACGGTGACTCTGTCAGAGGTCATAGACCTGATAAACCTCTGGGCAGGGGATGGTGCGACTCTTGCAAATGTAATAGACCTGATAAACGCCTGGGCCGGCGGTGCTTCAACGACTACGACAACGGCACCTGCGACAACAACAACTACTGCACTGGCTACGACATCAACCACAACCACCGCATCGGCCACTACAACTCTTGATCATACATTGGCCTCCTGGACCGATTCTACTATTGATACGTGGTCCACCTCAAGCTGCGGAAGATATGCTGACCTGGCCATCGACAGCAATGACGACATCCATGTGGTGCACTACATCAATGCCTACAGCACCTATACCGACGGCGTTTATTACATGGTCAATTCCGACGGTTCCTGGTCGGAAAGGGAGTTGGTTTATGCCGACCAGACAAACCCATATACCAGAATAGCAGTTGACAGCAACGGAGGGGTTCACATAGCCTATCCCACGTTCACAGGCTATAACCTGGGATACGCCTACAAGGCGGCGGGTGCAGGGTCGTTCTCCACCGAAACCGTTGCCTCATCGGCCACGAACAACCTCGGCCAGTACACCTCAATGGACATAGACGAGAACGACGTCGTGTATATTGCCTACCTGGACAGGACCAGTTACGATTTGCTCCTGGCGAGCAAACCAGCTGGTTCAGGGTCATGGACAATAGAGACGGTGGATACCAGCGTGACGAGCGCGGACACCTCGATAGTCGTTGCAAACGGCGTGATACACATCGCATTCGTCGACTCCAACAGCTTCCTGAAGTATATCTACAGAGCAACGGATTCCAGCACCTGGTCGGAGGAACTGGTGGATTCAAGCGATACGATGCAGTACCCCTCGATTGCAGTTGACAGTTCCGGCACCCCCCACATCGCCTATCATGCGAGATACAGCGGGGATGGCGATGACGGGGCCCTGATGTTCTCCTCAAGAATCGGCAGCGGCGCCTGGTCCGCAAGCCCGGACATGATTGACGACAGCCTGAGAGCAGGACTATATACCTCTCTGGCTTTTGACAGCAACGATAATATCCTGATTGCCTATCATAGAAAGGCGATGAGTGCAACCTATCTGGATTCTTACATGAAGGTCGCGGTTAAGAATTCCGGCGATACCAGCTGGACGACCCGGACAATCCAGTATGGCGGTAATAGCGATGACGAACAGATCGGGACCTATGCCGAGCTTGCTGTTGACAGCACAGACAAAGCGCATGTTGTCTATAGACAGGAATATGGCGGAAGATTGAGGTATGCTGTTGAAGGATGAGAGATTTATACGCTCATGAGCTAATTCCTAATATGATTAAGCGCAAGGCACTCTTCTTATTGATTGGGCTGCTTTTCCTTAGCATTGGTGTTGCCGCTCAGACGACCACCTCCACAAGCACCTCTTCAACAACATCAACAAGCACAATATCTACTACATCCACCTCAACGACATCAACGACAAGCACCTCGACCACATCAACTTCAACGACCTCAACCACATCAACAACCAGCACAACATCCACCTCAACCACATCGACGCTGATTCCCACCTACGTGACAGGGGACATCAAGGGAGACACGACATGGACTCTGGCCGACAGCCCCTACCTCCTGCTGAACGACATTGAGGTAAAGGAGAACAGCACCCTGACAATAGGGCCTGGCGTAGTGGTACAGTTCAACGGCAGCTACCGCCTTGACATGGAGGGCGGCCTCATAGCCGAGGGGAACTCCATAAGCCCGATTGAATTCGTCTCCTCCGGGGGAGGGGTGGTCTACTTCGAATACACCAGCATCAGCGGAAACAATAGCCTGAGATACTGCAGGTTTAACAACACAGGGCTGGAGACCTACGAGTCCTCCGTTGACGTCATGGACTCCATATTCTATGATGGGGATATGGAGATAAGGGGCGGGAACTTCACCATATACATAAGCAACAATACATTCACAAACTGCGGCAGCAACGCCATAATGAGGAGTATATTCCCCAGCATACACATTTATGCAACCCAGAACGAATTCAACAACTGCACCCCCGAGCTGAGAGGGAGAGAAGAAGCGGCGTCATACGTCTATTTCAGCAACAACACGGTGCATGGAAGCACGCACGGTGCGGCAGTCATGGGCTGGACCGAGGTCAGCTACAACACCTTCTATAACAACACCTATGGAATTGACGTAAACGACGCCTACGGCGAGGTGAGCCTGAGCTACAACCTCATCTACAACAACTCGGTAGGCATCTACGTCGAGGACATGGTCGATGGAGGCGAGATTACATACAACACCATAACCCTGAACAGCATCGGCATATTCGTGAATGAGTATCTTGGAGAGTATTCGTATAACAACCTGCATGACAATTTCGAATACGGCGTCAGGGCAATCGACATAGAGCACTCAATGCCGAGCGAGGAGATAATGATGATAAACAACTGGTGGGGCACCAGCAACAAACAGGATATTGACGTATACATCTATGACTACTATGATGATGCTGGCCTGCCTGAGGTAGTATACATCCCTTACCTGGATGCCTTCGTCTGCGGTGCGCCGAGCTTTGAGCCATTGGCGGATGAGAACTGCGACGGCGAGGTAACCTTGGCCGAAGTCGTGAACATGATAAACAGATGGGCCAACGAAGAGGTCTCACTATCCGCAGTGGTAGATGCAATAAACAGCTGGGCGGGCTAGCTTAACTCTTTCACAATCCTGTCGACCTGCTCTTTCGCAGTCCCCGTGTAATTCTTTGGGTTAAGGGCGGATGTCAGCTCCTTCTCGCTCATGTGCTTCATGACCTTCTTGTCGTTCAGAAGAACGTCCCTGAAGGGGATTCCAGACTCATGGCTCTTCATCGCGTCCTTCCTCAGCATCTCGTGGGCCACCTGCCTGCCCACTCCCTTCTCGACCATTTTAATCATCAGGGACTCGGCCATGATTCTCCCCTGCGAGAGGTTCAGGTTCTTTTCTATCTGCTCCTTATCGAAAACGAGATTCTTCAGCAGGTTGATGCTGAGGTTCAGGATGTAGTCCGTCAGGATGCAGGCCTCCGGGATGATAACCCTTTCGCAGCTTGAGTTCGTCAGGTCTCTCTCATGCCAGAGCGGGATGTTGTCAAGCGATGCCATGGCATCCGCCTTTATAACCCGGCTCAGGCCGCATATCCTCTCGGCAATGATTGGATTCCTCTTATGCGGCATCGTCGAGGAGCCGACCTGCTTCTTGCCGAAGCCCTCTGATATCTCAGCGATTTCAGTCCTTTGCAGATTCCTGATTTCCGTTGCAATCTTGTTCATTGTCTCTGTAATCAATGCCAGCAGCAGCAAAAATTCAGCGTGCCTGTCCCGCTGGATGACCTGGTTCGAGACCATCGCGGCATTGAGCCCCAGGTCCGCCATGACATACTCCTGAATCTCAATGCCCTTCTTTCCGAAGGAGGCCTGGGTTCCGACTGCGCCGGACATCTTGCCGACGAGGATTCTCGGTTTTGTTTCCTCCAGCCTTTGAATATGCCTCTGAACCTCCGAGGCAAATATTGCGAACTTCAGTCCATAGGTGGTCGGGATAGAATGCTGGGCATGGGTCCTTCCTATGCATACTGTGGCCTTGTGCTTCTTGGCGAGGCCGAGCAGAATCTTCTTCAAATTCACCAGGTCCTCGGAAAGGAATTCGACGAATTCCTTAAGTTGTAATGCAAGCGCAGTATCTGTAATATCATTGCTTGTGGCCCCGAGATGAACGTATTTGCCGGAGTCCCCGCTGAGCTCGGCCATGGCCTTGGCCAGCGCCATGACGTCATGGTTTATCTCGGCCTCAATCGCCTTGACCCTCTCGATTTTGACGCCTTTTTTGGCCTTGGAGATTGCAGCAGCATCCTTCTCAGGGATGTTCCCTGCCTTTGCATGGGCCCTTGCAAGGGCTGCCTCGACCTCCAGCATCAGCTCCAGCTTTTTTTCTTCATCAAAAATACTCCTGACCTCGTCCCGCCCGTAGCGGGACTCCATCGGATGGATTGTCATCTTTTCCTCCCCTTGCTCATGGCATCGATTATGTCGATGTAGTAGACCCCGTCACCGACCTTCATTATCAGGGGGTCGCCCTTCATCAGTGACTTTATGTCTATCCTGTACCTCCCCTTGTCAATCTGGTGCAGGTTCTCCAGGTCGAGGTGGATTGTCCTCCCCGTCTTCTCAAGGTCCATGCCGAACTCCCTGTCCAGCCTCTTGAGATCTTCTCCACCTATCTCCTTTATCTTCAGCTCCTCGATTGTGTCCTCCTCGCTCCTGCCCGGCCTCTCCTTGAGATACAGAAACACTCTGGCTCCGCAGGAACAGCCGTTTATGAGCTCAGGAGAATTGTCGTCGTAGATTGTTCCACATCGGGCGCATTTGTGTGGCATCTTTACTTCTCTCCAGCCAGCAGGGATATGCTCTGCGGCTGCTTCTTGACCTTGCGAATCATCTTCGAGGGCCCTATGACCGTCAGTCCGCCGGTTGTTCCGCCAAGGGCCCTTATCAGTTTGTGCTTTATCCCCTCCGAGCTCTTGTCCTTGAGCGTGGATATCTCTATCCCGGAGAATTTACCCTTTATCTGGCTCATGGTCGCCTCTATCAGCTTGCTCTCCTCCAGGGCCGACATGCTCTCCTCGACAACGAGAATCTTGTTTTTCTTCACCCGGTCGAGAATGTAGTCTATCTTCTCGTCGCTCTCCTTGTTCGAAAGCACGTCGGA
This sequence comes from uncultured archaeon, assembly GCA_964549685.1. Lineage (GTDB taxonomy): Archaea > Altiarchaeota > Altiarchaeia > IMC4 > QMZM01 > WALD01. Next base: position 139,130 of record CAZJVE010000002.1, on the reverse strand, counting down.
TGATATGAATTCTATTTCTATGCTCATTTTGCGTACTTTGCTATTTCTTCATAGAGCTCGTCAACCAGCTTTCCTGTCAGGGCAGAGACCTCGACGACGTGGTGCTGGGGAAACGCGTCCCTTATCGCATCAGGGTTGGCATCGGGAAGGTCAAGCTTATTGGCAACCAGGATTATCGGTATGTCCCTCGCCTCGAGGTTTCCAATGATTGTGATATTAACCTGCGTATAGGGGTCCCGGGTAGAATCCATGACAACCAGCGCGGTATCAACGTGCTCAAGCCACTTTATCGCCTCGATAACGCCCTTGGTCGCCTCTTTTGCCCTCTGCTGAGCAGCCTCCTTCGTCATGCCGTGCCCCACGAATTCCTCAAAGTCGACCTTTGTTGCAATTCCGGGCATGTCCAGGAGGTTCATAACGAGCTTCTTCCCCCCCGCCCTTACGATAATCTGCTCCTTCTTCTGAACCTCTCTCGTCTCGTGTGGGATCTCAGAAACCTTACCTACCGGCTCTCCGGTCCAGTCCATAGAAATCTTATTCGCCAGGGTGGTCTTTCCTGCATTTGGAGGGCCATAAAGGCCGAGCTTGATTATGTTCTTCTTGCCGAAGACCGTCTTGAACCAGCCAAACAACCTCCTCAAAGGCACACGAATCACCTGATATTGATGTTAAGAATTGGTTTTTAATGATAAAAAGACATATCATAGAATACACCCGCAATGGAGATGTGAGGTAATCTTTGAATCCGCAAGGGTGATGAAAATGGGCTATTACAAGTACGTTAAGGAAACATATAAGGACATTAAGAGAAAGATAAAGCGCCCCGAAAACAAGGACCTCAGGGACCTTGTGATGGAGAGAAAGAAGGCCTGGAGAAAGAGCCCCGCCGTCGTAAGGGTTGAGAAACCCACCAGAATAGACCGGGCAAGAAGCTATGGCTACAAGTCAAAGCAGGGCTTCGTCGTCGCAAGAACCCGGGTAAGGAGAGGTGGCCTGAGAAAGTCCCGCCCCACCGGTGGAAGGAAGCCGAAAAGGATGGGTATCAGCAAGATAACCCCCAAGAAGTCCATCCAGCGGATTGCCGAGGAGCGAACACAGAAGAAATTCCCGAATCTAGAGGTTCTCAGTTCTTACTGGCTCTGGGAGGACGGTCAGTACAAGTGGTTCGAGGTCATCATGGTCGACCCAAGCCATCCTGCGATAAGAAGCGACAAGGACGTCGGCTGGATTTGCGAGAAGCAGCACATGGGCAGGGTGTTCAGGGGACTCACTCCCGCAGGAAGGAAGGGCAGGGGCCTGACGAAGAGAGGCAAGGGCGCCGAGAAGGTAAGGCCAAGCCTGCGCGCGAAGGGCAGGCTTGCAAAATAGCCGGGAAATTCCCCGGTGAATTCACAGTGCGTTAAGTGGGATTGAGCGACAGCGAAATCCCACATACCCGCTTCGGTGTGAACTGACGTCAGTTCAGCCTCGGTAGCTCAGTTGGTAGAGCGCCTGGCTGTTAACCAGGTGGTCACAGGTTCAAGTCCTGTCCGAGGCGAGCTTTTTTCACATCTGAGCTAATTTCTCATAGAATGCTTTGTTTTCTCTGATGTCTTTCTCTACAAAATCTTTGATATCGTCCCATTCCAATAACCTGACGGGGCGTTTGATGCCCTTCATTTCTACAAGTTTCATTTTGTGTGATTAGCAATCCACATCGCAACTTCATCTATTGCATTTCTTTGGCTTGTGACCCGGTATATCAGATCGTATAATGTCTCATCTCTTACTGTAATCTTTTTGTTGTGTTGGGCTAAAAATGCCTTCATACTTTCTATTGCCGTTCTCTTATTTCCATCGAAAAACGGATGTTTTGTTGTGATTTCAACCAAGAGTCTTGCACCTTTCCTGTTGATGCCTCTGGTTTTTGAGACTTCGAAGATAATGTGGTCTAAAGTGCCCTCGTCCCTTACTGCTCCCTTCTCAAACTGCCTGTTTATGTTTACTAGGCTCTTCTTCGTTAGGCTATCTGCTTTTAATACCACTTTAGTAAATTATTAAATTTGATATTTAAATAGTAAATAACTAAGTTAATTAGTTATTTAGTAAATAACTAAATTGGAAACGGGACCCCACACGACATAAAAAGAGGACTGAGAACTTTGTTTAGGCCTGTCCGAGGCGCATTCTTATATCAGCAGGCCCGTCGTATGCTCCGCATTGCCCACTGAATTACCAAGATCCTTCAGCGTAATCTCATCCCCCGTTCTCTTGTTCCTGAGCCTCAGGCTGGAGATTGCTGCAGGATACTCATTGTAGACCAGCTTGTTCGGGATGATGCCTAGAGCCCTTTTTCTGAATGTCCATGAAGAATGGGAGTAGGGGGTTACGCTGAAGTCTATTCTTTCGTCTTTGTTCTCTCCCGATACCGTGAATATGGGCAGGTCACCCCCAGACCTCGTTATGGCTATGTTATCGAATTTATGCATCCTTTCGCCGTCAAAGAAGGAGATGTCCTTCTTCAGGGATTTTCCAAGCAGATACGGTCTGTAGTAGCTCAGGACGCCCCCGCCCTCGAAGTGGAATATTCCCCAGTACCAGGGGGGCATGGGAGCATTCACGAAAACACGCTGGAAGTAGGCGCTCCCGTGAATTTTTTCATTTTTGACTCTCCCGCGCAAATCCAGATGATTCAGCCGCAGCAGGGAGTAGCCCTTATCCATCATGTAAACGTTTGACTTGTAGGTGGGCATTACAAAACCGTGCTTTTCTCCAGCATCCGCAATGAATTCAAAATCATTTCCAAGTTTTACTGTATTCTTGGTTTTGTCTATGGAGAATGACGTGGGCGTAACTGAATCCGAAGAGAGTTCTTTGTCCGATATGCTCAGATTGCACTGGTCAAGAAGAAGGTTGTGGTGCATTTTCTCCCCATCAAAGTACCAGGCGGCAACGATACCATTGAGATTGTTCCGGTCCTGGGAGGGGGCCAGTCTGAACGCTATATCATTGCAGCTAATCTCCGGCTCATTCTTTGTGGACCACAATATCATCAGTTGCCGGGGTCTTTCAGGATTTTTGGGGTTGTTGAAGAAGAACAGCCAGAACCACCACCACCATGCCCCCTGGGGCATGGGCTCGTTCTGTATTTCAAAAACCTTCCGCTCCAGCTCAACTACCTCACTGTCGGGTCTCATTTTTTTACTGACAGTAATAGAAATGCATTTCCTTTCTAAAATAAGAATAAGCGGGGTTATTCACCCCAAAAATAAAAAATCAATTTCTACTACGATAAAAATTCAGATATACCAAAGAATCAGTACCTTCTATTTTTCTTCGAGTAGCACTCCCTGCAATACACGGGGCGTGAACCATCCGGCTTGAAAGGGACTTCAGACTCCTGACCGCACTCGGCACAGGTTATCTTGTGCATTTCCCTTTCTCCGTAATTGTCTCTCATATTATTTACCCAATATTTATACTGTTATAATGGAGTGGGGGCTTATAAACTGCCCATTCAGGATAGAGGTAGCGCTGCTTCAGCCAAAACGAATCAGGCCCATCTCATTTAGCTTCGTGATTATCTGGTTAATGCTGGTTTTGGCAGCTATTTTTTCATCTCTTTTAAGGTCCATGGTCTTCATCATGTTTGCGACTAGTCTATCAGTTTCTGTGTGGCCATCACATTGATTCCAGACTGCTGCAGCTATGCTGCTTACTTGGTAAGAAACGCCCTCGTCGTTCATTAGAAACGACGCATTATTAACGGCTCGGTCTAAACGTCCTTGTTTTTTTGGTTTTGGCATGCTTTCACCCGTCTTGTTCTTTAGTCCTACCAGTCAAAGCAGTCAGAGGCGCTCCCCAAACAGGGAGGTGAACATACCCATATTTATGTTGACTACCGCACTCAGCAGAAATAGTATGTTATACTATGGGGGTCAGAGCATAAGAATCAGCATTTGGGCCCGGCCGGATTCGAACCGGCGATCTTCGCCTCGTAAAGGCGACGTCATAACCGAACTAGACTACGGGCCCGAACCCGTTTTATAATATTGGATAGAAATTATTAAAGATGGAGCAGAAAATACCTCGCCTGACGGTAGATGCAGTAATCTTGGACCGGGAGAAGAATTCCATAGTGCTGATAAAGAGGGGGATATATCCCTTCGAGGGCACGTGGGCGCTGCCCGGCGGATTTGTCGAATATAAGGAGACCCTTGAAAATGCGACAATCCGCGAGGCCAAGGAAGAAACAGGGCTTGACATCGAGATTGAGAGGATGGTCGGGGTCTACTCTGACCCGGAGCGCGACCCGAGGGGCCACACGGTGGCCGTTACCTTCCTCTGTCGCAAGGTTGGCGGAGAATTAGTGGCTGCGGATGACGCAGCCGAGGCTAAAGAATTCAAAATAAAAGAAATGCCAGAAATGGCATTCGACCACCGTAAGATGGTCGATGATGCCCTGGGACTCTGATACTTATTCTTCCTTTGGTGCCTCTTCAGCAGGAGCTTCTTCTTCAGCGGCTTCCTCTGCAGGAGCTTCCTCTGCAGGCTCTTCTGCCGGAGTTTCCTCTGCAGCTTCTTCCTCAGCAGGCTCTTCAGCAGCGGGCTCTTCCTCTGCTGGCTCCTCGGCCGGTGCTTCCTCTGCAGCAGCAGGCTCTTCTGCCGGTGCTTCCTCTGCAGGCTCTTCTGCCGGAGCTTCAGCAGCCTCTCCAACAGGTGCAGTCTCCCCGGTGGGAACGACGTTCTCTGCCTTCGGGCCCCTGTCTCCTTCAGCTGGATCGAAGGTGACTTTGTCTCCCTCCTTTATATCCACGCCTTCTTTCAAACCAGTCGCATGTACAAAATACTCGTTTCCGTCGTCTCCGGCAACAAAGCCGAAGCCTCGTCCTCTGTTAAAAAACTTTACTGTTCCTTCCATCTTAATCTACTCCTTTATTGTTTTACTACTCTTTGTATATTGTTTTATTTAGATATATATTCCGCTAAATCGACCATTCTTGTCGAATATCCGGTTTCGTTGTCGTACCAGGATATTACCTTGACCAGATTCCCGCCAATGACATTGGTTGAGAGTAGGTCTGCGATGCTCGAATACGGGTTCCCGTTATAGTCTATCGATACAAGGGGTTCGTCGCTGCACGCCAGAATACCCTTCAAATCACCTTCGCTGGCTTTGATGAGGGCCGAATTCACCGCATCCTTTGTAGTCTCTTTCTCTGTTTCTACAACGAGGTCGACTAGAGAGACGTTGGGTGTTGGGACTCTTATGGCCATGCCGTCGAGCTTGCCCTCCAGTTCTGGGATTACAAGCGATGTTGCGACTGCTGCTCCCGTCGTGGTGGGTATCATCGATACCGCTGCTGCTCTTGCCCTCCTGAGGTCCTTGTGCGGCAGGTCCAGAATCTTCTGGTCCGAGGTATACGCATGGACAGTGGTCATGATGCCCTTCTTTATCCCAAAGTTGTCGAGCAGTACCTTTGCAACAGGAGCCAGGCAGTTCGTAGTACAGGAGGCGTTTGATATGATTTTGTGCTTCTCCGCATCGTAGTCCTTGTCATTCACGCCCATGACGACGGTCCAGTCCGGGTCCTTTGCCGGGGCGCTTATTATGACCCTGCCCGCTCCGGCAGAGAGATGCTTTGAGGCGCTCTCCCTGTCTCTGAATCTCCCTGTGGATTCCATTGCAACGTCGATTCCAAGGTCGCCCCAGGGCAGGCTCGCCGGGTCCTTTTCAGCCAGGACCTTTATCTCCTTCCCGTCGACTGTTATTGAATCTTCTCCTGCTTGAACATCCTTGTCCCATACTCCGTGAACCGAGTCGTACTTCAAAAGAGCCGCAAGGGTCTTGGCGTCGGTCAGGTCGTTGACGGCGACGAACTCTACATTCTTCCTGTCGAAACCCGCCCTGAACACGCGCCTTCCAATCCTTCCGAAGCCGTTGATACCAATTTTAACCATAGAATCACCTATTTATTACTATTACGAGGGAGTTAAATAAAATGACCGTGAAGTTCTATATTCCTGACGGGCACCTTGAGAAATTCGCGCTGAGGGTGTTCGAGCGGGCCGGTTTCAAGGTTAGCATCTCAGAAAGGGGATATAATCCCCAGATTGATGACGAGGAGATAGTCATGAAGCGGATAAGACCGCAGGACTTTCCCTTCGTTCTCTCTCTTGACAAGGGCGACCTTGCAATCACCGGCTCCGACATAATTCAGGAATTCAGGCTGCGATACCCGGAGAACGGGAAAAAGGTTCAGGAGCTGCTGGACCTGGAGCTTGGACAGACCCGACTCTGCGTAGCAATCTCCGAGGAAATTCTCCCGGGAGTCAAATCACTCGAGGACTTCAAGAAGTCCATGAAGGGCAAGAAGGTCGTAGTTGCAACAGAATACCCGAACATATCCAAGGAGTATCTCAAGAAGAACGGGATAGAGGCAATAATCAGGAAGCCCGCCGGCAAGACGGAGGCGTGGCTGGTCCCCCCGGTGCCAGAGGCGGACATGATAATCGAGACAACGGAGACCGGCAGAACCCTGAGGGAGAACAGCTGCAGGGTCATCGACACGATAATGGACACCTCCTCGTTCCTGATAGCCAACAGCGACAGCCTGAAGGACAAGGGCAAGAAAAAGAAGATTGATGAGATTGTTCAGCTGTTCGGCGGGGCTTTAAGGGGCCAGGGCAAGGTCAACGTCTACATGAACATACTGAATCCAAAGGACCTTGACAAGGTACTTCCCGTCCTAAAGAGTCATGTGGAGCGCCCGACAATAAACAACCTCGAGGGGGGAGGGTATGACGTCTTTGTCGTCATTGACGAGAAGGAGCTCAAGTATCTATTGCCGGAACTAAAGAGGAAGGGCGCGTCTTCAATAGTCGTATCGGATACACGGATGATAATAGAATGATGTTGGGCAATGCCGTGGGCATTTTTTTAATCGTCAGTGGAATCGTTTTGCTTGCCATGGGATTCCTGCCGGCGATGCTAAGCGGCCAGGTGCTGACTTACCCGGACATTCCTGCATCGATAAAGCTAGGGCTGGTGCTTCTTGTAACCGGTACAATAATAAACATCATGGCCATCGGCATGAATAGGATATATAAGCAGCTGATGAAAGACAACAAAAAGAAAGCCCCTGAAAAATGAATTCGTCAAAGAACATAGGACTGGCTTTTATAGGCGGTGGCGTACTCCTCTTCGTGTGTTGGTGGCTCTATCTGATGCTGAGTTCCTCGGAGCTGCCTGTTTCGATAAAGGCTGCGATAGTCCTCGTTATCCTTGGCATCGTTATAATACTGGCATCAATGTCAATAGAAAGCAGGAGGGAGAAAAAATGATTGTTGTAAATACTGAAACAATTGCGGGAAAGAAGGTAAAGAAGACACTAGGCTTGGTAAGAGGGAATACAATAAAAACCAGGTGGGTTGGCAAGGATATCCTTGCGGGATTAAGACATATGGTTGGTGGAGAGCTAGTGGAATATACTGAAATGTTTGATGATGCCAGGGAAACGGCACTGAATAGAATGCTTGAACAAGCAGATAAACTCAATGCAGATGCAGTCGTAAACGTAAGATTCGCCACTTCACAAGTGATGCAGGGTGCGGCAGAGCTTCTTGCCTACGGGACGGCTGTAAAGCTGGGGTAATCAGATTATAACCTTCCTGTGGCCCTCTTCTGGACCAGAGCCCCCGAGTATCTCAATTCCCTTCTCTGTGAAACCAAAGTCCAGCATCCTGAGGGTATGGTTCGTTCCCCTCATCTTCCTTATCTCCATTTTCCTTGCATCCAGGGCAGGGTGTATGGTCAGTATTACCACACCGTCCAGGATATAGCTCTCTATCCCATGGGCACTTATGGCGCTCTCCCCCTCCGGCCTTTCTGAGACAAGGACGGTTGTAAGACCTGCATCCTTTATCCTCTCGCTCAGGGTAAGCAGCTCGGACCTTATTTTATCCCCCTCGCCCATGAAGAAGTCTATCGCTCCAAGGCTATCGATTACCATTCTCTTGGCCTTCATCTGCTCCATAGAACTCGCTAATATGTCAGTCAGACCATGAATCTCAGGAATGGCCTTCTTTCTGTCGACTATAATCAAGTTGCCGCTCTTCTCCTCCCCGCCGAGGTCAAAACCCAGCTTAAGCATGTCCTTCTTGAGGTCCTTGGCGGTCTGCTCCATCGTTACAATAATTCCGGGCTCGTTGTGCATTACGATGCCATTATAGATAAACTGAATCCCAAGCGTGCTCTTTCCTGTTCCGCAGGAGCCAGAAACCAGAATGGTTCTCCCTCGCGGGAAACCGCCCTCAATCAACTCGTCAAGACCGTGGATGCCACTGGGGCACCTATCGTTTGAATCAGTCATTTTTTACCACCTCACCGATTAGGTATAGGCTTTTAAATAAAAATCACAGAAAAATGCCCGCCAGGATGAATAGTATAACTCCTATAAGCAATATGGTCAAGATTGTTCCAACGACCATCCAGAAACGCACGTAGCTCTTTATTATCTGCTCCCCGACCTTGAACTTGTGCAGCTCTATGTGGTGCGTGGCCCCCCTCAGAAACCACCCCTCCGCACTTGAAGGCTTCATGAGCAACGACTCCAGCTTCTTCCATGCAAAGAACAGGTTCCCGAGGAACGGGATTCCAGACTCATAGTTGAGATAGATTATTCCTGTCCGGTCCTGGTACATCATGTCTTCGCCGAAGACGTAGCCTGCCTGCCCCCGGCCTATCGCCTGGCCACTCAGCCTGATGGGCTTGCCCCTGACCGGGGACGCATAGATGTCCGCCATGCACTCAATGACAGTGGTTTCGGCAAAGTTGCCCATCGGCAGCCTGTACCGGACCTTGACTATCGAAAGGATTATTATCGCAAAGAAGAACGCGACCAGCATCGGAAGGAATTGGTTCACTCCCGCCATGAACTGCATTACGGCAAGCCCAATAAACACAATAATTGTAATGAGTATCGAATACGAAACGAGAACGTCCTTGAAGAAGTTACCCCATAGTCTCCCTTTGTCTATGCTCCTGTCCATCAGGCTCTCGAAGTCAAAGGCAGGATTCTGGACCATTGCAGAAAGCCGCCTCACCCTCTTTCCAACCAGCGGATGCGTTGATTTCAGCTCCAGAAGCTTTGCCCACGGATTGACCAGGTCGAAGAGGAGCGCCTTCTCCAGCAGGCCCCTGTTGTTCTTGGAATTCTCATGGACAAGGCCGAATTCGTTCGCGCTCTTGAAGTCAAATATCCCCTGTGCCCTTGTAGCGTTCAGGAGGTGGGCGGTCTTCTGGGTATCGGGAACAGCAGCAATCCCATAGGCAATCTTTATCAGTGCAGAGGAAAGCAGGTTTCCATCGCCTGTTTTCTTTGCTGCGAATTCATCGGCATAATACTCCCGCAACCTGCTCAGGTATAGCAGGACATAGGTTCCTACCCAGTAGAGTATTAACGATGCGATTCCTATGGCTACAAGGTAGCCGCCCTTCTTGTTGTCGCTCCCCCTGCTCCTCGACCTGGTAAAGACGAAGTACAGCTGGTAGAGAATCTGCAGCAGAGTCGCCGCTATGGTCATAATGATGAAGTCCTTGTTGATTATGTGCCCGAGCTCGTGTGCGACCACCGCCTCGACCTCCCTGTCATCCAGGAACTTGAACAGCCCCTCGGTCAGGACAATCCGGGCATTGAAGGCTGCCGAACCATAGGTAAAAGCGGTAGGGTTCTGGTCCTTGATTATGCCGATTTTGGGAACCTTGATTCCATGTTCATCACAAACCCTCTTTACAAACTGCGCGAACGGCTTGTCCTTAATCTGCTCATACTCATAGAACTCGACCTTGTAGAACCATTTGTACATGAAGTCGGAGATATAGGGCCCGACAAGCCACATGACAAAATTGAAGATAAGCGTAAGCCCTATCATCAGCGGCCACGAGACATAGCCCGCATAGTAAGAAGCAGCGAGAACTATCGCAAGGACGAATCCGGATAGAATTCCCAGCGTTATAAGGGACGCGAACTGGAGCCGTATGTTCATCCCTTATCAATAGGAAAAAACCTTTATATCCTGCCGCCCGCGCAGAAGCTGAGCGCGAATGCGCCGCATCCTTCCCTACCGCTTGAAACGGAGGGCGCGCACGGTCCCTTGGGATGGCAGGTGCCCGTCGAACCGATGGTGAAACCAACATTGCAGCCGTCCTCGCAGGGCGGCTGGTACTCTCCACCGCACAGGGTTGTGGTGGTTGTGGGGATAGTCGATGTCGTGGTTGTTGGTATAGTCGATGTGCTGGTAGTAGTCGATGTACTAGTAGTAGTCGTATATACTGGCGCCGTGACCTTCCCGACGACAGCTGGCTCCGCGCTCTCGGTGGAGTAGGCGTTTAGCAGCGCCAGAATCATGAAAAGAAAGGCCATCAGCAGGACGTGCATCCCCACGCCGCTTATCTCCGGCGTCTTAGGCTTCTTCGCTCTCGCTCCGCTCAGTGATGTGGGTTTTTTCGGTTTCCTTTTGGTCAATGATTTAGATTTACTTCCACCCAACGAGCTGGAGCTCTTGATTTTCTTTCCACCCAATGAACTGGCCCTATTTGCCTTCCTTTTCGATTTAGAAGCAGCCATATGGCTATTATAAGCCGAATAAACCTATAAAAATAGCGATATTGCAGAAACTATCCTAAAGATAGGCCATTATCCCCAGCGAGCCGTGGATTAATGCGAGAAGGATAGAGATTTTCGCCATGTGGAAGTGCCATTTCAGGGGAATTTTTGTGTTCCCCTTCTGGTTCATGATGGCGATTGCTGCCGTGGCAATGAAGGAAATAAGGGTAAGAACCCCCAGGTAAACTATCAGGGGGATCCCCAATATCATGTAATAGCTTATCTCCTCGAGCATTTTTTATTCCACTATTAGCGTGCCGGTCATGCCCCGGTGGCCGCCGCCGCAGAAAACGGAGCAGTAGAAAGTGAAGGTTCCCCTCTTGTTTGCAGTGAACTCGATTATTTTTTCTTCGCCGGGGTTGATTTCTTCATCGATGTTGTATTCCCTTATTCCCAATCCGTGCGCTACGTCCGTAGTTGTAAGCGTTATCCTGACTATGTCGCCCTGATTAACTGTTATCGTGCCCGGGTCGAAGCTGAATCTTTTGGCCGTCATGGAGAATTCGCGAACAGTGGGTTCTGCAAGGGTAATCGTTTCCTCTGGCTGGATGGTGCTGCTCTCCTCCAAAGTTGTCGTCACCTCTCCCACGGTGCTCGTCTCCTCTGCCTGAACCGTCGTCTCCTGTGCAATGGTCGTCTCCTCCGCCAGAGTCGTCTCCTGCTGCAGGGTCGTTGCAATGATAGTGGTTTCCGGCGATTCCTGCTGCTGAGTACATCCACTGATTAGAACCAGCGCAATTAGTGCAAATAAAGCGAACCTTTTCATTTCAACCTATATAATATGGTGCCTACTTTATAAAAGATAGTGCCTCGCTACCTCTCAAGCTTCGGCCCGTCGAGGTCTCCGTCATTGTTGTAGCCCCTGGTCTCCCAGTAACCCTTGTAATCCGCCCTGTTTGACAGCTCGATCTTTGTTATCCACTTGACCCACTTGTAGCCCCATTTCTCCTCGGCGACCAGCTGGAACGGGAAACCCCGCTCCGGCAGCAGGGGCGCATCGTTCATCCTATGGGCCATGATAATGTCATTGTCCAGTATGTAGTCCAGGGGCAGCGAGCTCGAATAGCCGTCATGGGCATAGAATATAATGGTATTCGCCTCCGGTTTTATTCCTGCCTCTTCCAACAGGTCCTTTAGCATGACGCCCTCCCACAGCAGCGTCACACTCCAGCCCTCGACACAGTGCAGCGTTACGACCTTGGAGTATTTCTGCCTGTCCAGCACTTCCTCGTAGGTGTACTCCTCCGGATTCTCCACCAGGCCTGAAATCTCAAGCCTGTAGGTTTCGACATCGACATATTGCGGACCAAGTATTGAATTCTCCCTGAAGTCGTTTACCGACGACAGCTTTTCACCCTCGTATTCCATGACTCCCACCTCCGGCAGTTCTTTCACCGACTGGCTCTCGTCCTGATACACGCAGCCAGACATGAAAATGAATGAGGTCAGCATCACCAGACATACAATTTTTGTTTCCATCCCCCTACCCTATATCCTTGAAAGACTATAAGCAAATCCAGAACCACTCCTCGTATTCCGGCGAATTTATGACTCTCGTATCTGCAGGAATGTGTATGTGGTTCCCCCTGAAGCCGCTATAGGTGGATGAACCCGCCTCATAGACGAAGCCGCAGCGGCCGTGGCTTGCGTCGTTATCTATCCTGCTGACCCAGTAGCTCCTCACGACCCTTGCCCTGCCAATCGAATCGTACCATTGGAGGTCATATGTGAGTTTCCCCTGCTCGGCCAAGGACATGATGACATCGATTGCAGTTATGGTCCCGGGCTGGAACACGTCATCTCTGAGATTATGCGCAGTAACCTCGACATCATTCAGCCGTAGGTTGGTTCTCGGCCCGTCGATAATGACTCTGGGGATTATCACCTTGCCGTTGTTCTGCTCCTTTCTGTCTATCTCCTCCCTGAAGACGCCGTACATCTCCTCCAGCATTCCCGCGTCCTCTTCGATAATCCTTATATACGTACTCTCCTTGTAGGGGTAGTGGTCCATCCTGAAGACATTGTTCTCGGACCAGCCGCCGCTATAATAGGCCATGTACCACCAGCCCTCTTTACCGTTGATGGATTCTACGACGTGCGTGTTAATCTCCTCATCGAACCGATACTCCATGTCGATTGAACCATCGTTGTCCAGGTAAACCAGAATGTCAAAAATGGAGAATTGTCCGTCCACAAAGATGTCCTCCCTTACTGTAACAACCTCGTTGGGATTGAATTCGAACTCTCCCAGCGTGTCAATCATAATCCTGGCTCTTGTCGAGCTGGTGTTCTGTAAAACCGACGGCGTCTCGTCCCTCACCCCAATGCATCCGCTGAGTAGAATAACCAGGAACATCAAAACCAGTCTTTTCATCCCGTTATACATGGCTTTGGGGAGTTAATAAACCTGCCCCTTCAGGTTCACCGTTCTTCCCTTCTTCACAGTCCTTATCTTCGGCCGGGTCGTCTTCTTCGTGGCCATGTGCTTCTTCCTGCCCTTGCTGAGGTTCCTCTGCGCTGCCCTCAATCTATTCCTCTTCTCGGAGCGGGGCGTCTTCCCGATGGCCTCCCTGATGGTGAAGTGAACGTTCAACGGGTCGACGGAGAGTGTGTACTTTGCTGCCGGGTCAAGAAGGTTTATCAGGTGCTTCAGTATCTGGTCCGCGGTCTGGTTTCCAAATCTTTTCTTGGGCATTTTAGAACTCCAGTTTCAGCTCGGGGCCTTCGGCAATCTCAATATCCTTTATCTTTCCAGTTCCGGAGATATCTTCCTTGATTTTTTCAACTCCCATCTCCTTCGGCGCGAGGATTTTGGCCCTTTCCAATTCACTGCCCAGAGAGAGATTATTATCTGATTTATGCTTGCGGATTCTTGTTACGATGTCCACGAGGATTTCTCCGGCTTTTTCGGCATCCTCGTCAACGAGCTTTTTATCAACCTCCGGCCACTGCGAGGAGGTTGCACCCCCCTCCTTCAGCAGGCCCTCCCAGAGCTCGTCGCAGATATGGGGGGTGAACGGGGCAAGAAGACTTAGAACCGTCCTCAGCGTGAGATGCAGGGCATACTGTGCCCCCTTCCTTGAATCCTCCCCGTAAATCTCTGGTTTATAGAGGCGGTGCTTCACCATCTCCAGGTAATTATCGGCTAAATCGTGCCAGATAAAGCTCCTTATCCTGTCCAGGGGAATGTTGAATACGTATGAATCCATGCTCTTCGTGCATTCCTCAACCAGTTTCTGCAGCTTTGTCAGCAGCCAGCGGTCGACGTCTCTCATCTTGCCTTCCTTGCCGTCGTAGCCCTCGAGGTGCATTCCTATGAACCTGCTGACGTTCCAGAGCTTCGTCATGAACTTCTGTGAGTGTTCGCACTCCTCCCAGGAGAATGGATAGTCCGCTCCAAGAGTTCCGTTGGCCGCCCACTGTCTTATGGTGTCAGCAGAATACTTCTCCAGCGGCTCCTCCGGCTCAATGACGTTGCCGAGGGACTTGGACATCTTCCTGCCATCAGGACCTGCAACCATACCGTTTATCATGAGGTCCTTGAAGCACGGCTTCCCCGTCAGCATCAAATCCCTGAAGATGGTATAGAATGCCCAAGTCCTTATAATCTCGTAGCCCTGCGGCCTCAGTGAAGATGGATAGGTCTTCTTGAAGAACTCCTCGTCCGAGCCCCACTTTGAGATTATTAACGGAGTTACAGACGAATCGACCCAGCAGTCGCAGACGTCCCTGACCCCTTCGGCCTCTTTGCCGCAGCCAGGGCACTTCCTCTTTGTCCCCCTGGGGTCGACCGGCAGCTTCTTCCTTTCAGCGGCGACAATCTCCCCGCAGTCGCAGACCCAGAACGGGATGGGAGTGCCAAATACCCTCTGCCTGGAGATTATCCAGTCCCAGTCCATGGACTCGGTCCAGTCTATCAGGCGCTGTAACATATAGCCAGGATACCAGTTCATCTCCTTCGCCGCCTTTATGATGTCCTGGTTGAATTCCTTGACCTTGATGAACCACTGCTTTAATGGCAACAGTTCGATAGGGGTTTTGCAGGAGCTCCTTTCGGTATGCGACAGGACGGCATGGGTCAGGTCTTCAATCTTTCTTATGTGACCGGACTCAACCAAGTCCTCGGAAATCTTCTTCTGCGCCTCCTTTGAACTCATGCCTGCATACTTCCCTGCGACCTCGGTCATGTTGCCCTTCTTGTCGAGGGCCTCAATGACCGGGAGCTTGTACTTCTTCTGCCACGCAATGTCCTGCTCATCTCCAAAGGTACAAAGGTAGACAACCCCGGTTCCGAATTCCATGTCGACTGCTTCGTCTTCCAGGATTGGCACCTCCTGACCGAATATTGGCATTTTCGCCTTCTTGCCAACGAATTTCTTGTACCTCTTGTCTTCCGGATGCACGAATACCGCAACGCAGGCCGGCATCATCTCCGGTCTCGTTGTGGCTATTGTAAGCTTATGCCCCTCGCAGTCCAGGTCTATGTGATAGAATTTTCCGGCCCTCTCGACGTGCCCCACCTCGGCCTTTGCCAGTGCTGTCTCGCACTGCGGGCACCAGAGAACCGGGTGCTTCTCCCTGTAGAGCAGCCCCTTTTCATAGAAATCGAGCAGAGTGCCCTGGACCAGCGCCTTGTAGGAGCCGTCCATGGTCTTGTAGGTGTAATCCCAGTCTGCGGAATAGCCGATATCATCGAACTGCTTCCTCATCCTCTCTATCGCAGTCTCTGTCCAGTCCTGGCACGCCTTCAGGAATTCCTCCCTGCTCTCCTTCTTGACCCCTACCTCCTCCTCCACTCTCAGTTCTGTCGGCAACCCATGGCAGTCGAAGCCCTGCGGCAGGTAGACCTCAAAGCCCCTCATTCTCTTGTATCGGGCAACGAGGTCAATCCAGACGTGGTTATAGACGTGGCCCATGTGCAGCGTTCCCGAGGTGAAGGGCGGCGGGGTGTCTATGGAATAGACGTCCTTTTCAGAGCCGGGATTGAACCTGTGTGCCTTCTTCCCCTTCCAGCTCTTCTGCCACTTCGGCTCTATATCCTTCGGGTTGTAGCGCTTGTCCATCGAAAGTATTAACTATTGAAATCCAAGATTAAAACAGAATGAAGCTCTGTTCCTTGTTTTCGGGAGGGAAGGACTCGACCATGGCCATGTACAAGGCCATGGAGGAGCATGAAATCTCCGTCCTCTTGACAATGCTTCCTGAAAGGGACGACAGCTACATGTTCCATTACCCCAACATAGAGCTGACGAAGGTCCAGGCTGAAGCAATGGAAATTCCAATCGTGCAGCGAAAGACCTCCGGAAAGCCCCCGCAGGAGAACGTAGACATGGCGAATTCACTGGCGGAGATGAAGAGGGAATTCGGGGTCGAGGGCGTCGTTGCAGGAGCAGTAAGGTCGAACTACCAGCATGGAATAGTCTCAAAGGCCTGCGAGGAGCTTGGTCTTGAGGCAGTCGCCCCCTACTGGCAGCATAATCACGAGGAGCTGGTCACGGATGCTATAGATGCGGGATTCGAGACGGTCATTGTGGGGGTCGCAGCCGATGGCCTTGACGACAGCTGGCTGGGCAGGACATTGGATTCCGGGGCGCTGGAGGAATTAAAAAAGCTCTCCAGGAAATTCGGCATTGATGTCGGCGGGGAGGGTGGAGAGTATGAAACTTTCGTCATCAACGGCCCGATATTCAAGAAGAAGATAGAGATAAAGAAATCGGAAAAGATATGGGACGGTCTGAGGGGCCAGCTCCTAATCAGAGAGACAGGATTCGAATAGCCAGCCACGCAGCGTTCTGGCCGTTGTCTATTCCCACCGTTGCTACGGGAACGCCCTTCGGCATTTGCATGCTGCTGAGCAGGGCATCAAGACCATCAAGCTTCACCGCAACAGGAACTCCGATGACCGGCTTCTTTGTTATGGAGGCAACCACTCCGGGTAAAGCTGCTGACAAACCCGCAATGCAGATGAATACCTTCGCATCGGCTTTTCCAACAATCTCCTTGAGCCTGTCCGGCTCCCGGTGCGCGGAGCAGTATTCGATGTCGTAAGAAACCTTGTTCTCCTTCAGCACGTCCTCTGCCTTCTTCACAATCTCCTTGTCAGACTCGCTTCCAGCAATTATCAGGACATCAGCCATGTAATAATATGAAAATCTGGATTAATATATCTCTCAATTCAATATTATAGGTAGAGATGGCAACGAAAATCGCAATGCTCGGCATGGGCAGGATGGGCAGGGAGATAGTTCGGAATGCTGCAGCCGAAGGCATGCAGGTTGTTGCTGCAATAGACAGCGACGACAGCCCTGCTGTGGGCCAAGATGCCGGCGCTCTCGCGGGAATTCCAGCCCTTGGCGTAACCGTTGCCGGGGCAGGAAACCTTATGGACATCCTCGACCGGGCAAAGCCCGACGTCGTGGTGGACTTTTCAGGCCCCGGGGCATGCGTAAAGAATTCCGCAATCGTTTGTGAGAACAAGATTGATATGGTCATCGGAACTACGGGACTTTCCGATGAGCAGACGGGGGAGTTAAAGAAGAATATCGAAGGCGCGGGAATCGGCGCGGTCATCTCCCCGAACATGAGCGTCGGAGTCAACGTATTCTGGGAGATGGTCAGGAACGCCACGGGACTCCTGAAGGACTACGACATCGAGATTACCGAGGCACATCACAGGTTCAAGAAGGACGCCCCGTCAGGGACTGCAAAGAAGACCGCTGAGGTCATAGCCGATGAGCTGAACGAAAAGCTTTCCGACTCAGCAGTCTACGGAAGAGAGGGAATCAAGGAAAGACAGCCCGGAGAAATCGGAATCCATGCGATAAGGGCGGGGGACATTGTCGGCGAGCATACGGTCCTGTTCGGCACGCTGGGCGAGAGAGTGGAAATTACGCACAGGGCGCATTCCAGAGGAGCGTTCTCCAGCGGCGTCATCAGGGCAGTTCAATTCATCAGCGGAAAGAAGGGAATCTTCTCCATGGCCGACGTTCTCGGCCTGAAATAAACTCCTTTTATAGTTCTTAGCAAATAATATAATCCGAAAATGGCCGTAAAAGCTCTGCACAGGTCGAGCCTCAAAGCACTTCCGAGAAAGGGAAGGAAAAAGAAGCGCCTCAACCTCACTCCTGAAACCAGGAGGGATATTCGCGCCCATATGCCCGCGCGCTACAGGCTGATGGCGGACATCATAGATGAGGCGAGGAACAGGAGGACGGAGTCTCTGCGGCTCCTTGGAGTGGTTGACAACGATGCTAAGGGAAGTCATACGACCTGTCCCAGGTGCGGCCACAGGTTCGGGCTGAAGGCGCCCGCAAGGTCTGACATCTGATTCTTTCGGTCTGGACCGAAGAAAAACCGCAACACTTTTTATAGCTTCTGTGAAATTAGTAATAGAATGAAAGATAAGATTATTTTGTTGCTGGCGATATCGGCACTTTTCATGGGATGCATTCAACCAGAAAAGTCAGAAGAGCCGGTTGCCTGTACACTGGACGCCAAGACGTGCCCCGATGGTACTGCCGTTGGAAGGGTCGCACCGGACTGTGAATTTGCAGCGTGCCCTGAGCCACAGCCGGTTGGCTGCCCCGAGGATGCCAAGATATGCCCTGACGGCACAGTAGTTGTGAGAGAAGGCCCGGACTGCGAATTTGCGGCGTGTCCTGTTCAGGAAATGAGCGAAGAGCTCTGCGAATCTGCTGGTGGGAACTGGAGAAGCTGTTCAAACAGATGCAGGATAGATAACCAAGGGAAGGATATGGCCTGTCCCTCCGTCTGCGAGGCCCTGTGCGAGTGCGCAGGAATAGCGGGCTTTGCGTGCCCTGAAGGATATACGTGCAAAGCACCGTCGGGAATAGCCGATGCCCTGGGTTACTGCGTCGCAGAAGAATCCACCGGCGACGCCCCGGTCGTAGATGTGAGCAACGACATTGTGGAAGCGAACAACGAATTCGCCCTCGACCTCTACCAGGAGCTGAGGGATTCTGACGGCAACATGTTCTATTCTCCATGGAGTATCCTCTCCGCCCTGGCAATGACCTATGAAGGAGCGGGAGGCCAGACCGCGGAAGAGATGCAGGAGGTTCTCCATCTCCCCGAGGACGATGAGAGCAGGAGGAGCTCATTCAAGGAGGTTCAGGAGGGGATTAACAGAGAGGACAAGGGATACGAGCTGCTTACAGCGAATGCCCTGTGGCCTCAGCAGGACTACCCCTTCCTTGACAGCTACATCGATACCATAAGAACCTACTACGGCGGGGAGGTCACGGCCCTCGACTACGTCACCGCAGCCGAAAGCTCGAGGCAGACAATCAACTCATGGGTCGAGGAGAAGACGAACGACAAGATAAAGGACCTGATTCCCGCGGGGGTGCTCAGCCCCCTAACAAGGATGGTTCTTACCAATGCCATATACTTCAAGGGAACCTGGGTCATGCAGTTCGACGAGGAGGATACAACGGACCAGGACTTTCACGTCAGCCCGGAGGAGACGGTAACGGCACAGATGATGCGCCTGACTGGCGATGATGTAAAGTTCAATTATGCCGAGGATGAAGATGCTCAGGTTCTTGAACTCCCCTATGACGGTGAGGAGGTCTCGATGCTCGTCATCCTTCCAAAGGAGAACGACCTTGAGGATTTGGAGGAGTCCCTTTCAGCGGATGATATAAACCTGTGGAGGAGCGACCTCAGGGAAGAAGAGGTGCGTGTCTACCTTCCCAAATTCAAACTGGAGACGAAGTACTTCCTTCCGGAGGTACTGAGGGAGCTGAATATGGTGGACGCGTTCGACAGCGAGGTCGCGGACTTCTCCGGGATGGACGGCACCAGGGATTTGTTCATCAGCAACGTGATTCACCAGGCGTTCGTTGAGGTGAATGAGGAGGGAACGGAGGCTGCGGCTGCGACGGGTGTGGTGATAGGGATAACGTCGGTCCAGGAGCCAAAATACAAGATATTCCGCGCAGACCACCCGTTTATCTTCATAATACAAGAGAAGGGAACAGGGAATATCCTGTTCATCGGCCGGGTTACTGACCCTTCCTAGAGCCGATAATCTCCTCGACCCTTGCCAGGGTGTCGGCATCGTCCACGCCCTTATCATCGCGGATTCTGACAAGGCGCGGGAACCTTAATGCGTAGCCGGACTCATAGGTCGGGGACTTCTGAATTTCTTCATAGGCGACCTCGACGACTACTGAGGGGCGGAGCTTCACCTCCTTCCCTGCTTCTTCCAGAACCTGCTCATTCAGCAGCTCGGTCATGCTCTTGAACTCCTCGTCAGTAAAACCGGTGCCCATTCTTCCTATCGTGAGAAGCTGGCCGCTGTCCGGGTCGAGGACTGCAAGAAGGTATGAGGCAAGCCAGTTTGCCCTCCTCCCCTCGCCCCATGTTGCCCCTACAAGAACCAAATCGAGGGTTTCCATTATCGGCTTGACCTTGTACATGTGACCCACTCTGGAGCCGGGCTGGTAGGGGGCATCAAGATTCTTGACCATCACGCCCTCGTGCCCCAGGTCCAGGGCTTTCTGATAGAATTTCCCGGCCTCGGAGGCATCCTCCGTTATAAGGTCATCGGCGATTCTAAATTGTTCGGTTGGAGAAACAATCTTCTCCAGAATCTTCCTCCTCTTCTTGAATCCTGAATCTATCACGCTCTTTCCCTCATGATAGATGGCATCGAACAGATTAATTTCAACCGGAATCTTCCCGACCATCTCTTCAATATTATACTTCCTCTTTATTCTTCGCGACAGGTCCTGAAAGGGCCGGGGATGACGGCCATCCTTTATCGCAACAAGCTCGCCCTCCACTATGGCAGACCCGGCAGTTATATTCTCCCTCGATTCCTCCACAATCTCCGGGAATTGCTTTGTCACGTTCTCCAGCCTTCTGGTGAATAGCGTTATCTTGTCCCCCTCCTTGTGAATTTGAATCCTGGCCCCGTCGTACTTAACCTCGAAGGCGGCGGGGCTGAATTTTTCAAGGGCCTCTTCAATGCCGGCAACCTTCTGCGCCAGCATAACCTCGACCGGGACTCCGGTCTTCATCATGGCAAGCTCAAGGCCCTTGTTGCCCTTGGACTTAGCGGTCCTTGCAACCTCTCCCAGGTCAGACGTCAGTGAATATGCCCTGTCGACCAGCGCGGCATCGACCTCGAATGCTCCAGCTATCGCGTCCCTTACAACCCCCCTGCCGACTCCCAGTCTAAGTTCCTCCAGGATGATTTTCACGAGGTATCTGCTCTCCACCGGGCTCGCAAAAGACAGCAGCTCGTTGATGTAGGAAATCTTCTTGTCCTGCGCCCCCTTCCCTGTGAGGCCGGCCAGCTTGTTGAGGTTGTCGCTGACCTTACGGAGAGTCAGCTTCTCCTTGAAGAGAGTAGTCTGGGTCTTATTGACAAGGAGCTCCTCGGCCGCAAGGCCGGTATCCCCCTTCTCGCGAACCTCGTCCACGACCTTCTCCTCGGGAAAGCCGGAGATGTTGGAGATGGCCCGGATCATCAGCTTGCCGCCTATGCCAAGCTCCTTCTCGCTCCAGAGCGGGAATGCCTTTCCCTGGAGGAACATGATTACGGTGGAGAGCTCATCATCGGGAACGGTCTTCAGGAACTCGGAAACAACGGACGTCATCTCCAGTCTGCCCGAAATCCCCTCAAGTTTTTGATACACCGAAGCGAGTTCTGAGAATTCCATGTTAGTCATTGGACATAAAAGGTTAAAATTTTAAATATATACATGTCATCCGCTAAGGTGAGGGAGCCAATCATCTCGGTTCTGGGTCATGTAGACCATGGGAAGACAACGCTCCTGGACTGGATAAGGGGTTCCGTAATAGCATCGAGAGAGGCGGGGGGAATCACCCAGCACATCGGCGCGACTGACGTTCCCTTTGAGACCGTGAAGGAGATTTGCGGCAGCCTGCTGGATGCCTTCGGGATGAAGACCGAACTCAGGGGCCTTCTTTTCATAGACACGCCGGGCCACGAGGCATTCACCAATCTAAGGAAGAGGGGCGGTTCTGTCGCCGACCTGGCAATTCTCGTCGTTGACATAAATGAAGGGCTCATGCCCCAGTCCCTTGAGGCGATGCAGATTCTCAAGCAGTACCGGGTGCCCTTCATCATTGCTGCAAATAAGGTGGACGTTATCGGGGGCTGGAATCCAGAGCAGGACCTGAATTCACAGCAGGAGCATGTCCAGAAGGAATTCTACAACAGGTTCTATTCGCTCATTGGAAAGCTGTCGGAGCACGGCTTTGAGTCCGATTTATTCTCCCAGGTAAGTGACTTCACAAAGCAGATAGCCATCGTTCCTATCTCAGCCAAGCACGGCAAGGGCATACCGGAGCTCCTGATGGTCCTCATCGGCCTGTCGCAGCAGTACCTCACGGGGAAGCTGACCATCGACCCGAACAGCCCGGCAAAAGGCACCATCCTTGAGGTTAGAGAGGAAAAGGGCCTCGGCACGACAATAGACGTCATAGTCTATGAAGGAGTGATAAGGAAGGGGGATTCGATAATCGTCGGGGCGAAGGAACCAATCCTTACAAAAGTCAAGGCCCTGCTCAGGCCGAAGCCCCTCGACGAAATTCGCGACCCAAGGGACAAGTTCTCGCAGGAGGATGAGATTTACGCAGCAGCAGGGGTAAAGATTGCTGCTCCGGGCCTGGAGGATGCAATGGCGGGGGCCCCGGTCTATGTTGGGGCAGAAGAGCTCATCGGCAAGGTAAGGAATGAGATTCAGGACGTCGAGATAGACAAGGACAACCTGGGCCTGATAATCAAGGCAGATACCATCGGCTCGCTCGAAGCCCTGATAAAGATTCTGCAGGAGAGCGAGATTCCGATAAAGAGGGGCACGATAGGAAAGGTCTCCAACAATGACGTTATCGAGGCATCAGCAGTAGGGCAGGAGAACAAACACCTCGGCGTAATCCTCGCCTTCAACTCCAGGGTCCTTGAGAACGCGGAGCAGATTGCCAGGGACAACGAGGTCAAAATCTTCCAGAGCAACGTAATCTATAAGCTTCTGGAGGACTACGAGCTCTGGGTCAAGGAAGAGAGGGACAAGGAGAAGAAGGAGCTCGTTGGCAAGGTCGTCACTCCAGCAAAACTCAGGTTCATGCCGGACTGCGTCTTCAGGCAGAGCAAGCCGGCTATTGTGGGCATAGAGGTTCTTGCCGGGGAATTCGGCCCGGGCTGCAGCCTCCTCAAGGAAGACGGAAAGATTGTGGGCCGGGTAAAGGAGATTCAGAGCAAGAGCGAAACAGTGAAATCCGCCAAGAAGGGCGAACAGGTCGCCGTCGCAATAGAGAACGTAACCGTGGGCAGGCAGCTCTCCGAAGGGGACATAGTCTATCCCTTCATGTCCAACGAGGATGTAGAACGGGTCGACAAAGAGGCCCTGAGCGAGGAGGACAAAGAGACAATGCGGGAAATCCTTCGAATAAAGAAGGGGAAGTAATGTATTTATATTCTGAATCCCAATAGATATTCAAGGTGATACAATGGAATACACACAAATCTCTCTAAAACTGCCAAAGAAGGTACTAAAAAGATATGATCAAGAAGCAAGGTATAGATATAAGAAGAGGTCAGAACTAATGCGCGAAGCCCTTGTTTCTTATATAGAACCGGAAATCCATAAAGGAAGTAAGGCACAAAAGCATAATTATCTCCTTGAGATCCTTGAGAATCCCTCGACAAAAGGACCCAAAACCGACTCCGTAAAAGAGCTTGACGAGGTAGTGTGGGGATAGGTAAATGCCAGTTGTGGATTCATGTGTCTGGATTGGAGCTAAGAGGAAAAAGGACCAATGGCATGAAATGGCGGTTCCAATAATAAAAGCCATACACGAGGGTAAGATAAAGAATGTTTTTGTGAATGACCACATATTCAACGAATGCGTTACCTTTCTTATAAACAAGAGGGATTTTATTGCAGCGAGTGAACTTGGCAGAACATTGATCCATGAACCGAAGCTTAGGCTTGTTTTGATTGACAGTCCAATGTTTTTGCATGCGTGGAAGTTCTCAAAGAGATACAAGCTGAGCTTTACTGATGGCACCATTCTCACGCTGATGAAGATATTAAATGATAAGACCTTGTATTCATTCGATGCGGGGTTTGATAGAGTGAAATGGGTCGATAGAAAAGAAGATGCCTGACTATAACCTCGAACTCGACAGGGTTGTACGAGAGATTAGGGAGAAGAATGCAAAGCTTGTCGGCCTGCAGCTTCCTGAGGGCCTGAAGAAGGAGGCGGTAAAGATTGCAGAGGAGATAGAGTCAAAGACAGGAGCAAAGACTGTCATATTCACAGACCCGTGCTATGGGGCCTGCGACACCAAGAAGAAAGAGGGGGGGATGCTCAACCTCGACCTAATCATCCATTTCGGTCACACGACCTTGCCGCCCTGATAGTGCCCGCCGTATTCCTCTGTCCCTCCGCTTACCTCCTCGAAAACAATCTGCGCTACCCTCGCGTTCCTCTGGAATTTGAACTCATGGCCCGACAGGTTCTTCAGGCCCATGGTCAGGGTCCCCCTGAACCCGGGGTCGACGAGGGCCGTTATTAGAGAACAACCATTCCTGAAGATTGTCGACCTTGGCAGAATTCTCGCAACCAGATTCGGCGGCATATTGACCTTCTCAAGACTTTCGATTAGAATATATTCTCCGGCCTTCAGAGTGAATTCATCGCCCTGAAGCTCCTCAACCTCTGGATTATTCTTGCCTTCGACCAGCAGGGCCCCCCCGCCCCTCAGCCTGTAAACCCTTCCAATCCGCAAGTCATAGCCCGCTCCCCCCAGGGAATCGGGGCTGAAGCTCTCCAGCAGTGCGGACTGCTCTACGAGCTCCTGAATTCTCTCCTTTCCAAGAATCATTCCTCGGTCCTCTTCTTTATCTCCCGGACCCTCCTGACAACCACATCCGTAAAGAATATAAGCAATGCAAGAATTGCGAAGTACATGACCAGGGGGTTCTTCTTGACGGTTTTCTTCATTGTGCCCTCCCTTGCATAGCTTATTACGTCCTGCTCCAGCTCATCGAGCTGGGACATATCGTATATCAGGCCGCGGGTCGTTCTCGTAACTCTTGTGAGGCTCTCCCGGTCTGCCCCCAGCCGCGAATACTCGGCCAGATAATTTACAGCAACTGCATCGCTGTCCTCTCCGACTGCGGACCTGGCTATCAGGAAATAGAAGCCCTCCAGGTCAGGATATAGGGTCCCGGTGTATTCCTTCAGGTCAATCTGTTTGAGTCCTATCCCGCTCGCCTCGCCCGCGCCCTCGTGCCTTGCTACCAGTGAAGGCACCTCGGCGGATTCTATGAATATGGACGAGTCCCTGCCGACGGAACCGTCCCTTGAGTTTATTATCGTATTCTTCCCCTTCTCAAGGTCCCCGATTGCCCAGTTCGTTATCGCATTGACCAGCTGGCCGTCGGCGACCTTATAGAGGTTCGAGCCCCAGCCCTTTCCGTTGTCCGTGGAGATTGAAACTGCCCTACCGAGGCCGAATCTCCATGCAGTAACGAGCGGTTTCTTGCTCCCAGCAGTTACCAGCAGCTGGGCGATTGACTTGTCAGTAACCCCATTATATTTGCTCACCGTCAGGCCCTCGACGTCGGTATCCTCAAGGTCCTGCGTTATGAAGTGGTATCTGTTGTAGATGCTAATGGCGTTCTTTCCGTCTCTGTCCTGTCCGCCCTGGCCGAATTCCAGCTTGAGCCGCTGATATTCCGTGGGCCTGAAATAGATTCCGCCGCCGTTCTGAGCCAGCTGGCTCATGAATCCTTCATCGGTGTCGAATCCAACGCCGACCGTATAGACGAAAATCCCCTTCTCCGCCATCGCAGCAACCTGCCCCAGGGTCGGCTCCCTCCTGCTCTTGCTCCCTATGACTCCATCAGAGAGGATTATCACATATTTGTCCCCCTGAAAGTCTTCAATGAGCGTTTCCGCTATCATCAGGCCCGGAAGCATGTCCGTGCCGCCGCCAAACTGCAGAGAGTATATCTGATTCTCCAGCGAGTCCTTGTTGTTGCTCAGGCTGTTCAGGGCAGACAGGATATAGCCGTTGTAGTTGAATGCAACAGCCCCGACCTTGTCGTTGTCGTTGAGCTGTCTCAGCATGTTTATGGCAATGGCCTTCTCAACGTCAATCTTTGATTCGCCTCCGACACCGTATTCGGTGCTCTCCGAGATGTCAATCAGGAAGATAACTGCAATCTCCTTCCTCCTGTCCTTCGGAATTTCGGCTGAAACAACGGGAAGAATCCTCTCCAGGTCGCTGTTGTAATAGTCCCCGTTCTCGTATGAATCGTCCCCTCCAACGACCACGAGGCCGTTTCCATCAACAACATAGGCGTTTATGGAGCTGACAAAGCCGGAGCCGAGCTCCCCCAGCGGCTTGTTGTCAATGAATACCACGTCGTAGCTATCGAAGTCCGTGGTCGGGCTGGGGGTTACCGTAACTACATAGCTCTCCTGCAATACCTTGAAAAGCGGGGAGTCAGAGTCATCCGAGATGAGAAGAACGTGGGGCTTGTCGACAACGTCTATGGCCTTCAGGAACCGGTTGTTCATTGCAAAATAGTCTTCCCCCTCAGGAATAATCTCGGCGACTATCTTGTGCGGGCCCCTCTCGCTGAAGGACAGAACAAATGCCCTGCTGCTCATGTCTTCGTCCTGGAAGGCGTCGACGCCGTTCTTCTGGTTGTCATCAACGTAGAGGTTCAGCCGGTAGTCCGCCCTCCCTTCGCCGGTTTTGCCGACCTTTACCACTATGCGATACTCCGTATCTGCGGGGACCTTCTTCTCGCCGCGAATATCAGCAAGGTATACGTCCCGGGCTGCCGAGTCGGGAATTAGTGCCGATATGGTGGTGTTCATCCCGGCAAGAACAGCCGCGACGTCCTCCGCATCCCTGCCATAGTTGTTGTTGCCGTCGCTTATCAGGAGAAGCAGGTTGCTCTCCGTATCCGTCTTCATTGCATTCTGATACAGAACGTTTCCTATCTCCGTCCTGTTGCCCTCGGAAAAGTACTGGATGCTGACGGCATCGGGATAGCCGGTCATGTTCCCGACCATGCTCCTCACTGTGCGGTAGAGCTCATTGACTGTAGCATGAATCTCCTCGGGATAAACGGACATGCTCCCCGAGGCATCGTAGAGGAACATTACAGAGGCAGCGTCCTGGAATTCTCTCACCTCTTCGATGATATACGGGATGGAGAGCGCCAGGAGCAGGAGAGATAATATAACCGTCCTGGACGCGATGAATAGCCTCTTCTCCCGGTTCATCCCACCCTTCTTGACATAGCGGTGGATGAGGAACGCTGCAGGAATTATGAGCAAAAGAACGTAGGGGTTCTCGATGCCGAGGTTCTGGAATTCAATGGCCATTACCTTAAAGAAATCGGATTATAGAGATAAATACGCTTGGCTGATTTCTCTGAAAGGGACTATATCCACCCCTTGTTCTTCATCGTCTTGATTAGTCTCTCGGCCGATAAGAAGGTGCATGCAAGGTCCAGGCTTATTGATCTCTCCTTCGCTATGTTGGAGGCAAGGTTCAGGTTTTTCCCGATCTTCTTCTCAATCATGGCGAATACCTCCTCCTTGTCCATTTTTTGCGTCGATACGGGATTGGCATACTCCACGGATGATGCTATTACGCCCCCGGCGTTTGAGAGAATGTCCGGAATAACCTCTGTGTCCTTCTTCTCAAATATTTCCATTGCCTCGGGGGTCGTCGGGAAGTTTGCGCCCTCGACAACGTACTTTGCCTTTATCTTTTTGGCGGCTTCAGCGTCTATGGCGTCATTGATTGCCGCCGGAACCATGATGTCCGCCTCAACCCCGAAGAAGTCCGGTGCAGGGTCGCAAAACCCCTTAACTGTTCCATTGGATGTTACGTGCTTGGTCAGCGATGCGACATCGATGCCATCTTCTTTGTGAACGCTCCCGTCCTTGTCCTCGACAGCCACTATCTTCACACCCAGCTTGTCCAGGAAAAAGGCCGAGTTTGAGCCGACGTTCCCAAAGCCCTGAATCGCCACAGTAGTTTCTCCGGGCTTTTGCTTCATCCTCTCAATCAGGTTTTTAACAACGATATAAACCCCGTAGCCCGTCGCTTCCTTTCTGCCGGGCAGCCAGCCGGGAACACCCTCCGGCTTTCCGGTGACGGAAGACGGCTCGTGGGTCTCGCCGTAAATCAGGGCCATTTCAGACGGGCCCGTGTTAATGTCCGGGGCAGGGACATAGTGCTTTTTCGTAAGCATGTCGTGATAATGGTGGGCAAACTCCTTGATTATCTCCTTTTTGACATAGGTTTCGAACTTGACATCATATTGTGTCCTGTCAAGCAGCTCATATGCCTTGGACATGTCAAAGCGTATTCCCGTCTTTGCCCCGCCAAACTCTAGGTTCACCAGGGAGGTCTTCAGGGTCATCAGCCTCGAGAGCTCAATGGTGTCCCAGATATCCAGGTCGGAGGAAATCCTTATGCCTCCCTTGTAAATGCCCTTTGCCCTGTTGTGGAAGGAGATGCACCCCCACACGCTTATGGGGTGCTCCACCAGGTTGATGTGAAGCCTGAAAACGTGAACGTCCTGGGGGTAGATAATCTCGTTAACGGTCCTCGGCTCTATATCGAGTATATCTCCTACCTTTCGGATATTGTTAATGGACCTTGTTGGCCTTTGCTGTTTCCCAAAGAACGCCTCAAACTCGGTTTCCATCTCTTGTAACAATTAATGATTATTGCTTTTGTAATTATTAATAATTATTAATTATAAGATAATAAAACGAAACAAATGGGGGTATTTTGATTGTGAAATTCAAGTTCGAGTGCCAAGAGTGTGGATTTACGGAGGATATAGATAATCCCTCATTTGTCGAGAAGAAATGCCCCTGCGGGGGCACGATGAGGGCCCACGTCATTGCCGTGAGCAAAAAATGACCGACGAACCATCAACCATCATGGGCATGGTATTTGCAGGTAAGAAAAAAGCAGCGCCGGATAAGAAACTACTGCCCTACAAGACAGCGATGTGCGGGCACTGCGGCAGGATACAGGTCACGCAGGGAGAGATAATGTTCCGCTGCAGGGCATGCAACAAATCGAACAGGTACAGGAAGAAGGGCTGCTGGAACGTGAAGCTGAAGGACTTCCCGACTGCAGAGGAAGCCATGATTGAGGCAAAGCGCTGGGCGATGGAAGAGGGCAGGAAAAGCGAGAAGTCTAGACGCTAGGAAATTCTGCTGGTGAATTCAAGACTGAAACAATAGTTTGCGACCACCGGGATTTGAACCCGAGTCACTGGCTGTTTGCCGTTTTTCCGTCAACGCTTTTGCGCCGAAGGCGGAAAAGGGCTGTTGGCAAGCCAGAGTGATAGCCAGACTACACTATGGTCGCATGGAGATACCTATTATTTAGTATTAGAAATTAATATGTAATTTCAAGATGTATGAATTCCTGCCGGTTCTTCTGGCATCATTCCTCGTGACGTTCGTCTCGACGCCCTGGATAATACCGAAGCTGCGGAGGGCCGGTCTGGTGGGAAAGGATGTGAACAAACCATCTCAACCAGAGGTTCCGGAGATGGGCGGGTTCGGCATAGTATTCGGGCTGACTGCCGGGATTCTTATTGCCGTTGCGCTCTTTACCTCGTTTCATGCGTTTGGCAATGGCTTCAAGCTGGCGTATCTTCTGGCTGCATTATCGACGATACTGCTCATGGCCCTGGTCGGGATATTCGACGATCTGTTTGCGATGCACCAGGGCATAAAGGCTGTCCTGCCGCTCTTTGCGGCACTCCCCCTGGCGGCCGTAAAGGCGGGGGTCACAACGATGACGTTCCCGTTCATAGGCCCGGTGGAATTCGGAATCTTCTATGCGCTGATTCTCATCCCCATCGGGATTGCGGGGGCGTCCAATGTCACTAACATGCTGGCGGGCTTCAACGGCTCGGAGGCGGGGATGGGCCTGGTTGCCTGCCTCTCTCTCGCCTTTGTCGCCTTCCGGCTCGGCAGCGACGAGGCCCTGATTCTGCTGCTGTCCATGTGCGGCGCACTTGCCGCGTTCCTGTTCTTCAACTGGTATCCCTCAAGGGTTCTGATAGGTGACATAGGGACCCTGACGGTTGGCGCAGTAATCGCATCCGCGGTAATAATAGGAAATTTCGAGACCCTCGGGACCATAGTCCTGCTCCCCTACATCATAGACTTTTTCATAAAGGCGAAGAACGGGTTCCCGAGCAAGGGCTGGTGGGGCCGGTACAGGGACGGTAAGCTCTTCAGTCCGGAGAGGCCGGTAAGCCTCTGCCAGTGGATAATGAAGCTGACCGGCGGGGTTACTGAGAAGGACCTCGTTTTGATTCTCATCCTGATAGAATTCCTCTTTGGTGTTATTGCGATTTCCTTTGTGTTGTAAGATGGATAAGGACAGAATCGTTGTTGTGGGCGCTGGAATCAGCGGGCTTTTGACCTCGCTTGCATTGGCAAAGGAGGGAAGGAATGTATTGGTCCTTGAGAAGAGCCCCGACATCGGAGGAGTATGCAGGTCCTATGACGTCGACGGTTATCAAGTGGATACCGGGCCGCACATAATAACGAGGGTTGAGAACGGCCCGCTGCGTGAGCTGATGGATAGCTATTTCGATGTCGTCCCGAATTTTGTTCCCCACGGCCGCTATTACGTCAGGCTGAACAACAAAGTAAAGCCATTCCCCTGGAACCTGCAGGGCTGGTTCAACTTCGATTTAATCCCTCCGGTTGACAGGCTGCATCTTGTATCCGCTCTATTCTCGATATCATATCTCTTCAAGTCGGGGGAGGATCTGTCCAAAAAGTCCGTTGGGGACCTCATCGGGAACAACCTCAGCGAATCCACCACGAGGTTCCTTAACTGCCTGTCCTACTTCATGACCGGGACGTCGATGAAGGAGACCCCGGTTGCCAGGTTCCTCGATGCAGAACACTACAAGAGCCGCTCCAAGAACATCCTTGACAAGCTCTACAACGTCCTTATGAAGGAGGGCGCAACGGACCAGTTCTACCCCAGGGGAGGAATACAGTCCATAACGAATTCCGTCCTGTCGTCGATGCCTGATGGGAAGGTTGAGATTAAGACTAACGAGGAAGTAAAGAAGATAGAGGGCTCAGGCGGGAAGAAGAAGATTCTCACCGACAAGGCCGAGTATTCCGCGGAGACCGTAATCTACTCCGGGTTTGCGTCGGAGCTGCCGGGAATCATCAAAGACCTTCCGAAAGAGTACGGGGGCTCCCTCAAGGAATCGCACAGGGCGGACGCCCTCACAATATGGCTCGGCCTGAACGAGCAGGCATTCAAGAGGGACGGTTCCGAGATATGGGTGGATTCCAATCCCTACACCTGGGCCGTGCCCGTATCAAACTATGACTCCTCTCTCGCTCCAAAAGGAAAGCAGCTCGTCGGCTTCGCGTTCAGGCTGCCCGAAAACTACAAGCCGGAGAAGGAGAAAAAAAGGGCGCTGGCTGCAATATTTGACGTAAAGCCGGGGCTTGAAAAGAGCGAGGACATGACACACTACCAAATCCTTGTGCCCGAGAAGGCAGCATGGACAATCAACACAAAATTCACGGGAATCAAAACCCCGGTTGACGGCATCTATCTCGTCGGCACCGACACCGAGAAGAGGAGCATGGGCATAACCCGGGCATCCTATTCGGTGCTGAATCTGCTGTCGGTGCTGAGAGAAGACAAGGTCATATAGGGTTTTCGTCCCGCAAGAACTAGCCCCCCGCCTGCGCCTCCCAGTTGGTTATGGCCTCTACTACCTCGCTGAGAAGGGCCTGGCCCTCCGTCCAAAGGGTAATCACGTCCACTACCTCGTCCAAACCCACTGTTCCATCGCAGTCGAGGTCTCCGGTAAGACATTCTCCAAGGGTGGTCGTGGTTTCAGCGTTGACTTCGATTGTGCCGGTCATTTCAGGATGCAGGTGACAGTGATAGGTGTAGGTGCCTGTATCATTTATCAGCAGGACTGTTGATTCCTGATACTGGGATAATACCGCACTCGTATAGTCTATGCCCTGACCCGAATCCATCATTACCTGGTGCGGGATTGCATCAAAGTTGATCCATCTTACATACCTTCCCAACACTATGGGCATGGGATTGGGGAAGAATTCAGAGTCCCCTATATCTATGTATTCAACCACGCCATCCAGTGTCGTGGTTGTTGAGGATGTTGTGGTGGTGGAGGTAGTCGTTGTAGCGGCCCCCGTACAGGTAAAGGTCCCATTGCTTACTTCCCAGGAGGAAACATCATCCACAAGGTTTGTCAGCCCAAGTGAGATATTATAGCAGCCTACGACTGTGAAGTCCACTTCCAAAATGCTTCCGGATTCTCCGGCCTGTATTGCGTTCTGGGTCGTAAATGCGCCGACCCTGACCGTATCTAGTGAGATGTCATTCACGCCAAGGTAATCATAGCCCTCGATAATGCTCCCGTTCCAATAAGCCTGATACAGGAGGACGTCTCCATCATATGTTAAGTCGAATCCAAATGCACTAACTTCATTGGGGGCGCTGTTAACCCTTATATCGACTGTAACCGTTTCGCCCAGGGAGGCCTGTGCCGATGTTACCTCCAGCTCTCCGGATATCGTTGTGGTCGTGCTGGTCGTTGTGGTGGTCGTAGTGGACGTGGTTGTTGTGCCAGTTACTGTCGTGGACGTGCTTGTAGTGGACGTGGTTGTTGTACCAGTCACTGTCGTGGATGTGCTCGTAGTGGATGTCGTGCTAGTCACAGTCGTAGACGTGCTCGTGGTAGATGTCGTACTGGTTACGGTCGTGGATGTGCTCGTGGTGGTCGTACCAGTCACCGTCGTAGACGTGCTTGTTGTAGTGGACGTCGTAGCAGGGGCTGTTGTCGTAGACGTGCTTGCAGCGGTCGTTGTTGTGGTAGTGGTCGTCGTAGTCGTTCCGCTGTTTGCGCTGCCCGGCGTGCCGCCATCTACGGCACTCTGAGCCCAGCCAGAGCCTGTTTTCTCGACAGAATATCCCGGTGTACCCCCTATGGAATAACTTACCGAGTCAGAATACGTACTATAGGACAGAGTTATGGTTTCTCCGATTGTGTTACCTAATCCGTTGCCGATGCTCTCATCATCCACCGTAAGCCGGATAGCGGATGCACTAACGTTGAAGCTGCTGTAGACATTGTTGGTGACGTCCGTGATTATGGCATAACCATAGGCCGGGATGACCATGGTGGTCCCCATCAGGGTATCGGTTGCACTGTCATCTGAGATAGTCCAGTTGGAAATATTAACCGACGAGCCTGTGGGGTTGTAGAGCTCTATCCACTCACAGTATGTATCGCTGCACTGGTTTGGGTCATACATTATTTCGTTGATTATTACGGCTGCGATTGGGACGCTGGTTGTTGTCGTGGACGATGTCGTTGTGGTTGTTGTCGTGGAGGTGGTTGTCGCTGCGGCCCCATTGGCCGAACCTGGAGTTCCGCCCAGTGCGACGCTCTCCGTCCAGCTGGACCCTATTTTTTCGGTTGAATATCCTGCCAGTTCATTACCGTAATATGTCATTGAATCGGAGTAGTTGCCTGACGATATCCCTATGCTCTCGCCACTGTTACCAAGTCCGTTGCCGATGCTCTCGTCATCAACGGTGAGTCTGATAGCCGATGCATTAACGTTAAAGTAGCTGTAGACGTAGGTCGTTTTATCCGTTATTATTGCATACCCATAGGCGGGAATAACTGTGTTGGTTCCCTCTAATGTGTCAGTCGCAGTATCATCCGACAGGCCCCATCCACTCACATCCACGGCTGATGCGGTGGGATTATACAGCTCAATCCATTCACAATACGAGTCGGTGCACTGGTTCGGATTGTACATCACTTCATTGATTATAACATTCGAGTCTACCACCGCAACCTGTGATAACACCACCAGCAGTATCAAGAGCCCGTACTTCATTTTAAGCATTAAAGTATTTGCCTCATAGGTATTAATCCCTTTCGGATTCACTTCTTGTACAAATCCGCAAAAACCAAAACCTTTTTATACTTAGATATATATAAATATATATAATGAGAAAGGGTGATATCGTCCGGGTGGACATAGGAATCAGCGACGTGCGCAAGAAGAAGGCCAAGGAGTTCGGCACCGGGGCACACATAACCGTCCCGCTGAAGTGGCTGGGCAGGAACGTAATCGCTATCCTGAGCGAGGAAAAACCGTAATGTATTTAAACCCGAATCGACCTTATCACTAATACCACCAAAATGGTCGCGACCGACGCCAATATCGCAAATCAGGAGATTCACAAAACATCATTCCCGCACGGAATGATGGAAAGCTCGTTCTGGAAGGACACCCTCTATGAAGTGATTGGCCAGATGGACCCCTGGGACATCGACATATCCGAGCTTGCTACCGAATACGCCTCCAAGGTCGAGCAGATGAAAGACATGAACTTCACGATTCCCGCTAACGTAGTCATTGTCACCGCCGTTCTCCTGCGAATGAAGGCCGACATAGTCGGCAACATTCCGATAAGCATGGACGAGTTCATGCCCGAGTTCCTTGAGGGGGACTTCGACCTGTTCGGTGAATTAGACCCCTCGGCCTTTTCCTCTGCAGGAGACAAGCTCAAGAGGGAGATTGAGGGCGACGACGGCCTTCCAATACACGTCAAGCCAAAGAGGATTGTGAAAAGAAGGGTAACCGCAGTCGAGCTGATTAACGCAATCCAGGGGGTCCTGGAGGAAAAGACTCTCAAGCAGAAGCTGAAGAAGGAAGGCAACGGAAACGGCAACGGGAAGAAGGAGCTCGAAATCGCGCTTACCGCCAACATAACCGAGCTGATAGAGGAGACCTACCAGAGGGTGAGGGACATCCTGTCTACAAAGGACGTGGCCCTCTTCTCGGAGATGGCCGGCAACCTCGAGGAAAAGATATCCCTGTTCCTTTCGCTGCTGTACCTGTCAAACAACCAGCGAGTGAAGCTCGAGCAGGAAAGCCTGTACGACGAAATCTTCATAAAATGTGCTTAGAGAGTTCCTCTATCTTTACTCTCTCCTGCTTCTTGGAATCCCTTTCCCTGACGGTCACCGTATCGTCCTCCAGAGTATCATAATCTACCGTTATGCAGGCAGGGATTCCTATCTCGTCCGCTCTTGCGTATCTTCGGCCTATGCTTCCCCCTCTATCGTAAAGAGAGAATATCCTGGCCTTTTTCAGGGAATTGAAAATTTCTCTTGCTTTCTCGGGAATTTTGTCCTTGTTAACAAGAGGGAAGACTGCCACCTGGTAGGGTGCCGTTCTCCTTGGGAATTTGAAGTATGCGCCCCTGTCATCCTCGGCATAGCATGACTCAACCGCGCAGTAAACCGGCCTGTCGACCCCGTATGCTATCTCAATGACGTGGGGTATGAATCTTTTGCCCTCCAGATTGACCTCCATGCTCTGGCCGCTGAGGTCCTGATGTGCCTTCAAATCATAGTCTGTCCTGTCCGATATTCCAACAAGCTCGACCCGGCCGAACTGCTCGGACTGGAACTCAACGTCCCAGGTATCGGTCGAATAGAATGCCCTTTCCTCATCTCTATGCTGCCTGAGCTTCAGCCTCTTGCCGTCTATCCCCATGGCCTCGAACAGCTGCAGCGCCCTGCCCAGGTGATATGCAATGAGCCTTGACTCTATTATCTTCTTCTTGACGGCATCGCCAAGAGTCATATCGGACTCTTTATCATTCTTGTCGAGAATTCTAACCTTTATCTTAGAAACATTTTTGAATTCCTCGGTGTCCTTTTCATCGGGGTCCACGAAAATCTGAATCTCCGCCTGGTTGAACTCCCGCAACCTTATAACGCCCTGCCTCGGCGATATCTCGTTCCTGAACGAGCGGCCAATCTGCAGCACTCCGAGGGGGAGCTTCTTCCTGCCGATTTCCCAGAGCCGCCTGAAGGCGAGGTATGTGGTCTGCGCGGTTTCAGGCCGGAGGTAGGAGGTCTTCTTCTCCTTGCCAGGGCCAACGAAGGTCTGGAACATCAGATTATAGTTATAAACTTTGTCAAGCTCGCCCCTGCATTTGGGACAGCTGATTTTCTCCTTTTCTATCAGGGTCTCAAGCTCCTTGATGCCGAGGCCGTCGACTGCCTTCTTGAGGTGCGCCTCCACGAGGTGGTCCGCCCTGTATGGTGCGCCGCACTTCTTGCACTCCGTCATCAGGTCTGCGAAGTTCTCCACGTGCCCGGAGGCAACCCACACCTCTTCGGGCGAGAGAGTAGGGCACTCGACCTCCATGAAGCCCTCGTCAATGACATAGAATTCTCTTATCAGGTTCTCGACGTTCTCCTTTATTCTCTTTCCGACAGGACCATAGTCGTAGAATCCCGCAAGCCCGCCGTAGATTTCAAAGGAGGGATAGATTATCCCCCTCCTCCTCGAGATGTCCAATATCTTGTCCTGCATTTTACTTCTTCTTCCTGCCGTAGTTGTGTATGGGACTCTTTAGCAGGTTAGAGTTCGGGACCACGACCTTAACGCCGTCATCGGTCTTCATCTCGGTCGTTCTGAGGGTTATGTCTTTCACAACTCCGGTTATGCCGGCAGCCATTATCCTGTCCCCTATCTTGAATGGCTTGTCGACGGCTATCATAACCCCTGAGAGCATGTTGGAGACGATATCCTGGGCGGCGTAGCCGATGGCGAAGCCGAATACTGCTCCACCGGTAAGAACCCCATAGAAGGCGTCCTTAAGCCCGAAGATGTAGAGGATTACGACCACCGCAGCCATATATATGCCGTAGTGGATTACGTTCTCTATCAGCTTGTGCGTGCTCTCCGTGAGGTCGACCTCGCCGATATGGCCGTCAAGCTTCCTCATGGTCGGCCTCAGCAGGATTATCACAAACTTCGCGCCTATGAGGACCAGAACGCTGTAAACTATCTTCATCACGAGGTCCATGTTGCTGTAGATGATTCCCAAATCCATGGTATAAATCTATTGGAGAGCAGATTAAAAACTAATCCTGCAGCATGATTTTTTACCCTGCAAACTCATGTATTAATTCAATGAAAAAGATTCTCGCCTACCTGAGCCCGGAGAAGTATGCCAGCCTCTTCGACCTCATTGTTGGCCATGATGCGGGAGCAGACGTCATCGTCCCCTATTGCAACATTGCCCCAGACGATGTAAGGGACATGGTGCACAGCTGCGTATTCACCAGGCACCCGGACGAGCTGAAGAATACCGCCCTGTTCATTGGAGGCCATGACGTCAATCTCGGAGAGCAGATGCTCGAAAAGGCACTGGAAGCATTCAAGGAGCTGCCCGACTTCTTCAGAGTTTCCATTGCAGTCGACCCCGACGGCGCATATACCACGGCATGCGGCTGCGCGGTAAAGGTCAAGCACGCCATGGACGGCAATTTGAAGGGAAAGAAGGCGGTGATTCTCGCCGGAACAGGCCCTGTCGGACAGAGGGTGGCCGTCCTCCTTACAAAGGAGGGCTGCGAGGTTACGCTGACATCCAGGAAGGAGGGGAGGGCCACGCAAATCTGCGCCTTGATGAAGGAGAAGTACGGGGCGGATGTAAAGCCGATGCAGGTTGCCGACGACGAATCCACCGAGAAGGCGGTTTCTGATAAAGATATTGTAATTTCCACAGGCCCCGAGGGGATTCTAGTCCTTTCTAAATCAATATGGTCGAAATTTCCCGAGCTGAAGGTCCTTGCGGACGTGAATGCAGTCCCCCCTGCAGGGATTGAGGGCGTGGGCATTCAGGACGACTGCAAGGACCTCGAAGGAAAGGCAGCAATCGGCGCGCTGGCAATCGGCGGGCTGAAGATGAAGGTGCATCACAAGCTCGTAGAAAAGCTCTTCGAGGACAACAAGACAATCTTCGACCTGGAGAAGGTCTATGCTATTGCTGAAGAGATGGCGTAGCAAGTTATTAATCAGCATAAGTGATTTCAAACTGCGACCTATCGGCCCTCCTCTTCCATCTCGGTCTCTTTAGCAATTTCGTGATCCACGGGTCATCTGACAATTCATAGATAAGTCTGTCAATCAGGGAGGGAAGGTTGGTTAATTTATCACAATGCTCCCCGATTATATGCCCCAATTCATGGTCTAAGGTGTCTTCGGAATCATATAAAACGTAGTAGTCGTAACCTTTTGGGGGCCGATAAGAATGTAGCTTTATGATAGTTATGAAAGTGAAGGACATGAGAGCAATAATAAGGCCTATCATCACCCCCCACCAAAAAGCCCTCGTAATCAGAAATATGGTGCAGATTATGAGAATTATGAGCACAAACAAGAGGGGAAGGAAGAATAAGAGTTTATCCTTTGTCTCCAATCTTTTCTTACTCACTGCGATACCATTCCATCTTATCTTCTTAGCCCATACCTTTGGTTTCTTTTTCATCTCATCTCTCTACGTAATGATTAATCTACACAGGATAAAAGGTATGGGGGGCTATAGATTAATGAGATGAGAAATATCGCTGGGGGGTTCGGTTGGTTCTTGGTATTTGCCATTGTGTTGGTTGTAGGTGTTAATCATTTTTTGCTTTCAGAGGATAAGGTATTCCCCATCTTATTTAGTCTTCTTGATGCATTTCCTATCTCTCTCTTTTTGATCTTTATCTGGAAACTGAGATACAAGACGTATTATAACATAATGCGTAACTGCTTGTTTGTGATATCTATCGTGCTTGGTTTGATAGCATTGCTATTGTCTCCTAGAATTCCTGGCATACTTGTGACTTTAATACCGCTAACAGCAGCAATATATCTCACTACAAAGAAACGCTGGTACCCCTACCTGATGATATTCTTTGGTTTTTGGATTTTTCTTCCACTCCTGTATTTTTGGTGGACATGGGAACATGGCTTAAACACTATAATCCTGCTACTAATCCTAACGTCTTACGCATTTTTGCTTATAGTATTGGGCATAACCCGACTAAGAAGGGAGGTAGAATGGTCTACGAAACTAGGGAAATATAAGGAAAAGGAGATTAGAGAAAAGATTAGAGGTGATGCTTTTAGAGACTATAAACCTAACAAATCCCATATAATACTAAACAGTGTATTGCTTCTGGTTGTCGGTATTATCTTTTTTAATTTCCTGCCTGCAACCGATGACATTATGCTCTGGTTTCGAAGAATTGGGGGTTTTTTCTTTTTCATAGGTTTTCTACTTACCCTGGTCGATTACTTCACCTTTCTCGTGTATCAGCCAATGGTTAGAGTGTATGGGAAAAAGATTGAGCTTATATATCCAACCAAAAACTATCCCCCTATTGAAATAAAAAAGGAAGACATCAGCTCAATTTCCAGGCAGAGATTTGGTTCTTTTTTCACAATTACTATAAAGCTGAAAGATTGGAAAAAATATGCAAAAAAGCTTACAGACGTTGAATACAAAAATAAAATAAAAAGGAAGCTCATACCAAGCATTCTTACCTCGGTTCTATTAAGAAAAACAGGCCATTCAATACCACTCAGGGTAATGCTGTCGGATAAATTAGAGGACATAGAGTTAAGGAACAACCACATACTAAAACTAAACGACGAAAAGGCAGGATTCCACATATCTCTACGTGAAATATTATATGCCGACGACCAAAAGATATACTACGTCGATACATACGACGCAAAAGCAGACAATCTACTGGATGATTTGAAAAGCGTTATTGAATGATAATAAGATAGAGAGAACGAACCTAGCCACTTGTGCTGTTGTGTATCTCCCTCACTCATCCTTCAGAAATATTTTCTTGACCAGGCCCCACTTGGTTTTCTTCTTCTTTTTGGGCTGCTCCTTTGTGATGGGTGTTGGCTGCTCATCCTCCTTGATGAAGACGGGCTTTATCTTTTCCACGATGCCGGGCTTTGTCTCGGGCCTTGGCTTTGCCTCCTTGCCTCTGGAGCCGCCGTGCCTGGTTTCTCTTGCCCTTATGTTGATTGTAATCGGCTGCTCGACGCATTCGCCAACAACAAGGGCCTGCCCCACGGAGAGCTGCTTTATGTCGTTCTCCATCCCGGGGGTGAAGCCCTCTATGGACTGCCCAAGGGCCCTGAGGTCGTTGGGGTTCGTTACCTTGAGAATG
Source organism: uncultured archaeon (assembly GCA_964549685.1). Classification (GTDB taxonomy): domain Archaea; phylum Altiarchaeota; class Altiarchaeia; order IMC4; family QMZM01; genus WALD01. The sequence goes on along the minus strand of CAZJVE010000002.1, from coordinate 99,346 downwards.
ACCTGTGTGTTGCACTGGGAGAGGACGTTCTTGTCTATCCTGGCGGGCCTCTGTGAAACAACACACAGATGCAATCCAAACTTCCTTCCCTCGGATGCGATGTCGCGGAGAATTTGTGATGAGAGCGTGTCCCCGAAGCCCCTTTCAGGGCAGAAGTTGTGCGCCTCCTCGACCAGGTAGAAGAATGCAGGAATATCGCCAACCTTTATCGCGTTGAACAGGTCCTTGGAGACCTTCGAGACTATGAGCTCCTGTATCCTTGGTTCTGCTCCCTTCAGGTTGATTACGGTGGCCTGGCCCCCCTTTACCAGGTCCTTCTCTGCAAGGGGCTTGCCGTCGAAGATGCCGGAGTTTCGCAGCGATTCAAGGCCGCTTATGACTTTCCACTTTGCCTTGCTCTCCTCCATCCTTACCGCATTTATGAGGTCCTGGATGGTGTACTCCTGGTGCTCGACTCTGCGCAGGACGTCATAGACTATGGACTTCTGCTTGTCAGTAAGCCTCATGGGCAGAATCTCGACCAGCTCCTCAAGAGTGAACTTCGGCCGGATAGTGAATTTCCTTGCCTCGGGGTTTGTGATGATATTGGCAGCATATTCCTTTATCTGGTTGTCATAGGCCCTGGGCTTGGTGCCGTACGGGAGCATGGAGTCGTAGTCCTCGCTCTCGTGCTTCAGGCTGGAATACTCGCCGTGCGGGTCGATTATGACTATGGGGAACCTGCCCTTGAGCAGTTCCTCGAGGATGACTCCCACAGTATAGCTCTTTCCTGCCCCCGTCTTTGCAAGGACGGACATGTGCTTGCTTATGCATTTGTCCGTGTCGAGGTAGACCGGGATGTCGTGGCCCTCAAGGAGGCCAAGGTAGAGGTTGTCCGTCTTAGTCTTCTTCAGGCCTATGATATCGGCTATCAACTCCCTGTCGGCAGAATAGACCTTCTCCTGGGGCTTGAAGGGCGTCTTTGGTATGAGTATGTGGTTGCCTTCCTTGTAACCTATTGTCCTGGCCTTCGCCAGGATTACCTCCTCGCTCTTTTCAAGGTATCTGTTCAGGTTCTCTATCCTGGCAAGGACCCAACCATAGAGCTCGTGGTTTATCTTCACGAAGCTCCCCTTCTCGACATCTGCTACAGCAAGAAGTATGTCGAAGTTGGTGGGGTCGACCTTGCCATGAATGGTCCCTATGAATCTCATGTTAAATAATTAATCTTGAGTGACTTATAACTAACGGTATGGCCGAATTTTTTGTGGTATTGGTGCAGCCAAAGTATCAGGGCAACATCGGCTCGGTAGCGAGGGCCATGAAGAACTTCGGTTTCAGCAGCCTTGTCCTTGTAAAGCCGCCGAAGCTTGAAGGAGAAGCAAGAGCGATGGCCATGCACGGCATAGATATCTTGAAGGGCGCCGAGGTGCTGAAGAGCTTCGATGAGCTGGCCGGGAAATTCGACTTTCTTGTTGCTACTAGCGCGGTTATAGCAGGAGATAGTAATGCGATGAGGTCTCCCGTGGCTCCGGAGGAGCTGGGGAATTCCCTGGACCTGGACGGGAAGGTGGGGATTCTCTTTGGTAGAGAGGATACGGGGCTGCTGAACGAAGAGATAAAGGAGTGCGACATGCTGGTTACGATTCCGGCGAGTGATGAGTATCCGACCCTGAACCTGTCGCAGTCCGTGGCGATAGTCCTCTACGAGATTTCAAAGGCTTCTAACAGGAAAGGGCTCAGGAAGTTCAGGAAGGCAAAGAAGATTGAGAAGGACATCATGCTGGAAAAGTTCAGCGCCCTCGTTGACTCGGTCTATAAGGAAGATTTTAGGAAGAGAGTAGCAAAGAAGACGTTCAGGCAGCTGATAGGCCGGGCATTCATCTCGGGGCTGGAGGCAACTACTCTGACTGGAGTATTCAGAAAAGCGTCCGAGAAGAGAAAGAAGTAGCTATACTTCGGGAAGGCCTCTGGACCACCTGTGGAATTCTTCAGTATATACGAAGGCGCCTGTTCTGCTGTCATCGTCGCAGGTTGAGAGTATGTTCGGAGACTTTATTCCCGTCAGGATTGCGATGACCTGAATCTTCTCCTTCAGGCTTGGCTCGACCCTGGCGCCCCAGGTTACTGATGCATCGGCTCTAAGCTCCTTGGTTATGAGCTCGCCGACTGCGTTGGCCTCGCCGAGTGTCATCTCCTCTCCACCAGTTATATGGATTAATGCTCCGCTAGCATCCGCATAACTTACCTCAAGGAGCGGCTGTGCCAGAGTATTCTCAACTGCCCGCTCGACCTTGTCCGGGCCCTCTCCATCTCCGACGGAGATGACCGCAACTTGGCCCCCTCCGAGGACGGACTTTATGTCTGCGAAGTCGAGGTTGATTAGGCTGGGCTCCATGATTGTTTCGGTAATTCCCTTGACTGCCCTTGCAACGACCTCATCCGCAACAGAGAAGGCCTTGTCTATCGGGAGGTTAGGTACGTACTGCACAAGCTTGTTGTTGTCAAGGACTATGACTGTATCGGCAACCTTTCTCAGGCGGTCGATTCCTGCCCTTGCGACATTCAACCTTGTTCTCTCCAGGTTGAATGGGAATGTTACTATAGCTACTACTATCGCGCCCTGGTCCCTTGCGATTTCTGCGATTACGGGGGCTGAGCCGGTTCCGGTGCCGCCGCCCATTCCCGCTGTCAGGAACAGAAGGTGTGTATCAGCAAGTAGGTCGGCTAATTCGTGCCTTGATGCTTCAGCAGCCTTCTCTCCCATCTCCGGGAATCCGCCAGCGCCAAGGCCGCGCATCAATTTGGCTCCAATTAGAATCTTCGTTACATCTCCCTCCAACTTCTGCAAATCCTGCTTGTCTGTGTTGGCGGCAATCAGCTCAGCGCCCTCTATGCCTATGTGCTGCAGCCTATTTATTGTGTTGTTTCCGCCTCCGCCTGTACCAAGAACGACTATCTTTAGTTTGTCAGTGTCTTCAAATTCATCAAAGGACCTTTTTTCCAGACTTCCGTGCTGTATAGCAGCATTTACTATGGAATCCATCTTGTTTCAGTGAGATTAAACGAATACATAGATATTAGTTTTCTGATTTAAATAGCTGGGAATTTTTAGGTCTATAATCCACATATCTTACGGTGAACTAGGCTGGAGGGGTAGGCGTCCTCTGTAATTCCCAATCGCCTTTAGGGAAAGCTGAAGTCCGGGAGGCAGTCTATCAGCCGTTCATTCGGTCTGAGTTTCTGACTATGACCTCTCGTCTTACCGGACTTTCTTCCGGGGGAACCGGGTCAGACCTTGACGGGAGCAGCCCTAACCTCTCTAGAGGGTGCTGGTGGGGTAGCGGGAACGAGGATGTACTCAGGTTGCCGGTGTTCAGCTGGTAGATTCACTCCCGGACCTGTTCGCCATAACTGAATTTCCCGGTAAATTTCTAGAGAATTCACATGCGACTAGCGATTTGAAAATTCGCGAAGCGAATTTTGAAAAATTGCGACGGAGGAAGGCGACGTCGCAATTAGCGTATGTCGCACAAAGCGTGAACCGACGCGGCCGACTTTGTCGGGCGCGTGTCTGAATGCGAAGCATTCAGCCACATTTTGCGGTTCAATCAAAACATGTTCGTAAGAATCTCAAGAAGGATTACGGCTATGACTATTCCGAGCACGAACTTCGGATCGAGCTTGGGGCCGCCTTCGTCGACGTCGAAGTAGCGGATTAGTCCTGCCCCTCCCGCGGGGCCGCCGTACTCTCTCTTTTTCATTGCAGGCATCTTGCTATATTAAAAGATAGTTCTGTGTATTTAAATATTGGCAGGCAAATAGAGATTATGTCGAACAGGTTTGGAGCGCTGCTGTTGCTTTTCCTTCTTTCGGCCTCGGTCTCGGCCGAGAGCACGCATCTGGATTTTGAGTTCCAGGAGCCGACGGCATTCCAGAGCGATGAGGGAATCCAGTATGAGATTCCGGGCCTTGATTTTACAGCCATTCCCAATGAACCAAGGCTACCCATGAAGAGAGAGTTCGTGGAAATTCCCCGGGATGCTATGAATATTCAGGTAATTCTGGAGGACACAGAAACGGAATCCCTCGGCGAGGTCGATGGCCTTGTCCTGTCGAAGCAGCCCGTAATCATGACTACAGGGGGGAATCCCCCGGCGCTTAAAACGGCAGGTGGTCAGTCCCTTCTGTTCCCAGAAGACGTCTATTCCTTCTGGATTATCGATGGTTTTAAGGACCACAAGCTGGTATCGGTCTCAATCTTCCCGCTGCAATATAGTGGTGGCAGCCTGCTCTTCCATAGGAGGGTCTCGCTACGCCTTGAATACGAACTCCCGAAGAAGAGAAAGGTGGGCACACTTACTGTCTCCAACGCAACGAAGTATCTGATAATAACCGACTCCTCTTTGAACTCTTCCCTGGAGCCATTGAAGGAATGGAAGACGAAGAAGGGCGTTCCAGCAGAGATATATACCGTGCAGTGGATTTATCAGAGCTACAACGGAACCGAGAACTATGTTTTCCATTCTGGGACAGGCAACGACCAGAGCAACTATATGCAGAGAACACTGAACCTGAGCAATGCAACCACTGCGAAGCTGACGCTCATGACAAAATTCAAGGTCGAGAAGGGCTGGGACTTTGGCTACATCGAGGTCTCAAGCAATGGAGAAAACTGGACCCAACTGCAGGGCGGGCAGATGACCGACTACCGGGAGCCGGAGGCCTATGTAGGGACGGAGGGCGCCTATGCCTATACCGGGAACAGCTCCTGGGTGCAGGATACTATAAACATGGACAGCTACGCCGGGGAGGAAATCTACCTTAGGTTCTACTATGTTACCGACACCTACGTCAGCTTCGGCGGCTGGTGGCTGGACAATGTTTCTGTAGTTACGGACCAGGAAGTTCTCTTCCTGGCGGAGGGGAATTCAACCACCAACTGGACCGTTTCCGGCTTCAGTGCAATGGATTTGAATTCCCATGAGAATCCACCGCAGAAGATGATTAGGGATTTCATCATCGACAGATACAGCGAGGGGGCGGAATGGGTTCTTCTTGCAGGCTCGGACAGCCAGGTCCCCTCGTTGAGAGTGAGCAGGGACTGGTATGAAGGCGACGAGGATAGTGTGCCGACCGACTACTACTATAGCTGCCTTGGCGGGGACTGGAATAGCGACTGGGACTCCAACTATGGAGAGAATGAACACACCGGGGTCGGGGACGAGGTAACGGACTGGATTCCCGACGTCTACGTCGGGAGGCTGCCGGTATCAACAGCAACGGAGATTGAGAGCCTTGTCAGTGCCATAATCAGCTATGAGAAATCACCGCCCACGAACAGCAGCGAGTGGTTCTCGAGGGCGGTTCTTGCGGGAGGGGTATCCGACGACACCACTGACGATGCCTATCTGATGGAGCTGGTCAGGGCTGATTTACTGGAACCGGGGAATTTCTCGAATTACAGACTGTATCATTCCAGCACGTACGACAGGGATGCTGCACTCACATATTCCAATTTTGAGACCTATGCAGGCTATGGGAATTCCCTTGTAACCTGGTCAGGCCACGGGCTATATACCGTGTCGGTACCGTGCCAGACATGCGACGCCTTTGTAGATACCGGGACGGACCCTGCAAACGGCGGGATGCTGCCGCTTGTCTATGCAGATTCCTGTTTAACCGGGGCATTCGACCAGACAGGCTCTCTCGGCAACGAGGTGCTGAAGAACTGGGCCATCGGCTATGTGGGGGCCACAAGGACCAGCTACTACACGCAGGGATGGGTCCTTGGCGACGGCTTCAACCAGGAGCTGGTTTACAGGTTCTTCGAGCAGTTCATCAACGGAAGCCATCAGCCGGGGAAGACGCTGGCGGACATGAAGAGATGGTATTACGTCAACCAGTGGCCAACGGATGAGGGATGGGGCGGCGGAGATGCCTCGAAGAAGAACTTTGCGGACTACAACCTCCTGGGAGACCCTGAGGTTCCGATATGGACCTCGGTCCCGGAGAATTTCACCGTGGAATTCCCCAGCGAGATTTATCTGGGGGAGAATTCAATAGTGGTTTCCGTTAACGGTTCAGCCGGCCCTGTCGAGGATGCGAGGGTCTGCCTGCAGAACTCGGGCTCATACGCCAATGCCTACACCAATTCCTCGGGCGATGCGGCGCTTCAGGTAACCGTCGCCGGCAACGACTCCATGAACCTCACAGTAACGAAGCAGAACTTCATACCAGTAGAATGGGACCTGAGCATGACAGTGCTAACCACGACCACCTCGACCAGCACCACGTCCACGAGCACGACGATAGTGTGTCTAACGGGCGATTCTGACTGCGATGGGGAGGTGAGCCTGGCAGAGGTCATAGATATCATAAACCTCTGGCAGAACGAGGAGGCCGAATTGGCTGACGTAATCGATGCCATCGATAACTGGGCGAACCAATAAGAATTTATAGCCCCGTGATTAATTCTTAATTGATTAAGATGAAAAACAGGAACTTATTTGTTCTGGTTTGTTTGATAGTCCTGAGCTACGGTGCTTTCAGTGCCGAGAACTCCAACGATGCGTCCAGGGGAGGAATCAAGACCGCCCTGGATAATTCCGTGGGGCTTATCAGGGCCGATGAGATTACGAGCAACGTATCGGGGGCTTCTCTGGCTACGGTCGCTGTCGTAGATACGGGAGTCAACAGCACGCACCCCGCTATCGATAATAATCTTGTTAATGGAGGGAACTTCTATACCGATGCGGACCCCGACGGGAGCACCGAGGATATTCAGGGACACGGAACGCATGTCGCGTGCATTATCGCGAGCCAGGACGACCTTTACCCAGGGGTGGCTCCGAATGCAGACATAATAAACGTGAAGGCCTCGATAACGGAGCTGGATGACGCAGTGAAATACCTCTATGCGGGAGTGAACTGGGCCATAGACAACGGCGCGAACATAATAAGCATGAGCCAGGCACGGTCCTATGTCGAGGTCAGCACGACAGGCAATTTTGAGCTTACAAAATTCGTGGATTACATCGCATATCAGAGGAATACTCCGTTCATAGTCTGCGCAGGCAACAGGGACTCGACGAACAATCCAGATTCGCACATCGAGGCTCCGGGGGACAACTATAACGGAATCACGGTGGGTTCGGTGACAAAGGGCCTGGCCCTGGACAGTGACAGCGGAAGGAATGTAACGGATGACGGCAGGACGAAGATAGACGTCCTGGCGCCCGGGGACGACATATGGTCCTGCAACTATAACTGGAGCGATTGGCCTGAGGAGATAGACGATTATACCACGAAGAGCGGAACGAGCCAGGCAACGCCCCATGTGTCGGGGGTTGCTGCAATGCTCTTCCACTGGGGAGATTTGAATTCGAAAACGAATGACCCGGTCCTTATGAAGGCCGCAATCATGAACTCTGCGACGAAGCTGTCGGGATGGAGCCATACACACCTTGAGCCCCTGGACAGGACGCAGGGGGCCGGGCTTCTGAATGCCGTTGATGCATACAGGACTTATATAAGCAGGCCGTCGACAGACCCCACGGGCTACCTGCTGCACTCAAGGCTTGTCTACAATGCCTCGGACAGGTATACCCGAGTCTATGTGGACGATGCCCCGACGAACATCACGGCAACCATTGTCTGGAGGAGGAATGTTACCAACTACAATCTTACTCCTGCAGATTTGACGGACTTCGACCTCTATCTTTATGACGGAGACATGAACGAGATGCTCAACTGGTCCGCGAGCAACAAGGACAATGTGGAGCACGTTTACTATGAGGCCACTGAGAACGGGATATACTGGCTCAACGTCGATGTCTATGGCGGTGCCTTGGAGAACGGCTTCGAATACTATGCTCTCGCCAGCAACAAGCCGATGCTGGACTATGACCTGACCTACTGCACTGATTGTGATGGGGACGGAGTGAATAATACTGCAGATTATTATCCGTTGAACTCAAGCGCATGGCAGTTGGAAACGACCTGTAGCTCATGCGAGGATTGCAGCAACAAGCTCGACGGGAACTACACTGTGGTTAAGCTGACCACGAACATAACAGATTACCCCAGCAGATGCATCACCTTCAATTCCGACAACGTCGAGTTCGACTGCCAGGGCTATACAATTGACAGTTCGGGCATAAATGACGGAATATTCATGCTCTATAAAGACAACAACACCGTGAGGAACTGCATAATTACTGGTTTCTCAGACGGCATCTACCTCTATGGCTCGAACAACAACACCATTTTGAACAACACCCTAACCTCAAACAGCGGGAATGGGATTTATGTATACTATTCAGACGGCGCCACGATTACGGACAACAACGCATCAAACAACGACGGCGGAATATACCTGTCTCTCCTGTCCGACTACCATACCATCGCCAACAACACCGCAAACTCCAACACATACCGGGGGATTTATGTCGGCGGCAGCTACAACACGATAACCAACAACACCATGAACTCGAACACCTGGCAGGGAATGTTCGTTGGGACATCAGCCGACAATAATACAATTACGGCAAACACCGCACAGTCCAATGGCATAAACGGAATCCGCATCTATAACTCCGATAACAACACCATAAGTTCGAACCGCTTCTGCTCCAACACGCAGGAGGATTTTTACTTCGCCAACGGCACGGATAATTCCGGCGACGAGAATAGCTGCGACACGGTAGCTGGATGGAACGACACAGGAGTTACGGGATGCAGCTATACCTGCGCCGGCGCAACAACAACCAGCACAACGACGTCAACCAGCAGCACATTGACCACCTCGACTACGTCGACATCGACCACCACCACATTGTCAGCAGGGAATACTTGCAGCTCATGCTCCGGCTGCAACGCGAAGCTGGACGGGACCTACTCCACGGTTCAGCTGACTGCGAGCATATCGAACAAGGACGGGAACTGCATCACATTCAGCGACGGCAATATAGAGTTCGACTGCCAGGGCCATACAATCGACGGGGACGGAGACGATTATGGAACGGGAATCTATTTGCATTTGAAATCGGACAGTACCATAAGAAACTGCGTCATTACCGGGTTTGACAAGGGGATATTGCTCAGCTCCACGTCTTTCAGCACCCTTGTTAACAATACCGTATCAAATAACGTTGAGGGAATCCGTTTCTCGAGCGCCATGTACAACACGGTGAATTCCAACACCGTCTGTTCCAACACCGAGGCTGATTTCTCGTTCTCGGGCAGCAACTCAGGGAACTCAGGCGATGAGAACACATGCGATATTCCGGGAGACTGGAGCGACGACGGGACGACCGGATGCACCTATGCGTGCAGCGCGACTACTACGACATCAACCAGCACGAGTACCTCTACGACAATAGCAGGAACGACGACAAGCACGACATCGACCAGCACCACAATATCCGGGGGCTGTGACCTAGTAGGAGACGACCCGCCCTGCGGCGAAGTGGGTCTGGCAGAAGTAATCGACCTGATAAGCCTGTGGGCAGCGGACGGCGCAAGCCTTGCGGACGTGATAGACCTGATAAGTGCCTGGTCCTCGGGCTAGACAGCAGCGAATCAATAAGGATTTATAGTGCTGGAACCAATCCTTAATTGAATAAAATGAAACAGGGTGTTTTATTCATTCTTGCAGTCAGTATATTGGTTCTTAGCTGCGGTGTTGTCGGTGTTGAAGATGCCGGCGACGTGTCTGATGAAGGCGGAATCAAGACAAGTCTGATTGAGTCAGTATCCCTAATCAGAGCAGATGAAATCCAGGATAATACGTCCGGAGGACTAGTTACCACGGTGGCGGTCGTCGACACAGGAATTGACAGGAGCCACCCCGACATCAACGCCGTCCTCAACTGGGGGAGTTTCTACAATAACACGGACCCCGACGGGCACGAGGGGGACATTGAGGGGCACGGGACCCACGTCGCAGGGATTATCGTCAGCCAGGACAGCAGCTACAAGGGAGTGGCACCCTACGCCGGGATAATAGACGTCCAGGCCTCAACCGCATTTGGGCTCTGGGATTACCTCTATGCCGGGATTAACTGGGCCATAGACTACCCGAATAGCGCAGAGATAATCAGCCTGAGCCAGGGCCGCTACTATGACGAACTGAGCACGACAGGCAGCTCTAACCTGACGCAACTCGTGGACTATATATCGTATGGGAGAGATACCATCTTCGTCACCGCTGCAGGCAACTGGGACCAGACGCACAATCCGGACTCGCACATCGAGGCGCCGGGGGACAACTACAACGCCATTACCGTGGGCTCAGTGCTAAGTTGTAGTGATGCTGATAGCTGTTCTCCGGACAACGAGAGCGGCCACGGCAAGACGGACGACGGCAGAACGACGGTCGATGTTGTGGCGCCGGGGAAGGAGATATGGTCGTCCAACAATGACTGGGAAACCGAAGACAGCATCGCGCCCAGGACAGGCACCAGCCAGGCCACCCCCCACGTCTCGGGCGTGGCAGCGCTTCTCTTCAGCTGGGCTGAGACGAATAGCCAGACGAACGACCCGGTCCTTATGAAGGCCGCAATCATGAACTCTGCAACGAAGCTGAGTGGCTGGTCGCATACAACCACCGACCCCCTGGACCAGTGGCAGGGGGCGGGGCTCGTGGACGCGGTGGAGGCGCTCGCAACCTACAGTAGCAGGGCGACAACGGAGCCGTCAGGCTACAAGCTGCATGCCAGACTGGCCTCTGACACAACCGACAGGTACCATAAGGTCTACGTGACTGACGCCCCCGCCAATATCACGGCAACGCTTGTCTGGAGGCGCAACGTCTCGAGCTATAAAGGAACCCCGGCATCCCTGACCAACTTTAATCTTTACCTCTACGACGGCGATTACAACCTCATAAGCTCCTCGAGAAGCACCAAGAACAACGTGGAGCACGTCCATTACCAGGTCAGCGAGAACGGAATATACTGGCTCAGGGTGGGGGTCCCCTACCCCTACACACTGGAGAACGGCTTTGAGTACTATGCCGTCGCCTCTAACCACGAGATGATAAACACCGACACCTCGTACTCCACGGACCTGGACAGCGACGGCCTCTCCAACATGAACGACCCGTGCCCCGAGGATTCCGACTGTGATGATGATGGCACCATAGACGGAAGCGACTGCGCGGTTAACGATTCCACGAGGTGGGCTAGCTGCAACGGGGAGTGCGTAGGCACCGTCACGAACTCGAAGTCCTGGTGCTTGACGAATCCCACAGACCCGAGGTGCGGCTGGAAGGCGGTGAGATACGACGCGGACAACGACCAGTGCGACGAGTATTCCGATAACGAGGTCATGAGGGACGGCGGCTATGACTACTGGTACGAGCTCAACTATGACGACTCCTGCTGGAGCGACGTGGACCTGAAAGACGAGTGGGACGAGAACTGCGACCACTGCGATAAATTCTACAGGAAGACCATTAATGTCCCGGGGCGGTTGGCCAATCTGAGCTACAGGGTCGCATCCGACGACGGCTATAAGCTCTGGATTGATTCCAACAACGACGAATCCTCCAGCCCGGATCTCTACGAAGGCGGGAACTGCAGCGGAACGAATTACGTGGGGGGCTGTGCCACCACGTGCACGGGCAGCGCGGACAGCGATGCATGGAACGACATAACCAGTAAAGAGTACTGCTCTTCCGGCTGCGATATAAGCATTGCGGCCCATGTATATGAAGACGGCGGCGGTGAGCTGTTCGACTTCACCTATGAGCTGAAATACTGCGGCGACGGCACCTGCGATTCCTCTGCTACAAATGCCGAGACCACGGGCAACTGCGAGGCGGACTGCCCCTCCTCAAGCTCTACCTCAAGTACAACCACCACATCCACGACAACCTCGACCACGACCTCTATCCTGTCGTGTACCTCCTCTGCATCAGCAAGCCTGAGCGCCGGGGACAATACAATCGATTTCCAGACCCCGCACACTTATCCCAACAACATGGATTGCTCTTCGAACACCTATACCTGCCCATCCAGCTACTACGGAAAGGTCTATGTAAAGCACGATATTGAGTACCATTCCACGTGCAATTATGACAAGTTCTACATAATAAACGCCGACACCGGCACAAGCACGTACTGGTGCGGGGATTCACAGGGCTACGTATGGAGGGAGCACCCCAACACGAGGAGCATCCAGTTCAGGTTCACATCCGACGGTTCTCAAACAGACTGGGGCATCGATGTCGAGACGATTAACTGCTACAGCACCACTAGCACGAGTTCGACCAGCACCACTAGCACGATAACCCAGACAACGTCCAGCAGCACGTCTTCTACCAGCACGACAACATCAACTACTAGCTCTACAAGCACGACCTCAACCGTAGTTACGCAGTGCCAGTGCGGGAGCGCGTGCCTTGGGAGCAACGGCTGCACCGACAATATCCTGGCGGATTCCTGCGCCGGGGCGGCGAGCTGCAACGGCGAGGACGACATAGAGGGGATTACCCTTACGAACGTGGGCTCCTCCTGCGGAGTGAATGCGGGGGACACCGTTAACGTGGAGGTCCTGGTGGAGTGCTATGATTCCAATGACAGAGTAGAGATATGGTATTATAACGGCACTGGCTGGAGAGTGCTCCTTATAGACTCCCAGTGCGATTACCCCGGAACCACAGGAACTTACTCCACGAGCTTTACCGTGGATGACGCCAGTAGCACCCAATACGTGAGGGCGATAATCGGCTGGAAGTGGGGTGGCGGAAGCAGCTGCTATACCGGAACCTACGGAGATGATGACGACCTTGCATTCAGCGTCGTTACGTCTGGCACTACGACGACCAGTAGTAGTAGCACGACGTCGACATCCACCTCGACCAGTACATCGACGAGCACGTCAACATCTACAAGCACGAGCTTGACCTCAACGACAACGACCGTATCGACAGGGAATACCTGCACCTCCTGTGCGGACTGCACCACGAAGCTGGACGGCACCTATTCGACCGTGAACCTCGGCGCGGACATAACCGACCAGGACGGCAGTTGCATTACGTTCGGCGAGAGCGGCATAATCTTCGACTGCCAGAACTACAAAATTGACGGGGACGGGGACACCTCCGGCACCGGAATCTACATGCACCTCAGGGCCAGCAACAAGATAAGGAACTGCATCATCACGGACTTCGACAAGGGAATCTCTTTCAGCAGCTCCTCCAGTAACACAATCGCCAACAACACCATATCCAACAACACGAACGGAATCCGCTTCCATGATTCGATGTTCAATGACGTGGATTCGAACCGAATCTGCGGTAATACGGAGTCAGACTTCAAGTTTTCAGGCACCACATCGGGGAATTCAGGGGACGAGAATACGTGCGACAACCCGAGCACCTGGAGCGACAGCGGGACGGCCGGATGCACGTATGACTGCAGCGTTGTTACCACGTCCACGAGCACTACGACCTCTACCAGCACGTCAATGTCGACCACCACAAGCATAACAAACCAGACGACCACGACCAGCACCTCGTCGACGAGCACCACAAGCACAATCCTGCTGGACGTGAGCATCGACCCCTCGAGCGTAGCCGCCGTGGCTGGAGACACCTTCTCCGTCGAGATTAACAGCAGCCAGCTTTCAGATGCATACAGCGTGGAGATTCATCTCGGCTTTGACCCGGACGTCCTGAACGCCACCTCGCTAACGATAGGGGATTTCCTGACTGCGGATAGCTCAACCGCATATACCGATGTCGGACCGACCATAAACAATACCCAGGGGACGGTGCAGTACCTGAGAGTCAGGTCGACGGACGGCATATCTTCTTCCGGGACCGGCATAGCGTCCGCGAAATTCGAGGCGATAGGTGCAGGAGTCAGCAACATAACGCTTGACACCGTAGATATAAGGACCTACAACAGCGGAAACCCGCAACTTCAGACAGTAAGGAGTAGCAATGCCGCGGTTACGGTTACCGGGACTACCACGACGTCTACATCCACTAGCAGCAGCACATCAACAAGCAGCACCTCCACGAGCTCAACATCGACATCAATAAATGGCACAACAACCACATCGACAACATCCACATCAACGAGCACGACGACGGTCTTGACCACGTCCACCATCGCATCGGGCTGCAGCATGGATTCGGGCGGCTCCTTTGGCCTGGGGCAGCATAGCATAGCATTCGAAACGCCGCACCCGTATTCGAATTACCTGGACTGCGCCTCCTATGAATATCAATGCAGCTCCGGCTCGTCAATGAGGGCATATATGAAGGCGATTACGGAGTCGGGGTACGACTACCTCTACATAAAAACGGGCGAGGGCTCCAGCCTGGATACGATAGACGGCACCTGGAGCGGGGGGGACTACAACTGGACCGAGTACTATGAAACGGACGACATGAAGTTCGTCTTTGACTCGGACGGCTCCATCACGGTGTGGGGGGTCAATGTATCCAAGATAGAATGTGCCGAGGAGGGCGCTACAACCACAACTACGACAAGCACCAGCACAACAATATCGGGGGACTGCACTCTGGTTGGCGACAGCGCACCCTGTGGTGACGTGAGTCTCTCAGAAGTGATAGACCTGATAACTCTCTGGTCCAATGACCAGGCGAATCTGGCGGATGTAATAGACCTGATAAACGCGTGGAGTAGCGGGGCTTCGAGCACTACGACAAGCACCACCCTAACAACTACGAGCATTGCTACGGGATGCGTGCTGTGTCCAGACCTAAACGGCGATGCAGAGGTTGATTATGCTGATTATTTGTCGATGCAAATAAGCCTGGACTTATGCGCGGGCGATCCAGGTTATACTTCAAGCCATGACCTGAATCAGGATGGCTGCATAGACGACTATGACTCGGATACGTGCTTCTCACCGTATATGGGGATGGATACAGCAGATATCCCTCTTTGCACATAGAGAAACGATTATTAGTCCCCAAATAGAATCCCGCCGACCTTGGCCTTGAGGTCGGGCTCCATTCTGAGCATCAGGTTGTCCAGGGTATTGTCGACTCTCATGGAGCCGTCCTTGCTCTCGACAATTACACCAAAATCGCCGATGTCCTTGGCCTTTGCATCAATGAACTTTGCGTATTTCTTGTCAACGTAGAGCACCGGGTCCCTGACGCTCTTCTTTGCATCCTCGGCAAGGCTCTTCAGAAGCTTTTCCTTCTTCTTGCTGTCCATGTCGAGAATCTTTTTCTTCGCGCTCTCGAAGACGTTGTGGACTATCTCCGCCTTCTTTGAATCCACCTGGAGCTTCCTCTCCATCCTGGCGTTTGAGATTATTCTCTTCGGGATTAGTTCGAACTCCTGTTTTCTCTTGTCCATGACCTTCTTGTTGGCCTTTTCCTCCCCGGTCTTTATGTCCTTTTCTATGCCATCTATCTCTTTCTTGGCTTCGCCTTTGATTCCCTTAACCTCTTCATTGCCCTTTTCCTTGATTTTGCTCTCGATTTTTTCAAAGGCCATTTTTAATCGCCGCCCCCTATCCTTGAGAACTCGTCCACGATAAAGTCAACTGCACTGTTAAAATTCTTCTTGGTCTGTTTCTCAAGCTCGGATATCTCGCCGGCAACCCCTGAGTTTAGCCTTTTTGCCTCGCCATCGGCCTTCTCTTTCGCGCCCTTTATCTTCTTGTCCATGCTCTTCTCGGCGCTTTCCTTGGCCTTTTCCAGTCTCGTGCCCCTGCTCGCCCTCAGGTCGTTAATCCTCTTCTCAGCATCCTTCCTAGCCTTCTCAACGGACTTTTCAACCGTCTCCTCGACCTTCTTTATCTGTTCGAGTTCTTTCATTTTTGGAGTGATATTAAGAATAGTAATCGAGAATAAAAAATGGGCCTATCTTTTCAGAATCCCCTCTATTATCTTGGCGTAAGCCGGCCGGGTTATTATTATCCCGATGAATACGCCTACCGCCGTTGTTAACGCAAAGCCCTTCAGCGACTGTATCAGGAATACAGGTATCATCACGGCAATCGTTGTTGCCGCCGAAACGAATATTATGAAAAACGCCCTCTTTATTCTCTCAACGATGCTTACGAGCTTCTTCTTTTGTTCGCTGTGCCTCCTGCTTATGCTTTCATCGGTGATGATTATCTGGTGGTCGACTCCGGTTCCCACTGCAGCTATGATTCCGGCAACCGCGGGAAGGTCGAGCTCCCAGCTTATCAACGAGGCAACGCCCAGGATGATGATTATCTCCGAGAGCGAGGTCATCATTATTGGAACGACCATCTCCGGCCTCTTGTACCTAAGGAATACAACCAAAGCGACGGTAAAGACTGCCAGGATTCCGATTATGAAGCTGTATCTCAGGAACTCTCCACCTAACGATGCCGGAACCTCGGACTTTGACTCGATTGTCGCCTTTGCCGGGAGGTTCCCTGAGCCAAGGAGTATCTGCGTGCTCCTCATATCCGCCTCGGCCTCCTGGTAGGTTGATGCCTGCCCGGTTATGATTGCGCTGTACTTGCACTGGGAGCAGGGGTCGCACCTCAGTACCGGGGAGGATTGAAGGCCGATTATGTCCATGACCCACTCCTCGTAGCTTTCGTTGCCCTTGGCCCTTCTCTCGGTCTTTATGCCGTTCTCCTCCAGCTCGTTCCTCAGCCGGTTGGACACCCGGTCCTCCTCCTCCAGAATCATCGCCCTGTCA
The DNA here is from genome assembly GCA_964549685.1 of uncultured archaeon. Classification (GTDB taxonomy): domain Archaea; phylum Altiarchaeota; class Altiarchaeia; order IMC4; family QMZM01; genus WALD01. The sequence continues at coordinate 82,694 of CAZJVE010000002.1, read as the reverse complement.
AAGCCCGACTCCTTGAGGGAGGATACCTCACTCATGTTCAGGGTATCGTTCAGGGCAACCACGACGGGGATTACGGAACGGTTCTCTATAATCTTTATGTAGCTGGCCAGGTCCCTGCCCCTGAGGTCTTTCAGTATCGAGTAGGTTCCGTTGTCCATCAGGAAGAACGTGTTTTCCGGCCTGTCGAGGAACATGTCTATCGGCTTGTTCCTCTTGTTTTTCCCTACGCGGCAGAAGCTTTCTCCGCCGGCCATGCTGTTTTTTATTGCGACGTACCATTCGGACGGCTCCGACCTGCTTACGCCCCTTCCTTCCGGGCTGAGGTCGATGCTTATATCTGAGCCGCTGATTGCAACCTCTCCGTCTATCCGTGCCTCGAATCTCGCCTGCTGCTTCAGTATGTCCTCTATCCTCTTCACGTCGCTTGGAGAGGCGCTCGCTATCTCAAGGAGGATATACTGGTTGCCCCAGGGCCTTATCACGATGTCCTTCAGCCCCATCGCATTCAGCCTGTTCTCGAGGATTCCCTTCTCGACTGCCATGGTATTGGCATCGTCCAGGGGCCGCTCCAGCTTGAGCTGCATCTGAATGCCTCCCGCAAAGTCGAGGCCGTAGTCGAGGCCGTTCCCGAAGGCAATTTCTTCCCCTTTGTTCATGGGGATTATGTTGGAAACCATTAGTAAGGACAGTGTCACTGCCGTTATCATCACCCAGACCCTCACGCTCTTGAGTGTGCTCATCTTCTGCCCCTCCTGAAGAGCCGGAGTTTGCCTCTCTTCTCCTCCACGTACCACTTGAGGATTCCTGCGTTCATGAGCCAGGTCGTTGCCAGGTCGCCGATAAGGCCTATGAGAAGGACTGCGGCTATGCTGCTCAGCGTCGATATCCTGAACACCTCGCTTGACACAAATAGTATGACCGCCATTACCAGGATAGTGGTTGCCGACATGGTAAGGCCGGTCTTCATGGCATCGTCTATCCTTTCATTGATTGTGCCGAACTTCCCACGCAGAACCCGGGTCGTCAGGAGAATGTTGGTATCAACAGAGTAACCGACAAGCATAAGGATTGCGACGAGAGATGCGGGCTCGAGAATGATTCCAAAGAGTGCCATTCCCCCGGCAGCTATCACACCGTCAAGGGTCGCGGCCAGAATAACGGTAATGGATGGGATGAAGTCCCTGAAGGCAACGAAGACCACCAGAATTATAAGGAGATAGGCGTAAAGAAGGGCGTTGAGGCCCTGGTCCCGGAACCTTGAGCCCAGAGTGGCTCCGACCCTCCTGCTGTTGAAGTTCTTCGACTGAAATTCCATGGAAACGTCATAGCCGAGATAGTATTCAATTGCGCTCTCCAGTTCCTCTGCATCAAGTTCGATTGCAGATACCCTGAGAACGGACGAATTCTCGTCCAGTTCAACATCAACTCCGGGAATTCTCGACCTCAGGTTGTCCGCAAGGTCAAAGGGAATCTCGCCGGAGAGTGTAACGGTCGCAGAATCTATGTCGCTGAGTTCGCCAAAGCTCCTCTCGAGTATCGGTCTGATTGCCTCCTCGTCCACCTCGGTGGTTGTCTCGATGTAGGTTTTGTATATTCCTGTCCCGGTCTCCCTGCCCGACTGTATCTTGAGGTTCTCGAGCCCTGCAGATATAAGCTCGGATTCCAGGGAATTCAGAGTGCCTGCGGGAATCTCGCTGTTGCTAGAAACCTCAATCCATGTGCCTCCTCTGAAGTCTATTCCAAGGGGGATGCCGTTTACCAGGATTAATAGGAGAAGAAGAATTGCGATGACTGGCGGGACAAACATCAGGGCCCGGTAGTCCGCTTTCTTCACCATAGAACTGTAGAGCTCATCGAACATAGAAAATATTTATACTGACGGCTTAAAAGTTATGTATTTATCGGGCTGCATCTAATTATAAATAATGAAAGCGCAGCCTCTCCATATGGCGATTCTGATTTTTATTTTTCTCGCGTCAATAGCGGTCTTCAAGCCGACCATAATCGGCTTACTGACACTTATGACTCCGCCGGCGCCTCCGGATGACGTTACGACAACGACTACTGCATATCCGCTTCCGCCAGGGCCGCCGGGTTCTGTTGCAACGACCGTGGCCGTGAGCAGGGAGCTGCCATCCTCGGCATCGCCTGAAACCGGCCTCGAGGTAACCCTGCTTGTTGTCAAAGGGGACAGCCCCCCGAACGCCGTTACCATTAATGAATACATTCCCCCGGGATGGAGCGCTACCGGCCCCAGCCCGGCATACACCTCCCATGACACCGAAACAGGGGAGATTAAATGGCTGTTGTTCTCATCCAACTTCTATACGAGGAATATCACATATACTGTCGGCGTGCCGGAGAATGCGTCCGGCACCGTGGAGATTGCGGGGCAATACACGTACATAGACCCGGACACCGAATCTGAGGTTACAGCAGATATAGACGGGGACGTTTCAGTGGATATTGCCTCCGGGCTCCCGGCGGATGAAAACAGCGACGGCGAGGTGACGCTGGACGAGATAGTGAATGCGATAAACCGGTGGGCCAGCGGAGAGATAGACAGCAGCGACCTTCTAGACATAATAAATGACTGGATTAACTCAGGCTAGTGTGACATTCCGATTAAATCCGTGGCCTTGGAATGCCCGTTTTTGTCCATGAATTCTTCCAGCTCCCTGCAGATTTCGGAGAATGCCTCTATGCCGCGGTCCATTATTGCGGTTCCAATGCCGCATGCTGAAGCTCCGGCCATCAGCATCTCGGCCATGTCCTTGCCTGTCTGGATTCCACCCGTGCCTATGATGGGAATCTTCACCTCCTCGTAGAGCTCGTAGACGCATCGCAATGCTATGGGCTTCATGGCAGGGCCCGACAGCCCCCCGAATTTGTTTGTGAGAACGGGCTTTCCAGTCTCTGCATTTATTGCCATTCCGGGGCCGTAGGTGTTTATGGCTGTGATTGCATCTGCTCCCGCATCGGCAACGGCCCTTCCAATATCTCGGATAGAAGTAACGTTGGGGGTCAGTTTGACTATCAGGGGGATTTTGGTTGAATTCTTAATCTCTGCCGTTATCCTTGAAGCTGCCCCGGGGTCCGTTCCGAAGGCGCTGCCGAATTCATGCTCCACGTTGGGGCACGAGATGTTGGCTTCAAGGAATGCCGGTTTTGCCCCGGAAATTTCTTTGGCCAGCCGGCCAAAGTCCTTCTCCGAGTGGGCATAAAAGCTTGCTATGACAGGGACATTGAGCTCCTTTACCGCCTTTTCCAGCTCCTCGATGGACTCCTCGAGCGAAGGGCATGAAAGCCCTACTGCATTTAGGAGGCCGCACGGGGTTTCAACGACGACCGGGTTAGGGTGCCCCTTCCTCTTCTCGGGCCCAATAGACTTTGTAGTTACCGCCCCTGCTCCGGAATTCGCCGCCCTGTCAAGGGTGGCAGAGGCGACTCCGAGAATCCCCGCTGCGAGAATCGTCGGGTTTTTCAGTTTCGCTCCAGATATATCCGTCGAAATTTCAACCATCCTAATAAATATTCTCCCTCACATAATAATACATGAAGCCAAAGATTCTGATTACCGACAAGCTACATCCTGCCGCGATAGAGGTGGCAAAGGGCTTTGCAGAGGTGGAGGAGTTCTACGGACATTCCCCAGAGGAGGTTCTAGCGAAGGTTCCGGGCTATGACGCGCTGATTGTGAGAAGCGGGACCAAGGCCACGAGAGAGCTTATAGAGGCAGGCGACCTGAAGATTATAGGCCGCGCCGGAGTTGGGCTCGACAACGTGGACCTTGAAGCAGCCAAGGAGAAGGGGATAGAGGTCGTGAATTCCCCGGAGGCAAGCACCATTGCCGTGACCGAACTGGTTATTGGCTCGCTGCTGGCCCTGCTCAGGAACATCCACCATGCCGATAAAAGCATGAGGGAAGGCAAGTGGGAGAGGAGCAGGTTCACAGGAAACGAGCTCTATGGAAAGACCCTGGGCATTGTCGGCTTCGGCAGAATCGGCAGAGAGGTGGGGGAAAGGGCGAGGGCGTTCGGCATGGATATTCTTGCCTATGACCCGAACATAACTGCCGAGGACGCGAGGGAATTCAACGCCACATGCATGGAGCTTGACGACCTGCTTGGGAAGGCGGATGTAGTGACGCTGCACATCCCGCTGGTAGAGGGCACAAGGAACCTGATAGACGAGGGGAAGATGGACCTCATGAAGGACTCGGCGATTATAGTGAACATAGCGAGAGGTGGCGTGGTCAACGAGAAGGCCCTCCATGACGCCCTGAAGAACGGCAAGATAGGGGGCGCTGTGTTGGATGTCTTCGAGAACGAGCCCCCAGAGGGGAGCCCTCTCACGGAACTGGAGAACGTCGTCCTGATGCCGCACCTAGGTGCTTCCACGGATGAGGCCCAGATTAACGCAGGAACCGTCGTTGTCGAGAAAATCAGGAATTTCTTCAGGGAGAAGTAGGTGGTTTTGTTGGACATCGGAGATGAGGTAACTAGAAAATTTGCAGAGAATGGGATAGTTCTTAGTTCTGGCGGATTCGACAGAATTTCCCAGCATGAACTGAACGTGAACGAGATTCTAAAGGTAGCGAAGGACAGGAAGCTGTGGCTCGTTACGGACGAATTCCTGCAGGAGTTTGTCCCGGGTGAAAGGGGGACAGAGAGCATTGATGAGAAAAAAGCAGATGTTAAACGGCCCAGCAAAAGCATCTTCGCAAAGGAGATAGACGCCGAGCTGAAGATATTCGACGAGAAGGACATAACCAAGAAGTCCACCTGCGAGGGCAAGATAGAGGACTTTGTAGGATACTTCAACAAGAAATACCAGAACATCAGGGAGATACTGAGGGACAGGGACGTTCTCAAGGGCGCTGTTCCGATAAGTGCCATCAAGAAGCAGCATCCCGAAGACACGACATCCATAATCGTCATGGTGACTGACAAGAGGGAAAGCAAGAATGGCTACAGGTTCCTCGAGGTGGAGGACCCCTCCGGAGAGCTGACTGTCCTCATCCCAAAGGACAGCAACCGCCTTATGGACGAGCTGTATGGCAGAGTCATGCTTGATGAGGTGGTAGGTATACGGGGCAAGATGCACAAGGACCTCTTCATCGCGAGCGAGGTATTCCAGCCCGACGTGCCTCTCGACAACAAGACCAATTCAGCTGAAGAGGAGGTCTGTATGGCGCTTCTCTCGGACATCCATGTCGGCAGCTATCTCTTCCTCGAAAAGGAATTCAACCACTTCCTGGACTGCCTGAACCTCAAGTGCAACAACCATGATAAATTCCAGAGGATAAAGTATGTCCTTGTTGCAGGGGACCTGGTTGATGGAGTAGGCATATACCCGAATCAGGAGGATGAACTTTCAATACCCGACATCTACAAACAGTACGATTTTTTTGCGTCGCTGCTTGAGAAGGTTCCCGACTATATCGAGGTGGTGCTTTCCATGGGCAATCACGATGCCGTCAGGGGCGCAGAACCGCAACCGAGGCTGGACAAAGACATTGGCGGGCGCCTTTATGACCTCCCCAACGTCCATGTCGTGGGAAACCCCGCAACGGTCTCGACCCATGGAGTAAAGACCCTCATGTACCACGGGGCCTCGCTGGACACGACAATCGGCTCCCTGGCAAACTGCACCTATTCAAGGCCGGAAACGGCAATGGTAGAATACTTCAAGAGGAGATACCTCATACCGAGCTACGGCAACGACAACATATCGCCGGAGAGGGAGGACTACCTCGTCATCCGGGACATCCCCGACATATTCCATGCAGGGCACGTCCATACAAACGGCTATGCAGATTACAGGGGAATAAAGATAATAAACTCAGGTACCTTCCAGGGCAGGACAAAGTTCCAGGAGGCGCAGGGGCACGAGCCCACCCCGGCCAGGGTGCCGGTCATGAACCTTATGAGCCACGAGGTCTCAGTGGTTCACTTCTAAGATGGAAAAATATTTCACGGAGCTGAGGGACAAGATATCCCTGGCGTACGAGATAGCAAACAAGGCCCGTGCAGAGGGCAAGGACCCCGACTTTACCGTTGAATCCCTTCCCGCAGGAGACCTTGCGACGCGGGTCGAGGGTCTTGTCGGTCCTGAAGGAATCTCGGCAAAGATTAAGGAGCTGGGCAGGGAAAACCTTGCGGAGATTCTGGACTATCTCCTGGGAGACATATCAGGTATCCCAAACCCCGTGAAGGAGAAGAGAATCGAACAGGCCCTCAGGACGGGGCTCGCCATAATTACCGAAGGAGTTGTTGCTGCTCCAATCGAGGGAATCTCAAAGGTGAAGATAAATAGCAACGCCGATGGTTCACAGCGCCTTTCCGTGTACTTCGCCGGGCCGATAAGGAGCGCAGGAGGAACAGCACAGGGATTGGCAGTCCTCATAGGAGATTACCTCAGGACAAAGACGGGGCTGCAGGGATACCGTCCGACAGGCGATGAGATAGAGCGCTACGTCGAGGAAATAAAGATATACAACGACAGAGTTACAAGGCTGCAGTACATGCCGACCGAGGACGAGATAAGGTCCATAGTGAAGAACCTCTCCGTCTGCGTCGACGGCGACCCGACGGAAAAGAGAGAAGTCTCCATCCACAGGGACCTGAAAGGGGTCGAAACGAACAGGATAAGGGGCGGCATGTGCCTGGTCATTGCGGAGGGGATAGCGCAGAAATCCGGCAAACTGATGAAGCATGCCAGCAACATGGGACTGGAGTGGGGCTGGCTTTCGGATGTGGGCAAGAAGGTGGAAGGGGACAAGGGCATAAAGCCCCTTGAGCTGTTCATGTCCGAGACCGTTGGGGGCAGGCCCGTATTTGCATCCCCCTCGGCCAAGGGCGCCTTCAGGCTGAGATATGGGAGGGGCAGAGCCACAGGAATCGCAGCAAAGGCAATGCATCCTGCCACGATGATTCTGCTCGACGAATTCATCGCAACAGGAACGCAGGTAAAGGTCGAGCGGCCCGGGAAGGGCTGCATAATAACGAACTGCAATGAGATTGACGGCCCCATAGTAAAGCTCAAGAATGGCAGCGTCGTCAGGGCGGAGAGCGAGGAATATGCGAGGAAGATTAGCAAGGATGTTGCCGAGGTTCTCTTCCTTGGCGATATCCTCATAAGCTACGGCGACATGCTCCAGACCAACACGTCGCTTCTTCCTGCAGGATACTGCGAGGAGTGGTGGAAGCTAGAGGCGAAGAAGGTGAGCGAGAGGATTCCCCTGGACGTTCCCGGGCCAGAGGAGGCCGTGCAGCTTGCAAAGGAATTCTCCATTCCCTTGCACCCGTGCTATACCTACTTCTGGGAGGACATCGGCAAAGAGGAGCTGAAGCTCCTTGTCGGCTGGCTCTCAACCGGCGGGATTAAGGACGGCAGGTTCATTGTGGAGAATAATCCAGGGGCGAAAAGGGTTCTGGAGCTGCTCGGCGTTCCCCACGAAGTGCAGGACAATCTCATCATAATAGACGAATACATGCCGCTGCTGTATCCAACCGGCGCCTACGACGGAGTAAGACTCACCCTCGATGAATTCAACCAGAAACTGGAGAAATTCTCAGGCAAGACCGCCCTGGAGTTTATCAAGGCAATTTCTCCAATAACGATAAGGGCCAGAGCAGGGACATACATAGGGGCTAGAATGGGCCGCCCGGAGAAGGCCAGGGAGAGGAAGATGCGGCCGGCCGTGCATTCGTTGTTCCCAATCGGGGACTACGGGGGGAGGGAAAGGGACATCCGGGTTGCGGCCGAGAACAGCACAATAAGGGTGGACATTGCAAACTATGAATGCAGCGACTGCAGAATAAGCACCATATCCTCGAAATGCCCGCAGTGCGGAAAGAATGCCGCGCTAAGGGGGGTGCAGGCAAAGGACATAAGCATGGCCGAGTTATGGGCTATTGCAACCAAGAAGGCCGGGCGCGTCCTGAACGTAAAGGGTGTAAAGGGGATGATATCAAAGGATAAGATTCCAGAGCCACTGGAAAAGGGAATCCTGAGGGCGAAGAATGATGTCTTCGTCTTCAAAGACGGCTCGATAAGATTCGATGCAACCGATGCCCCCCTTACACATTTCAAGCCAGTCGAGGTGGGAGTCAGCATTGACATGCTGAAGGAGCTCGGCTATACGGAAGACTATAAAGGCGAGGAACTGAAGAACCCGGAGCAGATTGTGGAGCTTAGGGTACAGGACGTCATAGTACCAACGAACGGCGGCGACTATCTCCTGAAGGTCTCAAGGTTCATCGATGACCTCCTTGAGAGGTTCTATGGCTTACCGAGATTCTATAATGCAAAGATGCCGGAGGATTTGCTGGGCCATCTCATTGTCGGCCTTGCGCCCCACACCTCAGCAGGAATAGTCGGCAGGATTGTCGGATTCAACAGGGCCTCAGTCTGCTATGCGCACCCCTTCTGGCACGCTGCAAAACGTCGAAACGCCGATGGTGACGAAGACTCCCTGATGCTGATGTTAGATACGTTAATAAACTTCTCCAAGAGATATCTCCCGGAGGAGAGGGGCGGGAAAATGGACGCCCCGCTTGTCATAACGACGATAATGAATCCCAGGGAGATAGACGACGAGGCGCACAAGGTCGAGATAATAGACTCGTATCCATTAGAATTCTACGAGAAGACGTGGCTGGGAATTAATCCCTCTGAGATTAAGATAAAGACCGTCAACGACGTCCTTGACAGCAACCCCTACTCGGGCCTGAGCTTTACCCACTCCACCAGGGACATAACCGGCCCGGTAATAAAATCAAGGTATCTGAAACTGGGCAAGATGAGGGAGAAGGTGGATGCGCAGCTCGAGGTAGCGGAAAAGATTCGCGCCATAGACGAGAGGACCGTTGCAGAGCTCGTGATAAACTCCCACTTCTTGCGGGACATCTATGGAAACCTGAGAACATTTACAAAGCAGAAGTTCCGATGCGTGAAATGCAACGCGTCGTACAGGAGGGTACCTCTCTCAGGGAAATGCACGAAGTGCGGCGACAGGCTTCTCCTGACCGTCTCTGAGGGCTCGATAAGGAAGTACCTGGGCATCTCCGCCGACCTATGCGACAGATATAAATGCTCACCCTACATGGACCAGAGGCTCACGCTGCTGGAGAGGGACATAGACTCCCTCTTTACCAATGACTTGTCGAAGCAGGTGGGGCTGTCTGAATTTATGTAAAATGAAACCCTTCGTCTTCATAAACTGCGCAATGTCCCTGGACGGGAAAATCTCGACAACAGAGAGAAGGCAGGTTAAGATTTCCAACGATGCCGATATGGAAAGGGTCGATGAGTTGAGGGCCGGGGCCGATGCGGTCCTCGTCGGGATGAATACCGCAATCGGAGACGACCCCAAGCTCACCGTCAAGTCGGAGAAGCTGAGGCAGGAGAGGGTGAAGAAGGGCCTGCCCGAGAACCCAATCAAGATTGCAATGGGCACAATCGACGGGCTGAACCTGGACTCGGATTTCATGAGCCACGGCAAGTCCAAGATAATTCTATTCACCTCTGAAGACTCTGACACATCCAAGGTAGAGGAGCTGAAGAACAGGGCAGAAATATTCATCCTGCCCGGCAAAAGGCCAAGGCCGGAGGACGTCGTCACGATGCTCGGCTCTCTCGGAGTCAGGAGGCTGATGATTGAGGGCGGAGCCAGGATAAACTTCGAGTTCCTCAAAGCAGGGCTGGTGGATGAGCTCTATGTCGCTGTTGCACCAAGAATATTCGGCGGGGAGAGCGCCCCAACGCTGGCTGACGGAGATGGCTTTCAGGAAGGAAAAGAGATAAATCTAGAGCTCATCAGCGAAAAGAAACTGGATGGTGTTCTGGTTCTGAGATACAAAGTGAAGTAGCATTTTTCTGTTCTGAATCAGATATCCATATACTCATTCTAAGCCGAGGTGGCAGAGCTTGGACTAACGCGCGGGCCTGGAAAGCTCGTTTCCCTTGTGGAAGCTTGGGTTCAAATCCCAACCTCGGCGAACGGCTCGCTCCGTTCACACGCGGGGCGAGTCTGTGGGGTCTCGCTATCGCTCGACCCCACTTAACGCACCATAAGCGAGGGAGGTGTCGGAACCGTAGGTTCTGACGTTCAGAACACAACCTCGGCGAACTCTCTTTATCCCGCCTGCGAAGCCCAGTTCGTTATCGCGTCTATCGCATCGCTCAGCGTTGCTTCTCCATTCACCCAGTCATTAATCATATCCACGACTTCCCCTAGTTCGACTATTCCGTCACCGTTCAGGTCGCCGGTAAGGAGCGATATCATTATTGTAGCATCGCCTTCCACGACAGGGTTTACGTCGCCGCCGTAGTCCACCGTTCCTGAAAAGGTATAGTTACCAAGAGCATCATTGGGTATCTGCAGAGTATAGGTGATGTTCTGGTCCTCTATTGTGCAGAGGGACAGCGCACTCAAGAGAAACTCGACCCGGTTCTCCTCTGAGAAATAGAAGCCGCCGCAGTCGCTATCCACCATCGTCCAGTTATCCGGGACGTTTTCAGCTATGCCCAGGGCGTCGGGAAGGTCGGATTCGTTAACGTCAACAACGACAGTTACCGTGAGATTTCCGCCTGCAGTCTCACTGCCAGGAAGAAGCCGGGTTGCAGTTACAGAGGGGGTTGTTGGCGACAAGGTTGTAGTTGTTGAGGTAGTGCTTGTTGTTGTAACGTTGGGTAGAGTGGTGGTTGTAAGAGTGGTCGTTGTAACGTTGGGTAGAGTAGTTGTAGTAACGTTGGGCAGGGTGGTAGTTGTGACGTTAATTGTAGTAGTCGTTGTGACGTTAGGCAGGGTGGTAGTGGTTGTGACGTTAATCGTTGTGGTTGTCGTGACGTTGGGCAGAGTGGTAGTGGTCGTGACGTTAATCGTTGTGGTAGTAGGTAAGGTGGTTGTCGTAACGTTAATCGTCGTGGTGGAAACGGTGGTTGTCGTGGTTGCGGTACACAAAGTGGTGCAGCCAGTGGTTCCCGTATCATTCCAGCCGTCGGGATTGTCGCATGTGTTCCCGCTGCCGGAGTTCCCTGAGCTGCCCCCGGAGATGTTAAGGTCCAAGACCGTGTTATTGCAGGCCGTGTTCGTGTCAAGGGTGCTGTTGGTGAAGTTCTTCATATAAATACCCAGCGCGTTCAGGTTTGCAGTGTTGTTGGTCAGGGTGATGTTGGAGGAAACGGAGATGTTTATGCCGCTGTAAAAGTCGGTAATCACGCAGTTCTCGATTGTGTTATTGGACGCGCCATACAACCAGATTCCGCTACCATAACCGGAGCCGTCACCGTCAATCGTATAGCCCTGGCAGTCAAATTCCACGTTGCTGACATTGTACTCAATGCACGTTCCGGACTGGCCGTTTATATACGCCGTGAGCCTCACGGCCGAGTAGCTGCCGTTCAGTTTGTTGCTGCAGTCAGAGCACGTGGTGCAGGTAGTCTCAGGCAGGGTAGTTGTCGTGGACAGACTCGTCGTGGAAACAGTGGTCGTTGTTGTCGTGGTTGCTCCGGTGCAGTCATATGTACAGCCCGCCACCCCTTCGTCAGACCAGCCGTCCGGGACGTCGCAGGTATTTGTGCTGCCGTTATTGTCGAGGCTGCTGTATATGTAGAAGTCCGATTGCGTGTTGGAGCAGGCCCGGTTTGAATTCGCCGTGTTGTTGTTGGATGAAGAGAGATAGATTCCATATAGGTTGCTCTCCAGACTATTGTTGGTGATGGCGTTGGTGGACGAAGAATAGAGAAAGATTCCATAGAGGTTATCATTTACCGAGTTCTGATCAAGAGTATTACTGACGGCCGTATTCGTGTATATCCCATACGAGTTGTTATTCGCGGTATTGTTGCTGATGTCGTTGTTGTCCGAATAGTAAATTTTAAATCCGTTGTATATGTTGTATTTTACCGTGTTATTGATGAGGGTGTTGCTGTCTGAATAAGAAAGCTGGACCCCGTAATCAAAGTCAGTAACCACGCAGTTCTTGACCGTGTTGCCTGTTTTTGAAGACATGTACACCCCGGAACCGGAATGTGTTCCATTAATTAGGCGTCCCTGGCAGTCGAGCTCCACATTGCTGGCTCCGAATGTGATGCAGCTTCCGCTCTGTTCCGAGATAGTTGCATTGAGATAGACCCTGTCGTAGCTGCCGTCCAGCTTGCTGCTGCAGTCGGAGCATGAGTTGCAGGTGGTTTCGGAGGGTAGGGTTGTGGTGGTGGATGTCGTGGAGGTGCTTGTTGAGGTCGTTGAGGTGCTTGTGGTAGAAGTCGTGGTAGTCGCAGGAACAACATCAATAGTTATGTTTCCCTCTTTAGATTCGGTGCTGTTTGACACGGTAAGCGTCGTCTTGGATGCGTTCTCATGTACCAGAACATTCACCGGAGTCATGTTGCTGACGACACCATAGCTTATCGTATCCCCAATCTGTGAGTTGCTTGCATTGAGATAGTCGATAGTCAGGTTCCCGCCGTTTATGGACGAGCCCTCCTTGACCGTCAGGTTGAATGTGGTATTCTGGCCTGCTGTCAGCTGCGTGAGTGCAGACCCGCCAATGGTTGGATAAAGAGTGTAATTACTCATATATCCTTGTACGTCTGCTGAACCACTCAATGCAAACAAAACCAAGATAAAAAGGATTGAAGACTTTTTCACCCATCACACCGTTATAATCTGTGCATTGTTCTATAAATACCCGCTATTTGCTATGCAGAGCTACTTTTTTCGCCCCAGATAGTCCCACGAGCACGTCTGCCTTTCCTCGTTGAAGGTGCTGATTCTGTCGTACTCCGTGAGGGCGACTGTCTCGAAGTCGGGGAAGAGTTCATCGAAGTCCTGCTTCGTGAAGAAGTGGTGCGGCATCTCTCCGTCCGGCCGGTCTATGTCGACCTTTGTGTTCTTCTCGATTTCTCTGCCTGTCTTGTAGGCGGGGTCCTTTGTCGAGGGGACTACTATGAAGACCAACCCGCCGGGCCTGAGGACTCTCTTTATCTCGTTGGCTGCTGCTCTTATGTCGTTCATTATGCCGTGGTGAATCACTCTCGTGCACAGGACGAAGTCGAAGGAGTTGTCATCCAGCGGGATGGAGGTCATTCCGCCATGAACCCGCTCGATGGAGGAGTCCTTTTCCTTCAGGCGCTGCAGGGCAACCTCGGATATGTCAAGGGCCGATACGTTGAAGCCGTTCTTTGCGAGGTACAGGGTGTTCCTTCCCGCTCCCGAGCCGAGGTCGAGGACGTCCTTCACGCCGTTCCTCATGAGGAGGGGTATCATCTTGACGACCTCGGGGTCCGGCTCCTCGTTGACGTTGCTCCACTTCTCCTCGTGAATCCTGTCCCAGTCTTTCATCCTCATTAATTAGGTTTCACTATTATTATATGCCATGGAGAAAGTCGGCGTGGTCGGCCTGAATTCAAGGGCGGTTGCAGAGTCTGCAGGAAGAGCGGGGCTTGAGGTCTGTCTTGCGGGCTATTACCCGGATACTGACCTGGGAGGGAGGGTATTCTCCATGCAGCGGAATCCCCTGAAGCCTGATTTGGGAGGGGAGTATTCCGCCGGGGCGCTGGTTGATTTTGCCATTGAGAAGCTCTCAGGGCTGGTGGATTCGGTGATTCCGACATCGGCAATGGGGTGCAATGCACACCTTCTCAGAAAGCTGGAGAGGGAGTTTGAGATTCTGGGGAATGGTTCTAAGGCTGTTGAGAGGGTCAAGGGGTGGGGGAGCCTGGAGAGGATACTGTCCAAGAGTGAGGCGGAATTCCCCGAGACTGTTGTCGTTGGTTCGGTTGATGAGCTGGAGAGGGCCGTGGAGAGGATTGGTTTTCCCGCTGTCCTGAAGTCGCCCTACGAAGGGGGTGGAGTGGGGCAGCATCTTCTCAGAGGGGGAGAGGATGTTGAGAGGATGTCGTGGGCCTTTGAGAAGGGGGTGGAGCTGCTGCTGCAGGAATATGTGGCGGGGATACCGGTGAGCTCGTCCGTTCTCTGCGACGGGGAGAATTCCCGGGCTATATCGGTGAACAGGCAGCTTATTGGAGTGAAGGAATTCAACGTGATGAAGGAATTTACATACTGCGGGAATCTTGTGCCATTGGATTCGGGGATGAATGATGAGATTGCCAGGGTTTCGGAGAGGATAATATCGAGGGCGGGGCTGGTTGGTTCCAATGGGATAGATTATATCATGTCAGGCGATAGACTGTACTTCATGGAGGTAAACCCGAGGCTTCAGGACACCATGGAGTGCGTCGAGAGGTACAGGAATATTAATCTGGTGGAAAAGCACATCAATGCGATTAATGGAAATTTAGAAAGAATAGAATTCGCTTCTGATAAGTGCTTCGGGAAGGGGATTGTTTTTGCGGGGGGGAGGGTCAGGGTAAATCTTTCCAATGCGACGGATGTTGCGGATATTCCTCCCGACGGTTCGGTAATCCGGGCCCATGAGCCGGTATGTAGCATATTTGCAGAAGGAGAGAGTAATGAGGAGGTCATAGATATGCTGGAGAAGAGGGCAGGACACGTCCTGTCTACTTTCTGTTCACCATGTACAGATTGAAGACCTGCTTTGTGTTTTCGGGCCGTGTATAGCTGTCGATGACCGTGAGGTTATATCTGTTGTGCATATTCTTGCACGTGCCTTCCCTGTGCTGCTTCGAGACGACGCACCATGCGCCCTCGAGCCACATGACGCAGTTGGTTTCGTTGAAGAGCCGGTTCATTACCTTGTCATTTGTTCCGAACCAGGCCTGCATGGAATTCTTACCCTCAACCAGGAAAATGCTGGGGTTATGAGTCATCACCCAGCAGTCGTCGCCGATTTTGTTCATGTTGGGCATGACGAGGATGTCGTGCATGTCCCTTGCGTACTGGGCCTGCTTGTCGGGGGTAAGGATGAAGGAGACTACTCTCGAGTAGGTCAGATTCATCGGGCCTTTTACGGGAGGATATTGATTCTCATTCGTAAGGAAGTGCCTGACTCCCGGCTTTGGGTCGCCGAGCATATCGACGAGGCTTTTGTACGGGAAATTGGACAGGAAGAGGAATGAGACTGAGATGAGGGCTATGATTAGGACGGTGGCTATCTTCTTGGACCTAAGGCCCTTTGAAAGGATTTTGTGCAGCATGAATGCGCCGTAGCCGCCGAGGATTGCAACAGGGGCACAGTAGAGGTTGACGAACCTGAAGCCAATGCCGCCGTTGTCTACACTGCCAGCATAGAAGAATACGAACAGGACAAAGAAGATGGAGAACCAGACGAGGTTGAACAGGAGGTTCTTCTTCTCCCTGAGGAGGTAGACTGCTCCAAGAATGGCAAGGAACGTGAAGAACAGGGGATGCATCTCGCCGCTGTACCAGAAGAGCGTGTTCTTTGTGAGGTTTCCGTCGACGTATTTCCAGCCCAGCTTCTCTCCTGAGGGGGCGCCCCAGCTGCCTCCCCGGTTCGAGTACATCTGCATGAGGTGGGGGGTGAGAAGGACAAAGAGTAAAATCCAGGGGAGCCAGAATCTCCAGCTGGACAGTTTTTTGAGGGGTTTACTCTCGAAGAGCAGGAACATCAGGGCAATGGCGCCTATGAATATCAGGCCCTCGGGCCTTATTTGCACAGTATATGCAAGGAGTACTGCTCCGAGAAGGTGGGCTTTCAGGGAGTGGCTCTCGAAATAGAGGAGATATACGAGGATTGTCAGGAGGGAGAAGAATGCGAACGGGACCTCAGTAGCAATAGAACCGGACCATATGAGATGGGCGGGGGTAAGGGCGAATAGGAGCGAGGCATAGAGCCCTGCAGTCTCGTTCCTGCTGAGCATGTAGACTACCAGGAAGACAAGGGCTATGGAGATGGTTGCGATAAGTACGGAGATGACGAAGGCAATCTTTTCTGCGGAGCCGAGGAGCCAGTAGAATACCGTAAGGAGGAACGGCCATCCGGAGGGGTCCTTGTTGAGGATTCCCTCCCTGCATTCTGTCGGCGTTCCGTAGTTGCACATTATGGCCCTGAATTCCCGGGCCATGGAGTTCCCTATGCCAGAGTAGAGGTCCTCGTCGAAGAATATCCTGTGCGTGTGGTCAACGACGAACTCTCTAAGGAAGAACCCCAGGATTACTATAGCTATCAGCAGGAACCAGGTCCTGTTGCTAATGCCCTTGAATTCCTGGCTGAATCTCCCGGCGTTTAGCGCAAGGAGAAGCAGGATGAGTATGAAATTCACCAGGAAGAAGCAGGGCAGGATTTCCATGAGTTTGGCAGAGGTTATGCCGATGTCTTTATAGTTTAGAACCAGGTATGCGATGATTGCGAAGACGTTTACGGCTATTATCGGGGGCAGGATTCCCGTCAGGATTTTGCCTGGTTTAAAACGCATTTTACTTCTTAAGCTCTATCAGGAAGTTGCCGACGGCCATTGTAGGGGCCTTTGAATTCAGCATCATGTCAACGGCATCTTCAGGAGTGCACACTATCGGATAGCCGTGCAGGTTGAAGCTGGTGTTCAGGATGACACCGAGGCCGGTCTTCTTGGCTACGGTTTTCAGGAGCTGTCTGAACCGGGGGTTCTCGTCGCCCAGCATCTGCGGCCTTGCAGAGCCATCAACGTTGATTACGGAGATGACCTTGTCCCTTATTTCGGGCCTTGTCCAGTAGCCCATGGTCATGAGACGGTCGTATGAATCTGCGTCGGAGAATATCTTCTTGGCATGCTCCTCCAGGAGAGAGGGACAGAAAGGCTGGAACCAGGAGCGTTTCTTTATCTGGAGGTTCAGCTTGTCCTTGATTTCTATGGGAGATGCGGGGGCGATTATGGAGCGGTTGCCCAGGGCTCTTGGGCCGAACTCCATTCTGCCCTGGTACCATAGCATGAAATTTCCGTCAGCAAGGTATTCGCCGGAGTATTTTGCTATGTCCTCCCTGTATTCGAATCTTATCTTATCCTTGTATTTCCTGAGGGATTCCTCTATCTGTTCATTGGAGAATTCGTTGCCGAGGTAGGCGTTCTCGAGCCTCCTGGCGGGCTTCCCGGTCTCCTGCAATGAAAGGTAGAGGGCAGCGCCAGCGGCAAGGCCGCCGTCGCCCATGTGCGGGAAGACGAACCAGTCCTTCATCCCTGATTCCTGCCTTACCTTGAGATTGACCTTGATGTTGGAGGCTATTCCCCCAGACCAGCAGACGTTCTTTATCCCTGTTTCCTCGATTGCGTTTGTGAAGAGCTGGGTTATGTGCTTTTCTATAGTCCGCTGGGCCATGAAGGCCAGCTCCTCGCGGGGGGTGTTCCAGAGAATCTTCTTAAGCCGGGAGTATTTCCCTATGGTCGAGTATTTGCATTTTACCTGGAGGCCGTCGACCTCGAAGAAGTCTATGAGCTTGTTTTCTTCGTCGGGTACTTTATAGGCGAAGTCCGCGAGGGCCATGACCTTTCCTTCATCTTCAAGCTCTCTCATGCCAAGAAGGGTGGTTATCTGCTCGTAGAAGATTCCAAAGGAGTCCCTCGCGGGGATGGATGATATTCTCTTTATCTCGCCCTCCTCAAAGATGTTCACCGTGCCTGAGAGGGCGTCTCCTACTCCGTCCAGGGTTATGGCGAGGGCCTTGTCGAAGCCGCTGCAGATGGAGGCAGCTGCCGCATGGGCAGCGTGGTGGTCCACCCAGTGAATCTCATAGTCCTTGAAGCCAATGCTGTTCAGGTGGCCCTTGAAGTAGATGTTGCTCAGCTTCCTGCAGAGGGGGAGCTCCTTTATCTCCGTTGTTGTGTATTTGAAGTGCCTCCTGGATTCGTCCAGGGACGGCTTGGAGACCTTCCTCCTCCGGAAGAGGTAGTACTTCTCCTTCATGCCCGGAACTAGCCGGGTTAGGGTCTTTGCAAAATCAGTGGTTGTGACGGCTATTTTCTGGATGTGAGTGGGCTTCAGGTTCGTGAATCTCAGGCACTCCTTCACGGAATTCTCAGGGAAGCCGATGTCCAGCTTCTTCTTCGTGAACCTCTCTTCATTGACTGCCACGAGAATCTTGTTGTCCTTGACTATCGCAGCGCCGGCGTCGTGACCGTCCCATATGCCGAGAACGTACATTTTAGAGTAAGGATTGCGATTGGGGGTTTAAATTTTATTATATGGAGGTGATATAGTTAATAGGTACGAGGTATTCAAATGCTGGAGATTCAGATACTGGCCCTGTTCTTCTTGATTGGGCTGTCCGCGTTTTTTTCGGGGGTCGAGATTGCCGTGATATCGGTCAGTATGATAAAGGTCAAGTCCCTGGTCAAGCAGGAAAAGTGGGGCTCCGATTCCCTTTATCGACTTAAGCAGAACCCTCACAGGCTTATAATAACAATACTTATAGGGAATACCCTGGCCAATGTCGCAGCGGCATCGCTTGCGACAGTAATCTTTACCGGCTTGTTCGGCTCAAGCGGTTTGGGGATTGCGACGGGGGTTATGGCCTTTTTAATCCTGATTTTTGGTGAAATAACGCCGAAGACGTTTGCAAGCCAGAATGCCGAGAGTATATCTCTGCTGGTTGCATGGCCCATCGAATTGTTGTCGTATATCCTGTCACCGATTGTCAGGTCCTTTGAGGCGATATCCAAGGGCACCTCGAGGCTGCTTGGCTCAAGGGAACAAAAGCAACTCTCGGAAGAGGAGCTGGAAATTATGGTTACGATGGGCGTCAAGGAGGGGATACTGAACCGGGAGGCGGCCGAGATGATGCGCAATCTACTGGAGTTCGAGGATACGAGGGTTACACAGATTATGACGCCGAAGACGAAGATGAAAACGATTGACTCCGAGGCAAAACTGAAGGACGTCATCGATTTCATTGTTAAGATGCCCTATTCCAGGTATCCAGTTTATGAAGGAAACGAGGACAAGATAATTGGCGTGCTTGATGTTGACGATGTCCTGAAACACGTCAAGGACGACAAGGTGAATGTTAAGATAAAGGGTATTGTGAGGGAGGTATATTTCGTCCCGGAGTCCAAGAGGATTGATGACCTTCTTTCAGAGTTCGAGGGTAGGGATGTCCCGATGGCCATTGTTGTTAACGAATACGGCGACGTCTCCGGACTGGTAACGATTGAGGACGTGCTTGAGGAGATAGTCGGGGACATCTTCGACAAGAGCAGGAGGGAGAGCGTCCACATCAAAAAGGTAAGCGACAACCTAATCAGGGTGGATGCGAGGGTGTCGATCGAGGAGATTAACAGGGTGCTTCACCTGGGGCTCAAGGGAGAGCACTTCAATACGCTTGCGGGCTTTATCGAGCACCGGCTCCAGAGAATTCCGGAGGAGGGAGAAAAGATAAAGCTGGGGAAGGTTACAATCGAGGTTGACAGGGTTACTCCCCAGGGGATAAAGAGCGTTAAGATAATCAGGGGTTGAATTTATATCACTTGCATTCCCACCAGGGGACATCACGGACTGCTCCCTGGAACTGATAGAGGACGCACCGGTCCAGCCTGCCACCCTCTTTGTTTCTTAGTCTTTCGTACAGCTTCTCAGGGTCTGATTTCCTCATCTGCTCGGGCGTTTTGATGCCGAGTGAGTAAAGCCTCTCTGCCGTTTTGGGGCCTATGTTGCACAGGCTCTGCAGGCCTTTAATGGATTCTGATTTTCTCATTTTGTCAGATGGTCGTCAGGAACCTGATGCCGCCGATGATGAGCTTCGGCAGGTTGCTCAGGCCGAAGATTCGCAAGTCCCGGAGGATTAGCCACGGCCTGAGGTAGAACTGCATGTATGCCTTCTTTCTGTATTTCTCGAGATTCAGTTCCTTGCATAGATTCTGATGAGAATATTCGAATTCATCCCAATTGATTTCGGCATAATTCCTGCCATCCATTTCGCTGAAGAGGTCGGAGCCGGGGAACGGAGTCGCAATATAAAATTCGGCGAAGTTCAGGGGAATTCCCCGGGCGAATCTTATGGTCTTTTTTATCGAGTCTTCCGTCTCGCCGGGCAGGCCAAAGACGAAATGGCCGATTGTTGCGATGCCTGCGCGGTGGGCCATCTTTACCGCCTTTTTGGACTGCTCGGGCTTTATTCCCTTCTTGACGTTGTCGAGGACCTTCTGGCTGCTGCTCTCTATGCCGAAGGAGATGAGCCAGCAGCCCGCCCTCCTCATGCTGTCGAACATCTCCTGGGTTACCGTATCGACTCTTGAGTTGCAGACCCAGCGGATGTCCAGCTTTTCATCGATGATTCTGTCACAGAGCTCGAGGACGAATTTTTTATTTAATGTGAAGGTTTCAACAAAGAAGAAAAAATTTTTAATTCCCATGGACTTGGCATAGTGAATTTCTTTTATAACTGAGTCCACCTCCCTGCACCTGAACTTCTTGCCGTAGTAGGAGGTCGAGACGCAGAAGGAGCAGTCGTAGGGGCAGCCCCTTCCCGTAGCCAGGAGTACGTAGCTCTCGGCGATAATGGGCATCCTGTAGTTGCCCAGGTTGACGAGGTCCCAGGCCGGGAAGGACAGGGCATTGACGTCCAGGGGCTTGCGGCCGTGGTTCTCTCTGACCTTGTTGCCTTCCTTGTAGATTATTCCCTCAACGTCCTTGAGGTCTTTCCTTGTAAGCTCATAGGAGGTGATTTCGGGCTCGCCCCGGATCACTATATCGAGCTGCGGCATTTTGATGAGTTCCTTTGCGAAGTGGGTCGCATGGACTCCGAACATCGCGGACTTGAATCGGGAGACCTTCTTCAGTCTGCGAATCACCTCAAGGTCATTGTTTATGGTGGGGGTTGTCGTGTTAACAATAATCAAATCGGGGTCGAATTCCTGGACCGTGTGGATTACGTCCCTCTCGGAGATTCCGTCACCGATTGCGTCGATGAGGAGGACGTCGTTCTCGTTTCTTGTCAGGGATGCTATGTACGCCAGAGTCATGGGGGGATAGACTGACTGGAATACGGCTGCCCTGTGCTGACATCTCGATTCCTTCACGTACTTCTCCTTCGCGGGAGGGTTAAGCAGTATCAGTTTCATCTTGTGATGGTACGTAGTATATCTTTAGATTCCATTTATTTTTACGGCATAATTCGACCCTGCTTGGGATATCCCTCATGAGAACCCAGCTTTCGGGCGGGTCAGAGGCGAAGGGGGGAGACATGCGTCTAACTACGCCCTTGCACCCCACGGAGCCCCTGGAGCCCCCGACCACGACGAACGAGTCGTTTTTAATCTTGTCTATGGTGAAGGATGGAGAGTATTTAGGGTAACCAAAGCCTTTAAACGTATAGTTTCCGGTATAGCCGGTGTAGTATCTCATAAACCCGACGCCAAGGAAGTCGGAATATACTCTTACCCCGGGGTGGGCCTTGAGGAAGTCGGATGCCTCCCTGATGCCCTCTATGCGAGATACGAAGTCTGTGTGAACGGTTCCCATTATGGGAATCGAGCTTGCAAGCAGGATTATAAGGGTGAGAGGCAGGATAAGGAATTTGATTTTCTTGGTGTCGATGCTGAGAAACGATGCGATGATGAGCAAAGAGGGAATAGTCAGCATCGTCAGGTACCTAAGGCTCTTGACTATTACGCGGTATTCAAGCCATGCGTTGGCGGAATTGAGTTTAAACCCCATCGGCCCGAATTCGAGGAACAGGAACAGGGACAGCGCCCAGAGTACCGGTATGTGCGCCTTTTTGGGGCACTTGCCCCGGAACCGGTACCAGGTGAGGGCGGCCAGGGACAGTAAAACGAAGTAGTAGAAGTACCCAAAGCTTTCGTTTATCTTTGACCTCCAGTGGGGCTTCTGGTTCAGCAATAGCTTTGGGTACAGGTCGGGGTTGGACACGTAGATTACCTCTACCATGCCATAGACATTTTCGGATTTGAGTAGCCTCTCAAGCTCCACCTCGTACTTGAAGGCCGCGACCTTTGAATTCAGATGGGGGCGCAGGAAGAAATCCCCGGTATTGTCATAGTAATAGAGGCCCTCGATGGAAAAGATTGCAAGGAAGCCAATAAAGATGAGCAGGTACTCCTTGCGGATTCCTCTCCGGTACAGGACATAGGCGATGAAGAATGGCAGGAGTATTATTGCGGACTCCTTTACGAGATATCCGACGCCAAGAAAAACGCCCGACAGCAGAAAGTACAGGTTCTTTAGATTGAGAAATACCCGGTCTCCTTTTCTTTGCTCGCCAAGAAGGAACATGAAAACGGACAGGGCCATGAAGAACGCGAGCGGTATCTCCGGCGTTATCCGGGTGGAATAGATGACGTTCAGCGGAAAGAAGGAAAGGAGAAACGCGGCGATGAGACCCGCCTTTTCATTGAACAGGTTTTTCCCCATGTAGAATATGAGCACAACGCTGCCAAGGGAGCATAGCAGGGGGAAGAGGACTGCGCTAAAATCGCTGAATCCAAAGAGCATAAAGGACGCCATAACGGGGAATATCATCATCCACCTGAAAAGGAACTGATGAGCAGGGTTGATTGTATCCTCCCTTGATACCAGGTCAGCAGCCCATTTGAAATCCGAGAATTCTCCGCCAAGAGCAAGCTCTTTTGCCTTGCTTATGTAGATGCCGTCATCCTGCGGGTCGTTGTTGACAAATCCCACAAAGAAATACATCCTGATGAACAGGGCGAAAAAGAGGATGAGAATGAGCCAGACCTCGGCCCTCACTCCAAGAAGCCTGTACGGTTTTTTCATTATCAAAGATATTAAGAGGCTGGCCTTTTATTTTAACTCTCAGTAGATAATAAATATTCTAAAGATGGTTGACGTTCTGTTAGTGAATCCCCCCTCGCCGGACAAGTCCATAATCATCCGGGACTTTAACAGGTCCGGGAGAACGAGTAAGGAGAAGATTATATGGCCGCAGACGAATCTGGCTTATATGGCCGCGATGCTTCCAGAGGATATGAGCGTAAAGATTGTTGACTGCATTGCCGAGAAATTCGACTGGGAGGATTTTATAGGGGTTCTGGAGAAGGAAAGGCCGAGGTACATGGCCTCGCATGTGATTACATCTGTGTCTACGAACGACTTCAGGGCGTTCACGGAGGCAAAGAGAATCACCGGGACCAAGACGATTTGCATGGGCCCTCACGTGACGGAGCTGGTAGAGGAGTCCTTCAAGGATTGTCCGGAGCTGGACTATATCATGATAGGTGAGCCGGAGCTTACATTCAAGGAGCTGATTCATGCCCTGGAGGATAAAAAGGAGCTTTCGAAGATAAAGGGCCTGGCGTACAGGGATGGCAAGAAGACAGTAATCAATAAGCCAAGGCCGTTTCTGGACAACCTTGACGAGCTGCCCATCGCAAGGCAGGACCTCCTGCCGATAGACAAGTACGTGTTTCCGTTCATCGCCTCCAGGTTTACGTTCGTGGTGTCAAGCAGAGGTTGCCCGTATTCCTGCACCTATTGCAGGCAGCCGATAATGTGGCAGAAGAAGGTAAGGATGCGCTCTCCCGAGAATGTCATGAAGGAGCTGGTTATGCTGAAGGGGATGGGCGTTAACAGTTTCATATTCCACTCGGACACGTTTACCGTTCACAAGGACTGGGTCATCAGGCTCTGCAAGCTCATGATAGAGCAGAAGCTGGGCATGTCCTGGGGCTGCAACTCCCGCGTCGATACCGTGGATGAGGAGATGCTCGGGTGGATGAAAAAGGCGGGGTGCTGGATGATTGCCTACGGCATCGAAAGCGGCTCTGCAAAGATTCTCAAGGACTGTGAGAAGGAGGCCACTCTTGAGCAGGCGGTCGATGCTGTGAGGTGGGCTAAGGAGGCAAAGATAAAGGTCTATGGCTATTTCATCCTCGGGCTTAAGGGAGAGACGAAGGAAACGATGAAGGAGACGATTGATTTTGCAAAGAAGCTGCCCATTACCTTTGCCATATTCCACGTGGCCTCGCCGTATCCCGGCACCAAATTCTATGAGCAGTGCGTAAAAAACGGCTGGCTGTCGGCAGAGCGGTGGGAGTGCATAAACCAGGGCGGGACCTCGGCGGTGAGCTATCCGCAGCTGTCTTCAAGGGAGATTATGGCAGGGGTAAGGAGTGCCTATCTCTCGTTCTACCTGAGGCCCAAGGCATCAGTAAACGTCCTGAGGGAGGTAAAGAACGTTAATGACTTTGCCCACCTAATTAACCTTGCAATTGAGCACTTGAAATGGTAATTTCCAAGGAATCATCCACGGATGAACTGTCTCAATGGAACGATGACATGGTCAGGAAATATCATGGAGAAGGGACGTTGTTTGAGAGCAAGAATTTTCTGCTGAGATTGGTTGAGCTGTTGCGATTGAAAACTATCGTGAACATGGCGAAAATTTCAGAGGATGATTCGGTCCTTGACCTCGGCTGCGGCGAGGGCTATTGCCTTACCATGCTTCCCAAGGCCAAAAAGATAGTCGGCGTCGACATATCCAGAGTAGCTTTAAAGAGGGCGAAGGAGCTTATTGATGAACGCGGTATTGATGCCAGGGTGCAGTTCGGTGACGCCCAGAACCTGAAGATGGACGAAAAGTTCGACAAGATTCTGTGCTCGGAGATGCTGGAGCACGTGCCCAAGCCTGAAAAGGTCATGAAAAACGTCTATTCGTTGCTGAATCCCAAGGGCTTACTTGTGGTGAGCATACCCGACGAACTGAGGATTAAGAAGATAATGTCCATAATCAAAAAGATCGGGCTTTCAAGAATCCTCCATGCCGCCAGGAAACAGGAAGACTACGAGTGGCACCTCCACGAGGGGAGCGTTCCTTTCCTGGAACGGATTAGTAAGGGGTACTTTGATGTCATTGAGGTAAAACGCGTTCCGCCGGTCCTGAAACACAGGATTGTGGCGAGTCTAAGGAGGCTATAGGCAATGAAAAAGAATAGCGTGGATATATCCATACTGATTCCGGTCTTTAATGAAGAGGACCTGGTGCGCTCGACTATCAAGGATATTAAAGGGGTCATGGACAAGTCCGGGCATGGCTATGAGATAATAGCCATAGACGACGGAAGCGATGACAAAAGCCTGGAGGTCTTAAGGGGGATAGACGGCATAGAGGTGGTCGTCCATTCCTTCAACCAGGGATACGGGGCCTCTTTGAAGAATGGGATAAAGCATGCCAGTGGCGAGTGGGTTCTGATTGCCGATGCCGATGGCACGTATCCCGCTGGGGACATTCCCAAGCTCCTGAAGCACATCGATGAGTATGACATGGTGGTGGGCGCAAGGACTGGGAAGGACGTAAAGATACAGGCGTACAGAAAGCCCGCAAAGTGGTTCCTGTCCGGGCTGGCGAACTATCTGTCAGGGGTGAAAATTCCGGATTTGAATTCCGGGCTGAGGGTTTTCAGAAAGAAAGAGGTCATGGGGCTGTTCAACCTGATTTCCTCCGGGTTCTCGTTCACGACCACGATAACCCTTGCATATATAAGCAACAATTATACAGTGAAGTATGTCCCGATAGACTATCACAAGAGGAAGGGGAAGAGCAAGATAAGGCCGTTCCGGGACGGGTCCAGGTTCATTGTTCTGATTATCAGGACCATCATGTACTTCAACCCGCTGAAGATTTTTTTACCCATTGGATTGGCGCTGTTCCTTGCGGGGATATCCGTGTTCCTGTACTCCAGCATCTTCATGGACAGGTTCATGGACGTGACTACCGTCATACTGATGGTGGCGTCAGTGCAGGTTGTGCTGTTTGGCCTGCTCGCGGACCTGGTCGTGAGGGGCAGATAGACTATCTCCTTAACAGCTCGGTCAGGATTCTTCCCAGGATAAGCCGGCCGTCGTGGAAGGTTCTGAGTTTCCCTTCGCCGGATGCCCTTGCCTTTTCGTAGCTCGGGACTTCAAGGACTCTAAGTTTCTTCTTTGCCGCTTTTATGGATAGTTCCGTTTCAACACCGAAACCGTCGGATTCCAGTTCCAGTTTATCGATGCTGTCCTTCCTCAGGGAGCGATAGCCGTAGCATAAATCAGAGTAGTTCATGCCCCAGAGCCGGTTCACCAGGAAGACGAAGAACTTGTTGCCGAATTTCCGGAGCAGGGTCATGTCCTCCGTTCCCCCGCCCTGTAGGAACCTGGAGCCCATGCAGATGTCAAAGCCGGACTGTATCCCGGCAACGAGAAGGCCTATCTCGCTTGGGATATGTGAACAGTCGGCGTCCATCATTATGATTATGTCGCCCGTTACCTCCTTCATCCCTACGCGGAGCGCGGAGCCTTTGCCGACATCGTCGTAGACCACCCTGGCTCCGAATTTCTTGGCAACCGCTACTGTCTTGTCCTTGGAATGCCCGTCGACTATGACTACCTCATCGACGTAGCCGGGGAGCTTCTCAAGGACCTTCGGGAGGTTCTTCTCCTCGTTCAGCGTCGGGATTATCACCGATATCTTTTCCTTGTTTTTCATTTTTGCTTTTCATCGACAATGCTGCGAATATTACGAGCAGCAGGATAAAGCTGCCTATCAGGAGCAAGAGCGTCATGTCCAGCCTGTCGAAGATGCCTGGCCCGCTCTCCTCTCCCACAGGTACCTCCTCCTCGGTTACTATCTCCACCACCCCTGACGCAGTTGAGGTGTAGTGGAGGTTGTCTTCCTCATATTCTATTGATGCAGAGATTATATAGGTGCTTCCGGCAAGGGCTCCGAAGGAGGATATTTTGAATCGGTGCTCTTCCTGAGCCCTCGGCCCCAGTTCCAGCTCATAGCTTTCAACGTCTGCCTCAAGCTCCCTCGGGAGGAACAGCCTGACCCTCAGCCTGCGCTTTTCATCTCCTCTGTTCCTTATCGTGAGCGTTGTTGATGCGGAGCCTTCCGGGCTAATGCTGATTTTCGACAGGGTCCCGGATATGTCGGAAAATGTCTCCTCGCCGAGGTTGATGAAACTCTGGGTTATCGAGGAGAAGGGGTATGCGTTCGCGTCCCGGTAGTCGGTAAGGATTGCGACGAGGTAGGTCCCGGGGGTAACGTCACTATCTATGCTGACGGTAAAATCCCCTTCATAGGGCTCATCTGGCTCCATCTGTCCGGGCTTCAGTTCGTTCGCGCTGAAGCCCTCCGGCAGCATGAGGGATACCCTTACGTCGTGCGCTGCCTCGTCTCCAGAGTTGACGAGCCTGGCGCCGATAACTGTACTGTCTCCCTCGGTGATTCTTTCGGCTGTCGAGGTGGTGGATATGGATATGTACCTTGCTGATGAAATCCCGGCCAGTGCGATAATCAGCACGAGTAGTAGTGTCTTATTCATTTTCGCTCAATAGGTTCAGGGACGCGCCATCGCCCCTTCGTGTGCTCTTCTCTATCTTCTTAATCTCCTGTCTCCGTTTTGGCTTCTCCACGGGCTCGGGCCTGCCCACCCCGATGAGGTGCTCTACCTTCTTCTCCGTCTCCTTTATTTCCTTTTCCTTTTTGGCATCTTTCTTTTTGTCGGCCTTTTCCTCTTCTTCAGGTTCGTCCTCATCCTCTTCCTCAGGCTCGTCCCCCTTCTCTTTCTTGGGCTCTGCCTTCTTCTCCTTTTTCTTCTTCCTGGGCCGCCTTCGCTTTCTGCCCCTCTTCCTTGAGACGAAGACTATTGCTATTATCGTGATTACTATTGAAGCCCCGAGTATTGCCAGGAGGTAGTCCATGTATTCAGGAGGGATTGGCCCGGCGCCCCCTCTGCCGGAGGCGACGTTTCCAATAATGGAATCTATGCCCTCGAGCTCTTCCCTGTATGCGCTGTCGTCATAGCTCCGGTTCTCGGCCAGCAGTTCATCGGCCCCCTTTATCTGGATGTTCCTTGCATCGCAGTAGGTGGCCCCCTCGTTGTCCAGGCAGATGTAGAGCGACCTGGCCTTCTGGGAATATGTGCTGGCCTCGTTAAGGTTGCCGGTGTTCAGCTGCTGTTTCGCAAGCTCATGGTAGGAGTCGGCTATGAGCCGGGCGCTGTTCCTGCTGCCCTCCTGGTCTTTGACCCAGAAGTAGTGTTCCCGTGCATTTTCCAGCAGGGGGATGGCCTCCGTGTATTTCTTCTCCGAATGCTTCTGGCTCCCTTCATTGTAGATTGAATCAGCCATTAATGCGACCATGCTGTCGGTCTTCTCGAGCAATGAATCCGCCTTCGAAAGCAGCTCTACTTCACTGAGGGCAGAGTACTTGGCTATGGCTGTCTTCAAGTATCTGCTCGCATTCAGATAATCCTGCTGATTTGAAAGGTTCTCGGCCAGGCTGTAATAGCGGTTCGCGGTCTCCAGCTCGTTGCCCTGGTCCGCTATCGCACCCTCTATCTGGTCTGTCAGCCGCTCCGCCCTGGAAACGCCCTTGCTGTCGTTGAGTTCCTGGTATAGTTCCTTTGCGTTCCTTGAATAGTTCAGGGCCAGCTCATTGTTTCCTGCCAGGTAGAGCTTCTGGGCCTCGGAGTAGGAATCATCAGCTGAACTGCCCATCACGTGCTCCTTTGAGCCGAAGACGTAAAGCGTCCTGTCCAGTGAACCGACTGCAACCTCGTAATAGCCGTCGTTGTCCAAGTCGTCGACCGAGATGCCCTTTACGGACAGGTCAGTCCTGTAGTTCCAGACCTCGTTGCATTCGCTGTCAAGGACATAAAACCTGTCGGAGCCGGCCAGTATCTCCGCCCTGCCGTCTCCATCGAGGTCCTTTATTTCCAGCGCGTAGACCTCGCTGCCCGCGGAATTTTTGCATATCTCATTTCCTTCGTCGTCCAGAACATAGACGTCGTTTGATGCGATTACTATCTCCTTGTTTCCGCCGCCGTTGATATCATCCGCCATAAGCGCGTTGATTCTGCCTCCGGTAGTATAGTTCCATTCGGAATTGCCTTCATGGTCGAAAACGCGTAAATCCGGCCAAGAGCCGGCCAGAATCTCGCCCGTGCCGTCGTTGTCGAGGTCGGCTACTGCCACCGACACTATGCCGCCCCTCTCTATCCGGTGGTTGAATACTTCACCGCCCGATGAATTGAAGACGCTGACGTATCCGGTAGATGATGCTATGGGGCCGTTCCCCCACGTCGTGCCGACAACGACCTCGGACATGCCGTCATTGTTGATGTCCTCTATGGCAAAGGAATAAGACCTTCCCTTTGTACCCCTGGTCCACTTTCTTTTTCCGGTATTGTCGAAGACATAAACACCGTTCTGGTTCTGGTTATCTGAAACGGCAGTTATCACTATCTCCTTCGGTCCGTCGTTGTCGAGGTCGGCAGTCTTGATGCTTTCGATTATGCGGCCATTGCCGACGTATGGCTTGAACAGTGGTTTGCAGCTGAAGTCCAGGACGTGGGAATGGGAATATATACCCAATACAATCTCTGATTTACCATCTCCATCAAGGTCATCAACAACAAGTATGTCGGAAGGCGGCCCGATGAGTGTAGAGCTCTCGTTTATTATATCGCCATCCTGGTCCAGAAGGTATATCTTACCGGAGCCAGCCAGCGTTCCGCCGATAAATCGAGTTTCAGACACGGCAGCAACAATCTCCTTTTTACCGTCTCCATTAACGTCGGCAATCTCGACTGCAGTTACCGGGTTCTTCAGCTCCTCCTCCCACTTGAGACCCATCGAAGGCTCCGATGAACTTGCCAGCGGGGCAAGAATCAGCACCAAAAGCAAGACAAAAAATCGAATCTTGACCATGTAACTTAATTATAAAAGTAGATATAAATATTCCAACCAATATATTCAAAATGGGTGAGAAGTCTATAAGCATAGATGAAGAGATTCTGGAGGACGTTGACGAATTCATCGATGATGACAGGATAAAGAATCGCTCCGATGCCGTGAATTTCCTGCTTTCCAAGGCGCTGGCTTCCAGCAGAGTGGACATGGCACTGATTCTTGCCGGAGGCAAAGGGACAAGGATGCGGCCCTTCACCTATGAGATTCCCAAGCCACTGATTCCGGTGCATGAAAAGCCCCTCGTTCAGCACACAATCGAACTGCTGAGGAAGCACCACATAACGAACATTGTCATGTCCATCGGCTACATGGGCGACAGGATACAGTCTGGACTAGGCAACGGCACAAATCTCGGTGTGAATATAAGATACATTGTCGAGGAGGAAGAGCTTGGAACAGCCGGTTCGCTCAACCTCCTGGAGGAGAGGCCGGACAGGTCCTTCTTCATGTTTAATGGTGATGTGCTTGCAAACATAGACCTCCATGAGATGATTCACTTTCACAGGAAGAACAAGTGCCTTGCCACGATTGCTCTGACGGCGGTGGATGAGCCATCCAGGTTCGGGGTCGCGAAGCTTGAGGGCGATAAGATTCTTGAGTTCATAGAAAAGCCGGAAAAAGGTAAGGAGCCCTCGAAGTTCATAAACGCAGGGGTCTATCTCCTGGAGCCCAAGGTCATCGACTACGTCCCCGAGGGGCGCTCGATGATGGAGAAGGGTGTTTTTCCAAGGCTTGCGAGGGAGGGTCAGCTCTGCGGCTACAGGTTCAAGGGGCAGTGGTTCGATACGGGAACGCACGAGGCCTATGAAAAGGCGATAAAGGGGTGGAAGGATATAGAATGAGCATCTTTCGAGCCTATGACATCAGGGGAATAGCCGGCAAGGATTTGACCGAGGATATTGCAAAGAATATCGGAAAGGCCTTTGGAACCTATGTCGAGGGGGGCGATATCGTCGTTGGAAGAGACTGCAGGCTAAGTTCTCCCGCACTGAGGGATTCCCTGATTAAGGGGCTGATAGATTCCGGCTGCAATGTAACGGACATAGGAATGGTCCCGACCCCTGTTCTCTATTTCGCCATCAGCCACTACGGAAAGGACGGCGGCATTATGATTACCGGCTCTCACAATGCGCCGGAATACAACGGCTTCAAGCTATGTAAGGGGGAGAAGACCCTCTATGGCGAGGATATTCAGAAGCTGAAGAACATGGTCGAGGCCGGGGCTTTTGTAACCGGGGAGGGGAAGGTCACCGAGGAGAATGTAATCGATGACTACATAAAATTCGTCAAGGACAGGATTCATCTCAAGAAGAAGATTGCAGTAGTCATAGACTCCGGCAATGGCACGGCAGGAGAGATTTCCGGGAAGCTCTTCGAGGAGCTGGGCTGCAGGGTCACGAAGCTGAACTGGAGGCCGGACGGGAATTTTCCCAGCCACCACCCAGATCCAACAGTGGATGAATTTCTCAAGGAGCTGATAAGGAGAGTCAAGATAGAACGGGCCGACTTCGGGATTGCCTATGACGGAGATGCGGACCGGCTTGGAATAGTTGATGACAAGGGCAACATAGTGAGAGGCGACCAGATTCTGATGCTGTTTGCAAGGGACGTCCTGAAAGAGAACCATGCCAAAATCATCTTCGAGGTCAAGTGCTCCATGGCATTGGCTGAGGATATTCGGGAGAAGGGCGGAACACCCATAATGTACAGGACCGGGCACTCATTCATAAAGAAGAAGATGCGTGAGGAGGGCGCCCTCCTGGCGGGAGAGATGTCAGGGCATTTCTTCTTTGCCGATAACTACTACGGCTACGATGATGGAATCTTTGCCTCTGCCAGAATGGCGGAGCTGCTGTCGAAGAGCAAGGAAAAACTCTCTGAGACCATTGCGAATATGCCCGAATACCATTCGACCCCGGAGATAAGGGTGCCATGCCCTGAGGAGAAGAAGTTCGAAATCGTCGAGGACGTCAAGAAGAAGTTTCAGGACAAGTACGACGTCGTTACGGTCGATGGAGCCAGGGTGCAGACCAGGCACGGCTGGGGCCTGGTCCGGGCTTCCAATACGGAGCCGGCGCTGATTCTCAGATTCGAGGCAAAGACCGAGGAGAAGCTGGACGAGATAAGGGAGCTGATTCTGGATGAGCTGAGGGAGTTCGAGTGCGTTAAGGACAATTTACCCTGAATTCGCCCAATTATTAATCGCCATTATTACATCGCCAATGTCTGTCAGGCCATTATACCAGCTATTTATCGTATCCAGAACCTCTGCGAGAGTCACCTCCCCGTCGCAGGGATATATGTCACCGGTTGTCTCGCAGCTGGGTAGGGTTGTGCTGGTAGAGGTGGTGGTTGTGCTTGTTGTGGAAGTCGTCGCTGTCGTATTGGTAACATCTCCCTCATACCAGCCGGTATTCATCTCGTTGTAACTGAACTTGTCCCATTCTATCTGATAAGGAGAGCAGCTCCCTGATTCGTCCCAGATATGAATCTTGTCGTCATAGGAGCCGACTATGACCTCGAGGTCGCCATCTCCGTCGAGGTCTGCCACTGCTGGAGAGGAGTAGATGTAATCCCCTGTCTCCTTCGGCCATCCATCCACCAGGGAGCCGTTGTGGTGCCAGGCATGGAGACTGCCGTCAATGGAGCCAATGAGTATCTCAAGGTCGCCGTCGCAGTCCAGGTCTGCTATTGCCGGGGAGGAGTAGATGTAATCCCCGGTGTCCTGGGGCCAGCCGGCCAGCAGGGAGCCGTTGTTCCGGAATATTGCCACCCCTGTACCTGAGCCGATGGCTATTTCAGGGGTTCCGTCTCCATTCAGGTCCCCGACCGCAGGGGAGGAGCCGAAGTAGTATGAAATATTCTGCGGCCATCCGTCAACGGCCAGGCCGGAATGATGGAGAGCGTGAATTTCATTGGTATAGGAATTCAGGCCCACTATTATCTCGAGGTCACCGTCCATGTCAATGTCTGCGAGTGCAGGGGAACCTTCTATATATGAATACTGGTCCCCGAGCTCCAAGGGCCATCCATCAACCAGGGTTCCGTCGTGGTGCCACGCATGGAGCCTCCCTTCATATGAGCCAACCACTACTTCAAGGGTTCCGTCGCCATCCAGGTCGCCCAGCGCCGGGGAAGAAAAGATATCGTACCCCACCTCCCGGGGCCAACCGCCCACCGAGCCGTTCAGAACTCTGTCAATCTCAAAGCCCCAGTCGGTTATCATGTAGTCCGAATACAGAGTTATGTTTATCGTATCTCCATCAACCGAGGTGCTCCAGACGTCCTCATATAATCCTGTGTATGTATTGACTGTTTTTCCTGACGCGTCCTTGACATATAGATAATCGAAGCCCTGCTCGACGTCTATCTTAGTGAAGTGAACAGCTATTGAGGTGAAGCCGGGCATGGTTATGGTCCATGTCTTGTCCAGATAATTATCGTAGGGGTGCTGGGATTCGAGGGAATATTCATGCGTGTCCCCCACTACTTCGCTTTCGACTACCGAGCCGTTGGAGTGCCAGGCGTATACGGTGGTGCCTGCCCCTACGACAATCTCCTTGGCTCCGTCGCCGTCAAGGTCAGATATTGCAGGGGAGGTTTTCATATCCGAGTAATCACTAATATCGTTTGACCAGCCCTGGACCGGGTTGGCGTCGTGGTGCCATGCATAGACCTCGTCGTCATAAGAACCAACAACGACCTCTAAATCGCCGTCGTTGTCCAGGTCCGAGAGTGTCGGGGAGGACCGGACATAGTTCTGAGTTATCTGATACCATCCAGCCACCATGGTGCCGTTGTGGTGCCAGGCATAGACATAGCCATCAAGGGAGCCAACAACAATCTCCAGGTCGCCGTCGTTGTCCAGGTCCCCGACTGCAGGGGAGGAGTATATGTTCCCGCCCGTTGCCTGCGGCCAGCCCGCCTGATAGTTTGCCAGTATTACGGTACTGTTGTCGGAGTTTATCAAACCTCCGGGGCCGTATACATTGAGCCGCAGGGTATGCCTGCCGGAATTTTCTGCGTAAGATGTATTCCACGTGGCAAGGGTGTCGTTATCCACCTTTTCTGTCCCGTTATTTGCGAGGGATATTCCGGCAGCGGACCAATTTTCGTTGTCGGGGCTATAGTCGATTGAGTAGCTGGTAAAAGTCAGGCCGACGGCCTTGCCCTTAATATCAATGAGGTCTGCGTTGCTGACGGGGGAGCCGTTCTCCGGCGAGTCTATGAAGACGTTGTCAACATTAACATAGACCAGGTCCTGGCTGCTGACGTTGTTCGTGTCCGTGACCGTCAGCCTTATGGTGTACTGCCCGTCCCTCACGGCAGTGGTGTCCCATCTTGCCAGAGTACCATTGGCTATCTCTGAGGTGCCGCTGCTGATTAATTCCACCCCGGTCGTGGACCACTGGGTGGCATTAAAGCTCTCTCCAATCTCGACCGTGTAGCTGGACAGGTTCGAGCCAAGTGCATAGCCGGTTATCTCGATGGTTCCATTGATGTAGCCGTTCTGCTCCACTTCTACAACGCAGCCGGAAAAGAATACCATGGCTGCCAGCATCATGTAGATTATTGTCCTATTCATTCTAGGTCCTGTATTCGAGTCCTGTGATGTTCGAGATGATTGCAATGGGTGGTTTGTTTGTGAGGTTGACCGCCTTGTAGGCGTCGATGAGGCCCGCCCCCTGCGCATTGACATCATAGCCATAGTCCCTGGCAGTAGTCAGCAGTGCGTACTTGACATGGTCAGGGCTCCAGCCAGTATGCTTCTGCAGGATTAGTGCTGCTGCTCCTGCAACGTGCGGTGTCGCCATGGAGGTGCCCGAGATTGCGGCATGCTCTGAATCGTAGCAGGGGCTGTCCGAATAGACGTCGTCCCACTGCGAGGCGCAGATGAGTGCTCCCGGAGCCACCAGGTCGGGCTTGTTGTAGATGTATGCAGGGCCTCTCGAGCTGAAATCTGCTATTAATTCCTCGTAGCTGAGAACGCTCAGGTTCACGGTCACTGTGCTGCTATTTACAAGGCCCAGAAGGCGCGCGCCATCGCTCAGGGATATGGAGACCGCCGGAATCTCCGACTGGTTTACGAGGGTTCCGAGGAAATTCCCGAGTTCGTTATTGTAGATTATTGTTCCGATGGCTCCGGCATCATAGGCATTCTGAACCTTAGCCTGGAAGGTGAATTCGCCTCTTCCAATCAGCGCAATCTTTCCCGTGAAATTCTGGCCGGTGAAATTTCCTGCATAGCCGAGGGATGCGAAGAGGAGCTCCGCCATTATCCCGCCCTCGGGCGTTAGTGCGGATTCTTCGAGCGGTTGTGAGTCTATCTCCTCGGCTGCAGTGCCGTTCAAGAGGTACAGCTCGGATGTTGAGGTATTATCGCTCTCCTTGTAGGTCGCCCCGATTGTTATTGCCTTCCTGGCACAGGCTGGAGATGCGACGGTTCTGGCATCCGGGCCGCTGTTGCCCGCCGCAACGACTACGACCGCTCCGGCATTGGCAGCATTATCAACGGCCTGTGACAGGGCATCGTCGGGGTTTCCGCTCCCCCCGAGACTGAGGCTTATCACATCGGCCGATTCATTGACCGCCCGCTCTATTCCCGCTATGATGTCGTCGTCATATCCTCCACCTCCGGAGTCAAGGACCTTGTAGGCCAGCAGCCTTGCATCCGGGGCAACGCCTTTCAGGGAGCCGTTGGAGAGCGCTATCCCGGCGCAGTGCGTTCCATGGCCTGCATCATCCATGGGGTCGGCAAAATCACTCACGAAGTCGTAGCCCCCCGCGACCTTGGGGCAGGAGTCCCAAGAGAGGTAGGAGTCGGCGGGGCAGCCGCCGAAATCGGTATGGGTGTAATCGACCCCCGTGTCGACTATTGCTATGAGGATGCCCTTGCCGGTAACGTTCTTTCCAAGGTCATCAAGGAGGCCCCATGCATCATCCGCATTAATCATGGAAACGCTCTCGGTCAGAGAGATTTGAATCCTCTTTATCGGATAGATTTCCTCGACTACGTCGAGGCCCTTCAGCTGCTTCGCCTCATCGGCGGAGATTTCCAGGGAGATGCCGTTGAAGACATTGGTGAATTCACGCCTTACCCGTGAGTCGGGGAAATTATTATTTATGTAATTCAGTGCAATTTTGTGGGAATCGAGAATATTATCCCTGTGAGAATTCAATTCAGCTGTCGATATTTTTCCGTACGAACTCAGCGGTTCCTCCCGAAGCTTCACGATGTAGCCGTAGGGCGATTCCTCGAACTTCTCTTTGTTCTCTTCGCTTATGAGTCCAGAGAGTTTCTCGGCATAGAGGTCGAGGTCTGCGCCCCTCGGGTCCAGGAGAAAGTTCCCGTACTTCCAGGGGCCGCGGGGCTGGTCGAATAGCAGGGCTATTATCTCTTCGCCTTCCTCGGTGCCGAGGAATTCGTCCAGCGAGCGTGAGTCCGGGCTCACGAGATTCAGGGCTTTGTATATGCTCTCAGGGTTGTCGGGGTCTATCTCAAGGCTCCCGTCCCCGTATTCCAGAACGGCGAGACAGTTGTCGTTAACGCCGTCGGTTACGCATTCGGCTGTAGTGGCAGAGGCGGTCAGAATCAGCAGAACCGATATCCAGAGAATTTTTGGCCCGATAGAACTCATCGCGATTATATATTCAATCGCTGTTATATATCATACAGTGATGACAACGCGCAGCTGAGCTTCGGCTATGATGAAACTTATGAGCGCTGAACTGTCACGGTCAGTTCACACCCGGGTGCCGTCTTCGCCCAGGTCGTATGATAGGCTCGACGACACGTGAATTCCCCAGCTAGAACTAGATAATTCTCTACTATCTATTCAAATCATCAGGGACCTTCTCGCCTCTCCAGAGGTCGTCCCAGGTCTCGCGCTCGCGGATGATTTCAGTCGAATTCTCCCTGACCAGGATTTCCGCCGGGCGGGGCCTTGCGTTGTACCTGCTCGCCATGGAGAATCCGTATGCCCCTGCGTCCAGGACTGCGAGAATGTCTCCATGCTCCAGGGCAGGGAGCTGCCTGTCCTTTCCAAGGATGTCCCCTGACTCGCAGATGTTTCCGGCTATGTCGTAGGTTTCTTCTGCTCCTGTTTTGCCGAGGGCCTTGATGCGGTGGAAGGAGTCGTACATCGCCGGCCTTGCAAGGGTGTTGAAGCCGCAGTCTACATTAACGAAATTCCTGTAGGGGGTCTTCTTGACTGATTGCACCTGGCAGAGGAGGACCCCTGCATTAGCAACAAGGTAGCGGCCGGGCTCGAGCCAGAGCTCCGGCTCATAACCAAGCTTATTATTATATTCTTTTATTATATGGAGGACTTTGTCTGCAAGGTCCTTTGGCTTCGGGGTTTCTTCTCCCTTGTAGGAGATTCCGAGCCCTCCGCCGATGTCGATGAACTTTAGGGTTATGTCCAACTCCTTCAGCTGCAGCACGAAGTCCATGAGCTTTTTGGTAGCATCCTCAAAGGCAGTCATGTCCGTTATCTGAGAGCCGATGTGCATCTGCACTCCAACGATTGTTATGTTGTCGAGCTGGCTGGCTTTCTTACATGCCTCCAGCGCGATGTCCTTCTCCAGATGCAATCCAAACTTCGAACCCTTCATGCCAGTGGCTATCTTCGGGTGAGTCTTCGGGTCGACTGCGGGATTCACGCGGAAGGAGATTTTTGCAGGCTTGCCAATCTCGGCAATGGAATTCAACTCATCCAGTGAATCCACATCGATGATGGCTCCATAATCAATTGCAAATTCCAGTTCCTCTCTTGTCTTTGCATTATTCGTAAAAATTATGTCCTCGGGCTTTACGCCGGCCTTGAGGGCCGTCCTGAGCTCGCCTGTTGATACCACATCGGCAGATGCCCCTTCTTGGCGCAGGATGTTGCATATGGCAAGAGATGTGTTTGCCTTGTAGGCGTAGCATACCTTTGCATTAGGAAAGGCGGCCTTGAATTCCCGGAAATTCTCCCTGATTCTGCTTTCGCTATAGACGTAAAGGGGAGTTCCAAACCGTTTAGCGAGCTCGATAAGTTGCTCTTCCGCTATCGATAGGCACATTTTTATAGGGGTCTGATGTAATATTACTTACTATTAAGCTTAATAAAGAGGTGCCCCATGGATGGGACAACGATGCCTGTTTTAGGGAAGGTGATATCTGTTATGGGGGAGGTCTTCCCCACCACGGAATTTCTGACTAACATATTCGCAGTGGTAATCTCGCTTCTTGCCGTCGTTATCTGGATTAAGCTCTACAGGAAGCTGTACACCAAGGGCGCGAAGGGATCCAGGGCATGGACCTGGCTCTTTATTGGAGTGCTTGGAATCCTGCTGTTTAACATATCGAGCATCTATCTGATTTTCAGCAGCGACCCCGTAATCCAGCTTATGAGCGTGGTCGGCAGGACCATTGTGGCCATTTCGATGACCGTGGGGGCCTATCTCCTCTACTCGCCGATGGAGGAGGGGAAGAAGTATGAGTTCGCGCCCATAAAGGCAGTAGCGGAGAGGAGAAGCTATGCGAAGATGAGGCACAGGCTGGACGAGGGCAAGACCTACATGGTCAATGAGGAAAAGCCAATCAAGAGCAATGAAATTTTTGTCGATTTAGTAACCCACGGAATCAGCGGCCTTTACATAACGAGACAGAACCCGGCGCAGATAAGGCAGGTGTACGAGCTCGAGAGAACGCCGATAATCTGGCTGACAAGGGAGAAGACGGAGGAGAAGAACATCGAGCCAACGGACCTGCTGGAATTGAGCCACACGATGAAGGAATTCATGAAGGAGGTCGGTGAAAGCGTTATAATGCTCGACGGCCTTGAATATTTAATAGTCCAGAACGGCTACAAGGAGATTCTGCAGTTCGTCCAGTCCCTGAAGGACAGCATCTCCATGAGCAATTCAAGGCTCATAGTCCCCCTGGACCCTTCAACGATAGATACCCAGCAACTCCATCTCCTGAAGAGAGAGATGAACGTCCTCAGGACGGAGATATGATATAAAGTATCCTGTTAATAAAATAATACGGTGTTAAAATGGTAGAAAAGCTAAAGACCGGAATTCCCGGGCTCGACGATATGATGGACGGGGGTCTGCCCAAGGGCAGCACTACCGTTATTTCTGGGCCTCCAGGGATAGGAAAGAGTAATCTTGCAATGCAGTACATCTACAACGGAGTTGCCAAGTATGATGACCCAGGCGTTTACATAACGGTAGAGGATACCGTAGAGGACGTGGAAAACTATGCGGCAGGATTTGGGTGGAACGTAAGGGAGTACGAGGATGCCGGGAAGATAGCCATTCTCGGGAGAGAGATTTTTGAAGGAACCGATATGGACCTGGGCATGGACTTTGGAATTCTAAGAGACGTAATAAAGGAGACCCAGGCCAGCAGGATGGTCCTCGATTCAGTAACTCTCTTCAACTACCTCTTCAAGGAGGAAGCCTCCAGGAGAATCCATATGCTGAGATTCCTTGAGATGATGAGGAAGAACAAGTGCACGACTTTAATGACCGCGGAGCTCTCGGAGAGCTTTCTGAAGCTGAGATACGGGGCAGAGCACTTTCTATCCGATGGCCTCATAATAATGTTCTGGTCGAGATATAGAGCCAATAATGAGCGATGTATCTGGGTTGTGAAAATACGGGGTACGAAGATAGTTTCGGACATAAGGCCGGTCACCATCACATCTGAGGGAGTTTCGATATCCTCGAAAGAGGTTCCATTCACTCTATTGAAGGAAGATGGTGCAAAGGAATAACGCATGACTTCCGTGGCGGAATTCAACCAATCAGGCTACAATGCATATTCACAATAACAGATTAAACACAGGATTTTTGGTTGCGCTCCTACTTCTGGTTAGTATTGCCTCTGTATCCGGGCAGTCGGTGGAGATAACGCCCAGCAATATATCTGTAAGGGAATATGCGGGGGATTTTGTCGACAGTCTGCTGACCATAACGAACAACGACGATGAAGGGATACTTGTCGAGGTTTCTTCCATAAGCCAGGGGATTAAGAATATAGTCCCTGAGATAGAGAAGGGTTACGTCAGGATAGCACCCAATGAGACGGGATATCTGAGAGTAAGGGGCTACATAAACAAGAATTCCAACCCAGGGCTCTATGAGGGAGACGTACTCATAAACGTTAACGGAAAGGTAAGGACGATACCGCTAAAACTCGAGGTCCTCGAGGTTGTGACGGAGGTCTCCCTGGACCTGGATATAGGGCTGGACAGTATTGAGAACAAACCAGGGGGCACCGTCGTCGTCAGGTCCAAGATATCCAACCTGGTCCAGAGAAGGACGGAAACCCTCCTGGAAGTGATAATGAAGGACCCAGCAATGGGCACCATTGTGGTCAAGAAGGAAAGCGGAATCATACTGCCGGAGAACGTCGTGCTTGAAACAAGCACTGAACTGATAATCCCCTGGGAGGTTGTGGACACGGAATATGAGATTACTGGGGTTCTCTATTATACGGGGGAGGGGAACAAAACAGCGAAGGCGAGCGACGTCGAGAAGCTTACTATCAGAAGGTCACTTATTGACAGGCTTGACCCGATTATCGCAGAGATTACGGGCGCCAGGATAGTACTGGGGTTCTTCCTGCTCATCGCGCTTGGAATCCTCATGTCCTTTTACGGGAGGTACAAAAAGGGGCGTGAAAGGAGGAAGAGGTATCTGGAGTCAATCAAATTTGACGCGCTTCCGCACAAGGGTCCGAAATCAGGATACATGGGGAAGATAGCGGAGATGAACGCCGACGCTTATCTCTATCTGGATTCGCTTGCATCACATACCCTAATGGCAGGAACAACTGGCTGCGGAAAGACCCACTCTGCCCAGGTGCTCGTCGAGGAGGCGCTGATGAAGAGCGACGTCTCCGTTATAGTGTTCGACCCCACCGCCCAGTGGACCGGCTTCCTGGAGCCAAACAAGGATGATGAGATGTTCAAGAGGTATGGCAACTACAAGATGAAGAATGCAGACGCGAAGGCCTTCAAGGGCAACGTTTATGCGATAAAAGACGCCAACCAGAGGATAGACCTGAAGCACCACATACATCCCGGAGAGATAAGCGTCTTCTACATGAGGGAGCTGAACAATCCCGACATGGAGGTGTTCATATCGAATGCTATAGAGGACATATTCAGCGCAAAGTTCGGTGACAGCCCAAAGCTCAAGGTAATCCTGGTGTTTGACGAGATTCACAGGATTCTGCCGAAGTTCGGCGGGGTCGGCAAGGGCTTCGTCCAGATAGAGAAGGCCGTGAGGGAATTCAGGCGCTTCGGAATCGGCGTGATTCTCATATCACAAGTTCTAAAGGACTTCATAGGCCAGATAAAGGCAAACATAGGGACGGAGATTCAGATGCAGACCCGGTACAAGGAGGATCTGGACAGGATAAACCTGAAGTATGGAGGCTACATCTACCAGTCAGTGGTCAAGGCCAATGTCGGGGAGGGCATGCTGCAGAATCCTGAATACAACAAGGGCAACCCCTACTTTGTAAGCTTCAGGCCGGCCCTTCACAACGCGAACAGCATGTCCAACGAAAAGCTTGGACAGTATGCGAAGTATAACGAAAAGATTGATGGATTCATGCCTAAGCTCGAAACCCTCAGGAAGGCGGAGCTGGACATCTTCGACATAGAGTTGGAGATGAAGCTTGCCATAGACAACATAAAGGGCGGCTCGTTCGGCATTGTCGACCTCTACATCGATTCTCTCGCAGAGAGGATAGAGGATTATGTTGAGAGGCTGAAGACAGGCAAGATTTCCGAGGAGGAGCGGGCCATAAAATCCGAGTGGGACGCAAAGAGGGATGAAGAGATAAAGGCGTACGAGAGGGAACTCTCTGCAATCCTGGACAAAGAGGAGAAGAGGATAGGTGATAGGGAGACGAGTCTCAGGCAGAAGCAGGAAGAGACCATGAGGAAGA
Source organism: uncultured archaeon (assembly GCA_964549685.1). Taxonomy (GTDB): domain Archaea; phylum Altiarchaeota; class Altiarchaeia; order IMC4; family QMZM01; genus WALD01. The sequence goes on along the minus strand of CAZJVE010000002.1, from coordinate 41,115 downwards.
TAGAGGAGGAGAAGAGGAAACTGAGGGAGGACGAAGAGAAGATAATAGGTGAGCTCGAGGCCGAGGAGATAAAGCTCAAGAGCAGGGCCCAGGTTCTGGAGCTCCTGAAGAAGCACAAGAAGATAAAGATACTCAGGGAGGAGGTTGCCCTCAAGGAGAAGGAGAAGCTGAGAATCGGGGAGGAGAAGCTGAAGGAACTCAGCGATATGAAGACGACAGAGATTGAACAGGAGAAGAAGAAGCAGGTGGAGGAGGAGCAGAGGTTAAAGGAAGATGCACAGAAAAAGGAGGACGCCCTGAAGAAGGCGGAGAAGATGATTGGAGAGCGCAGAGAGATGATAAGCAGGGACAAGGAGATGATTCTTCAGATGGACAAGGAGATAGGCGCCAAGGAGGAGAAGGTAGCGCAGAAGATGGTCGGTGAAATCCAGAGCGGAATCGCGAAGAGGAAGGATATTCTTGGCCAGGTTGCACTGGAAGAAGACGCCACCAAGAGGGAGGGCCTGAAGAAGAGCGACGAAGAGCTGCAGAAGAGGCTCGATGCCGAGAGGAAGCAAAGTAAGATCAAGGTGAGGGAGGAGAGAAAGGGTCTCGTAGAGGATAAGGATAAGCTCCATGACGAGCTGAAGGAAATGAAGGACAAGTGGAAGGGCATAATCGAGCGGGAGGTGAAGATAACGGAGCTCGAGGGGAAGAAAGAGGAGTTGGGGGATAAGAAACCGAAGAAGGGAGACGTCGGCTGGGATGACTTCCAGAAGATGGAGCAGGAGTGGAAGATGATGGACGATATGAGGGCAGAGAGGGAGGCCCTGGAGAAGGAGCTGGCAAAAATCAGATCTGGTCTGGAGTCAGAGGTGTCTGCGCCATCGACAACCACGGCAGCTCCGGTTAAAGAGGCCGCTCCTAGCACTGCACCGAAACCAGAAGAGGCCAAGCCAGAGGGAGTTGAGGTCCCTGCAGCGAATATAGAGGAGTTGAGAATGAAAAAACAGAGGGTAGAGCAGGAGATAGAGGCGGAGAAGAAGAAAATCGGCGAGCTGGAAGGTAAGGGCGAGGGCTGGGAGATCTTCACGCAGATGGAAGAAGAGTGGAAGAAGATGGACGATCTGAGGGCCAGGAGAGAGGCGATAGACAAGGAGCTGAAGGAGGCTGAGAGCGGAAAGAATGAAGGAACTAACACCTGATTTTGATTTTAATGCTGAGATTCTGGAGGACAAGTTTCTGAAACTGAAAGAGTCCATTCACATAGATGTTGATTCTGCAGAGCTGAGGGATGCAGTATCGGCGCAGTTCGCGATAAAGAAGCTGAACCCCGGGGCTCAGGAAGGGGAGACCAGGATTCTGGCAGTCGACTCATCCATTGTGTCCAAGGAGATGAGGTTCGCAGCCCTCTGGGCGATTCATGCCGTGAGCCTTTTCGGAATCTTCGACAACTCGATGCATGAAGACCCGCTGGTCGGCGGCAGGAAGATACTTTACAGGGACCTGCAGTACAACTCAACTCTCGACATCGGAAAATTTGAAAACCATGATGGAATTGAGGAGAATTCAAATATTATTAGAGTCGCATATGAATACAAATCATTGTTGGACTCCTTCAAGGAGATGGATTCCAATGCAGACTACCTCCTCCTCGACGGCAGCATCTCCACCGTTCTCAAGAGAATCAAGGGCAGTGAAACGCTGATGAACCTCTACAACAAGCTGAGGGATTCCGGAAGGCTCGTCGGCATGGTCGAGGACTCTGCATCAGTAGGAATCGCCAGGTCCCTTGGAACCAAGCTGACGGACATCGCGGTGTTCGACCTCGCCCTCGAGGAGAACGAGTTCGTGGTGCAGGAGCAGGACGGCGTCAATATTTGCTATGTGAAACTGCCCTCGAAGGCGCTGAGCTATGTTCCCTCCAGAAAGAGCAGCCCCCTCACAGTAAAGTGGGAGTTCGCATACCCCGATTTCGTCCCTGATTTGGAGAACCTCGTCGCAATCTGGGCTAGGGAGGACGACCTCCTCCACCCGCAGCTGTACCCCGTCAGGATTGCCGACTACCTCACAAGGAAAGTGAAGGTGGGAGGAATACTGGACCAGTTCGCCAAGGAGAACGAACTCGAGCCCAGACACAGGGAAAGGAGAGAGGGTTAACGTCAGAAAAATGATTAATATAGTATCGTTAAGATAGTTAAGATAGGATAGATAATTTTGAGGAGGTGGGTAAAATGGGGATAATGGATAAGATGATGGATATGATGATTTCTAGAATGAGTAAAGAGGAGAAAGAGGATATGATGCTTAAGATGATGCCAAAGATGATGGAAGGCGTCGATATGGCAGAGGTTATGCCACAGATGATGAGTGGGATGATGAAAAACATCAGTTTAGATGATGTGTTTAATATTCTTAAAAAATTGTTTCCTGAAATATTGAAGGGAGTTACTTCACTAAGTGAAGCAATTCCTAAACTAATGGATGCACTGCCGAAATTCATGGAAAAAATGATGCCGGCAATGATGAAAATGATGGGTAAGGATAATGTTGATGGAGGTATGCTGATGCCAAATATGATGATGAAGATGATGCCGCATTGCCTTGATGCTATGTTTCCTTACATGCCAAAAGAAAAACGAATTGATTTTGCAGTTAACATGGTAGATTCATTAGTCAGCAAAGAGGGATGTGCTGGAATATCGAAAGAAGAAAAAGAAGAGCTCAGAGCTGAAATAGCTAAAAAGATTAAGGCCTGATTTAAAGAACCTCGTCGCAATCCAAGTTTTGCAGGAGTAACTGATAGCACACAGATGTAGTGCCTAACTCACTCTACCTCAGCAAGGAATAGATCTATCAACCTCACTCGTTACCTCATCAATTATCTGACCTGCGTCAATCCTTATCTTTCCTTCGTATGTGGTAACGACGCAGCCCCCGCTACTAAAAGTGAAATTATAACCGAAATCAGTTTTTGTTAGTGTAATACTCTTAAACTGACTTATTTTTTCAAATATATCAAAATCATTTGTGGTGTTAAATCTATCGATTATAAAGTTCACCAGCTCCTGATTCTGACTCAACGTCTCGTTAACAATCTCATCAGAAAAAACCTGCGGCATGCCGTGCCAGGGATATGGTTCGTATTTTTTGACCAGATACTCCGAGATTTCGTCCTCAGATATTGCAGTGCATGTGCTATCGACACATGTGCAGGATACGGGTGCATGCTGGACCTTGCAGTCCGTCTTGTTAGCATATTTTGTTTTTTCCTCCCCGTATCCTTCGTTGTTGATGCACTCGCTTTGATCGCACCACTCATAGAAGTAGAGCGAAGCCGATTCTCTTGGGCCCAGTACGCAATCCCCATCCCCTGTGCAGTATTTCCTATTCTCAACGAACACGATTGGTTTATCCGTTCTACCTATGCTTACAATGTAGCACGGGTTCGAACGACGTCTCGTATTATCAATCCAGTATCTTATATCAAAAATCACTACGATCTTGTCCTCCATCTCCAGAATTTCAGTTATTTCAATACCCTTTCCGCTTGTACTGCCGTAAAACACCGCAAGCACCATCTCATCGGAAAAATTTACCTTTGGAAGTTCACCTAAATCAGAATCCCACATCTCTTTTAGTTCCTCTTCAGTTTTTATCACATCTCTTGATGACCCTCTAGCTCTATTGCATCTGAGGCTCTGGGATAATGCCTCAAACTCAACTCCCCGTGGATAGGTGATTACAGTCGTGGTTGTGCTGGTTGTGGTTATATTCTGACCCTCTTTGACAGTAAATTCATTCGAGTAAACCGTTATTGGATTCAGCGGATACTTACAGTCATAATAATCTTGCACTTTACTGCAGTTGGGATGATAGACAAAACCAAATCTGTATGTGCCTGGTTCAGCTAGACCAAGGTTCTCAACAGGCTTGCTGTAGTTCCATCCTCCCACGTACCAGTACATATCCCAACTACTGCTAATGCTGCCCCCCGACTCCAATTCTATAAATAGTGGAGATGTTGCAGACAAGCAAGGCCCTCTTATCTGAACTCCTTCCCACTCACCACCTACATCTTTTTCTAAAAACCAAAATGACAACATCCCACACCATTTCCGATACCATACGCTCTCATCTAAGTAATTTGTAACTGCAACATCTACTACTTCTCCCTGCACGTACTCAGACTTATCCGTAAGGACAATCACTTCCTTAGGCTGAATTGTGGTGGTGCTTACGACCGTAGTTGTAGTTGCTGGAATCTGTTTTTCAACACATCCACTCATCACAACTACCAAGACCAGAACAAGAATAACATATCTCTTCATCATGTAGGATTAGATTTCCCAAAAGAAAAGGTAATAGCGTAGTGCCTAACTCTTCAACCCACTCGCCATCTCCATAAATTTCAGAACCTCGAGAGTCACCCCACTCACACCACCACAACCTCAAGCTCAGTTTCTTCTATGAGAGCCAAAACCCTCCTCTTATCCGGCCCCAATCCCTTCTTCTCGACCAGCGCTGCTTTTGGTTCAGGGACGGTTCTGGTTATCATCTGCTCCAGCATCTCTGCGTCCAGGTGGGGGATGCTGTACTTTGGGCAGATATGCCCAAGGGCAAATTCGGATATTTTTGAGAATTTTCTACAATAATGGCCACCACCAAAACCAATAGCGGGAGGAATTTCCGCGGGGGGTGAATTCAATAATTTTTCTATTACTCCTGCAACGAAGCTGCACGCCTGCATGTCCCCCCATTCCTTCTCTGTACTTCCCACTTCCACAAACATTATTGGGAATTTCAATGCTGTGGGACCGTGGTGGGTGACCTCGAACGATACCTCGTAGCCCGCCGGGGAATTCTCTTTAAGATTGAGGAGAGCCTCCCTCAGATAGAGCGCCGGGGCGATTCCCAGCTGCCTTGGGTTTCCTCCTGCCTCGGCCTTGCCGAAGTTCCCGGGGGAGTGGCAAGTTAGAGTCGGGGTGCCTGACTTTGAGGAGTGGCGCGATGCGACGATGGCGACGGAGGGGTCGAGGTCGAGCCCTTCCATGTAGAGGGCAGAGTCAGAGAGCTTGGTGGCCTTCCCCAACCGGCTTACGATGTTCCTTCCTGCCAAATCCTTGGCAGAGAACAAGACTACTGGCTCAGACATTTTTCAATCAGTTCATTGATGCCGAGCTTTTCCTCGAGCTTCTCTATCTCGGTGAGGTCTGCCCTGGTGGCCGGCTTTTTCGGGACGAAGTCGCAGCCCTTGTTTGAGGCGTGCTCGAAGGTCCCAATCCTCTTTGCGATGGCTATGGTCTCCTCCTTGTCCATGCCGATTAATGGCCTGTAGACCGGCAGGCTGGCTGCGTTGTCCAGAATCTCCAGGTTGTCGATGGTCTGGCTCGCGACCTGTCCAAGGCTCTCGCCGGTGCAGATTCCAAGGGCGTGTTCCCTCTCTGCAAGAATTCCTGCAATTTTATACATGGTTCTCTTGCAGATTAGACAGGTGAATTTCCCGGCGACTCTGTTGGCTTCTTTCTGGATGCCGGAAATGTCAAAACATTTTAATTCAATGTCACTACCATATTCCCTCAATCTCTCCAGAATTCCCTCGACCTCCTTCTCGTTCCCGGCATGGAGGGCAATTATCCTGCAGCCGCGCTTCATCATCATCCATGTAGCTACTGGGGAGTCGATTCCTGCGGAGAGGAGGGAGATTAGCTTGCCCTGCGTTCCGGAGGGCAGTCCCCCGGGGCCCTTTATTTTCCGATCGAAGACGAATGCGACCTCGTCACGGACCTCAACGTATATGGTCTTGTCGGGGTTGCTGAGATTTACTTTAGTATCAAGGGAATTCAGAATTTCCCTGCCGGCCTTTTCTTCCACATCCTTGCTGCTGAATTCGTGGTTGCCTGTGCGCTCTGCACGGACTGCGAAGGTTTCGTTAGGAAGGATTGCGTCCTTTGCTAATGCAAGCGCCGTCTCGACTATCTCGTCCATGTCAGAGGAGGCCTCGACCGCGGGACTCACAGAGACAATCCCAAACACCCTGGTAAGGAGCGCTGCAACCTTTTCCGGCTCCTTGGTTACAACATAGATTCTGTGCCTCTTCCTCTTTATCTTGAACTCGGCGCCCTTCAGCCTGCGCCTTATGTCCTCCAGGAGCCTGTCCTCGAACCGCTTCCTGACCGGCTCGCTCTTGAGGAATATCTCCCCATAGCGAACAATGACCATATTATACATTTTTATTGGAGGTTATACCAATTAGTAATTAAAATGGGATTCAGACTTGATATTCCCGATATCCATGATGCCATTGGGTGGACCCTGAAAGACCTGGCCAAGCTGATGAACCCGTATGCTGCGGGGGACTTCTTTAGAGGGTTAGGGAAGAGGGAGGGCATGAACATCTACGTCATGTTCCTCTGGGCCCTGCTGTCGCTGATGTCCTGCGTTTTCATATCCGACTGGATGATATTATTGGTTGCGCTCTCTGTCGCTCTTCTCATTGCGCTCTGGTATGGCAACTATACGGTCAGGCTGCTGCTGCTCCTTGGTTTGTCCGTTTTCCTTGGGTATACGCTGCACTTCATATTCTTCTCATACCCGGTGCATGCGGTAATCACGTCGATAAAGCTGGGGTATGTCTACTGGATGTCATACGTCTTTGTTACAATAGCGACAGCGATTGTGCTTCGTTTCAAGGGGGAGCGTCTTGTCGGCAAGGCTGTAACAAACGAGGAGGCAACGTCGCTTACATTGTACTTCATGGTGCCTGCCCTCATTACAGGCATATTCAGGCTGTTTCTCGAGAGCACGATTATACACTACATAGCACTTGCATATTCGATATATGTCCTGTACCTCGGGATAAAGATAATATTCGGGTTCAGCAGGGCGATGTACGTCTTCCTTGCACTGATGCTCACGGCAGCCATTGCAGGAATGCTCCTGCTTGTCCTGAGCACGCTGTTCCTGGGGATACCGACTCCCTATTACTAGATGTATAATAACTACTAAATAAAATATCTAACCGAAGATGGTAGGATTACCCAACATATTGAAAAGAGGCAAAGGTGCTGATGAGCAGGCAGACATAGACAAAATCATCGAAGAGAACGTGCGCGGCAGCAAGGAGCCGGAGGCAGCAGAACCGGTCCAGAGGGAGATAATCCCGAGAGACCCCGACGATGTCACGAAAAAGATAGGTATGGACATCGATAAGCTGAAGGCCGAGGTGCAGTCGTTCAGGGAGATAAGGCAGCTGAACGAGCAGAGGTTCCAGAGGATGAGCGAGGAGATTGGCGACTTGCGCAGGAGCGGCGTCGAGATGGAAAAGGGGATGAACAGGATGAGGATGGAATCCAGCAGGGCAGTTGACTTGGTAGGCTCGGTGCAGCCAGAAAAGCTGAGGATGGACCTGGAAAAGGAGGATGCCAAGGTCACAAAGCTTGAGGCAAAGCTGAAGGCCGATGAGGAGTTGATGGGCCATATAGCGGACGAGATAAAGACCCTGAAGGCGGAAACGGCCGCGTTCCGGGGCACGGAAGCAGTCATACAGTTGAATGAGGAGATTAAAGAGGAGCTTGCGAATATCAAAAGGGTTGAATTGAGTGTGGAGAAGCACGCAGACAAGGTCGAGGAGCTCTATGTCAACATGCAGAAGAGATTCAACGAGTTCCTGAAGATGTCCGAGAAATTCGAGTCCCTCGAGAAATCATTCAACGTATTCATGAAGGACGCGAGCAAGATGAAGGTGCATTTCGACGAGCTCGTAACCAAAGACGATATAAGCAAGATAAAGGGCGAGTTTGAAGCAAGTGTGACCTCCATCAAGAACATTGCATCGGAGATGGAGGGGAAGAAGAAAGAACTCGATTCCATGATTAGCAATGCGAACAGCTCGCTGTCCAGCCTGGAATCCATGCAGGAGAAGCTGGATGGTGTCGGAGGGGGCAGGTTCATAACAGCGGATAGGTTCGACAAGGAGCTGGAGGACCTTTACAATAGCGTTATCGAGAAAGTGGAGGGCCCTAGTCAGGGGGATGGGAGGGCTGAGGAACCTAAGCAGGAGAGTAGAGTGGTGGAGGAAGCCAAACAGGATGATGAGAAGGGTGAGGAACCTAAGCAGGAAGAGAAGACGGTAGAGGAACCAGGTCATGAAGATAGGAAGGCGGAGGAGCCTAAGCAGGAGGATAGAGTAGTAGAGAAACCCCATCAGGAGGATAGGAAGGCGGAGGAGCCTAAACAAAAGGGTGGAGGAGAGCAAACACGTATAGAATGAAAACAAACCTCTTCATTGCCATTGTCTTTGTAGGCAGTGGGATAGTTCTTGCAATAATGTCGCTGAAGGACGTCTTTTACACGGGAATTAGCAGCTTCAGCGCCGTCCTGCTCGTGCTTTCATGCGTCATGATGATATGCGGCGTTCTGTTTAGATACAGGGGGGAGCTAGACGATATTGAGAGGGTTCTTGGGATTGACCAGGAGCTGCTCAAGAAGGGCGATGAGGAGATAAAGAGCCTCAGGAGAGGAAAGGGTAAGGAGGTCAGCGGCTGGAGAATCAGGGACCTGGAGCACAGATTGGAGAAACTGGAGAAGAAGGCCTGATGAGGGCGCATTTATTTCTGTAGCCATCCTATATAGTACCTAATAGTTCATCCCTTTCATTTGCGGGGGTGCCCGAGTGGTCAAAGGGGCTAGGCTTAGGACCTAGTGGCGCAGGTCTACGCGAGTTCGAACCTCGTCCCCCGCAAACTTAAAAAAGTTTGATCATTTGGCGCACGTCGGCCTGCGGGCCGAGTGCACCTTGAATTCCCCGGTGGAATGCGGAGGAATTCCGGCTGTCGTCTTCCCGTCTACTGAACAGATAGGTATAAAAACCTCTTGAACGAATAAGTAATGATGGACTACAACATCCTCTACGGCTTTTTCGTTGCGATGCTGATTGGTGCGCTCATTGGCATGGAGAGAGAGCGCAAAAGGCACAGAGGTATAGGGGGCGCCGGGATAAGGACCTTCATAATCATCTCGCTCTTCGGAACTCTCAGCGCCATGATAAGTTTTCTTTATTTTGAGTATTTCGTTTTCGTTGCGTTTCTCGGCCTGCTAGTTATAGTCGCCATGGAGTACTTCTTCACAGCCAAGGTGACCAAGGACTGGGGAGTCACCACTGAGTTCTCCGCACTTGTTACGTTCATGCTGGGCTTCATGTGCTACTTCGACGAGATGAGGAACATTGCAGTAATACTCGCAATAGTGCTCACGGTCCTGCTGAAGTTCAAGAAGAGGATGCACCGCTTCGTCAGGGGGATAGATGAGCAGGAAATGAGTGATACCCTGAAGTTCGGTATAATTGCATTTGTGATTCTGCCGTTGCTGCCCGACACGACCATAGACCCGCTGGGGGTATTCAACCCGCACCAGGCCTGGCTCCTGGTAGTGCTTATATCGGCACTGAGCTACCTGGGCTATATCATGGTGAAGGTCCTGGGCCCTGAGAAGGGAATAGGAGTTACTGGTCTGCTCGGCGGCCTTGTGTCCAGCACTGCCGTTACTGCGACGATGGCCAGTGAGGTAAAAGCCAACAGCAGGATTCTCAGGCCGGGGGTTTTTGCCACGGTTCTCGCAAATTCGGTCATGTTCCTTCGCGTCCTTATCGTGGTCTTCATAATAAACTACGCCATCTTTGAAGCGCTGCTCGTTCCGATGGTTTCCATGGCAGTTACAGGGATACTGATATCTCTGCTATTATGGCCCAGGAAGAAGATAAAGAAGGGAACGAAGCTCGAGGCCCCGCTTACGCTGGGCCCTGCCCTGAAGTTCGGCTTTCTCTTTGTATGCATCCTCTTCCTGTCGAAGATTTCGAACATGTATCTCGGCGAGTCTGGAGTTTATATGACAAGCGTAATATCGGGCCTGGTTGATGTGGACGCCATAGTGCTTGCGATGAGTACCATACAGATTCCCGCAAACGTGGCCGTCAAGGCCATAACCATCGCCGCTATTACGAATACTGCTGTGAAGGCCTTCTATGGGTGGTTCCTAGGAGGCAAAAAATTCGGGACGTGGATTGCGACTATCTTTGGGATAGTCATCCTCGCGGGGCTGGCTTCCATGTCCCTTATATAGTATATAAATCCCTGAACCCAAATCAATAGAGAATTAAAATGGCAGTTAAGGTATATTCTACTCCGACGTGCCCCTACTGCAAGATGGCACAGGAGTATCTGAAGGAAAAGGGCGTTGAATTCGAGTACATCGACGTTGCCGCGGACCAGAAGGCGGCCGAGGAGATGATTGAGAAGAGCGGGCAGATGGGCGTTCCCGTGATAGATATAGATGGAAAGATTATCGTCGGCTTCAACAAGGAGGAGATTGAGAAGGCATTAAGTCAGCAGGGAAATGCATGATTTAATAATTATTGGTGCCGGCCCGGCAGGGCTGACTGCCGCAATATATGCGGCAAGGAAGAAACTGAATACTCTGGTTCTTGCAAAAGACGTTGGGGGGCAGGCGGCCCTCTCCTGGGAGGTTGAGAATTATCTGGGCTATAACCTGGTTTCCGGCGCTGAATTAGTTAAGAAGTTCAGGGAGCACGTTGAGAAATTCGGGGTTGATTTTAAGGAAGGAAAGGAGGTTACATCCCTGAGGCCGGTGGATTCCGGCTTTGAGGTTTCTGCTGGCGAGGAAAAATTTCAGGGAAGGGCCGTGATAGTCGCATCCGGAAAGACGCCAAAGAGGCTGAACGTCCCGGGCGAGAAAGAGTTTGCGGGGAGAGGCGTTGCCTACTGTGCTACTTGTGATGCCCCGCTGTTCAAGGGCAAGGACGTAGCCGTGGTCGGCGGCGGGAACGCCGCGCTTGATGCGACCTTCCAGCTGACGAAGATTGCGAACAGGGTATATCTAATAAATACTGACCCGGTGCTGGGAGGGGATGAGGTTACAAGAGAAAAAGTAAAGAGTTCCGATAGGGTTGAAATTCTAAATAATAGTGAAACCATTGAGATTAAGGGTGAGAAGTTTGTCAGTGCTATAGTGGTGAAGGAAAGCGATAAGAGCCGGGAGATTCCGGTCCAGGGAATCTTTGTTGAGATTGGCTCTGTTCCGGTGGTTGAATTCCTGCAGGGGATTGTTGAGCTTAACGAGTCGAACGAGATTAAGGTCAGCAACAGGAACGAGACCTCCGTTCCTGGAATATTCGCTGCAGGAGATTGTACAGACGTCCTGGAGAAGCAGATTATCATAGCGGCGGGGGAGGGATCGAAGGCCGCTCTTTCAGCCTACAGTTATCTTGTAAGGCGTAAGTAGTAGTTAATATACTTTGTATACCTAAGGTATAGTGGTGAATAAAATGTCTACTGAATCCAATCTTAAGGATGCCTTTGCGGGCGAGAGCCAGGCGAACAGGAAGTACCTTGCTTTTTCTAAGAAGGCCAAAGAGGAGGGCTTCGAGCAGGTCGCGAAGCTTTTCAAGGCAGCGGCAGAGTCAGAAACAATCCATGCGCTGAACCATCTGAAGATTCTTGGCGTCGGGGATACGAAGAGGAATCTTAGCGATGCAATCAAGGGAGAAACCTACGAGTTTACCGAGATGTATCCGGGCTTTATAGAGGAGGCAAGGGGCGAGAATAATACAGAGGCCGTGGATAGTTTCAGGTGGGCCAATGATGTGGAGAAGATTCATGCGGAGATTTACAAGAGGGCCCTTGATGCGGTGGATGCGGGAGATGATTTGAAGGCGGCCGAGTATAATCTCTGTGAGAACTGCGGCTACATAGCCGAGGGCGAGGCTCCTGAAGGCTGTCCCGTCTGCGGGTTTCCGAAGAATCAATTCAGGAGGGTTGAGTAAAATGACGGAGTTAAAACAAATCTATAAATGCGACCTGTGTGCGAATATCGTCGAGGTCCTGCATGCCGGAGCCGGGGCGCTTTTCTGCTGCGGGCAGGCGATGCAATTGCTTGAGGAGAAGACGGATGATGAGGGGAAGGAGAAGCACGTCCCCGTAATAGAGAGGACAGAGACTGGAGTAAAGGTCAAGGTCGGCTCAGTTGCACATCCGATGGAGGACGCCCATTACATAGAATGGGTGGAGGTAATAGCGGACGGGAAGTCGTGCAGGAGATTTCTGAAGCCGGGCGAACAGCCGGAGGCAGAATTCGAGATTAGGGCGGAGCAGGTTACGGCCAGGGAATACTGCAGCGTGCATGGGCTGTGGAAGTCCTGAGGCAATTATTAATGCCTCATTCTATTATTTGAGTTATGGTCGAAGTCATTCCGTTCAGGGGTGTCAGGTACGGCGAGGATGTTAGGGGTAATATGAGCCTGGTAGTGACCCCGCCATATGACGTTATTTCGGATGAAGAGAGAGAAGTCTATTACAGCAATTCCGAGCACAACGTAATCAAGCTGTCGCTGGGTAAGGAGGAGGAAGGCGACAGCGATGAGAATAACAAATATACAAGAGCCAAGAAATTCCTTGACGAATGGATGAGTAAAGGGGTTCTGAAAAGGGATGAAAAAAATTCCCTCTACATCTACGAGCAGGAGTATTCTCTCCCTACAGGGGAGAGGAAGATAATGAGGGGCTTCATCTGCCTTGTTGGGCTTGAGGACCTGGAGTCGGGACACATATATCCTCACGAGAGGACGCTGCCGAAGCCCAGCGAGGACCGGTTCATGCTGATAAAGGCGGTGAGGGCGAACATAAGCCCCATCATCTCAGTCTATTCCGACAGGCACAACCGGATAAATTCCATCCTGAAGACGGAGGTAAAGAGGGAGCCGGTTCTCAGATTTGCCGATGACGAGGGAATCACCCACGGCCTCTGGGTGGTTCAGGACGACAAAATAATTGAGGCCATGGTTTCCGAGATGAAGGAGCTCGACCTGTTTATTGCTGATGGACATCACCGCTATGAGACTGCATTGAAATACAGCAAAGAGGGAGACGGAAAGAACAAGCACGTGATGATGCTCCTCGTTGACATGAACGAGGGCGGAATATCAATCCTGCCGGCGCACAGGCTGCTGAGGAACGTCCGGAAGATGGATGAGCAGGAGCTTGAAAGCAGCCTGCTGGAGAACTTCGACCTGGAGGTATTCAGGTTCGATGGCGATGAACTGAGCCAGAGAAGAAAGATGTTCGAGCACATGTGGGAGAAGAGTGAGGGGCGTGCGTTCGGGCTGTATGCCGGAACCAACAAGTATTACCTCCTTACGCTGAAGGACGACTCCATAATAGACCGGATAGACGGTAGCAATCCAAGGGCATGGAAGGAATTGGATGCCGTGATTCTTCATTCGCTCATAATAGACGGGATATTCGGCGTAAAGGACGACGGCAGCGTGAAGTACGAGGAGAGCATCAAGTTCATCAAGAGCAGGGAGACCGCGATACAGGCCGTCTATGAAAAGGAATACGAAGTTGCCCTGTTCCTGAATCCCACGAAAATGAGCCAGGTCAGCGAGGTTGCAAAGACCAGGGCAAGGATGCCGCAGAAGTCCACCTATTTCTTCCCGAAGCCCCTAACGGGATTGGTTATGAATGTTATGGAGTGATTATTCCTCTCTCATTTCTTTCAGGGTTTCTCTTAGATCCTTGATGGCTTCATTCACTCCTTTGTACACATCGACCCCCTTGTAAATCTGGTCGAAGGTAAGGGAATGGCTGAATAACCCTATATCAAGAACAAGAATGTCGTCATTATATTCCAGATCAGAAACCTTAATGCCGGGGTTGCCTATCTTCTCAACTACTTTGTCAACATCATCTGCGTCATTTATGAGCCAGTCAACCAGGTTCTCTGATATATCCTTGTGCGCTCTTTCTATGTCTCCTTCATCGCCCTCAAGAACAACCTCCACTCTGCCGTCAGGCATGTTAAATGCCCCTCCCTTCTTGAACCCATCGTGGATTAATTTCGAGGTGACTTTAAGCCTGCAGCCCACATGCTGCACGTTCTTGCCCGAGATATAGAAAAGAGCTTTTTTGTTCATGTTAATTGTTAGGCCACCCGATATTGTCTACTTTATCTTTGACATTTGTTGCTTAAATAGTTGTCGCTTTGCTTAAATAATTGTGTTGAAGAGATACCCCAGCACCAGTATCTGGGGCACCGTTATCAGGGGCAGCATGATGGCCGTCTTCTTCCCGATGTTGCTCCAGAGCAGGCCGACCTCGGTGTAGTCCGTTGCAACTCCCGCCATGAGAAAGGTGAAGCTGTTCCCGAATGCCCCGGTCTGCTGGAAGATTTCGAATGCAAGGGGCGAAGAGCCTTCAGAGCAGATTTCTATGATTGTTGCGAAGAAGAGAGTTACTCCAAGCCCCAGGATGGTGGGGCCCATGTAGGTCATGAAAAGGTGAGTAGGAACGAATGCCCTTGCAATGGAGGCGAGAATCATGCCGATGAGAATCCACCAGAGGACCATCTTTGCCAGTGCGAATGAGCCGGAGAGGATTCCTGCAAGGGCGCTGCTAATGTTGCTCTTTGTGAATTCGTAGCCGCTCATTCTCTTTGCCACGTCGTCGAGGATGGAGAATTCTTCATCTATCTTTTCGGAGTTCATGTTCTTCTCTATCATGTTTCTGTTGTCGAGGAACTGGTAGACGAAGCCGGTTATTATGGCGATTGCTATTGCTGAGATGACGAGCATTAGGGCCCTGTTGACCCCGAAGAAGCCGAAGAGCAGGAACGTTACGGGGAGGTTGGCCCATGGAGAGGCGAGCAGGAAGGCGATGACTGCCGGAATGGACGCGCCCTTCTTGTAGAGCTGGATTGCTATGGCCAGGATTCCGTGGGAGCATGCGCTCATCAGGAAGCCGAAGATTACGGAATAGAGGATTGTCCGCTTCGCCGGCCTTGAGAGGTACCGGGAAATGTAGCTGCGAGGGACGTAGTAGTCTATAACGCCGCCAATGAGAAGACCGAGCAGGATGGCCCACCATATCAGGGCCATGTAATCGGCCATGGCGCTGAATAGAGGGTTGAGGAAGTCTACGTTGGCGCTGATGATGAGCAGCAGAACGAAGATTCCGGAGAAAACATAAAGTTTTTCTTTGTACCAGGGGGTGGCTTTAATTTCACAGCTAGGACAAAATTCCTTATCTTCCTTCTCTGGCTCGATTCCCTGCTCCTTTTCCCACTTTTCAATGCAAATCTGGCTGCAGAACCAGTGGCCGTGTTTCTCTATGGTGCCCTGCATGCCACAGATGGGGTCGGTCCTGTCCTCCATTTACGTATTTATTCTACTTTAAACTAAATAACAAAAAACAAGAGGGGGAAGTGAAATGAAGATTACCGCCGTGGGAGGCTACAAGGCCGTTGGACGGAACATGACAGGGGTTTCGCTGGATAAGAAGACCATTGCCATAGACAACGGCATACGGCTGGATACGCTGCAGATTTATGACGATGATTCTGACATGGTGAGAAGATGCAGCGAAGAAGAGCTTGTGAGGATGGATATAATTCCGGATGCCGACAGGCTGAAGAACGTGGCTTGTCAGGTTCTCTCCCACGGGCATCTTGACCATATCGGGGCACTGCCCATGAATAAGCCGAGGGTTCCGATAGTTGCAACCCCCTATGTAACGGAAATGGCAAGGTCCGAGTACAAGCAGGGGGATTTCTACGGCATCGAATACGGGCAGGACTACGAGGTGTCGAACGATATCACGGTAGAATTGGTGGAGATTACGCACTCCATTCCCTATGCGTCGGTTGTTGTTCTGCATACCAAGGAGGGGGATGTTGTCTATACGGGGGATTTCAGATTTGACGACCATTCGCAGCTGGCGAGGACGAACTACAAGCGGCTCAGAGAGCTTGGCAACGGCAACGTAAAGGCATTGATAGTGGAATCCACCAGAGTCAGAAAGGAGGGCAAGACCCCTTCTGAGGATGTCGTAAGGACGATGCTGAAGGACGTGCTGGAGTTTATCGACAAGGGTTTGATTGTGACTACGACGTTCTCGACCCATATCGAAAGGGTTCAGTCCATAGTCGACCAGGCGGAGAAGAGCGGGAGAACTCCCGTCATTCTTGGCCGTTCTTTGGGGAAGCAGTCCAAGCTGGCGCAGAAATTCGACATCCTGGATTTACCACAGGGCACCAACGTGTTCTCGAAGGCAAAGGCGATAGCAGGGTTCCTTAGCGATATAGGGAACAATAAGGAGGACTATCTCCTCATCGTTACGGGACATCAGGGAGAGGACAGGTCAATACTGTCGAGGATGGTCGACGGCAAATTCCCATTTCGGTTTGAGCATAACGATTCGGTTATCTTCTGCGCGAGGACGATACCGGGGCCGCTGAACGCGGCCAGCAGGTACGTCCTGGAGACTAAGCTGAAGTCCCAGGGCGTCAGCATATTCGACAACGTTCATGTCTCCGGCCATGCTGCAAGGGAGGACCACAGGAGGATGCTGGAGTTATTGAAACCGGAGCACATCATTCCATGCCACGGGGACATGGACATGCGCAGCAGTTACGCAGAGCTCGCGGTGGAGGAGGGCTATAAGATTAACAAGAATCTCCACGTCCTTACGAACGGCGCGGATATAGAGGTATAGGAGTTTATCAGGGGGGCAAGAGTATAGAGATATAGTAGTTTACACTAAATCATTATTGATGATGGATGGTATCATTCTCAACACCGAGATTCAGGAGCTGAAGCTCTCCCAGAGGGGCAAGGTTAGGGATATCTATGACCTAGGGGACAAACTGCTGATTATTGCTACTGATAGGATTTCTGCCTTTGATTCTGTTTTGCCGACGGGAATCCCGATGAAGGGGGCGGTTCTTACGGCATTGTCCGTTTTCTGGTTCGATTATACGAAGGGCTTTGTAGGTAACCATCTCATTAGTGCCGATGTCGATGAATTCCCCAGCGTTTCAGAAGATAGCAAAGGAATTCTCGAGGGCAGGAGCATGCTGGTTAAGAAGGCGGAGAGGATAGACATAGAATGCGTTGCCAGGGGCTATCTCTCCGGTTCGGCGTGGGCCGAGTATCAGAAAACGGGCAGCGTTTGTGGCATAGAGCTGCCCTCCGGGCTGACCGAGTCTGAAAAGCTGCCGGAACCCATATTCACTCCCGCAATAAAGGCATCTTCAGGCCATGATGAGAACATCAGCGAGGAGAGGATGAATGAGATTATCGGGAATGAGCTAGGAGGCAGGCTCAGGAAGACGACTCTTGGGATTTACAGTCAGGCAACGACCTATGCGGAATCAAAAGGAGTTATGATAGCGGATACGAAATTCGAATTCGGTCTGCTGAACGGGGAATTAATCCTGATTGACGAGATTCTAACCCCTGATTCGTCGAGGTTTTGGCCCATGGACGATTATTGCCCAGGGAGAGCACAGAAGAGCTTTGACAAGCAGTTCGTGAGGGACTATCTCCTTGGAATCAACTGGGACAAGGAGCCCCCTGCACCGGAACTTCCCGAGGATATCGTGATGAAGACCAGGGACAAGTACCTGGAGGTCTATAGGCTGATAACCGGGAATGATCTAAAAGATGCCAAAGAGTAAGATAAAGACCGGTCTTGACAAGCTTGTAGCGCTTGTGAGCAAAAGGGGAGAGATTAAGTTAGCTGATGCTGGAAAGATTCTTGGGTTGGATGAAAAGACTACTGAAGAACTGGCAAAGATTCTGGTGGAACACGAGATTATAGAGATTCACTACTCCATTGTAGGGGATAAGATTCTCAAGAAGGGTAAGAAGCTGAGGGAGGCTATTTCTCCGGAACAGGCTATCAAGCACGTGGATGAAACCCTGAAGAAGAAAACGGCCGAGGAGGTTGAGGAGGCCGAGAGAGTGGATAGGCTTCTGGGCGTCATGAAGAAGAAGATTGCCAAGAAAAGACGCGAAGGGGTTATAGAAACCACGCAGGTTGCGCCGACACATAAATATCCGGTTGATGAGACGAGAAAGAAGCAGCTGGAGGCGCTCAAAAAGGCAGAGGAGGAGAGACGCCAGAAGGCCAGGGTAGAAGAGAGGCTGAAGGGGGGCGAATTGAAGGAGGAACCCGTCGGGGCTGTTCTGAAGGAAAAGGGTGAGGAGCTGGACAAGATAAAAAGGGACGATGGACTGGCCAGAGAGAAGGCAGATGGAGAGTTGAGGAGAAGGGAATCGGAGCTGAGGAGAAGGGAGGAAGAGTTGAGGAGGAAAAAATTAGAGGGCGAAGCAAAGAGGAAGGCTGAGGAGGAAGTGAGGAAGAAGGAGCAGGAGTTGAAGCGAATCAGAGAGGAAGAGGAGCTTAGGAGGAAAAAGTTAGAGGAAGAGGCAAGGGAAAAAGAGGAGGAGTTGAAGAGGATTAGAGAGGAGGAGGGGCTTAGGAGGAAAAAGTTAGAGGAAGAGGCAAGGAAAAGGGAGGCGGAGCTGAAGAGGATTAGAGAGGAGGAGGGGCTGAAGAGAAAGGAAACCGAGGACAGGTTCAAGAAAATAGAGGAGGAGCTAAAAAAGAGGGATGATGAGTTAGCGGATATAAAGCGTAAGGAAGAGGAGGAAAGGAAAAGGGAGGCGGAGGAATTAAAAAAGACCCCTGAGGAAATAAAAGAAGAACATGAGAGAAAGATTAAACTATTCAGGGAGGTCGAGCTGCTGAAGGAGATATCCCAGGAGGATAAGTCAATAGCGGAATTAGAATCACAACTCAAGAGGATAAAGGAGTCCTCCAAAAAAACCAGGGGGGAGGTTTCATCGCTGGAAGAAAAAACAGGCAATCTGAAAAAGGAGATACAGGTGCTTGAGGCGAATGAGGCAAACACAACACAGGAAAGAACCCAGAAGGAAAAGGCGCTCTCCGAGATTAAGCAGGGCAGGGAGGAGACTGTAAAGAAGAAGCAGGAATTTCTTTCCAGGGAGACGGAGATAAAGGAAAGGCTTGCGGGGCTTGGTGACAGGAAGAGGGTGCTGAGGAAGGAATTCTCAGACCTCATGAAGAACCGCTCTGCCCTGGAGTCCGAGCTTGATGGAGTTGATAAGGAGAGCCAGTCCGTCAATCGGGAGTTTTCTTTGCTAGATGATAAGCTGCAGAAGATAGGGCAGCAGGTCGAGGAGCTTAAATCCAGGGAGAAGGGCATCGAGCAGGAAAGGGTCCAGAAGGAAAAGGCGCTCTCCGAGATTGAATATAGTAGGGAGGAGACTATAAAGAAGAAGCAGGACTTCATTGCCGATGAGACAGAGATAAAGGAAAAACTTGCGGGGTTTGGTGACCGGAGAGGGGTGCTGAGGAAGGAATTCTCAAACCTCATGAAGAACCGCTCTGCCCTGGAGTCCGAGCTTGATGGAGTTGATAAGGAGAGCCAGTCCGTCAATCGGGAGTTTTCTTTGCTAGATGATAAGCTGCAGAAGATAGGGCAGCAGGTCGAGGAGCTTAAATCCAGGGAGAAGGGCATCGAGCAGGAAAGGGTCCAGAAGGAAAAGGTGCTCTCCGAGATTAGGCAGAGTAGGGAGGGGGTTGTAAAGAAGAAGCATGACTTCCTTTCCAGGGAGACGGAGATGAAGGAAAGGTTTGCGGGGCTTGGTGACAGGAAGAACACCCTGAGGAACGAGCTTGACGGCCTGAACACAAAACAGGTTGAGGTGAAAACCGGGCTCAGCAAAATCGAAAAGGAGTTGAAGGGCATTCAGGATAAGGTTTCATCGCTGGAGAAAGAGGTTGAGGAAGTAAATGAAAAAATCCGGGGGCTTGAGAGCAGGGAGGAGGGCATCGAGCAGGAGAAGGTCAATAAGGAGAACGAGATTGCGGGTGTGAGGGGGCAGAAGGCCAAGATTCTGAGCAATAGGGGCGCCCTTCAGAAACGGAAGTCGGAGATAGAGGAGGATATGAAGGGGCTCGAGACCAACAAGAAGGGCCTGCTCATGAGAAACAAGACCGTATCGGAAGAGATTTCCAATATAGAGTCCGAATTAAACGGCGTCGATGAAGAGATTAGGTCACTGAATCAGGAGTTCTCGTCCCTGAACGAAGAGATAGAGGAACTCGGGCAACAGATTGACAGGCTTGATATCAAGGGGGAGAGCATTGACAGGGATAGGGTTCGCAGAGAAACGGAACTCTCTGAAATCAAGCAGAGAAAGGCGGAGATTGTAAGCAAAAGGGAGGAGGCTACGGCCCTGATGCAGGGCATAAAGGAAAGGCTCGGGGTGCTTGCAGATAAGAGAAGGGATATCAAAGCCGGGTTTGCCGAGCTTAAGAAGAAGCGCTCTGTCCTGGAGTCTGAACTCAAGAATGCTGACGGCAACATCCGGTCGATTAACCAGGAATTCTCTAACCTTGGCGTTAGGCTGCAGGAGATGGAGCAGCAGATTGTAGAGCTTGATGCAAGGGAGAAAGGCATCGAGCAGGAGAAGGTCCAGAGAGAGAACGAGATTGCGGGCGTGAGGGAGCAGAAGGCCAAGATTCTGAGCGAGAGGGACGCACTCCTTGAGAGGAAGTCGGAGATAGAGGAGGACATACGGGAGCTTGAAGTCAAGAAAACCGGGTTGAATGAGAAGATTAAGGGGGTCGGAGGGGAAGAAACTGCACTGGAAGAGGAAGCTGAAAAGAAAGCGATAGTCGCCAAGGAGCAGGTCTTTGTGGAGGCTCTTGAAAAGATAGAGAAGAAACTAAAGGCGAACGAGGATGGGTTGCATCCGCTGGAGGATAATATAAATGGCCTTGAGCAGCAGATTGTGGAACTTGAGAACACGGAAAAAGGCATCGAGCAGGAGAAGGTCAATAAGGAGAACGAGATTGGAGAGATTAAGCTGAGTAAGGAGAAGATAGAGAAGGAGAAGCAGGAATTCCTTTCCAGGGAGACGGAGATAAAGGAAAGGCTTGCGGGGCTTGGTGACAGGAAGAAGGTCCTTAAAAAAGAATTCGCAGGGCTTATGAAGAGCCGCTCAGAGCTGGGGTCTGAGCTTGAAGGGATTGAGAATAGCATTCAGTCCGTCGATAAGGAGTTTTCGGCACTGGACACCAGGCTGCAGGAGATAGGGCAGCAGGTTTTGGAGCTTAGTTCCAATGAGAAGAGCATCGAGGGGGAGAAATTCAGGGCAGAGAAGAGTCTCTCTGATATCAAGGAAAAGAGGGAGAATGTTCTGAAACGGAAAAGCGAGGCCACGGGCATGAGGCTGAACATAAATAAAAAGCTTGGGGAGCTTGAGGATAAGAAAGGGACGATAAAGGCCGGTTTTACAGACCTTATGAAGAGCTGCTCCGTTATGGAGTCCGAGCTTGAGAAGGTAGATGAGGCGATTCAGTCCGTCAATCAGGATTCTTCGGCACTGGACGTTAGGCTTCAGGAGATGGAGCAGCAGATTGTGGAGCTTGATGCAAGGGAGAAGGGCATCGAGCAGGAGAAGGTCCAGAGAGAGAACGAGATTGCGGGCGTGAGGGAGCAGAAGGCCGATATCATGACCGAAAAGAGTGTGCTTGTCGGTCGGAAGTCCGACGTTGAGGGGGAGATGCAGAGGCTCGAGGCCAAGAAAAACAGCACCTCTGCCGAGGAGAAAACGGTTTCGGAGGAGATATCCCGTCTGGAGACCGAGATTCGTGCGCTTGAAACCGAATCCGTCGCCATGAAACATGAACTACCGGCCCTGGCAAAGAAAATCAGGGTTGCTGTGCAGGACATCAAGAATCTGGATTCAAGAAGGGATTCCATCGGGCAGGAAAGGGATAAGAGCGAGGGTGAATTTGGTGCGGTTCAGGCCCAGAGGACCGAGGTTCAGAAGGTAAGAATCGGCTTCCTTGAGAAGCAGGCAAAAATCAAGAGCATGCTGGAGATAATGACGAAGAAGAAAGCAGAACTCTCCAAGCCCATCGAGGAGATGATGAAGACCGGCCCCGCTCTGGAGAAGGAGATGAAGGACATGGATGATAAATCGCAGGCCATGGAGCGGGAGTTATCCGCTCTCAAGGAGAAAGTCGGCGGGATAAGGAACAGCATCAACGAACTTAATGTCAAGGAGAAGGATGTCGAGAGGGAGAAGGTCTCCAAGAGCCAGGAGCTTAAGAGCATCCAGGCCCAGAGGACGACCATCAAGCACAAGAGGGCAGAAATACTTGAGAGGCAGGCGAGACTCAAGAGCAGGCAGGAGATAATGACAAGGAAGAAAACGGAACTCTCCAAGTCTATAGAGGAGATGATGAAGACCGGCCCCGCTCTGGAGAAGGAGATGACGGGGATAGATAACCGGATAGAGGTTATTGTCGGGGAGAGTGAAGCCATGAATGTCAAGTTCAATGAAATCAGCACAGAACTTCGGAGGCTTGAGGGTGAATTGAACAAGGTTAGAACGAGCAGGGGGGTGAGTGTCAGGGCGCTGGAGGAAAGCGAGGCCAGGCTCCATGAAAAGAAGAGTAAGCTCATGGATGAAGACAATAAACTGAAGAGGAAGCTTGATGAAATCAACTTAAAGAGGAAATCACTGGCAGATAAGATAGCCTCGATGATGAGGCAGGGCTTCAGCCTGGAGTCCATTCTGGAGGAGAAGCTGTCAAGCATGGAGGGCTATGATGAGGCAGATAGCAGTGGTGGGTAGTGACAGCGAGTTATCTGAGACTGTTAGAGATATTGCAGCGGGAATCGGCAGGGACGTTGCGAAGGAGGGCTGTGTTCTAATCTGCGGCGGCCGCGGGGGAGTGATGGAGGCCGCGTGCAGGGGCGCGAAGGAGGCGGGCGGAACCACGGTGGGAATCCTGCCGGGGCTGGACAAGGAGGATGCAAATTCTTATATTGATGTTATAATAACAACGGGGATGGGCTATGCCAGGAACTCCATCGTCGTCTCATGTGCCGATGCGGTCATCGCAGTCTCTGGCGGGGTGGGCACGCTGTCGGAGGTTGCGCTGGCGCTGAACCACGGGAAGCCCGTTGTTGTCGTTGAGGGCAGCGGGGGAATTTCTGATTCTGTTGACAGGGTTGCGGAGGGAATCCACCGGGCGAAGCCTAAAGAGGCGGTAAAAGCCGCCCTGAGCCTTATTTAAACCTTTCCTGCCCTTATATCTATGTCAGGTAGTGGCCGTGGGGCTCCGCAGCTTCGGGCTGTGAGGAAGTTCCATCCACCCCTTGCTAACGGCTGGTGAGAATCAGCGGAGCATCACAGAGACGAGATTCCTGTTGATGGTTAATTATGACCCTCCGGGGGAAGACATCAGCAGGATTGTGAAACGAATGCTCTTTTGGGTGAAAGGCCTACGGGCCGCTCAGACGAATGCCCCAGGGCTACAGTCTGCTCGCGCAGGCGCTCTAAAAGCCCACAGAAGATGGACTATGGTCACTGCCTGATACTGTTCATTCAAGAAGTTCTTTGGCCGCCCCAATGAATCTTTCGGCCGCCATTACTGCATCTTTTGCATCATCTTTAGAAATATCGGATATTATTCCGTAATCTGCCTTTTCTCGCTCCTCCTGCGTCGCCGCGAAATCTCTGAAGACATCCTGGCTTAGCTTCTTATCTTTCACAAATTCTTCAGCGACCTTGGAGATGACACCCCTGTGCGTTTTTGGGTACATGTCTTTCATGGAAAGGAGAGCCCTCGCAGCGAAGAACATCGAGTAGTAGGCCCTGCTTACGGCATCGGAATAATGCTTTTCCTCAAGCAAATCCTTCGCCACTTCAAGCTTTTCCTTTGCCTTCTCCATCAGCAGGTCTTTTTCATCCAATCGGAACACCTGAGTTCTCTATCTCGGAGATGAAGTGAGTGTTTTTGATCCTGTCGTATTCGTTCTGCGAAACGACCTTTGCGGAGACATAGACGGACTTGTCCAGCAGGGTTTCCACTACGTCGTTCATCACGCTCTTCTTTACCTCCCTGCTGTCACCCTCTGAGATTAGCATCAGGTCTATGTCAGAGCCCTTCTTATCCTCTTTCCTCGCCACGGAGCCAAAGAGGATAATCTTCCTTATCTGCGGGTTCTTCTTCTTGACCGACGATGCGAAATCCTCCGCTATCTTCCGTTTGTCCATCTCGATAAGGATATTTGTTTTGAGGTTAAAAATGTGCGATTATGGTCACTGCCGGGCATGAACATGTTTCTATCAGCAGTCATATGCACCGAGTGTATACGCAACATCGCTGTCTATCCAGCCCTCCCAGTCACATGAAGCGGCGATTACTGTATACACAACATCGCTATCTGTCCACCCCTCCTTGGTTGCATATGCTGCATATTCGTCACCCGCTTCAGGCGAGATTATGGTATAGGTTCCGTCAGGTGCAGCATATAGACAATATGCTGCTTCAGCCGGCGCCCTTAGATAGAGATGGGAGTTTTCAACTATTGCTGTGGTGTTGCCATATGGCCTTACATAAAATATCAACGATTCAAGTATGTTCGGTACTGACGGAGTGTGGGTCACTGCCAACTGGGGAATCGTCGTTGTCGTCGAGGTCGTTGATGTGGTAGTTATACACGATGTCATTATGTTGCATGATGCACCAAAAATTATATAGGCAATGCCACTATCAATCCAGCCATCCTTAACCGCGTATATTGCATACGTGCCCACTATTGGGGTTTGGATAGTATATGTCCCGTTTGCTGCCGCATATAGAGTATATCCGGACTCGCCCGGCGACCTTAGGTTAACATAAGAGTCTTCAACCAGGTCTGTTGTGGAACCATACGGCCGGACATAAAGGAGTATGGGCTGACCCAATATTGGGTCTTCGGGTGTGTAGGCAACGGACAGAGTATTGGTGGCGCTGATGGTGTGGTCTGAAGACGGCACATCATTTAGCCAGATTCCGAGAGTGTCCGACTCTGTGGGGGCCAGCAGTATCTCGACGGAACCGTTGCTGTCTGTTACGCCGGAATTCATGGTGGAATTAGTGGAATTCCTGACCGCAATGGTTACTCCGGGAACCGGCTGGTCGTATGCAGTTACATTTACTTGCACGGAGGTACTGACATTAAGCTGTGCCGCGTCTTTGCTCTTTGTTATGTTTGCTTCGCCCAGCGTTATGTTCAGCAGGTTCCATGAGGAGGCGCCCGCCGCTGCCTCCAGGTAGAGTCTTTCCGCATCAAGCCCGTCCAAACCGAATATTTCCGTTACGTTCCCCTCTGTTAGGAGAACGCTGCAAACGCCGCATGGAACCGTGCTGCAGGCAAATTCGTTGAGTAAAGTCCCCGTCGGACTGTCCTCGTAGATGCTTATATTCAGGGGCGTGGTTGCTGCGAAGGTCAGGTTCACTCCCGTATTGTTTATGACTATCAGGCTAGACGGGTTCGATTCTGCGATTTTGTTTGTGTCGTTTACCATCAGCGTTGCATTGTCCAGGAACATTGCAGGTATCAGGGTGGTGCTGGTCGTCGAGGTTGTGGTGGTGCTCGTTGTGGTTGTCGTGGTTGTGCTGGTTGATGTTGTAGTTGTCGTTGAGGTTGATGTTGTTGGAGGAACACACGAAATACCTACACACGAATAGTTAACAAAACTACCAGTAGTTGTTATAGCTGAGCATTGGCCGTTTTCATAACACTGAAATACCATTTCATAACATATGTTGTCATCCATCCAACACCTATCCGTTCCACACTCATCATCTGTCGTGCATGGAACCTCCTCCGGTTCTGGACAATCCCCGGGACAGCTGCACCAGTTTTCTCCCGTATCATTCTCGCAAATTCCATTGCCGCATTTGGTGCAGATATAACAAGAACAGCTAGCATATATGCAATAGTCATCTCTACCTATTCGTTCCGAGGGATAACCATCTCGAATCAAAGTAAGACCCGGACAACATACTTCATAAACTTGATAAGGCTCAAACATAATCTGTTCCCCCTCCCCTAGACAGGTTGTTGTCGTCGATGATGTCGAGGTTGAGGTGGTGGTTGTCGAAGTCGTCGTGGTGGGATTCGCCCATACATCAATAAGGTCCAGCACATCCCCAAGTTCTGCTTGTTCGTTGGACCATAGGATTATGAGGTCGATTACTTCCCCCATAGTGACCTCGCCGCAGGGCGGGGTGTCGCCTACCAGAGAGCATTCTTCCACTAGGATAGTGGTCGTTGTGGTTGCGATGCAGGAATAAGTACATCCGGTCGTTGTGGCGTCGTTCCAGTCACCCGGGTTGTCGCAGGTGTTTTCATCGCCAGAATTGTCTAGGCCACCATAAATATAAAAATAAAAATCAGAGTCTGTATTATGGCAAACCTGGTTTGAATTTAGAGTATTGTTGGATGAAGAACCGAGTCCTACCCCTCCATTGTTTAGGTTTGCAATGTTATTAGTTAGGATATTGTAGTCAGAGTGACCAAGATAAATTCCAGCATAGTTGTTTGAGGCGTTGTTGTTGGTGAGGTTATTGTAAGAGGAATACCATAGGTCGATTCCATAACCGTAGCCATTGCTTGTGACTGTATTATTAATTAGGGTGTTGTAAGGGGATTGCCATATGTAGATTCCACGCCCAAAACCCACGATGATGCAGTTTTTAACGGTGTTGTTGGTTGTCCCACTCATATATTTCACACCTATTTGGATTCCAGAGTAATCAGAATAGCCCTCAATCAAGTACCCTTGGCAGTCAAATTCTATATTAGTGGCTCCAAATTCAATGCAGCTTCCAGAGTAATTAGTGAGATTCGCCACAAGATACACGGTATCTCCTGCAGACGCATTCTGTATCTTTCCGGTGCAGTCTGCACAACTGCTGCAATTGTAAACTGCGGCATCGGCGAATCCTACAAATAGAAGAGGTAATAGCAGGGCCAGAACCGGAATGAGATTTTTATGTGTCTGCGGCACTTCAACCACCTCTTTCATAATATATAGACGTGTAATCCCCTAATAATTAAATTGTTAAGATGATAGTGATGAAGTTCGGCGGGACCTCTGTCGGTTCGCCAAAGGAGATAAAGAGGGTAGTGGAATTGGTCTCGAAAGGAGACGGAGAGAAGGTGGTCGTAGTCTCGGCAATGTCGGGGGTGACCAACAGCCTTCTTGCTGCTGCTAACAAGGTTATAGAGCTACCATCAAACGTTGTAGAGAATGAGGTCAACAGTTTTCACAAGGAGATTCTGGAGAAGCACATCTCAACGGCAGAGGAGGTCATTGCTGATAAGAAGGTTCTTGCTGATGTCAAGGAGGAGATAGAGAAGACCGCGGAGGAGCTGAAGGTGGCTTTGCTCGGAGTCGGCTACCTGGAGGAGCTGTCCCCGAAGTCGCTTGACTACGTAGTTTCCTTCGGCGAGAGGCTCTCGATTCTGCTCGTTTCGGGGGCGTTGAATGCCTCTGGAGTCAAGGCAAGGGCGCTGACTGGCCAAGAGGCAGGGATTGTGACGGACTCGAATTTCGGCTGCGCAAGGCCGTTGCATAGCACGATGGAGAGCTCGGTAAAGGAGAGGGTCGGTCCTGTCGTGGAGGATGGAATCGTTCCGGTCGTAGCCGGCTTTATTGCTGCTGACAAGGATGCCAACACAACGACCATGGGGAGGGGCGGTTCGGATTACACTGCCTCGCTTCTTGGGAGATGCCTCAGTGCAGAGGAGGTCCAGATTTGGACTGATGTTGACGGCATTCTTAGCACAGACCCGAAGATAGTGCCCGAGGCGATGCTCATCAAGACCCTGTCCTATGTAGAGGCCATGGATTTGGCGTACTTTGGAGCCAAGGTGATACACTCGAAGATGATAGCCCCAGCCATGGATGCGGACATCCCGGTCAGGATTAAGAATACCTTCAACCCGGAGTCGGAAGGCACGCTCATAGTGAGGGAGCAAAAGAAGATTGAGACGGTGATAAAGGCGGTTGCCGTCCACAGGAACGTGGATATTGTCAATCTCAAGGGGATAGGGATGGCCGAGACCCCGAATATTGCAGGGAAGGTGTTCACGCTGCTTGGGGATGAGAATATCAACATAATAATGATATCCGGCTCCTCGGAGTCCAACCTTTCGTTCGTTATAGATAGGAAGGACGTTCCAAAGGCCGTGGAGAGGCTGAACGAGCGGTTCCTTGGCAACGGAGTAAGGAACATCGACCTCATGGAGGATGTTTGTATTATCACAATCGTCGGAGTGGGGATGCATGGAGCGAAGGGGATTGCAGCCAGGGTATTCCAGGCCGTCAGTGACGAGGACGTCAACATAATAATGATAGCGCAGGGTTCCTCTGAGGTAAATATTTCGTTCATAGTCGAGGAGAAGGACGGCGACAGGGTAGTCAGGGCCCTGCATAAGAAATTCATAAAAGGATGAAAGCAGAACTCGTCTCAAGGGCGCTGGGA
This sequence comes from uncultured archaeon, assembly GCA_964549685.1. Lineage (GTDB taxonomy): Archaea > Altiarchaeota > Altiarchaeia > IMC4 > QMZM01 > WALD01. The sequence continues at coordinate 12,916 of CAZJVE010000002.1, read as the reverse complement.
ATCCTTCACGATTCCGGTTTCAGGACCTCTGACTGCAGCGGCACGAGAAGCTGTTTTGACATACTGGCAAAGAAGAGGGGACTTCTTTTGATAAAGGTTCTTGGCAATATAGAGGCCTTCTCGAGGATTAATGCCATGGAGTTGGCAAACCTTGCGGAGCTTCTCAATGCAGTGCCGCTCGTCATAGGGGAGAGGATGAAGTCGGCAGGACTGTCGACAGGAGTGATATACTCAAGATACGACGTCCATGTGATAAACGCCGAGACTCTCGGGGACATCCTGAGGGACCGGATGCCGTTCATCCATTCGGTGAGGGGGAACTATTGTGTCAGAATAGACTCGGAGCTGCTGGGCAGGCTTAGGAGGGGGCTGGACCTTACGCAGGAGGAGCTGGCGACAGAACTGGGCGTCTCAAAGCAGAGTATCCACAGGTATGAGAACTCAGGCAGAATTTCACTGGATATTGCGAACAGGCTGATGGACTTCCTTCACGAGGAGATACGGGTTCCGGGGAGCATTGCTGAGGAGGAGATTCACCCGGTTGCGGGAGGGATTCTGGAGAGGAACCTCACCTCGCTCAAGAAGACCGTGCTGAGGGAGTTCCGGAACTTTGGTCTCTCGAGCCAGGCCACCAACGCCCCGTTCGATATCCTGTCGCTTGAGAATTCACACGAAAAGAGAATTCTCAGCATCGTAAGCGACGACGGCAGGAGGATAGGGATGAAGGTCGAGATGCTCACCGAGGCCTCGGAGATTATTGGGGGCTATAAGGTATGCATCAGCAACAGGAGGCAGGACGCGGACATCCTTATCATGAAGCCCGATGAGCTGGCCGAGATAAAGGACGTCGAGGAATTCGTCAGGATTCTGGCTAGGTCTTAGGCTCTTTCTTCTTCTCTTCTTCCGGCGGCCTTATCGTCGAAACGCCGATGATGCAGATTACTATGGTGCTGATTATTATTATGAAGGCGAGGTTGGAGAATTCCGCGTAGTTCTCAAGGCCATAGATTAGAGGTAATTGGGCAAGTACTGCTGCCGCAAGGCCCCGGGGGAACATGAACAGCATGAGTGCCCTCTCCCACCCCGCGAATTTGCACTTCATGGTGCTCAGGAGAACGGCGGGGATTCTTGCAATCAGGAGAATGACGCTCATGGCGACCCCCAGGAGTATGGTGTTCAGGTCGCTTATTGTCACAATCATGCCCAGGAAGACGAAGAAGAAGGTCTTTACGAAGAACGTCACGTCGGACTGGAAGGTCTTGGTTCCACGGTCTATTTCGAGCGTCTTCTTGAACCTGAAAATTTCCGACATGTACTTGCCGTTGCTGATGACTATGCCGAAGAAGAGGACGCCTATGGCCCCACTCCCCCTGACAGACTCTATGAAGGCAAAGAGTATGAGGATGGCCGCGAGGTTCAGCCTGTGCGAATAATCCAGGTCCTTTAGCTTGTCGTAGATGAACAGCCATATGATTCCCACAATTACACCAATAACAGCGGCAATTGAGAATGCAGATAGAATGTCGTGGGCCGTAGTGGAGATATTGAATTCGCCCTGCTTCATTACCTCCAGTATTGCTATGCCGAAGACTATGCAGAGGGTGTCCGTGAGTGTGGATTCGAGGGAGAGCATCATAGTAATCCTGTCCCTGAGGTCTATGCCCCTGACGATGGGGATTACTATGGCCGAGCTTGAGCCCCCTACGATTGCTCCCAGTAGGAGTCCTTCCAGCAGGGACCAGTTCATGGCGGATACTGCAATGGCCGCTATGAACAGCATGGAAAAGACCACGCTCAGGACGGACATTATTGTTGCTCTCGGGAATTCCCTCAGGACCTTGTAGAAATTCATGTTCAGGCCGCTGTCGAACAGGATTATGGCAAGGGCCAGGGAGGCGAGTACGGGAGCAGCAGTCGATAGCTGTGTCGGGGAGAGAATCTGAAACCCAGAACCAAGTATTATGCCGAACATGAGAAGCCAGATTATGTCGGGAATATGGGTCTTTTCGAATATGAACTGTCCTATGAAGCCCATCAGGATTACGGCGCCGAAGATAGTAAGGGCGAATACCGGTTCCATACTAAATATTATTGTTTGCAGAGGATAAAATAGATGCTTTTTAAAGGCTCATGTGAATATTTTTACTTGCGATAAACAGCCAAACCCATTAAAAATCACAAGCAATAAAATGTCCCCACCAAAGAAGAGATGGCCGTTCAGGGATGATATCTTTGACGAGCTTGACCGGGAATTTGAGGAGATGGAGAAGAACATGGGCAAGATGTTTGAGGAGATGAGGAAGGCCTCGATTGAAGGGCTGGGAGAGGAAGGCCCGTACGTATATGGCTTTTCCATGAGAGTGGGCCCTGACGGAAAGCCGCATGTCGAGGAGTTTGGAAATGTTTCCGGCGGGGAAGGGACAGAGATTTCAACAGACAGGGAGCCCCTGACCGATGTTATCGAGGGTGAAAAGGAGATTTCCATTATTGCAGAGTTGCCAGGAATAGAGAAGAAGGACATAGATTTGTCTGCTACCGAGGATAGCCTGCAGATTAGGGTCGATACTCCTGACAGGAAGTACCACAAAGAGCTCAGGCTTCCGGCAAGGGTGAAGCCCGACACCACAAAGGCCAGCTACAAGAACGGCGTCCTTGAGGTGAAATTAAGGAGGGTTAAGAGTAGCGGGGTCAAGGTAAACGTTGATTAGACTAAACTAAACAAAAAGAGGTGAAATGTAAAAATGGCAAATGGAGGACAACCAATATTTATTCTACCTGAAGGTGCTTTGAGGACCAGCGGGAGAGACGCCCAGCGCCAGAACATAATGGCTGGCAGGGCGGTTGCCGAGAGCGTTAGGACAACCCTTGGACCGAGAGGTATGGATAAGATGTTGGTGGATGACCTTGGTGATATAGTAATCACCAACGACGGAGCGACGATAGTTGATGAGATGAATGTTGAGCATCCAGCCGCCAAGATGGTGGTTGAGGTAGCGAAGACGCAAGATGATGAAGTTGGAGATGGTACGACTACTGCTGTTGTCATTACAGGCGAGCTCCTTAGCGCTGCTGAGAGGCTTCTCGACAAGAGCATACATCCAACAGTAATCGCAAGGGGCTACAGGATGGCTGCCAAGAAGGCGGACGACATTCTGAATGAGATAGGAAAGGATGTAGGCATAGACGATGAAAAGCTTCTGAGGGAGATAGCGATTACGGCAATGACTGGAAAGGGCGCTGAGATTTCCAAGGACATGCTGGCAGACCTTTCAGTAAAGGCAATAACGCAGATTGCCGAGAAAGATGATGGTAAGCTTACCGTCGACCTGGACAATGTAAAGGTCGAGAAGAAGGAAGGCGGCAGCGTTAACGACTCAGAGCTGATTCAGGGGATAATAATAGACAAAGAGAGAGTGCATGCAGGAATGCCGAAGAAGGTTTCCAATGCGAAGATTGCCCTGCTTGACGCTGCGATTGAGATTAAGGAGACCGAAACAGACGCAAAGATACAGATTACCGACCCCGAGCAGCTACAGAAGTTTGTTGCCCAGGAGGAGAACATGCTGAAGGAGATGGTCGACAGCATCGTTTCAAGCGGAGCCACTGTGGTTTTCTGCCAGAAGGGCATAGATGATTTGGCACAGCACTTCATCTCCAAGAAGGGAATCTTTGCTGTAAGGAGGGCAAAGAAGTCCGACATGGAGAAGCTTGCAAAGGCAACCGGAGCATCAATAGTGACAAACCTGAAGGACCTCAGTTCAAAGGACCTTGGTTATGCCAAGGACGTTGAGGAGAGGAAGATATCCGGCGACGAGATGGTCTTTGTGTCAGGCTGCAAGAATCCGAAGGCGGTCAGCTTCCTCGTTAGAGGCGGGACAGAGCACGTCGTAGATGAGGTAGAGAGAGCAGTCAATGATGCGCTGGGCGGAGTCGCAGCAGCAATAGAGATAGGCAAGGTAGTCGCTGGGGGAGGAGCTCCAGAGGTTGAGCTTGCAAGAAAGCTGCGGGAGTACGCCGAGTCAGTTGGAGGGAGAGAACAGCTTGCAATAGGCGGTTTTGCCGATGCTGTTGAGATAATTCCAAGGACTTTGGCTGAAAGTGCGGGAATGGACGCAATTGACACACTGGTTAAGCTGAAGTCCGAGCACGACAAGGGCAAAACGGATGTCGGAATAATGGTGCAGGACGCTAAGACAGGCGATATGTGGAAGGCGAACGTCATTGAGCCGCTGAAGATAAAGACGCAGGCTGTAAAATCTGCTTCAGAGGCTACGGTGATGATTTTGCGAATTGACGATGTGATTGCATCCACGAAGAAGGGCGGAGGAATGCCCCCGATGCCTGAAGGCGGAATGGGCGGAATGCCGGGGATGATGTAATCCCCTTTCTCTTTTTCTTTTTTATTTTCATTTTTAAAGCATTAAACAAATTAATTTTTAGTAGGTGGTTCAAGTGACGAAGTGTTGCGAAAACTGCTGGAACTACGGCGAATGCGCAATGAAGGCCCAGTGCTGCGAAGAGTGTGACTACTTCGGTGAGGGAGACTGCACCCTCGGAAACGAGGAACTGGACAACTGGGGCGCAGGGGACGAAGACGAAGAATACTGAATTAATGCAACCACTCATGGGGTGGTTGCTTTTTTACATATAATGGATAGGACTCTCAGGGCAGTTGCTGGAATTCTGGTTGGCTCGTCGCTCTACGTGGTTCTGAACTGGATTCCGCTGCTCGGACCCTTTATGGTGGGACTTACGGCGGGAAGAATTGCCAGGGCAAGGGGATTCCTGGTCGGATTCTTCTCGGGAATCCTCGGCTTTGCATTTCTGCTCTTCTTCGTCTTCCCCAGGTGGGGGATATCCGGGAATTTCTTCCTGATGTGGATAATGTTGCTATGGAATTTTGTCGGAGTAGTTCTTGCCGGCCTGGGTGGCTCGATGGGCTCCGCAGCCAGGAGAGGGCCGGCGTTCTCGTACCGGTTCGGTTCAGGGAGAGGAAGGATATTCGGTTCGCGTGGGGGAAGCGAGTCTGGGCCGGGGGAGAATAGAGCTGAGAAGGATAGTATCGAGGCGCCGGAGATACTGGTCGTCTGTCCCAAATGCGGGACAGGTAATCCTGATGATGCATCGAACTGCAAATTCTGCGGTGGGGCCCTATGATAACTGAAATTCTAAAGGGGGAAAAGATATTAATTCTCATAGTGCTCATGACTTTCCTCCTGGGAATTCTCTCGGGCTATGCCAGTTATGACCAGAGCAAGGAGGAGATAGTCCCCGTCCTGAAGGACATGGTGAGGCGGCTTCTTGCAGAGTCGAAGTCTGAGACCGCCTTCAACATATTCATGAACAACCTGACTGCAACAGTTATGTTCCTGGTTCTTGGCGTTACCGTAATCCTCCCGCTGCTGATAGTCTTCTCCAACGGCTATCTGTTCGGGTTCATCCTGAGGATGATGGAGATTCAGGGGCTGGACTGGTTCGAGTTTCTGAAGGCGACGGTTCCGCATGCTATCTTTGAGCTGCCTGCCTTTTTCCTTGCAGCGATTCTGGGGATGAGGATTGGAATTGGGGTGGTTGTTGCGAAGGGAGAGAGGAAGGACGAACTCATCAAAAGGACTAAGGAGGGGATATTCATCTTCCTCACTGTCGTTGTTCCGCTGCTGCTTCTGGCCGCCTTCATCGAGGCGTTCATTACCTTTGAGCTGGTCCTGGGCTGAGTATTTATTCTCGAAAATTTAAGGATAATTATGAAGAGATTAATCCTTGCGTTGGTTCTGATTGCATTGATTCCTGGTTGTCTGGATGAGGTTCCGGAGGAGACCACGAGTTCTGTTCCTACGACCGTGCCCAGCACAGTCAGCAGCATACCCTCGACAACAACCAGCAGCACATCTACTTCCTCAACCACTATCGGCATCACATCCTCAACGACCAGCAGCACCTCCAGCACGACCACAACCAGCATCGAGGAGGTGATAGCCTGCACACTGAATACGGACTGCGGCGATGATGGCATCAAGGTCACGAGGAATTATACCTGCAAGGACAATGATATGTACACGCAGTACCTGACCTTTACGTGCAGGAGGCCGGGCACTCCCGATGCTCAATGTATCGGTAAGGAGCACGTCGAATTAATCCTGTCAGCAGGCAAGGATGAACAGTGCATCGAGGACAAGCCCTTCTTTGAATTCCTTGGCGATGAAGGGACGTACAAGGGCCCCGCTGCCCACTCATACGCGAACCTTTACGGCATAAATGCAAGCAAGTATATGAGATTCAAGCACGACGGCGACTACAAGTTCCGGCTTGGCAAAATAATATCCAGGAAGTCGAGGATAATAGGGGCATATCTGCACATCATAAAGCCCGACGACAGCAGGCTGGAGTGGTTCATAACCAACGAGCTCGGTTTGCCTTACATTGTCGTCGATGACATGAGGATAGGCATCACCTCCATCAGCATTACGGAGGAGGAGAAGTATGCGACCATCTGGATAAAGGTCGTTGGGGCTTGAGCTGATTTAATCTATTTATAAACATAAACATTTAAATATATTAAAAACTAATATATTAAAATGGGTACTATTACAGTTAATGTAAAGGATGAGGTAGAAGGTAGATTCAGGAGGGTTGCCGGCCTTGTCTACGGTAAGGGAAAGGGCCACCTTGGAAAGGCGATAGACGAGGCGCTGCTTTGCTGGATGAAGAAGAATGAAAAGAGGGCAGATGCCAAGGCACTAGCGCTCCTGGAAAAGGGCTTTGAGATGGGTGCTTTGAGATTTGACAGAGACGAGCTGTATGAAAGATGAGGTTCATAGACACAAGTATTATAGTATACGCCTATGACCTCTCAGAGAAAAAGAAGAGGGCGAAGTGTAAGATCTTGGTAGAATCTGGGTTCAAGGGTGAAAGTCAACTAGTGGTTTCCAATCAGATACTTGCCGAACTGTTTGTCGTACTTACAAAGAAAATAGAAAATCCGATTTCTGCTGAAGACGCAAAAACCATAGTTGATGGGATAGTGGAATCAGACAACTGGGTCAAAAGAGATTATAATTCAGATACTGTAAAGGGGGCCATCCTGCGGACAAGTAAAATCAAGAATGCACATTTCTGGGATGCTTTAATAGCGCAGACTATGCTGGAAAATCAGATACATGAGATATACACAGAGAACGTCAAGGATTTTAGAAAGTTTCCAGGGATAAAGGTAATCAATCCGATGCATTAAGGTTTTTTACCCCAAAAACAAATTCTTTACTGATGAAAAAGGCCCAGGCATCTGTCGAGATGATTGTGATTCTTGCTGTCGTTCTGGTCATCTTCGGAATTCTTTTCGTCGTTATTCAGGAGAATTACAGCGCGTATGAGAGGAACCTGAAGACGGTGCAGGGGAAGACTGCGCTGAGGGAGTTCGCTGATGCGGCTGATTTTGTCTATTCGCAGGGCGAGGGGGCCAAGACAAAGATTTTCGTTACCATTCCACAGGGCGTCGAGTCCATTGAGGGCGGGGATAACTACATCGAGATGAGGCTGGACCTTGGAGGCAGGATTCAGGACCTCATAGAGGGGACAGAGACCTGCGTACAGGGCGAGATTCCGACCTCTGCCGGCGGGCACTGGGTACTGGTCGAGTACGCGGGGGGCTGTATCAGGATGGGCGGCGCGGAGCTGCAGTGCCTGACCGTGAGCCCGGAGTCGGTCGGCGCATCGATATATTCTGAGGATTCGTACAGCACGAGCCTTACCATAAGCAACTCGGGGAATTCGACGACTAACGTTTCGGTTGAGGTTCCCTCGGAGTATACGATAAGTGGGTGGGTTACCATCACGCCGTCCTCGCTAACCATTGCGGAGTCGGGTTCGGATTCGACCACAGTGAATATAAGCATTCCACAGAATACGCAGCCGGGGCTCTACTACGGCAGGATTAAGGTAGAGGGCTGTGACACGCTGTGGGTCGATGTTTCTGTCCTTGTGCTGTCGAACCAGACCCCGGATTTGAGATGCCCTTTCAACGAGACGGCTGTCAGGCCGGGGCAGAGCTGGGCATATACCTACATGGTCTGCAATACCGGGGAGGCCAGCCTGATAGGCATGACCATCTCAGGCGAGGGCTCGGGGAACTGGATTGTCTTTGATGGGGGGGGCTCGGTCGGGGATGTGAGCCCCGGAAGCTGCGTCTACAAGGACTCGCAGTTCAACATTCCGATTAGTACTACCGACGGGCTTTATACCGGCTCGGTTACGGTGTCGAACGGGGATTCGTGGGATACCTGCAACTTTACGGTAAATGTCTCCCTCACGATAACTACGGCGGAGCAGTACTGCATATCACTGGGTTATGACACGGGAGTGTGTGTAGAAAGTCCGTCGCAGTGCACGGCTGACGGGCACCACCACGAGGGCGAGGGGGACGTCTACTGCACCGGCGGGTCCTCTGAGGACACCGCCTGCTGTGAATATTCACTGACATGCAACGCCTATTGCGCCATACTGAACTATGGTCCCGGGACCTGCAGGGAAAATGCAGGGCAATGTAGCGGCAACGGAGAGACGCACAAGGGTCTGGGAGATATCTACTGCGTGGGCGGGCCGTCCGCGGACTCGTGCTGCTGCGCGCCATTGACTACAAGTACTACTACGACGAGCACGACCTCAACCTCTACCACAGTAGTAACCACGAGCACGACCACCGTTCCGGCTAACATAACGGCATGCTCTGCAAACTCAGCCTCGATATTCCAGGGGCAGAACGTCCTGTTCAACCTGAGCTACACTGCGGGAACCTATGGAATAGACGAGGGCTGGTTCCTGGCGAATTCGAGCAGGTTCAACGCGAGCAGCAACGACTCCAGCAACTTCTGGGGCTCGTTCAATACATCGAGCCTGCTGGGCAATTACACGCTGTACTGCAGGTTGAATGACAGCACTGGCTATCAGGTCAACTATACTGATGCGACGTTTGTGGTTTACACTACGAGCACGACCTCAACGACAACAACGAGCACGACGACGACTAGCACGACGACCACTACTATAGCTCCGGCCATCACTGCGTGCTCTGCAAACTCATCATCAATGCTGCAGGGGCAAAGCGTCCTGTTCAACCTGAACTATACTGCAGGAACCTATGACATGGATGCCGGGTGGTTCCTGGCGAATTCAACGAGCTTCACTGCGACGAGCAACAACTCGGCCAGCTTCTGGGGCTCGTTCTCGACCTCGGGGCTGCTGGGCAACTATACACTGTACTGCAGGGCGAACGACACCAACAGCTACCAGGCGAACTACACGGATGCGACGTTTGTGGTTTATACGACTACGACAACGACAACCACAAGTACGACCAGTACAACCACTACCTTGGCGACCTGCCAGCAGGCGTGCAGCGGCGCAGGCTATGGACAGTGGCAGTGCAGGGCCAGCTGCGGTGGATCATACAGCACTCCCGCAACGGCAGGGGATGCATGGTGCCTGAGCGAGCAGAGTAAGAGCAGCTGCTGCTGCAGATAGAAAATGAATAAAGGACAAATCTCTCTAGATTTTACACTGACCATAATGATAGTGATGGTCCTGTTCCTGGTGATTCTCTATACGGTTCATTCGCAGCAGAAGGAGGCCGAATATGCCGTTCAGACATTGGATGGAAAGCATGCTGCTGAGAGGCTGGCGCAGGGGATAAATGATGTGTATCTGGCTGGATGGGGTGCGACAAAGAACGTGACCCTGCCAGAGGAGATTCGCGGCGGGAAGACGTATACCTTGAGAGTATATCCGAGGTCCGTAGTGGTGAACTATTCCTCCAGAGAGGGAGACAGATTCTACTCGCACAGGATTCTGACGAGCGACGTGAATGGCAGTGGATTGAATCCGGGGAAGGTGAGGATTAGCAATACCAATGGAACGATATATGTCGAAAATGTCTAAGGGGCAGATTTCAACGCTGGATTTGGTAATGGCGGCATTCGTATTCATACTGATTTTCCTTACTGTTATGTGGTCATGGAACGACACCGGGCTGAGGATAGACCGGTTCGAGGACAGGAGGGGGATTTATCAGAAGGGTCTCGATGTGGGGGAGGCGCTGGTGAAGACGAGCGGGGAGCCGGCAAACTGGCATTCTCTGAACGTTGCCAATTCAAGCACGGTGAATTCGCTGGGGCTTGCCTCGCAAGATAATGTGCTGGACCAGGCCAAGATAGACCGGTTTGGGGGGATGGAGTATGAGGAGGTCAGGGGAATTCTCGGCCTGAGCAGGGAGGATTTCAACCTGACCATTTACAATTCAACGGGGGGGCTTGGGGACGCCCTTCATTCCTTTGGGCAGCCGTCGCTGAATCTGACTAAGGTCAGGGTCAGCAGGTATGCATCGCTCGGCGATGACGTTGTTGAATTGAGGCTGATACTGTTTTACAATACATCGACTCACATCATAACATAAAATGACGGGCATATTGACACTGGACTCGCTCGTGGCGATACTGGTGGCGCTGGGGATGATAACCGCCTCGATTTACCTGGTCTCGATACAGGAGGTCTCGGGGGATGAGTACCAGTATCAGCTCGCCTCGGATATCCTTGCGGTAGCTGAGAAGACTGGGGCCCTCGATTATGCGGCAAGGGGGAACTCCTACGAACTGGAGAAGCTGCAGGTCTCTATTCCTGCAACGGTGTGCTTCGGCCTTGAGATTCAGGACAGGGAAGAGAATCTGGTGTTCAGCAGCAGGGACACGGCCTGCCCGACTACTCCAGAGAAATATATCCAGACAAGGAGGACCTTCGTGTCCAACTCGCATTTTTACATAGCAACGATGAGGGTGTGGCCAAAATGAGAAACAAGGGATTCCTGTTCACGGTCTTGACGTTCATGCTGCTGCTGTCGCTGTTCAGCCTGGCGAGCTTCTTTGCCAGCCGGGAGTTGCCGAGGGAGATATATGCGAAGAAGACGCGGGGCGTCTTCGACGATGTCAGGGCCGACGTGGAGGACATCTGGGGGCTGGAGGCCTCCGTAGCCAGGGACGGCAATGCGACAGTCTGGTTCCGGGACACCGTTCCGGCAGAGGAGCTGTCATCGACGCTGGCGGGCTATGAGGGATTCATAGAGAATAACTACTCGGATAAAATCAGCTCCAATCTCAGCCTGAGCGGGCTGAACGGGACTGAATTATCCATTGAATCCACCGGGATTATATACGGCTACTCCTCCATGAACAAGACCTCCATCCGGGTCTACAACGCGAGCGGGCAGAATTCCTCTGTTCAGAAATATTCCATCGTGCTGAATTCCGACCGGTACCTGAGCAATGTGGTGGATTCCTCCACCGGCGGGGACCTCGGCGTGGAGATTAGCGGGACCTTTGCCAACACCAACTATACGGCCTCTCTTACAGTAAGCAGGACGGGGAGCAGCTCCTGGTTGTTCAACCTCACTAACTCAAACGTCACGGTGCGGATAGGCCGGAATTCGATAGATGGGCAGACGAGAGATAGCTCGATGGTGATGAATGTATCCGGCTCGGCCGAGGTTGATGCAGATACAGGAATCGAGTTACTCACCAACGAAAGCGTAGGGGTAAAATCAAGTATTTATCTGACGATGATAGATAAAATAACACGGCAGGACTATATCTGGCTTGCCAGGGGGTAAGATGGTCAGGAAGAAGAAGCCTAAGAAGAGGAAGCACAAGAAGGTCAAAAGAAAGGCCGTAAAGAAGAAGGCAGGGACCATCACCGACATGATAAATCTTATTCCCTCCACAGGTTCTGTAAAGCTGAATTCTGCCGCAAAGGAGCTCCATGTTGATGAAAAGGTTGCCGGACAGTGGGCAAAGGAGCTGAAGAGGGAGGGGCTTGTCGGGGTAAAGAGGAAATACTTTCTTTTTGGGGAGATAACGCTGTTTCCCACCAAGATGCTTCAGAATAAGAGAGAAGATGAGGAGATAAAGAAGTACATTACATCGGAGAAGAAGAGGTATACCAAGAAGATTATAACCCCGGCCGATGAGCTGCTCAGCCTTGTAGGCAGGACGGGGCAGGTCTCAGTCGGCGAGGCGTCGAAGCTCCTGAATGTTGACAGGGGGATGGTTGAGGAATGGGCGAGGGCGATGAGGGGCCTTGTGCAGCTGGAGTACCCTGCGAATTTCCTTGCGAGCCCGGTGATTAGGAAGGGGGAGGTCAAGCCAAAGAAGAGGTCCAGGCCGGTGATAAGGGGCAAGGTGCTTGACAGCTACGGGATTGTCGCAGACAAGGTTCCCGCGGACGTAAAGCTGTTCTCCCAGGAGAAGGAGTCCATGCCTCTTTACCACGTGGAGCTGTCTGAGGTCGGGGACGCGACAAGGGCAATCCTGAACTCGGTAATCGAGGACATGACGGACAGGATTGAGATAGAGGTGGAGGACATCTCGGACCCAAAGCGGATGGAGAAGCTGAAGGGGAGATTCTTCTCGGAGGCGAAGGCCCTGGTGGGGGAGAGGATTCCGGTCTCTCCTGAGGATGCGGATATTCTTGCAGGGATTGTTCTGCACGACGCCTATGGCCTCGGCAATCTGGAGCTGCTGATGAGCGACGACTGGCTGGAGGAGGTCTGCGTCAATACGAGTCATGTGCCTTTGACGGCATATCACAAGAAGCACGGGTGGATGAAGACGGACCTTTCTCTGGACAGTGAGAAGGCCATCTACAACTATGCCGCTCAGATAGGCAGGAAGGTTGAGCGCAGCATAACCAGCCTTGACCCGATAATGGATGCCCACCTTTTGACAGGGGACAGGGTGAATGCCACGCTGTTTCCGATTTCGTCCTTTGGAAATACTATAACTATCAGGAAGTTTGCGAGGAGGCCGTGGACCATAACGCAGTTCATATCGCCGGAGCACCAGACTCTTTCCACAGAGATTGCCGCCTTCCTGTGGCT
>CAZJVE010000001.1:83805-180097 GCA_964549685.1 uncultured archaeon | reverse complement strand
TCTTTGTTATCTTAATCATCTCCTCGAGCTTTTTCTTCTCCTCGCGAAGTTTCGTTGTCTCGCCCCTCTCGCTTTCTGTCTTCAGGCCGAGTCTCTTCTTCTCCTCCTGAAGCGTCTTCTTTATGTCCGAAGTGGAGGGTGTCGTGGATTTAAACTGCTCGATGTCATCGACCAGAGCACCGTATATCTCCCTCTCGCCGCTCTTCTTAATCTGCCTATCCGCTGAGGAATACCATGGCTTCAGAGAGGAGCTCTTCCTGTCTATCGCTTTCGTGAAGTCTTCCATGGATATCTTTCTTTTTTCCTTGCCCTTCATCGCCTCATCCCAGGGGATTTCTGCCGCCAGTTCGCAGATTGCCTTTATGTCCGAGGATGCGTAGCCCCCCGTCATTCCCGCGAGCTTTCTGAAGTCGATGTCATCCGTTATTGGCTCGTTCCTTGTATGTATCATGAATATATCCATCCTTGCGCTCAGCCCCGGCCTTGAGACATATAGCTGCTGCGTGAATCTGCCGGCCCTTCTCAAGGCAGGGTCAATCTCCCATGGGGCGTTTGTTGCACCGACAATCATCAGACCCTCCTTCTTCTTGAAGCCGTCCATCTCCGTGAGGAAGGAATTCACCAATCTCTTTTCAGAGGTTGTGGATGATTCCCTTCTGCCCCCTATCGCGTCAATCTCGTCGAAGAAGAGGATTGCTGGAACGTTCTTGCTGGCCCTGTCGAATATGTCCTGGATATTCTTCTCTGACTCGCCGACCTCTTTTGAGAGAACGTCGGTGAGCTTTACATTGAAGAACGTGGCCTCGCATTCTCCCGCTGTTGCTCTTGCGATGTATGTCTTCCCGCAGCCCGGCGGGCCGTACAGGAGAATTGCCCCCCCGACCTTCTTTTTGAATTCCTTTGCCAGCTCCGGTTTCTTCAGGGGATATATTATGTTCTTCCTTATCTCCTCCTTTACGTCCTCCATGTCGCCGACATCCGAGAAGTTTATAGAGGGCTTTTTTACCTCGTCTACTCCACCGCCGTATTTTATGATATAGTCCGAGAATTCTTCAAAGACGCCCATTTCACCGCTCTTTTTCAGTTCCTTCTGGGCAAGTTTGAACCACGGTCTGAGAGAGGATTTCTGATTCTTTATGGCAGTCAGGAAATCATTCATGGTGGCCTCCCTTTTTTCTCCGCCCTTGACCGCCTCCTGCCAAGGGATGTTGACTGCTGCGTCGCAGATTGCCTTTATGTCCGAGGACGCGTAGCCCTCTGTCATCTCAGCAAGTTTTCTGAAGCCTATGTCCTTGGACGCCTTTCTCTTCCCAGTATGCTTCTTGAACAGGGCCTCCCTGGTTTCAGGGCTTGGGGGCGGCACAAATATGTGTCTGGTGAATCTCACAGACCTCCGTAGTGCGGGGTCTATGTTCCATGGGGCGTTTGTTGCCGCTATTATGAGAACATTCTCGTGCAGTGTCTCCACGCCGTCCATCTCCATCAGGAACTGGTCTATCTCCATCTTCTCCTCATACTGTGTTGCCCCGGTTCTCCTGCCACCAATAGCGTCCAGTTCGTCGAAGAAGAGTATGGATGGGGCGTTCTTCTCCGCCTCCACGAAGACTCTGTGAAGGCTCTCTGCCTCCTCTTTTGTCCCTTTCCCTATTATTTCACTGATGTTTATGTTAAAGAAGTTCACGCCGCACTCTCCAACTGTTGCTCGGGCCAGGTATGTCTTCCCGCAGCCCGGCGGGCCGTACAGGAGAATTGCGCCACCCCCTTTCTTGCCGAATTCCTTGGCCAGTTTGGGGTTTGTGAGGGGATAGATTATCGAGTCCTTTATCTCCTCCTTCACCTTCTTGAGGTTTACAACGTCGGAGAAGTCTATGGTTAGTTCCTCGACCGGGATGGTCCCCTTCTGGTCTATCGATGTGCTGAGTGCGATGGGCTTGATCTTGGTTCCAACTGTCTTTTTTATGCACTTCTCGCCAAGAAAACAGAGTGGGAAGTGGATTTCTGGAGTTACCCTGCTTTTCTTGCCAGTTTTATAAGTCCCCTCGATGTATGGCATGAAGAAAAGGCCCTCAAGGCTGACCTTCGCCCCGAAGAGGTTCGCTATCAGCTCGCTGAGGGTTTCTATTGAGTGTGCTATTGAATCCTTTTCATAGGATTCGGCTAGTACGTCCGCCTCGTCCAGATAGGACGAGAGGTCATAGTATGGGCTATCGAACACGGGAGGGCGATATGATGCCTTGATCCTGTCCTTCACGAGCGTGTGGTGCTCGGAGGATGGCCCTATTTCATCAACGAGAGTTGCCAGTACAAGTTTTGTTGCCGGCTTGTAAATCTTTACAAGGCCCTGGTTTGTTATCTCCAGGAGCTGGGATTGTTCTGCCTCGTCCTTGAAGATATAGTCCTTCTCCAGCAGTTCTCCATAGAGCCTTACCGCCCCGGGAGATACATCAAGCAGCCTTTTCAGGATATCGTGTCTCAATACCTTCTTTGGTTTTTGGAAATGATAGAGAGAAGCATCGGCTAGGTCAACGAAGAGGTGGTTTTCCTTTCCCTCATACACCGTTTCCTCTGATATGATGCCCTTATGTACCTCGACCTGCCTGAATACATTGAGCTTTGCTACTGGCCTGTAGGCCCTCTTTATATCGACCTTTCTGGAGAGTACGCCCTTAGTTAGTTTCGATTCCATTTTCCTCTCCCTTTTTTCGGAAACCGCAAAGGCTCTGGTATCGACCTTTTTTATTTTCATCTTGGCAGAATTTCAACGGATTGAATCTCCCCGCCCCTTTCGGCAATGGACGTTACAAGGATGTTTAATGCCTGGTTGACGGCCCTCTGCTCCATGCCGGTAATCTCTATAAAGATATCCTTCGTGTTATCAGAAACTCTGGTAAGCTCGCCGTTTATGATTGGGGGGAAGGAGAGAACGTTGTCATTCTTGTCCAGGATTATTGGATACCTGTCAAGGTCCTGAAGGACGTATGCGTAGTCTATTCCCTTTGGATGCTTCCTGAGAATTTCGCCGGGTGTTAATTCCTCATGCATGTCCAGGGGCACGAACCTGAGTTCATTTGGCTTTACTGCCTTGTATGTGAAAGGGGGCTCTATCCTGCTCAGGTCGTGGACTCCTATGGCCACCTTCTTTCTGTTCCTTCCATGGGTTATGTGAAGTTTCTCCTGAATGTCCATGAGAGAGATTAGATTCTCCCCGGTGATTGAGACCTCCCTCATAATCCCTGAAGCAATGAATGGCCTTACGTTTTTTACTGAGGAATCGACCAAAAGCTTCATGCCTGACTCCTTTACACGATAGTCCTTGAGCCCGGTCTTGATTCCGAGTGCCCCTTCAAGCGCTCTTGAGAAGCCCTCCGCCGAGAGGAGGTCCGGTCTGTCTGGAAAGACCTCCATGCTAATGGATTTGGAATTAATATCCTCTAGGTCGATTCCGAGCATCGAGATTCTGTCCTTCAATTCATGCGGCTTGAATTCCCTTCCGATGAGCTGGGTCAGATCCTGAAAATCGAATTCTACGGTGGGCATTTTTCCTTTGGGGAGTATTTAACTTATTGTCTTTTTATTTATTATTACGATGCTTTCAGTAAGTCTTCAAGACATTAAGATATCTCTCTATGACCTAGGGGGCATATGTAGGGTAGTGTCCCTTATATTCCTCGTGCCTCTTGCCCTCACCCTGTATTATGCCCTGGTTAGCGGCGGGCTTTCCGTCAATAGCCTGCTTGCCTTTATCACCCCAGCAGTAATCTTGTACCTTCTCTTTATCATGTTCAGCAGGGTGGATATTGAGGATTCTCCCTCAAAGACGAAGCACGCCATGATTACCACCTCCCTTGCGTGGCTCATTATAGCCCTTGTCGGCTCTCTGCCGTTCATTATCTCCGGAACCCTTGCTCCTTTGGATGCCTTCTTTGAGTCCATGTCTGGGTGGACAACAACGGGCATGACGATGATAGAGCAGCCGGAGTTGGTTGCAAGGGACGTTCTATTTTACCGGGCCCTCACTCAATGGGTCGGGGGTATCGGAATAATTGTCCTTGTATTGGTTGTCCTTATGAGAAAGGGCACGGTCGCCAGAGATTATTATTCCTCAGAGGTTGGGGAGCAGAAGATAAGGCCCAGAATCAAGAACACGATAAAGGAGACCTGGAAGATATATTCAATCTATACCCTTGCGTGTATATCTCTACTCTACCTTGCGGGGATGCCGTTCTTTGATGCGATAGTGCAGGCCTTCTCGGCGTTATCGACTGGTGGATTTACCACGCATGCAAGCAGTATAGCTTACTACAACAATCCTTTGATTGAATTCATCCTGATGGCGTTCATGATTATAGGTGCTGTTGGATTCCTGATACACTTCAGGCTCTTTAACGGCCAGATTAAGGCCCTCTTCAAGAACATCGAATTCAGATACATGATGGGGCTTCTGGCTGTCTCTGTTGCCATTATCCTGGCAGCGTTCTGGTTTAATTTTCACGGCACGGCTGTAAATGCGTTCCGGGTTAGCCTGTTCCAGGCCGTTGCTGCTATGACCTGTACGGGCTTCTCCACCATAGACCTGGGCAACTGGCCCGACCTCCCAATCGCTGTTCTTGCGATGCTGATGTATATTGGAGGCATGTATGGCTCAACCGCCGGAGGAATAAAGATTCTCAGGTTTATTCTAATCCTCAGCGTCGTTAAATACAATCTCAAGAGGCTGATTCTGCCAAAGTCGGCAGTCCTGAAGATAAAACTGGGTGGAAAGCCCATGGAGAACGAGGAGGTGTTCTTCGTTCTCGGGCTGTCTTTTGCCTACATGTTTGTCGCAATTGTCGGCACCTTCGCCATGATGTTTCTTGGATATTCAAACATACAGTCCCTCTTCCTGACTCTCTCAGCCATGGGCAATGTCGGGCTTGTTAATGTCGGTGGAGCCCCATGGTTCATGATGAACTCACTGGGGAAGCTTGCTCTAATTGCATTGATGTGGATAGGCAGGCTCGAGATATTTCCGGTTCTAACGATATTCAGCTCGATTATCTTCAGGAAGAAGAAGAGATGATGGAATTCCGGAGTGAATTCGTGGGTTTGGTGGTGCTGGCTGTGCTGTTTAGCGGGTGTGTTGACGTTTATCAGGAGGAAATTGCTACCACAACCACGGCTCAGGTAACCGTGCCTGAGAACTATCCACAGGTTATTAAGGTAGGGAGAGTCCCTTCGAAGGGGGCGCTTGTTGAGTGGGAGGAGTTTAAGGAAAAATACGGAGACTTCCACTCCATGAGATGGAACTCCTACACGGGCTCGCCAGAAAGACTTTCAAAGTTTGTAAAGATAACTGACCTTAATGTTTCAACAGCCGAAATAGCCAAGCAAGTAGTTATGAACTTCCTAAATGAAAACAAAGAGCTTCTCAATGTTAACATAGAGGACTTAGAAATAAAGCGATTAGAGGAGTCTACTGATGGTAAGAAATGGGGTGTGGACTATATGCAGGTATACAATCAGGTACCAGTCTACCGGGGTTTTGTCATGATGTCTATCCTAAGAGATGGTAAGATGCAAACCCTTACTAATCAGTTCTACCCAAATATCTCCATTCCAACAACACCAAGGCTGACAAAGGAGGAGGCGGAGGATATTGCACTCGACTTTGTGAACATCTCAAGGGAGCAGGCCTATGGGATAGATACAACGTTGTATATCTACCCTAAAAAGGGGGGGAGTGAATTAAGCTATCATCTGGCTTGGATGGTGAAGATAAATATGTGCAAGGATATATTTGTGGATGCTTATCTAGGAACAATCGTGCATGAGTATTACAACAACCCAGGGCTAGAAAGGTGTCGCTACAGACGAGATAGATGAATTTCGGTTGCTTGAAAACCGTTACTAATAATTTACAGTTCTTGCGAAGTGTTGCTAACAATTGACAGTTTGAGTTAGGCACTACACTATCAAACCCACTCATTCAGTCTTCTCTGTTTGAGAATTTCACTTCTTTTCATATATTCACGGATTGGAATAGCAAGTCTGGAATTTACGTCCTGTAGTGCTTCTTTAAGGGTAGTAAATTTTCCTGGTTTCTTCTCCATTGCTTTTCTTACGTTCTCTCTTACCTCCCACACTCCAACTGGGATTATATAGTCCTCGGAGATTTCCCTGAAGATTATTGCGCGAGCCTGTCTTTTCATGCGGTCGAGGGCCCCGGTTACTCCTATTCTTCCTGCATAGTAACCGCCGGCCTCCTTCATGGCATATGATGTGCGGCCCTTGAAGAGCTCGTGTTCCTCCTGGATTATGGGTTCCTTGCTGTGCTGGGTCCAGAGGGTCTTTGGGGCCCATGCCTCGAACTGCTCGAACTCCCAGGGGCCGGGCATGAGGAGGACCTCAAAGTGGTTATGGAGGTATTCGTTGCTATAAACCCGGAATTCGTTTATTGATGGGTATTCCCGGACCCTCTCCATCTGGTCCTTGGATATCATGTCATCAACAGCAGTAATGGACCAGCGAGTGGGAACCATTTTTTTGTTATCGTTGAGGCCCAGGGCCCCCGATGCCAGTGCTTTCGTGAGATAGTAGACGTCGAAGTCCTTGTCATAGAGCCGGGTGGCCATATCAGCGGCCTTTAGCTCGTCGGAGACTATGGAGTCTACCTTTCTCGGGATTTTCGGGTTTTCCGTTACCCGGAGCCTTTCCAGAACGCCGGAGGGGCCCATTGGCTGGCTCAGGGACGAGAAGGAGATTGAGTAGGAGGGCGTTTTCTTGAACTCTGTTTCGATTTCGGTGGGTTTTACTGCCAGGGCGATTTCCTGAGAATTCTCGATGAATCTGTTTCTTGTGTGAATTCCCTCCCGCTTCTTTGACCTCACCAGGACGGAGCGCATCCCTATGATGTCGTCGAAGCCAAGGCCGTACCACTTCGATGGGTCGTCGAGAAGGTGCGCCTTCTCTGGGTCAAGTGAAGTCATCGGTCCAACAAATACGTCCGGGTAGCCATTCCAGCCCACGAATATGGATGGGGATGGCCCTGACATGTCCTTTGAGAGCCTTTCCTTTATCGGCCTTTGGATGTTTATCTTTCTGAGAAGTGGGCAGGACGGCATGCCGCAGAGCAGCCTTCCTCCCTTGCAAAGCAGACATGTCTCTTTGTTTCTGGGGTAGGTTCTCTTTATAGCCTTCGTTATCTGGCAGCCTTGCTTGCGCTTAGGGTTTTGCATTATAGGAAATTAGAAGTCAGTATATTACTAGAGGAGCAAAGGGTGCAGGAAAAGTGTTATATCCAGTCCTTGCGCCTGAAGTAGAGGAGCATTGCGAGCATTGTGAATGCCATCAGAGACAGCGCGAATGGGTAGCCGTAGGTCCATTGTAGTTCCGGCATGTACCTGAAATTCATGCCGTATATGCCTGAGATAAGGGTCGGTATCATTATTAATGATGCTACTATCGTGAGGACCTTCATGACCTCGTTCATGTTGTTTGAGATTGTCGACAGGTATGTGTCAAGAGACCCGGTTAACAGCTCCCTGTATGTTTCCACCATGTCTATCACTCTCGTTATGTGGTCGTATAGGTCCCTGTAATAGACCGTCGTTTTTCTCTCGGACTTCGGCATGTCCGCCATTTGTAATTCATATATCATTTCCCTGGCGGGCCAGATTGCCTTTCTCAGGAGCAGGAGGCTCTTCCTTAACCGGAAGATTTTCTGGAGGGTTTTCTTGGAGGCCTTCCTCACTATCTCTTTCTCAATGTTCTCTATCTCCTCCTCAACCGCGTCAAGCGGCGGGAAATAGTTGTTTATTACCGTATCGAGAATGAGGTAACAGAGGAATCCGGTCTTGTTGGCAAGAATTCTCGGGTTCTTTGCCTCTATCCTTTTCAGGGCCTCGTCTATGCAGTTGTTTTCCTTTTCGCATATTGTAACGACATAATCATCGCCAACAAACATCGCAAGCTGGTGGGCCTCAACCGCCTTGGAGTATTCGATTATGTTTATTGTCAGGAAGAAGTGCTCCTCGTAGTCTTCAAATTTCGGCCTCTGCTTGAATTTTATGCTGTCCTCTAGTGGAAGGTGGTGAAAGCCAAATATCTCAGCAAGAGCCTTGATGTCTTTTCCCTTTGGATGAGAAATATGAAGCCATGTAACTGGGTGTTTGCCGAGAAATTTCTTGACCTCCGATATGTCCGTTGCTTTGTGGATTTCAGAATCGTTCTGGGAGTAAGCAGCTATATGATACATTCTGCTATTTGTTTAGTTTTTGTACCAGTTCCTCCTTGGTTGGAACAGCTCCTATGAATTCCGCCTGCTCATCTATCACTATTGAGGGGGTGGAGGCAATCTGATATTGCAATGCGTTGATGAGGTTATCTCCCTCGTCTATGTTAACAATTTCATACTCTAGGTTTAAATCCTTTGCTACTTCCTCAACGACCCTCTTTGCCTCTGGGCATTTGGGGCATTTGGTCGCTGTGAAGAGTTTTAGCCTGGCCATTTTAAAAGTCAAAGTTCCCATTCCAGTTGGCTTTGCCTTCCTTGCTGAGTTTCTTCTTTACGTTTAATGAGAGTTCCCCTGAGTCGTCGGAAAGACCGTACCTTCTCCTTTCGCTAAGCTCTGCCAGTTTGCCTTTGTTCCAGCCTGCAACGTTCTGATAGTATCCCGTGATTCTGGACCACCAGTCAATGTTCTTGGAGTTGCAGTTCGGGCACTCATTAACAAGCCCGCCGGAGGTGAAGTTGCATTTGCTGCATACTGAGAGGTCCTTAGTAAAGGCGAAATACTGTATGGCTGTCTTTGTTGCAATCTTCTTTGTCAGTTCATATATGCCCTCGGGGCTCGGGTTCTTTTCCGAAAGATATACGTGACTCAGCGCCCCCCCGTCTGTTAGGGGATGGAAGGCCCCTTCTACTGTGAGCTTCTTCCATAGGGGAATTTCTGCCGAGGGCCTTGTGTGGAATGAGTTGGTGTAGTAGGCCGAATCATTTTCGCCGTTCACTACTGCCTTGTCGCCGTATTTCTTAAGGTCTATCTGAGCGAGCCTGTAAGCAGATGATTCTGCAGGGGTTCTAGCAAGAGTGAAGTTGAGCTTCGTTTCGTCTCTGAACTGTGCTACCGTGTCCTTCATCGCCTTCATTACCTTAAGACCGAATTTCCATGCGTTATCCGACTCGTGTAGCTCCTCCCCTGTGTGTGCCTTTACGGCTTCGTTCATGCCAACTAGCCCGATTATGTAGCTTTGCTTGTCAACCTCAAGGTATCTCTCCTTGTCGTTTACCGGCTGGCCCATGAATGGAAGCAGGTTGTTGTTAAGGTTTCTCGTTATGGTCTGCCTTTTCAGCAGGAGCGTCTTCTTTGCCTTCTCCATCCTGTCTTGAAGGAGCTCGAAGAATTTGTCGTCGTTGCCATTTGCTTCATAAGCAATCTGCGGCAGGTTTGTTGTTATAACCTGCAGACCGCCACCCCTTATGGTTCCGTCCCTTACGTCATCATCTGTTGATGATTCGTCTAACGGCATAAGGAACGAACAACATTGGTAGCAAGCAAATTCCGGCATGTATGGCTG
Source organism: uncultured archaeon (assembly GCA_964549685.1). GTDB lineage: Archaea > Altiarchaeota > Altiarchaeia > IMC4 > QMZM01 > WALD01. The sequence continues at coordinate 170,542 of CAZJVE010000001.1, read as the reverse complement.
GTTTATTATGTAATATGGGGTTCCGAATTTTGCAGCCAGCTCCGATACCCTCATCAATTCTTCATCGTTCTTGCCGTTTTTTAGATCCTTAGGGTGAACCTGTACCTCGAATTTGGGGAAATTAAAGGGCTTTCCTATGCAGTCCCCCTCGAGATAGACATCAAGGATTGCATTAAATAAACTTCTTGTTTCGTCCTCAAAGTCCGCGTATGTTACAGATTCCTTGACGTCCCCGCCGGGCAGGATTGCGGGGATGTCCCTGAACTGCTTTGGAACCGACATGTCGCAGTCTATTGAGCTGAAAACAACCTGGCCGCCCCTTGCAACGTACATCTGCGACAGCTCGTAGATGAACATCTGGGCCAGCTGTTTTATCTTCTTGTAGTCAAGGCCTGCTATGAAGGGCGCAAGAAATGTATTGAAAAAGCTGAAGCCCTGTCCTCCCGCACAGTTTGTCTGCGATGCTGCAAGGACCTTTGCTGCATGGAGGAAGGCTACCTCGGGGCGCTTTGCGGGCCCCGCAATTGCTGTGTGGTTGCCAATCCCATCGGCCTTGAAGCCGTTCTTTAGGAAGAATCTTATATCATGGCTGAAACAGAAGGGCCTTATGAAGTAGTCCAGGTCGTGAATATGGATTTCGCCCGCCATGTGAGCGTCTGCCAGCTCCAGAGGAAGCACGTTTATCAGAGTATATTCCTTAGAGACCTGGTCTGCAAGAAGCTTATGAATGGATTCAGGATTATATTGCAGGTTTGCGTTCTCCTTTGAGGGGAGCTCTATCAGGTTTTTTACGTCATAGACTGGCATTCCGAGACGGGTATATTTGGCCCTTACGTCCTCAAGGCCGTGCTCAAGCAGCTTTACGTTTGCTATCTCTCTGATTAATGGAGCAGTGACGTATTCGAGCTTAAGTCCCTGAAGTTCCGCCTCGACTGCCTCCGCTACCTCTCTTGATTTCTTCTCGTCAAGGCCGGTCTCCCGCACCAGGGATTTCGTTATCTTTTCGCTGTCAAATCTCTCAAAAGTTGTCTTGGACGTCCTTACCTTGACCTTGGATTTGTAGTTGTTTTCCATCTCTGGGAGTGTAATAGAATTAGGAGTGGAGGATTAAATAGGTTGGAGAAAAGTTAGGCACTACATATCGGTTTTGTCTGTTGAAATTCACTGCTGCGCCCTTATTATCGGCTTGCTCAGGTGCCTCATCGCCCTGGGTGGTGCCTCGTAGAATCCTTCTTTAAGTCCCCGGGGAATTTCCTGGGTTGCTGCAGAGTTCGAGTCCTTTCTCTTGCCGCACTTCCTGCACTTGAAGCCCTTGTCTTTTCCTGCTGAGGTCATCCTCCGGCCGCAACAGGCAGGAGATTCCTTCTTGTAGGCCTTAACCAATTCTAAAATTTCAATTTTCTCAAGGTTTAGAGTATTAATATATTTTCCAATCCCGCCGTAGGCACGAATCCTGTCCCCGGGCAGCAGTTTCCTTGCTATTTCTCTGAATCCTCCTGTTGGCTCGTAGGCCGCGCAATCAATCTCTGCCGTGCTGTCAGCAATTGAGAAGAGCACGTGGCCGCCCTCGATTGTTCTTGGGTCTTTGGCAACGGCGCCTTCCAGAATTGCGCAGTCATGGGGCTTTAATTCAGAGATTTTTCTATTTCTCAAATGAGCATCTGTAGCTTGGTTTGTCTCAAATATTTGGGTGAGTTCTATCTCTTCCAGGGGTTTTATGGCCTTCCATGCTTTCAAAACTGCGCCGGGAGATTCTCCCCGGATGCCACAGAAGACCGGGTCGTAGCCGTGTGGGGTTATAAGGATTTGATTCGTCTCTGGGTCAATGGAGTTGAATACCTTGGGGTGGAATTGTTCATGCATCAAGAATACGGAATCCTCGTCTATCTTCTTCGGCTTGCCGCAGTTCTCCTTCGTCCTGTAGGCAATTAGCTCATAGGTCCTGTCATCAAGTTCTGCACCGATTGCTGCCAGTGCGCCGATGATGCCCCTGCCGTTGTTGAATTTGTGGGTTTCGGCCACAGCCCTTGCTGCGGTTTCATCGGCTTCCTCTATCGTTACGAGTTCTGAGACCGCTCTCTGGTAGAATTCATTTAAAATGTCTTTATTTTTTGAATTTAGATTATCAATGAATGCCACACCGGGGTTTGTTCTCTTGTCCTGGGTGTGGGCGCGTTTCTTGACCAGTTTCAGGGCCGTTTCCTTTATTCTAGCAGGGTTTCCATCCACCTCAATTGCGACTGCGCCGTTGCCTCTTGTCTTGTAGGGGATGTTCGGGTTGAGCCGGATGAGTCGGGGGCGTGTTGTAGTGCCTAGCTCCCTACACAGCAGCGCTGCTAGGTAAGTGGTGCATCCCCCCTTCAGGGAGTCCGTATCATCCAAACCGATAAACATTTTTTAATAAAAGAGTAATAGATAAATATGCTAAAGGCGTTTAAAAAGTTAGAGGTAAATCATCAAAAGCTATTTGCCCTTATAATCGGTGTTGCAGTGATTATGTTCTGGCACGGAATCTGGGGCCTGCTGGACGTCTATTTATTTCCAAATGACCCGGGTCTGCGTTTTCTGATCTCGGCAATTATCGGTCTAACGATTCTTGCAGCGTGCGATGTCGTGATAAAAGAGTTAGTATAGGTCCGGGGGGTCGACCCCACATCCCTCTGTGAGCTCCCTCGCGTAATTCGCTAGCATCATCTCCCTAGCCTTGTCCTGTTTCTTTGTATGCCCTAGGACGAACATCAGCTTTACGTAGGCTGTTTCGCTGAGCATGTCCCCACACGCAATTACTCCCATGTCGAGGAGCTTCCTGCCGGTGGAGTAGACGTTCATGTTTACGGTGCCGAATATCGTCTGGGATGTCATTGCAACAGCAACTCCAGAGTTTATTGCGTTCTCTATCGAATCGAAAAGGGCCTCACTGGTGTGGCCAAGGCCAGTGCCCTCAATGAGAATTCCCTTGTAATTTTCCTTTATTAAATTATCAATTATTTTAGAATCCATTCCTGGGTGGTATTTTAGTAAGGACACCTTCTCCTCCAGTTTCGTGTCCAGTTCCAGTTTATTTCCTTTATTCATCTCCTGGAAGAATTCTATTCCTTCTTCTGAAATCCTTCCAAGGGGCTGTGAATTCACACTCCTGAATGCATCCCTCCTGCTGGAGTGCAGCTTTCTTGCCTTTGTTGCGGGATGGATTAGGCAGTGTGAATCTGAGGGTTCTGCATGCATGACAACGCACACCTCTGCGAATTCTCCGTTGGCTGCGACCCTTGCAGAATTTATCAGATTAAAGGCAGCGTCGCTTGAGCCCCTGTCGGAGCTCCTCTGTGCACCAGTGATGACGACAGGAACCGGGGTTTTCAGCATGAAAGCTAATGCTGCTGAGGTATAGTGCATCGTGTCTGTTCCGTGGGTGATGACCACTCCAGCGGATTTCTTCTTTATCTCCTTTGCGGTCTCCTTTGCGGTTTTAACCCAGTCCTCTGGCTGCATGTTCTCCGAGAACTTGTTGAAGAGCTGCCTTCCGGAGAGGTTTGCAATCTCCTCCAGCTCAGGCACAGCAGAGATTAGTTCCTCTGCTGAAAAGGCTGAATGTACACCCCCAGTAAGATAGTCAACCCTGCTGGCTATTGTTCCGCCGGTTGCAAGGATTGATATGTCGGGTTTTTTCGGGTCCCTTCTGTGCCTGGCGGGTTTGAAGGCGTCCTTTTTTATCTTCTTCTTGATGGGTTTGATGCTATCGATTTTCTTCTCCTTTATGCCGACATTGTAGCCGCTCTCCAGCTTTATTACCACGAACTTGTCCTTGGCCAAGGCGGGCCGCTCCATAAGAATCCCCTCGTATGTCTTCTCCTTGGTTTTTATCTCTACCGGGGTTCCTGGTTTTGGGATGGGTTTTCGCATTCTCTATATTATATTAATATTCAATCGAATACAAATATCCACAAAACGATGGTCAAATTATGTAGCAGTTGCGGAACAGAGGTAAGGCAGAAGTTTGTTGAATTTAAGTGCCCCCAGTGCGGCGAGACCGAGATGATACGGTGCAAGTCATGCAGAGGGCTTGGTACACCGTATGTGTGTGAAAAGTGCGGCTTTAAAGGACCGTAGACCCTTGGTCTGCCACAGTCAACATGAAGATTCTAAGAATTTCTCCAGATAACCCTGAAGAGGATAAGATTCTATGCGCTGCGGAGTTTTTGAGGGCGGGTAAGCTTATTGTATATCCGACAGATACCGTCTATGGACTCGGTTGCTCCATAGAATCCCCCGGCGTAGAGAGGGTTTTTGAGATTAAGAAGAGGAGTAGAGACATGCCGCTGTCCGTTGCCTTCTCCAGCATCGAGATGGTTGAGGAGTACGCAGTTGTCGGTGTGGGGGAGAGAAAATTCATACTTGATAATATTGGTAAACCATACACGTTCATTTTAAAGAAAAAATCTAGAATTCCCGATGCCGTTACTGCTGGTAAGGACACGGTTGGGGTGAGGATTCCCAACCACGCAGCATTGAGGAGAGTCGTCGATGCCGCGGGGGTTCCAATAATAACCACCTCAGCGAATGCCTCTGGTGAGGCGCCCCCCACCAGCGTCGAGGAGATTTCTGATAGGATAAAGGATGGAGCAGATCTCGTTATCGACTCCGGGCCGTGCAGGGTGGGGAAGCCGTCGAAGGTTATTGATTTGCGGTCCGGGAAGGTTCTCAGAGAGTAGTTGTGTGTTGCGGTTCTAGAAAGTTAGGCACTACAACACGGCATAATAAAGTTAGGCACTACAAAACAGCACCAAAGGTTAAGCACCACACCACTGCAGAGTTAGGCACTACAAACTATTCCAGGCACTTATCAACCCACCTAAGGAATTCCTCGTTTCCCTCTTTTATTTCTATAATGAGGATTGCGGGAATCTCATAGCTGTGAATCTCCTTCACCCTTTTCTTTAGTTGGGGGATTTTGTCCTGCGTCGTTTTGCAGAGCATGGCGAACTCCTTTTCCTGTTTTATTTCCCCTTCCCATTCAAATACGGAGTTTATTGGGAAGAAATTCACGCATGCTGCAAGCTTCTCCTTAACGAGAGCGTCGGAAATCCTTTCCGCTTCCTCATTGCCGCCGCAGGTTATGTACACAAGACGGAACATTTTATATTATTCTCAGCGAGAAGTCCTTCGCCTTTGCCGAGTGCGTGAGCATCCCGAGCGAGATTACATCAACGCCTGTCTTTGCGTAAGCCCTGATGCTTTTCTTCGTTATGCCGCCGGAGGCCTCAAGGACGGTTCCCTTCCTTAGTTTATTCTCCTTCAGCAGCGATATCGTTTTCCCTATCGCCCTCGGCGTGAAGTTGTCGAGCATAATTATGTCCGCCCCGGCCTTTGCCGCTTCCAACGCCTCTTTCGGGTTTGAGGCCTCAATCTCAATCCTGTCGTTGCGGGGCCTGCCTCGCTTTGCTGCCCGTACTGCCTCAGTTATGCCCCCAAAGAACCCAAGGTGGTTGTCCTTGATAAGAACCATGTCCCACAGACCCATGCGGTGTGTTTCTCCCCCGGCGGCCTTTATTGCCTTCTTCTCGAAATATCCGAAGAGGGGGGTTGTCTTTCTTGTTGCCGCAATCCTTATTTTGGGGCTGCCCTTCCTTGCCTCTTTCAGAACCTCTGCTGTCAATGAGGCAATTCCGCTCATTCTTGATAGAATATTGAGCGCCGTTCTCTCAACAACAAGAATGTCGTGGGAATTCCCAGAAAGAGAAAGAATTCGCTGGCCCTTTCTCACCCTTGCTCCGTCTTTGGTAGACTTCGTAATTTTTATATTAAATAAAGAAAATAATGAATTCAGTTCTTTGGTTCCTGCAACGATGCATGGCTCCTTCGCCACAATCTCTGCCCTGGCTTTCTTGTTTGGAACGAGCGCCGTTGTTATGTCCCCGGCCCCAGCGTCCTCGTGGACCATCTCCCGAAGTCGTTTCTTCAGAGCAGCATGGTTCATTTTCAGACCCCGAGGTCTTCTTTTGTGAATATTGCCTCAAGGCTGTGGCCTTCTTCGGCCAGCTTCTCTTTCGCCCCCTCCCCCCGGTCCACCAGAACAATGACTCTCGCCACCTTGCAGCCCATCTCTTCTACTGCCTTTATGGCCTTCAGTAGGGAGCCGCCGCTTGTTGCAACGTCATCGAAGATTGCGACTCTAGAGTCGGTTTTCAGCGGGCCCTCAATCCATTTGCCCTTGCCGTGGGCCTTGGGCTCTTTCCGTATAATGAATGATGGGAGTGGTTTTCCTTTCTGCTGGCTTAGTGCTGCCAGAGAACCACATATGGGGTCAGCTCCAAGCGTCGGACCACCGAATGCATCAATCTCGTCGTCGGCTAACATATCGAAGAGAATCTCGGCAATCGCCAGCGAGCCCGCCGGGTTCAAAGTAACGAGCCGACAGTCGATATAGTAGCTGCTCTCTTTCCCAGAAGAAAGTTTGACTGGTTGATTAGAGAGTGCCTCTGTTTTAATCAGCTCTAGAAGGTTTTCTCTCAATTGAATCATATCCATCCTGATTTGGCGGGATTATTCTGCCGCCTCTAGGGTTGGAATCTTCTCCCGCTTCTTTGACTTCCGGGGGTCTTTTTTGCATATTATTATGTCAGCGACCCGCTCTATATCGGGGTATCCAATGCTCTCTTCCTGGAGAATCTTCCTCACGTCCTCGCTTGGTATCCTTCTGGTCTTGAATGACCGGAGCGTGAGACGCATAATCTCGCCCTTGTCCAGATTTAGAATAACGTCCTCCACCTTACCCACGTACTCTGCCTGTTCCGTATATATGTCCATCCCATAGAATTGTGATAGTCTCCTGCTCATTTTATCCCTCCAATTAGTTGATTTTGTCCAACCATTTAAATTTCGTGTATTTAATTATGTAAGGATGAATATAAAAATCGTCGGGACGGGGCACATTCTGGAGAGGAGTGTTGAGGGCGTCAGGGAGGCCGTCTTTGATGAGAGACCGGACATCGTTGCTCTTGAGCTGTGTGAAAAGAGATTCCGGGTAATAGAATCGCAAGGTGCTGGTTTCTACCAGGGCGGGGCACAGAAAAGCGCGGGCAGCATAATAGCCGATGTGGTGAGAGGGGGGTCGTTTCTTGTATTCCTGGGTGGAATTCTCGCTTTGATTCAGCAGGATATTGGAAAGAGGTATGGGCTTCCGCCGGGCTCAGATATGTTCGCTGCTATTCAGTTCTCCAATGAAATCGGTGCAGGAACAGCGCTGATTGACAGGGATATTGAGGTTACCGTCAGCAGGCTTGTCAATATTCCGTTCAGGGAGATTCTAAGGATGGCGCGTCTCGGTAAGGAGGAGGCGTTGGTCTTTGGGGACCTGTTCGGGAACGATTTGAGCAGCATCCTTGAGGAGGAGAATATTGAAAAGGTTATGGGTGTTGTCAGACGCCGGCTGCCCCGCCTTTACGGTGCTCTGGTTGATGAAAGAGACAGGTACATGGCCCTGTCGCTCCACCAGCTCCAGGCAAATAACCCGGATAAGAAAATCCTGGCCATTGTTGGTGCAGGACATAAGAGGGGAATTCTCAAGTATGTCGAGGATATTGAACGGGGGAAGTTTTTTGATGCCGGTGGTTTGACTCAGGCGCGGCCGGTGTCAAAACTACGCGTCCTGGTGCTCTCTTTTATCTTTTTCCTCTTGTATATTCTAATCAGGGTGCAGTTATGGATAAGGAGATAAGTAGGGAAGGGAAGAAGATGAGAATCGGCCTCCTTGGTTGCGGGAACATCGGCAGAATTCTGGCCGAGGCAATTGATAACGGAGAGGTTAATTGCAGCCTGGTTGCCGTCTTTGACCAGGACGCCGAGCGAGCCAGAGGATTAGCAGAGTCGTTGAGTAGGAAACCAAGCGTTGCAGGCTCCTTCGAGGGCCTGCTCCAGGGCACTGATTTGATAGTTGAGGCGGCGTCGCAGGACGCGGTGAAGGAATATGGGGTGGGGGTTCTGAATTCCGGCCGGGGCTTGATTATAATGAGTGTCGGTGCCCTTGCTGATGAAACGGTGTTTAACGGGCTGGTGGAGAGCAGCAATAAAAACAAAAGCACGGTCTATCTTCCCTCCGGGGCGGTTGCTGGTTTGGATGGGATAAAGGCAGCCAAAGCCAAGGGAATCGACTCGGTTGAATTGACAACGCGGAAGCCCCCGGCAGAGTTAGGCACTACAACCGACAAAGAAACCGTGCTCTATGATGGTTCTGCAAGAGAGGGAATCAAAAAATTCCCAAAAAACGTTAATGTTGCTGCCACCCTCTCTTTGGCAGGCATAGGGTTTGATAAAACGAAACTAAGAATAATAGCGGACCCGGGTGTGGAGAGGAACATTCATGAAATTCGTGTTAAAGGAGAGTTTGGGGAATTCAAAGTCAGGATGGAAAACCTACCCTCTCCTAACAACCCAAAAACAAGCTATCTCGCAGCACTATCTACTATCGCTATTCTAAAAGAGATTAATAATAGGATTAAAATAGGAGTATAGTAACCAATGGCTCATTTATATAGTTCCTCATCTAAATCATAAATCTATTATTTCATGAGGTATATAAAATGCAGATAAAGGATGTTCAGCCAAACAAGCCCGTTGACGTGCTTGAGGTGGAGGTAGTTGAGGTTGAGGAACCACGGGAGTTTACCAATTTTAGAGGCACCGGTCGAGTGGCAAACGCCAAGGCGAAGGACGAAACCGGCGAGATAAACCTAACCCTCTGGAACGAACAGGCGGACCAAGTAAAGGCAAACGACAAGATAGTTATAGAGAATGGATGGGCGAAAGAGTATCGCGGCGAAATCCAAGTAAGCACAGGGAAATTCGGTAAATTGGTAGTGGCCGGTGCTGAGGAAGCAGCGGCCGAGGAATAGTTAAGCCGAAACGCGCAGCGTCTAAATATTCGTTGATCTGAGAGGACACCCAACCAATTCTATTTTTATGTAGTGCCTAACTTATTCTACTTTTGGTTTTGTAGTGCCTAAGTTTTGATGCCTTAGTGTAGTGCCTAACTCGGGCCCCCGAAATCAGAACGTAGTGCCTAACTCCTACCCAAAACAAAGACACGCCAGAATACCGGAAATGTCCCCCCTCACCCATAACCCTCAAGCCGGGGGTCCTGGGTAGAATCAATATAACTATCGCGCTCCAGCCCCTTCCAAACAGAGCCGTATTTTTCCCTTAACTGGTGTTCTATGGGCTTTGTTTCCGTGATGCCCTCCTTAACGTGCTTTCCTTCTATAAATTCCGTGCCCTCAGACACGGCAATGTCCCCCGCAAGCCGTATCAGGCCCCCGAGCTCTCTAAGGCGAAGGGAGAGGGCGTTTCTCACACCATCTATCTCTAATGCCCGCTTTCTGGCAACCTTTATTATCTCCTCAACGGCCCCCCTACTGGCGTGGGGGATTCTGCCGTCCAATTCAATCTCCTGTGCAATAAACCTGACCAAAGCCATTTTGTTCTCCTCACAATCAGGCATCGTAGTCTCCAGCAATATTTCATAACCCGAACCAACAATTCTGGAGCGCAGGGCAGGAAGCATCCCGGCAAGCTCCCGCGTGTTACACGCGCCCACAAAAACAAAGTCGCAGGGCACGGCCTCGACCTTTACCGAAGCCCCGGAGGAGTGCGGATTTCTGCCAATAATTGGAAATTTCTTTTCCTGCATCGCGGTCAGGATGAAGCCCTGCAAATGCTCCATGGAAGGCAGCTCGTCTATGAAGAGAACGCCCTCATGAGCCTCATGTATCGCACCAGGAACAACCCTTTGATACGCGGGGGCCCCAATCTCTGGGTGGCCACCATACGGATCGTGCCTTACATCGCCCAAAAGCTCGGTCTCTGAGGCGCCAGTAGCACGAACGAACGGGGCCCTACCAAGTGGAACCAGAACCTTCGTTGCCGGGGGAGCATTTTCTTGAGCCGGCCCCTCTAACTCCCCCCCCTGCAGAACCATAATCCTCCCCTCATCTGTCCTGCGGTAGACCACAACGCGTTCCTTTCCAGAGGGCCCGGCAGTTACTGTTTTCACCTCCAGTTCGGGACCCTCCCCCTCAATCTCAAAGACCTCAGTTATTATCTCCCCAAGGGGCGAGCTCTGCTGGTTCCATGCGAATTTCTTATATTTGTTTGCTCCGCAGGAGGGACACGTCCGCTCCCGTGCGCCGCTTATTGCTCCACAAACAAAGCATCGGAAGCCAAGGCGCTCCGCAACAAAGGACGGAACAGACTGCGGGCTAACGGTCCGCTCATCAGCAGACGGTGGCGCTTCTTCCTCCCTGGCCTCCCCTCCAGATACAACCTTGAGAACTGGCCTCTCCAGATTCTCTGGGTTATGAAGAATACGAATCTCCTCTTCTGGCTTTGGAAGGGAAAGGGCAATCGCCTGAGCAATCATAGACTTCCCGATTCCGGGGGGACCAACAAGAAGCAGGTGTCTTCTCTGTTTTATGGCGACCTTGACTCGTTCTATAGCACCACTCTGCCCAACAATCCTGGCCATTGGGTCTCTTACAATTTCAACGTCTCTGGTGCTATCTATGCTCTCAAGGCGCATGTTTGAACCCACTATTAAGTTAGATTCAGACGGATAAAAATAGAAAAAAAGAAGAGGGATTATTTATCCCTCTCAGTAACAATCTGAACTCCTCGTGTGTTAGAGATTGATGACTTGTTTATGCCCACAACACACTTAACCTTACTTGATGCAGCAGCATCTATCAGCCTCTGGGTAACGATGCCATCAAAAACGACACAGTATGGCTGCACCCCACCAAGGGAGTCTATAAGGTCCTTAATCTCAATCTCCGTAATCTGGTTCAGGTTGCTGTCATATAGCCTTGCGGTTAATTTTCCCTTTACGTCCCCCAAAAGAGACAGGAGCCGCGTGTCTTTACTCTCTTTCGATTTTGGGTGGGCCTTTTCGGGTGCTCTATTATTGTTTCCCTTTACCTGGCTTAGGGGGGCCTTCCTTCTCAGAGCCATTATTATTTCTTTCTTGCCCAACTCCTCCACCTCTTTCCCTCTCGGCGCCCTAGCTACAAAATCAATCTCAGAAACCTGTGATAATTCCTTCAGTATCATCTCACCGCCGCGGTCACCGTCCAGAAAGGCAATGGTCGTTTTTTCCTTGCTTAGGTCCACAATGGCCTTTGGAATGTTTGTACCACCAACAGCAACGGCATTCTTTATCCCTGCCTTTAACAGAGTTATCACGTCTGCTCTGCCCTCGACAAGAATGACGCTCTCAGCACCGCTTATCGTAGGTCCCGCAGGAAGCCCTCTATAATCACCAATTTCACTCAACTGAACCGCCTTCTTGACCTCTTCAGTTAGCTCACCGCTTTCAGGTATCTCCTCATCCATCAACTTCTTCAGGAGCTCTTTTGCTCTATCAATCACAGACTTCCTCTTTGCAGTTCTTGCATCTTCAACGTCTTTTACCGTTATTTTCGCGTTACAGGGACCCACCCTATCGACTCCTTCTATCGCAGCAGCGATAATTGACGTCTCGACCATATCCAGGCTGGAGGGTACCGTAACTTTTCCCGTCGACTTTCCTGCCTTTGTTGAAACATCAACCTCTATCCGACCTATTCTTCCGGTCTTCTGCAAGTCTCTCAGTTCAAGCTCTTCTCCGAGCAGGCCTTCCGACTGCCCGAAAATCGCTCCGACGACGTCTGGTTTCTCAACCACGCCGTCTATGATAATGTCCGCGTATATGTTGTATTTTACCGTATCTGCTGGCGCTTTTGCCATATCAATCACCTCAAAATTTAAACGTGTTTGGAATTATTCAGGCATCACAGCCAAGAAATAGTGCTAACCCCCGGTATCCTTCTCATTAAGGCAAACAACTATGAGCGTGAACGCGTTATATTCTTGACGAGTGAATCTGAAACAATTCTCATATTCCTTGGAATTCAATCAATAAATATGCCTAATTCACCAGAGAACCCAGAATTTCACTTACCTCCTTCATATTCTTACCCTCAACCAACAAACTCTTCTTTCTCGAGCCCGGTCCCGAAACGAGTTCACAATTACCGAACAGCTCGGAGAAAATAGCAACAACCTCTCTGTTTGCCTTTCCCTTAACGGCGGGGGAAGAAACCCTTACCTTCAGTCGTTTTTCCCAGGATTCATAGGAAAACCCACCGTTCTTAGAACCGGGAACCACATAGATTTCTATAATGACTCCCTCTTTGGTCTCTCTCATGCACTCGAACATCTTAAAGCGTGCTGTTTTCTATAATCCCATTAAGGACATCAGCAAACCGCTTACACTCGGCCTTTGTCAGCTTTATTGCCCCGCCCTCTTCTACCCTGATGTCGTTGTTGTCCGCAACAATAACCAGGGACTCAGAGACCGGGGAACCAAAGATTTTCTGCAGCTCGTGGTTCCTGTCAATGTCTTCTATGACGTCCTTTATCACATCAAGTCTGATGCTGACCCTTCCCTCCTCAGATTTGCTCGCCATTTTTAATCTTTTGGTTTTTCTAAAAGAAAAACCCACACGTGACTGGCAGAATTCCCCCCTGAACCGCAGGGGAATTCACAGTGCGTTATGTGGGTTCAAAGAACCCACAAACTCGCTCCGGTGTGAATGTGGCCGAGAGGCGCAGCCTCTCGGACATATGTCGGAGCGACGAAGTCGCTCCGCCACACTGACGCCAGTTCAACGGACCCGACGGGATTCGAACCCGTGATCTCCGGATTAGAAGTCCGGTGCCCTATCCAGGCTAGGCTACGGGCCCAACGAATGATTGGATAATCACATTAGATTCAACCTAATTATGTTCGAAGCCAGGACATAAAAAACGCTCAGGCCCAGGGGGATTAAAAGGTTATCGTCTATAAACGTGAGGAACTCCATCACTGCTCCTAGAAAGGCAAACATAATGGCCAGCCCTGGGCTTACAAACACCGAGGCGGCAAGGAAGCCGAAGACGAAAAAGGACAGAAAACCCTCGGCGCTCTTATGGCCGTATCTTCTCTTACCAAGGAATTTCCCGACTATGGTTGACATGGAATCCCCCGCAGACAGAACAGCAATCACTGCGCAGGCGGGATTCAGCGGCAGGAACAGAATCGGGGGGATTATCCCCACCCCGTACCAGAACGCGCCCCTGAACGGAAAATTCATTATGTCGTCTTCCCTCTCGAAGTGCAGGAAGAGATGGTTGAACAGCCATATGTCCGTTATCAGCCGCGGGAGGGTAAAGATGAATAACAGTATAACAATCAATGGCAGAAGGACAAACCGGCCCATAAACGGATACACGAAGTAGACTGAGAGAGAAATCACTATGCCCATGAACAAATGCACCAGCTGCCTCTTCAGCTCCAGCAAAAACTCCGGATGTTCCTTTTTTGTCATTTTATCTATTCTTTTCCCAGACGTTGGCGCTTCCTGGTTTTAACAGCTCATAAAAGAGCGGGACCACATGAAGCGACAGAGCGAATAAAGAATATGGAAAGAGGAAAAAAATAACAAAGAGGAAGCGAATCGACGGCTTCCCTATCTTCATTATCACGAGGGCATCATATAGAATGTAGAGGCAGAACATCACAAGGGTCAGAACAAAGACCAGGGACATCTCATATTCTCCAATGAAGGTCCTGTAGGTGAAATCAACCATCCCATAAAACGAGAACCACCGGAAGAAGTACGCCGCTGCCTCCAGGGAGAGGGAATTGTCGGATGCGACAAAATACTTCAAATAGCCGCTCAATATCTGGTAAAAAACGACAGGCAGATAGGTCAGGCCGTGAATGAACCAGTACATCTGCGTCGGAATCCCATAGAATCCAATGGCGCCGTACTTCTTGTTGAACGGCACATCAAAATGCTTCCTTATCACCTGGATGGTGCCCCTGCCCCAGCGGATTCTCTGTTTCATTAGGCCGGAAAACGTCTCAGGAACCTTCGTATAGATTGTCGCCCACGACATAACCAACCCATGACCCTCCTTTCTCAACCTCAAACCAATCTCAAAGTCCTCGGAGAGCGTATCGCTTGAAAATCCGCCCGTCTTCAAAAGGGCACCTTTCCTGAATGCTGCAAACCCAGGAAAAATGTATGTGCTATTCAGCCTGTTGCAGGTGTATCTCCACCCGGACGTTATTATATACTCCAGGTCCTGAAACCAGGTTAAGGGATTATTTGTCTGGATTGCCCTTATTATCCCTGAAACACCCCCCACCTTCTCGTCGGAGAAGGGCTTCACAATCTTGACCAGTGCCTTGGAATCCAACCTGGAGTCCGCATCAAGCACCACGACTATCTCGTTGATTGCATTTTCAACGCCCCGGTTTATTGCCTTCGCCTTTCCTACATGCTCTGTCTCATACAGGTGAATTCTCTCGTCTTTTTCTGCCAGGCCTCTGACTATTTCTGCGGTCCTATCAGTTGAACCGTCATTTACTACAATAATCTCCCTACCTCCGGAGTATTCTGCTTCAAGAACGCTCTTTACTGTAGATTCTATTATCGCCTCCTCGTTGTGGGCGGGCATGATTATGGAGATATCCGGCGAAATCTCATCATATCTCTTTCTTTCAGGGTAAAGGAGAAGAAAAACCCAGGAGCCGTGAAGAACAATCAGTACCGAAAATATTACTATGAGAATTAGGTCAATCATTTACGTCTCCCCCAGCCGTTCTTGGGGAATGATATCGAAATTACCCTCTTTGTTTATCGCGGACCAGACCATCTCCTTACCAGAAACGGCCTTGAAAAAGCCAACGCAAACATTGAAGGAAACCAAAAAACCAACCGTTAAGACCGAGACGATTGAAGGAAGCAATATCCTGAGCTTACTCTTCTTATAGAGTGCGGCAATTCCTCCCAAAAGGAAACCGGAGGTAATTAAAAACACGCTCACTGTCTGGTTTACGAACCTTGGTATATCTATCGGGGCGGCCGGCTGTGAAAAAAATGAGGCCATTCCCGCAAACAGGAACAGCAGAAGAAACAGATTTGACAGATAACCTATGGAGGTGGTATAAGTCATCATCGTTTTCTGCAAAAACGAAAACGGACCGAAGAGGATTGACCTTGCATGGCCCAGAAACGCCTTTGTATTTCCATAGGCCCACCTCCTCTGCTGGCTTAGAAGCCCCTTCAATGTGTAAGGCACCTCCCCCGTGGCCTTGACATCATCCAGATAGACTATTCTGTAGCCCTCTTTGAACAACCTGAGCGAGAATTCTGTATCCTCTGTAAGGCTACCCTCGTGCCAGCCACCCATCTCCAGCAACAGGGCCTTTCTTATTGCCTCTCCGGAACCGAAGAGGAAAGGCACGCCAAGCATTTTGTTTATGGGGACTATGAGGGAATAATAAAACATCAAAAGCGTCGTCGAGAGCTTTGAGATATAATTCTTTCCTGAATTCAGAAAATCCCACTCCGCTTGGACACAACCAACCTTATCGTCTTTAATAAATGGCATCACAACCCTCTTCAGAAAATCCTTCTTGGCCGTGAAGTCGGAATCGAATATTACGACAATGTCCCCATCTGAGAACCTCAACATGTGATTTAGATTACCCGCTTTGAATCCTCTATTGTGTCCCCTTCTTGTCACTCTTACTAACCCGCTGTTCTCATCTACAAACTCATCAATGGCCTTTGACACATCGGGGTTGGTGCTATCATCGCCAATTATTACCTCAAACCTATCTTTCGGATAGTCGAAATTCAAGCAGCTTCTCGCGCACCTTATGGCAACGGGCTCATTAAATGTGGGAATCTGAACGGTTACTCTGGGCCAATCTATCTCTGTCATGTCGGTTTCATTCTCCTCCTCCCTAACCAGTATGGTTCTCAGCGCCACGATATAATACACGAACGAAAAGAAAGCCACCGGGATTAAAAAGGCATTATACAACATCAAACTCGTAGAGTGGACAAAATCCATTGTATACTCTGCTTTTTATTAATATTTCGTAAATACGTTAAAATATGCAAAACAAGAGAGTATACCTGGCAGCAGCAGTTCTTTCCATCTTCTTTTACCTGATTGGCGTGATGTCCGGGCTTTTCATAGAGGGCACGCTGATTGATTATACTGAGGGCAAGATAAGCATACTACAGAGCAGAATAGACCGCCTTCCATCCGAAGAGGAGTATGCATCGCTGCAGAGAAGGACCGAAAACCTTCAGCTGGAGTACGCATATCTCAGCATTATAGGCAATAACCTCTCATGTGACTCCCTCTCGGCACTAGTCGATGATACGACAAAGAAGGTAAGGGGGCTTGGAGAGGACCTCGAAAATGCCAAGGGAAAGGAGTTCGACTCGCTCAGGAGAGACTATGCTCTTTTATCCACAAAAGCATGGATTCTCAACAACTACGTGAAGGAAAGATGCAACCGCGAGGTTGCGGTAATCCTCTATTTCTATTCCGTTCCGTGCCAGGAATGCGTTGAGCAGGGCCACATACTCGACAACCTATATGATGGGGAATTCAAGGACAGAATAATAGTGTTTGTCCTCAATTCCGACCTCGACGAGCCCATAGTCAACCTCCTGAAAAGGAGCCACAATGTGACTGAAACCCCCGCGGTGGTCATAGGTGACCGGACTTACAAGGGCTTAATCCCAGAAGATAACCTCACGAGGATAATCTCAGAGGAGATTCAATAGAATGGTATTCGAAAAGTTATCGGAGGGCCTGCAGAGCTCCATCACGAACCTGAGGAAAGCGGTAGTGGTCGATAAGAAGACTGTAAAGAATTACACCAAGGAGATTCAGAAGACCCTTCTTTCAGCGGATGTTCAGATAGAGCAGGTTTTTGAGCTGTCCAAGAGAATTGAGGATAGGGGTCTTCTTGAGAAGCCCCCCGGGATGCTCTCCAGAAAGGAGAACCTTATAAGGATAACATACGAGGAGCTGGTGAATTTACTTGGGAAGGGGGAACCGGTCGAGATACAGGACGGACAAAAACTCCTTCTCGTTGGAACGCAAGGGAGCGGCAAAACAACCACGGTAGCAAAACTTGCCAGGTACTTTAAGAAAAAGGGCCTCCATCCAAAACTCATCTGCGCGGATACATTCAGGCCCGCGGCCTATGAACAGCTGAAGCAGCTCTCCGAAGAGATTAAGCTGCCCTTCTACGGAAACCCGGAAGAGAAGAACGCCCTCAACACAATAAAGGAAGGAATCAAGGAGTTCAAGAACGAGGGCCTGATTCTAATAGACTCTGAAGGCAGGCACAAACTGGACAAGGAGCTGATGAAGGACATCAACAAAATCTACAAGGAGATAAAGCCCGAGAGGGTTCTTCTAATCCTCGACGGAACCACGGGCCAGCAGGCAGGGAAGGAGGCCGAGGCATTCAAGAACTCATCAAGAGTAGATGGCATAATCCTCACGAAGCTCGACGGCACGGCAAAGGGCGGGGGCGCAATCTCTGCCTGCTCCGCAACCGGCTCCGGGGTGAATTTCATAGGGACAGGAGAGCACATCAACGACTTCGAGGAATTCAACCCAGAAGGGTTTGTATCAAGACTCATCGGCTTCGGCGACCTGGAGGGCCTGCTCGAGAAGGCAAAGGAGGTAGACTTTGACGAAAAGGCCGCCGAAAGGATGATGTCTGGGAAATTCAACATGAACGACATTTATTCTCAAATCCAGCAGATGAAGAAGATGGGCCCAATGAAACAGGTTGCGGGCATGCTCCCCTTTGGGGCAAAGATACCCAAGGACATGCTGGATATGCAGGAAGAAAAGCTGGACAAGTTCATCTACATAATGGACTCGATGACTGCCCAAGAAAGGGAGGACCCCACCCTAATCAAAAGAGAACGAATCAGCAGAATCTCATCCGGCTCAGGAACCAAGCCGGAGGAGGTTCGCGAACTCCTCAACTATCACAAGAAGATGAAGAAGATGATGCGCATGTTCGGAGATGAAAGAAAGCTAAAGCGGCTGATGAAGCGGCTCGGCGGGGCCGGGATGTGAGAACTCAATTATGTCACCAACTTCTGTAGTGCCTAACTTCCCCACCCCCAGCTCCACAACAAACTTAGCCGGCTTCCCCGGCCTGAAAATCCCTAGGGAATTAGGTTTAATATTTTTTTTAATATCAACAACAATCATTTTTGAATCTACCCACACAGCATCTATGGGAAACCTCATAAACAGCATGTGAATCGCCGAGGACTTTATGTCCTCCCTCGGAGAAACAAGAACCAGGTCCCTTGGCTTTGAAAGCATCAGCCCCCTGAACCTGGAGAAGAAAGAATCAGCTACACCACAGGATTCGCTTATAACAAAACCCCTGCTCTTGTTGAGAACCTGAATCACCATTTAAACATAGCCAGAAGCCTGTCCAGGAAGCCGCCGTTGCTTACTGGTTTGTATTTCTTGCCCAATACATGGCTTGACACCCTCCTTACCTCGTTGCTTACCCTGTGGTTCGGGTGACTCAAAACTACCGGATTCTTGGCTTCGATGGATTTCCTAACCACGGGGTCGTCAGGAATAGCGCCGATAACAGGAAGCTCAAAGAATGATGACACGTTATCCTTATTCAGCTCGTCCTTCCTGTTCACTCTGTTAAGGACGATACCTATGACATCCTTACCGTACTTCTCTGCTATGGTCTTTGTTCTTAATGCATCTGAAATCGTAGGAAGCTCCGGATGCGTGACAATAAGAACCTCATCAGACATGTCTATCGCATTTAATGTCTCCCTGTCCAGACCGGTTGCGGCATCAATCAGAACGAAATCCTTATCGCCAAGAAATTCGTCAATCGAGCTCCTCAGGTTCCTTGGCTCGGTATCTATATGCTCGATAGAGAGGGACGCGGGAACTATGTCTACTCCAGATGGGTGCTTGTACATGGCATCCGTTATCAGCGCCTCATCACTCATGACGTCGTGAATGGAAACCGGATAGCTTAGCAAGCCGAAGTGAAGTCCCAGATTAGCGCCGGTAAGGTTTGCATCAACAATGGCGACGTTCTTACCCTCCTGAGCCAAAGACACACCAAGATTAGAAACGAGAGTAGTCTTTCCAACACCACCCTTCCCCGAAAGAACACCGATTACCCTAGCCATAGTAATTATAATATCTTCAATATATAAATATCTCCCTACAAAAATGATTTGCGCCCCAATAATCGAAAAAGAATTGGATTCAATGATAGAAGCTGCAAATTCGACAAACGCGGATTCGATAGAGCTGAGACTTGATTATCTGACGGAATTTTCCAGTATTGATGAACTAAGTGAAATCCAGAAGCCGATAATTGCAACATGTATGCCGGAATTCGAGGGCGGGAATTTTGCAGGAACAGAAACGGAAAGAATCGACATCCTGAGAAAGGCAAGTGAATTCTCGAGCCATTTAACAATAGAACTAAAAACAGAAACCAAGCTCAGAGATTCTCTCGTCAGGGAAGCCAAGGAGAAAGGAGTCAAGGCTATTCTTTCCCACCATGACTTCAACTCTACTCCGGGCAAAGAGGAAATCCTCTCCCTACTGAAACAGGAAGAAGAGGCCGGGGCAGACATAGCAAAGGTGGCGCTCATGCCAAAAAAACAAGCCGATGTTCTCAACACCCTTGCGGCAATAACAGAAAACCCCACCAAGATTCCTGTAATCGCAATAGCAATGGGCGAGTTGGGGAAGGTATCTCGGGTTTTGGGACCGGCTCTGGGCGCTTACCTCACCTACGCCTCCCCCACCCAGGGGAAGGAGTCTGCTCCCGGGCAGCTAACGGTGGAGGAGCTAAGGGGGATACTCAATATCATCGGATAGAATGGAAATCCTGAATCACGACACGGGGAGGGAGAAGCGCTGCGGAATTCCAGAGGTTGTTTTCGGCCTCGGAAAAACAGCTGATGACCTGATAGAAATCACGGATGAATTCCTCAGCACGTCCGGGAGAATTATTATCACAAAAATTGATGAAGAGAAGACAAAGGAGATTCTAAAAAAATTAAAAATAAAGAATTTAACCATCAACCATAACAAAAAGGGCAGCGTCCTTGTAATCAAGAAAAAGAATTTCAGGACAAAGCCCCTTGGAACCATAGGAATCGTCACTGCTGGAACATCCGACATTCCTGTAGCCGAGGAGGCAAAGGCGGTCGCCGAGGAGCTTGGTGGCAAGGTAATTACTTCCTACGATGTTGGCATTGCAGGAATCCACCGCCTTTTTCCAGCCCTCGATAAGATGAAGGACGCAAGAGCCCTGATAGTAATCGCAGGGATGGAGGGCGCACTCCCGTCCATAGTCTCCGGTCTGGTTTCTGCCCCAGTGATAGGCGTCCCGACATCGGTCGGCTATGGCACCGGCGCCAAGGGACAGGCAGCCCTGAACGCAATGCTGAATTCATGCTCCCCGGTCGCTGTGGTGAACATAGACAACGGCTATGGAGCCGCAGTCCTTGCCTGCAAGATTCTAAAATGCTCCACTTAGACTGTTCCCATGGAGTCAGCGGAGACATGCTGGTCGGCGCCCTTATAGACCTGGGAGCAGATTTCAAACCCATGAAGGAAACCCTCTCAGGCATAGCCGAGCTCTCTCTCAGGGATGTAACAAAGGCAGGAATCCCGGCAAAGAAATTCGACGTAAAATTTGTTTCCGACTCCAGAAGATACACAGAACTGCTTGCTGATATAGACGCTCTCAGAATCTCTGAGCAGGCAAAAACCCTCTCCACCGGAATCCTCCACAATCTTGCAATGGCTGAATCCAGGGTTCACAAAACCCCACTCGAACAGGTTCACCTCCATGAAGCAAGGGACAGCATAGTTGATGCAGTAGCATTCTCTCTGGCACTGGAGAACCTCGGCCTTATTCATTCAACCATATCCTGCTCCATGATATCAACAGGCACCATCGCCCCGGCAACCCAGGAGATAATAAAAAACAATTCATTCCCTACAGAATTTCTAATCGACAAAGAGATTGCAACCCCCACAGGAATGGCGATTCTCGCAGCAGCCGTTGATGAATTCACCAACGCCCCACCTGAGGGAAGAAGCGGCCACGGTGCCGGAACCATGGACCTCCCCCACCCAAACGTACTGAAGGCGAGCATAATCTGACCTTTTTTATTAAGCAATCCTATTATTTATCTCTTGATTAAAATGAGAAACATTGTTCTTGAATTCCCTGACGAGATTCCACTGGAGAAACAACCCGTAGAGCTCGTGGAGAGGAAGGGTATAGGGCACCCGGACTCCATCTGCGACGGAATTGCAGAGTCAATCTCAAGGGCCCTTTCCAAGGAGTATATGCAAAGGCACGGCGAGATTCTTCACCACAACACCGACCAGGTGGAGCTTGTTGGCGGCGGCGCAAAGCCCGAGTTCGGCGCCGGAGAAATAACACGGCCCATATACATACTATTAAGCGGGCGGGCAACCACCGTTGTTGAGGGCGAAGAGATTCCTGTTGGAACCATAGCAATAGAAGCAGCCAAAAAATACATCAGTGAGAATTTCCCAAACATTGACATTAACTCCCACGTCGAGATTGAGGAGAAGCTGGGCCACGGCTCTTCGGACCTCAGGCACGTCTTTGCGCAGAAGGGGGTTCCAAATTCCAACGACACCTCCTTTGGAGTGAGCTTCGCTCCCCTGTCCCTGACAGAAAAGCTTGTTCTGGAAAGCGAAAAGTACATCACTGGAAAGATGGGAATGAAAGAGGTGGGAGAGGACATCAAGGTGATGGGCGTCAGGAACAACGACAAAATCACTCTCACTATTGCTGCCGCAATGGTTTCAAAATATCTGGAGGACCTGGATCACTACAAGTCAGCAATCGGGGACATGAACTCAAAGCTCAAGGACTTCATCGCAGGAATTACAGACAAGGACGTTGAGGTTCATATAAACACAGGAGACGATTACGAGAAGGGCTCGCTTTTCCTGACGGTGACAGGAACATCTGCTGAGCACGGCGACGACGGTTCCGTCGGCAGAGGAAACAGGGCCAACGGCCTCATCACCCCATACCGGCCCATGTCCATGGAGGCAACGGCAGGAAAGAACCCGGTAAACCACGTGGGCAAGCTCTACAACATCCTCTCAAACAAGATTGCAGAGGAAATTGCCGAAGAGGGAGCCGAGCAGGTCTACGTCAGAATAATGAGCCAGATTGGAAAGCCCATTGACCAGCCCCTCTTGGCATCGGTTCAGGTTATAGGGGACAAGGGCATAGAGAATAAGGCGAGAGAAGTCACTGACAGGTGGCTCGAGAAGGTCACTGACGTCACGCAGATGTGCCTGGATGGGGTTGTGTGTACTTTTTGATTAACCCCAGAAGGAGCTATTTACAACTTTCTACCGTACCCTCCCTTATCCATGGTCCGTTGTCTGGGCATTCACACTGGTAAAACAAATCATGCCCTTCCTCACGCAGAATTTCCATTTCACTCCAAGCCCCGCCCTGCTCTTCGCAAAGTTTTTCTGTCATTGATTCCCCCATACCGCTCTCCTGGCCTTGAGAAACAAAATAACCAATAACAATTACGGCAACAACAACCAGCAAAACCAAAATATATTTTTTCATCTCCATATTCCTATTAACGTTATCTGTTAAATCTCAATCCCTCAGCCTGAACTTATACCCATACCTTATTATTCCTGAGCTCCCATCGGCAATTACCCTCCTGAACACGGTCTCGACCTTCTTACCAATCTCAATCTCTTCCGGTTTGCAGTCGACAATCTGCGCTGTAATGAACGGCCCCTCCTTCATCTTCACTATTGCTAGAACATAGGGCGCCTGGTACTCAAAGCCCTGCGGCGCTGCGCAAACAACGGTATAGCTGTAAATCTCCCCCTTCCCAGAGAACTTGAAATCCTCGATGCTTCCGGTTCTCCTGCACTTGGGACAAATCTTCCTCTGCGGGAAGAACCTACTGTTGCAATTCTTGCAATGAGTTCCAATCAGATTGTACCTCTGTGGAACCAATCTCCAGTGAGTTGCCAAACCCTTTGTCATTTTTCTCCGCTCAATATATGGATAACACAGGTGGCTCCCGACCCGCCGACATTATGAATCAAACCCGTCTCAGCACCCTTGACCTGCCGCTCCCCGGCCTTACCCCTTATCTGCAGCACGGCCTCGATTGCCTGGGCGATTCCTGTCGCTCCGACGGGATGGCCCTTTCCTTTCAGCCCGCCCGAGGGGTTGACGGGAATTCTGCCCTTAAGCGCAGTCTCCCCATTGTGTGTCAGCTTCCCACCTTCTCCAAAATCACAGAAATCCAATGCCTCTATTGCTAGAATCTCGGCAATTGAAAAGGCGTCATGGACCTCTGCAAAATCAACGTCTTCCGGTTTGATTTCTGCGGCCTTATAGGCCTTCCTTGCAGCAAGAACGGTGGCTTCGGTTTTTGATAGGGATTTCCTGTCATGCAGCGCTATGGTGTCAGTAGCCAGAGCCGATGCTTTAATCCATACCGGGTCATCAACCAGCTCCTTGGCCTTTTCCTCCGAGGCAAGAATTACCGTCGCTGCTCCATCAGTAATTCCAGAACAATGGAGAATTCTCAATGGGTCGGCAACCGGACTTGAATTCATGACCTGCTCTAAAGTGACCTTGAAGCCGTAGTGGGCATCCTCGTTATGCGAGGCATTGTCGTGGCTCTTAACAGCCACCTGGGAAATCTGTTCAATAGTAGTTCCATATTCAACCATATGCCTCCTTGCCATTAATGCATACAAACTCGGGAAGGTCGCTCCCTTGAATGCCTCCCACTCCTGGTCGCCTGCTCCCATAAGAGCGACGGCAGCAGAGCCAGTTGGAACGTCGGTCATCTTTTCGACTCCTCCTGCAACAACGATATCCATCTCGCCGGATTTCACTGCAAGATAGGCCTCTCTTAATGCAACGCCTCCAGAGGCACATGCAGCCTCTACTCTGGTGGCGGGAATTCCAGCAAGCCCCGAATAGTCGGCAACCAGTGCTGAGACGTGCTCCTGCTCGGCAAAAAGGCCGGGTGACATGGAGCCCACATACATACCCCCAATCTGATTTCCTTCAATCCCTGCATCTTTAATTGCTTCAACACCCGCATCGACAATCAAATCCCTATATCTTCTATCCCAGTGCTCGCCGAACTTTGTCATACCGACGCCTATAATCCCGACCTTTGAACTCATTTCTCCAGGACAACCCCCTTAATCTTACCCTTCAGCTTTGCATATATGGCATAATCAACGTACTCCTTCCTGTCGATGAAACACTGGAGCGGTTTTGCATTCCTCCTCTTCTCATTCTCCTTTGTTACCTCGATTATAAACGAGTCGGAACCGGCACCAGAGCCATAGGACGTTGCAAGAATCAAATCGCCCCCCTTCGCCTCGTCGAGAATTCTCGCAAGGCCCAGTGGAGTGGACCCCGAATAGGTATTGCCAATCCATGGCGTCAGCAATCCCAGTTTTATCTGCTCCTGGTCGAAGCCGAGTATCTTCGCAGCCTTCGCCGGGAATCTGCCGTTGGGCTGATGAAACACAGCATACTGGAAGTCTTTTGGACTCAGCTTGTTTCTCTCCATTATCTTTTTCGAGCAATTAATTACGTGTTTAAAATAAGCGGGCTCTCCGGTAAACCTTGCCCCGTGCTTTGGGAATTCTTGACCCTCCCTCCTCCAGAAGTCCGGCGTGTCTGTGGTAAAGGAATAGGTATCTTTAATCTCTGCAATCAGCTTGTTATTCCCTATGATGAAGGCAGCACCCCCTGCTGATGCGGTATACTCTAGTGCATCTCCTGGCATCCCCTGAGATGTATCAGAACCGATTGCTAATCCATATTTAATCCTCCCTGCCTCGACCAGACCCATGCAGCACTGAATTGCTGCAGTCCCTGCCTTGCATGCGAATTCAAGGTCTGCTGCAGTTAAATCGGGAGTTGCCTCTATTGCGGCGCTCACAATAGTCGCAGTTGGCTTTACGGCATAGGGATGTGACTCAGAGCCCACGTAGATTGCCCCTATATCTGCCGGGTTAATTCCGGAATGCCTCAGTGCACTTCTGGCTGCTTCAACAGCAATGGTCGCAGCATCCTCATCCAGGTTGGGGATTGTCTTCTCATAAACTCCAAGACCCTTCTTCATAGCTTCCGGGTCTTTGCCCCATACCCTTGCAATCTCCTCAGCCTTTATCCTGTACTTCGGGAGATATGTTCCATAGCCGACAATTCCAACAGCCATTTTATGCGAGCTTCCTTAGCTTATTAGTCAACTCCTCATCGCTCATCTCCGAAACGACGAGCGGTATGCCCTCGTTCTTCGCAATGCTTGCCGCTAGCTTGTCCACCTTCCCGGCCTTCAGGCCGTGAAGTATTACTACCGACGGTTTGGGTGAGGTCACCTTTATCGCTATCATCGGTGACCGACCCGTTTGAACCTTTGTGAATATCAATGCCCTCTTGGCGTTTGCTCCATAGAGGCTCATGAACTCCGTCTCGGAAAGCTCAAGGATTGCCTTTATCGAATCGATGACGGTATATCCCCACACCGCCTTGTCCTTCATACCCCCCCTTACGACAACCCTGCCATTTACCGCCTTCACAAGCTTTTTGATAGGCAGCGGTGTCAGGAATTCCCTGATGCCGAGAATCGCATCCGGTTTCCTGGCGGGGGAGAGCATCTTCGTCAACTCACGCCTGCCCTTGATGTCCTCCCGAACCAAAGCCTTTATGAATCTCCTCACGAACCCAATGCCTGGAGATTTCCTCCTTCCGGACTCGTAATCCGAAATCACCGAGGCCGAAATCCCAAGCTTTTGCGCAAGCCTCTTCTGTTTAATGCCGAAGATCTCGCGCCACTTCCTCATCGACTTTCCTGGTTTCTCTGCCAGCACGATTTCCCCTGCAATCCTCCGTGTGATCTCGCTTTCAGAGTCCAATTCATACCATTACTTATCCGTATATGTATAAATACATAGGCGAATAAAAATCGACAATTGTCTATAAGGCTGAAAACACAAGAAATTCCAAACTGCCTTTTTACCAAGTGCCCCTATTATATTAATCCTCCCGAAATTTCAGCAAGATGGAAAAAGTCAACGATAAGCTTGAGGGGTTTCTAAACAAGAAGTCCAATGACATAAACAAGGTTGCTGAGCTCTATCCCGAGGTAAAAAGCCTCCTCATCAATTATGAAGAGCTTGAGAAATTTGACCACGGGCTTGCTGAGGAGTTAATTGCGAATCCCGACGATATACTGGAAATCCTCCAGACTCTTCTGAAGGAAAAAATCTCGGTTGCGCCAGAACTAATGGACGACCTCAGGATAAACGTCCGTTTCTATAACATCCCCAAGGAGAAGGGCTATACTATTCTCGTTAGAGAACTCAGATCCAAAAATGTAGGGGGGATGATGGCCCTTGAGGGCCTTGTTAACAAGATTACTGACATCTTCCCGAAGATTGAAACCGGCAGATTCTACTGCAATAAATGCAATGAATCGCACGATGAGCCGCAGGCGACAAGATTTCTGCAGCAGCCCCCGTTCTGCAATAACTGCAAGAGACGGGAATTTCGCTTTGTACCCGAGGAATCAAAACTGACAGACATCCAGAAGCTGGAGATTCAGGAGCCGCTGGAGATGCTCAAGGGAGGTGCGGAAGCGAGAAGGATAGAGGTGTGGGTGGAGGATGATTTGACCGATGCGGTCTATGCAGGAGACCGTGTTGTAATCACGGGCATAATGAGACTCCTCCCCCCGAAGAAAGGCGGCTCGGTCTACCTCAAATATATTGAAGGCAACAACATTGAGGGAATAGCCAGGGAGTTCGAGGACATCGAAATTAGCAAGAAAGAAGAGAGGGAGATTAAGAAGTTTGCCAAGAACCCCAAGATTCATGACCATGTAATAGCATCAATCGCCCCCGGAATTTGGGGCTACAACGAGGTCAAGGAAGCCATCGCATTACAGCTCTTTGGCGGAAGGGGAAGGAAGAGGCTTCCTGACGGAACCCCCCTCAGACCGGATATACATCTTCTTCTCGTCGGAGACCCCGGTGTCGCTAAATCGAGAATTCTTCAGTACGTTAACCAGATAGCACCAAAAAGCATCTATGTTACCGGCAAAGGCACAACCGGGGCGGGCCTTACAGCCACGGCAGAGAAGGACGACTTCGGTGAGGGTGGATGGACCCTGAAGGCAGGAGCACTGGTTCTTGCAGGAGGCGGAGTCGTCTGCATTGACGAGTTCGACAAGATGGACAAGGAAGACAGAAGTGCCATGCACGAGGCGATGGAGCAGCAAACCATTAGCGTGGCGAAGGCTGGGATGGTAACAAGGTTCATTGCAAATACTGCGGTCCTCGCAGCATCTAATCCAAAATTCAGCAGGTTCGACAGCTACAAGCCGCTGGGCGAGCAGTTCGATATACCCCCAACCCTACTAAGCAGATTTGACCTCATTTTCCCTATCAGAGACATCCTGGACAAGGAGAAGGACGCGGAAATAGCAGACCACATGCTCAAGATGCACAAGACGCCGGAGGAAGCCGAAGAAATCCAGCCGGTAATTAATGCGGAATTGTTCAGGAAGTACATAGCATATTCGCGCAAGAACATGCGTCCCGTCATGACGGACGATGCGGCGGAGAAGATAAAGGCGTACTACGTGGATTTGAGGGGCGGGAGCCAGGAAACAGTAAGGGCAACCCCAAGACAGCTAGAGGCGTTAGTAAGGCTGGCCGAGGCATCGGCAAAGATAAGGCTGAGCGACGCGGTAACAGTCAGCGATGCAGACAGAGCAATAAGACTCACAAACTTCGTGCTTAGGGAGGTCGCCTATGACGCCGCAACAGGAGAGATAGACATCGACAGAATCGGTGCGGAATATCCAAAATCGGACAGGGACAAGATAAAGCTGATGGAGGACATCATAAGGGGGCTTCTTGCCGAAAGCGGCGACGGCTCCGCTCACATGGAGGACATTATTAGAGAGGCAGAAGGCAAGGAGATAGACAAGTTCAAGGCAGAGAAGATAATAACCGAATTAAAGACAAAGGGAATAATCTACGAGCCCAGGCACGGGAAATTCATGTTCACAGAACATAGATGAGAATGAAATACGAGCCCCTGATACTGATAATCCTTCTTTACGTTTCCATTCAGCTGATGGGCCTGCATATTGGTTCCGAGCTGATAGGGGCGATAGAATCAGGGGAGATTGCCCCGGTAATAGAGGAGCCGGATAACCCCCTCACCTCATTGATAATTTTCGTTTACATTCTCATCGGGACGGGAATACTGCTCCTGCTACTGAAATTCGGGCTATATTTTATTATAAAAATTATGTCCTTTTTCTTCCTAGTAGTCGGCCTTTCATTCACCCTCTGGGTTCTCTTCGATTTCATCGGCCTGCTTCTGGCAGCGGCTCTATTTATCCTCTCAATCCTGAAGAGCAGGAACCCGGCAGTCATGAACATAGTCCTTCTCTTCACGATTCCTGGCATCGGGGCGCTGTTTGGTTCCTCAATAGCATTCATCCCAGCCCTCATACTCATCCTAATCCTCTCGGCCTACGACCTTGTTGCAGTCTTCGGCACAAAACACATGATAACCCTCGCAAAGGGAGCCGAAGGCAAAATCCCGCTGATGTTCACAATCCCCTTCGGCGACAGGTTCCTTGGCCTCGGAACGGGAGACCTGGCAGTTCCCCTTATCTTCTCGGTCTCTGTGATGAGGGATTATTCCTTCACGAACGCGGCCATCACAGCAGCCGGGGGATTAATCGGCATAACCCTACTCTTTGTCTACATTCTGAACCAAGAAAAAGTCGCACTTCCAGCACTGCCCCCGATTTGTGCGGGGCTGATTGTTGGATTTGGGGTTAGTTTGATGGTTTTATGACCGGTTCTTATATGTATCGATAACCAAAGAGTATCAACCCGGCACCGTAGAGAATGATTGATGTTCCGGTGCTATGTCGCCAATTATGCACCATTTGATTTACGCTGAATGTTCCGACCATTATCAAAACACCAACCAATTGAAGATAAGTAATTTGAGGGATTACTTCCCGCCAGAATTCGTTTATGCTTGGTGTTAACATGCCTAATGCAAAGGCTGTTCCTAATGTGATAAACACAGCCTCCCATTTTTTACGGAATGACCCCCCACTCAAAAAAGCACGAGTGAGTGCCGAATATACAAAAGTTGCAAGTATAGCTATTGTTGAGCCTGTGAGAACCTGAACTGTATTCGTTGTTATATCCATTTACCAACCACCATAATTTTAAAAGAAAATATAGCGGGAGGTGGATTTGAACCACCGACCTTCGGGTCTCTCAGAAGCACTTTTTCTCACGATTGGTTAAAAACCCTCATATGAGCTTCGCCCGCACGAGCATGTATAACACCTCCATACGTCCGACGAGCACTCCTGGCTGCTCAATCCCGCTATAGGGTACTATTTCGCTACGGTGAACAGCAACCTCGCGTTTAATACTTTCAGAATAAGGCGTTAAATAGCAATCACTGCGCTAGAATATCGATTCTTTCCTTCAGTGTGGTATTTGGTGTGTAATATCCAAACTTACTCCATACATCATACTTGCTTACGTGTTTCTGGTTATTGAACCCAATATCCTTCATCCACCTCTCAAATATTTTCTTACCATTCATCTGTATCCTCAAGCCCTCATTAGGTTGGGGTGAAGTTATATATCTGAACCCTCTATCTGACAGTATACTCAACAATTGCTCCCTCATAGGACACGACAACATCTTTATCTCTATTCTGGGGTAGTAATGAATATCCTTGTGCTGTTTGTCAAATACTAAACACCCATCTGTGTCAAACAAACCCCTCAGGAAATGCAATTCAAGATTTTTCTCAAATACAAAAGGAGGAATTATTGCTCTATTTCTCTTTGGGGCGGAAACCATACCTAATCCAATTAAGAATTCATATAACTCCTTACCAAAATATGCGAGTTCTGCAGTCCTTTCGTTTCTTTTGAAACGAAGCAACGGCCCTTTACCAAAGAGGTTTGTCATTAATGGGGACAAAAACTCCTTGAAATATGGCAGGTCCTCTTCCCCATCACCGGTTACTTTTACTCTATGTTGGATTTTGATTTTATCTCCTGCACGACACTCATATCTGCCTATTGAACCGTCACCTAGGAGCACACCTACGAACTCTGCAAGATCAGGACCAAGCGCCGGAAATCTCATATAACTAACTTAGATTACACGGATAAATATGGGATATTTTAGCACTCCAATCCAGAAATTAAATAGCAATCTTAAACTTCTCTGCTGTATCAACCAGCCCCTTAATCTTCTCCAGGAACCAGGGGCAGATGTGGGAAATCTCATTAATCTCATCGACAGACATGCCTGCCTTGAACCCATCGACAATATAGAACATCCTCTCGTCGTTCGGGGTTTCAATTTTTGC
This sequence comes from uncultured archaeon, assembly GCA_964549685.1. GTDB lineage: Archaea > Altiarchaeota > Altiarchaeia > IMC4 > QMZM01 > WALD01. Next base: position 140,129 of record CAZJVE010000001.1, on the reverse strand, counting down.
CTTAATCTTGTCAATGTCCGTTTCGCCCATGCCGCTGATTCCCACCTTCCCAACGTCCAGGGAATTTATCGCCTTCTGCAGCGCCTCCTCGAATGTTCTGCCTATGGACATGACCTCTCCCGTTGCCTTCATCTGCGTTTCTATGGTCCTGTCAATGTCCCTGAACTTGTCAAAGGGCCATCTCGGGATCTTCAGCACGATATAGTCTATTGACGGCTCGAAAGAAGATGGTGTTTTCTTGGTAACCTCGTTCGGAATCTCGTCCAGGGTTTTTCCTATCGCGACCTTTGCTGCAACTCTTGCTATCGGATAGCCGGTTGCCTTGGAAGCCAGTGCTGACGACCTTGAAACTCGGGGATTGACCTCTATCACCATATACTCCCTGGTTTCGGGATGCAAAGCAAACTGTATGTTGCACCCTCCTTCAACGCCCAGAGCCCTTATAATCTTTAACGAAGCGCTCCTGAGCATCTGGTTATCCACGTCACTCAGAGTCTGGGCAGGGGCAACGACTATGCTCTCGCCGGTATGAATCCCCATCGGGTCGAAATTCTCCATCGAGCATATAGTTATACAGTTATCCGCGGAGTCTCTCATCACCTCATACTCGAACTCATACCAGCCAATGAGCGACTGTTCAATCAGAACCTGGTTTATCATACTCAGCTGCAGGCCGTGCCTTGCTATCCTCTCGAGCTCCTCCTCGTTCTCTGCAATTCCGCCCCCTCCTCCGCCAAGAGTGTAGGCAGGCCTGACAATGACTGGATAGCCAATCTCATCCGCAGCCTCCTTTGCCTCAATGAACGAATTTACCGCCTTGCTTGGGGGCACTGGCTCGTTAATCTCTCTCATAAGGTTAGCAAACGAGTCCCTGTCCTCGCCGTTCTTTATCGTCTCTATCGGCGTTCCAAGTATCTTTACGTTATGTTCTTCAAAGACACCCATAACTGCCAGGGCAGAAGCAAGGTTCAGGCCGGTCTGTCCCCCCATCGTGGGCAGAATCCCGTCTGGCTTCTCCTTCTCTATAATCTTTGCAACAACCTCCGGAACCAGGGGCTCGATGTAGATTATGTCCGCAATGTCCGGCTCCGTCATTATTGTAGCCGGGTTAGAATTCACAAGAACCACCGTCTTCCCTTCCTCCCTCAGCGAGAGGCAGGCCTGGCTCCCACTATAGTCGAATTCCGCAGCCTGCCCAATCTGTATGGGGCCGGAGCCTATGATAAGTATTTTATCCAGCTTCTCCATCCTAAGAAATTAAGATGGAGGGCTTAAATTCCGCATTTTTATGCCTTGCCTTTATAGTAATTATACCTGAAATGGCACGATTCAAGGAGGCAGAGATCAGAATCTTCAAGGGAATCTGCATGGAATGCAACGCAAAGAACCCACTTGGGTCAACAAAGTGCAGGAAATGCGGGAAGACAGGGAAGATAAGGAGAAAGAACAAGAAGATGGCTGCCAAGGCATCGGTCTAAAAACAGGTTTATCTTAACCTACTTCTAAGAATATCAGTATTTGTAAGATGAATGTCAATGCCTCTACCTTGAACCAGTACACCTTCTGCCCCAGGAACATCTATCTTTCTAAGGTATTGAAGATAAAGACCAAACCCACAGAAGGGCAGACCAAGGGACTGTTAGGACATGCAGTAAGAAAAGAACTCAGCATGAGGCAGGCGAAGTTACTAGGTAAGATTCAACATCCTGACGAGCTGGAAATTCTCCTGCTGCAGGAGCTGGAGCAGATAATGCAGGACTTTCCCTCCATCTACAAGGGAATGCTAAAGGATGCCCGCTATGAGAGTTTCATCCCTGCCATAAGGTCGGAGCTGCTGAAAGAAATCGGAACCATAAGCACCAAGCTGGGAATTATTGTCGAGGAGCTTGGAATCGACCGGGCCCTGCAGATGGTGACTCCGTGGAAGGTAGAATACTACATAAAGTCAGACAGCATTGGAATTACAGGGAGAGTTGACAAGATAATGCTCGATGAAACCTACGTTCCGGTAGAGATAAAGACGGGCCAGCCGTCAGACGGAGTATGGGAGGGCGACCGCCTCCAGACGTGTGCCTATGCAATGCTCCTTGAGGACAAATTCAAGCTGAAGGAGCCAATAACCCACGGCTTTGTCGAATATACCAGAATCCAGGAGAGAAGGCCCGTCATGACAACGGAGAAACTGAGAAGGGAGGTAATCAATACAAGAGATGAGATAATAGAAATCCTTCAGGGGAAAATCCCTGAAATCTGCTCCCACGGCTCAGAAAAGAAATGCGAAGCATGCGGCTATAAGAAAAAGTGCTATGAAATCTAGCTTGCCTCTACCGCTTCCCTCTTCATAACCTTCGTTATGTAGCCTGCAATCTTGTTCCTTATGGCCTTGCTCTCTACAGTGCTTAGCTCATGCACCTTCTCCTTATTCTTCTGAAAGTCCTTGCCGAACTCCCCCCTGTATTTCTCAAGGAGCTCGTTGGCAATCCTCTTCAGATACGTCTGCTTTATTCTGCCCATCTTTGGTCTCCGTATTCGCTTATTATACCCTTACCTATTCCATAGCCCACGTGTGTTGACATCTCTGACAGCAAATCAACCAGGTTTTTCTTTGGCCTTGTTTCGACTATGCCTGGAGTCCCTTCAATCCCTCCGAGCTCTGCTGCAATCTCTATGGCGGCTGACCTTCCTCCAAGGACATCCACCAGGCCGAGCTCCTGCGCCTCACTGCCGAGATATATGCTACCATCGGATATGTTTTCTACATACTCCACTGAAAGGCCCCTGTTTTCTGCCACCCCTGAGACAAAATCGTAGTAGATCTTATCCACCATCCCCTGAAGGTCGCCTTCTTCCTCGTTGGTCATCTCCCTGTAGGGGCTCCCTATATCCTTGCTGTTCCCTGCCTTGATTACTGTCATGTTAACGCCAATCATTCCCAGTAGCCCATAATAGTGAGGGACCGTCATTATAACGCCTATGCTTCCCGTAATCGAATTTTTATCTGCTACAATAACATCAGCTGCTGATGCAATGTAGTACGCCCCAGATGCACCGACCTCTTCAATCCATGCAACCACCGGCTTGTCACTGTTCCTAATCGCCTCCTCAATCTCGCCTGTGGCAACGACACTGCCGCCACCGGAATTTATGTCAAGGACTATGGCCCTTATCGAGGGGTCGCTTTCAGCACCCTGTATCCTACTCTTTATTACTGCCACTTCAGCACACTGCGCCCCACCAATCATACTGGGTCCGCAGCTCTCTGTTGTTATATATCCCTTTACCGGAATTATGGCAATCTTGTTCCCGAAAAAGGGCATCTCGTTCTTGTTGAACTCTCCAACAAGAGCTATAATTCCAATGATGCCGAGAGTAACAAAGATAAGCAAAGATACCAGGATAAGGACCTTCCACTTGGTTTTCATTCTCTGGGTGTCTTTTATTGGGTAAGAGAGTTATAAATATCACTCCTCAAGAAGCCCCCTCCTTTTGTAAACCAGAATCTCAATAAAAAGGAAGAGTACCCCTAGAGCGAGGATATAGAACCAGAACTCCCTCCTTGTCTGAACCTTCTCCCCAGAGATTACAAAATTTTCATCATTTATTGTATCCAGGCCAGGAATGGATTCGGAGATTGCAGATTCTGACTCATCGAGAAGGGAAACGGTTATCTTATCGTCCAAATCATCGAGTCTTATACCATAGATTCCAACCTCGTCCAGTATTATGTTTCCTGTATGGAGGGACTTTCCTGAAGGGGTTGTAACATCAACTCTGCCTTTTACAGGCAGCGACTCTCCCGTCTTGAAGTTATTGATAACCAGCGAGTTTTCCATCCTGTTTATCCATTGCAATAACTGGAACCAGAATATGGGGTGAGAAGAGCTGTAGTAGAAGTTACTCCATTCTTCATCAGGATTTATTCCAACAAAGGCAACCTTTCCATCCCCATAGCTATGATAGGCAAGTGCGGGGCTCTCATCTATGGTTGCTATTACACTGCTCTGGTTTTTTGCCACACACCGCATATGTCTCTTTGTGATTAGATTCTGAAGCGTTACACTGGATATGATTTCATGGTTCTGCTCCACTACTATCTTTTCATCCCCCTCCCTGAGACCGATAAGCATGACTGGAAGAAGGGACCCCAGATTTTCATTGTCTATCCCCCCCAGGCCTGTCGAGGCCAGGAATACAACGCTCTTCCCACCCCTGACATATTCATCAAGCTTCTTAAACGTTCCGGGGAGAACAAGTTCCGGATTCAGGTCCCCGAATATTACTGTATCAAAACCATGAAATTCTGGAACGACTGGAAGGATGGAAACCTCAAGCTCAACATTCGATGATGCTTCAAGGGCATACCTCAGATAGTTGCCTGAGCCCTCTTCTGTAACCAGCAAAACCCTGTATTTCCTTACCCTGGGAAGGAAGGCAAAGGCCGCATTATCCACGGCCAGGGCGTCGTTTCCATTTATCATGACCTTTATTATGTGTTCCTCTTCCGTAATGTCCGGCTCGAGGTGGTACAGGAACTGCTCCCCGCCTTTGATGTAGTTTGTTATTGTCTCCACACTCCCGCCATCAACAAGGACATCCACGGACGGCCCCTGCTCCGCCCGGCCGAAATTCTTTACAGTGAATGTTATCGAGCATTTTTCAGGCTCTGTGATAAAGCGCCTCGCGTCCATGTCTATTACGCCGAAATTCTCCCCCTCGCCTGAGACTCTTATGAATTCCACGGCAACGTTGCCCATTGACGCAATCTTCCTTGAGAATTCCAGCCCGGATTCCTGGCTCTTCGAGAAATCAGAAAACACATAGATTCTCTTATTCATACTGGAACCGGATAGAAGGTCCTTTCCGAAGAGAACCGAATCGCCTATGTTGGAGCCGGTGTCTGCAGCGCCAATGACGGATAGAATCCCCTCTACATCATCCTTTCTTCCATCCCTCAGAAGGAGTATCGGAACGTTTTCAGCCAGAACAAGACTTATTGGGCTTCCTGGATTCTGGTAGTCCAGAACCTGCATCGCAAGCTCCTTAGCCTTTTCAAATCTGTTTGGGCTTACGTCTGTTGATTGCATGCTTGCCGAGGCATCAATGACAAATACTACGGCCTCCTTTTCACCCCTTTCCTCAAACAAAATCATGAAGGGATTCGCTACTGCAAGGACAAGGAGCAGTATTATCAGGAGCTGCAGAAGAAGCAACGGGTCCCGGATGAACCTGTTGAAGAAGGATGCAAACCTCTTTCTTCTCTTCTTTGAAATTACGAACATCAGGGTCGGCAGCTTTATCTGTTTCGGCTTTGGCTTCAGGAGATAGAGGATTATGATTGGAACCAGGAGAATGAGGCCTGCCAGAGCCAAGGGAGTAACGAATTCAACAAGTGCCATATGATAGATTTTATGTTCAGGGGTAAAATATTATCTATAATGCCCAGTTACAAGACCCACATATTCGGCTATCTGATGATGATGGGGATTATCCTATTGTTGATGAATAGAATTCTGAATTTTAATATATCCCTACATATGCTCATCTTTGGAAATATAATCGGAATTCTCTATTCAATTTTGCCGGACATGGATACTCCCTCCTCGAAGATGCGAAAGATTCTTGGCAGGCTCTTTCTTGCCGTATCCATTGTCTGTCTCATGGCGTTCATATTCCTGAGGAGGATGGAGCTAATCTACATCCCGCTGCTCTTAATTCTGTTCCTCTACCTGCTGTGGTTTTCAAGGCACAGGGGGCTCTTTCATACACCCGTCGTTGGAATTTTACTCTCGCTTCCCTTATATCTAATAGACCTCCACTACGTTGGGTTTGCTCTTATCGGCTTTTTCAGCCACCTAATCCTAGACAACGAGGTATTCAGATAGCAAGATGAGTGAAACTCCCTTCGCCACATTCAATCCAAACGCAATGGATTTGGAAAAGTCCAGAGGGCTTGAGTGGCTGATTCCCAACAAAATCGGCGGCTACTCTGCATCGACCATTCTTGGTTTGCCTGCAAACAGCCATCATGCACTGCTTGTATCTGCTTGTGATAATCTGAAAAGAATGGTATATCTCGAGGGCCTGGAGGAGGAGATTCATCTGCCGGAAAGGGTTATAGGTCTGGGGAATTCCCAATATAGCGGCCCTGGTAAATTCGATTTCAATCATAATTCGGTTTCATATTACCATTATTTTGATGAATTCTCCCTTGCCAAGACCATAAACCCCCTGCAGGACAAGAACGGCGTGGCCGTTCTCTATACTATTGAGAACAAAACCCCCGCCCCCCTCAAAATCAGGGTTAAAGTCCTTGCGAATTCAAGAGGCGTTGAGGATTTGGGCACGGCGGAAAACCACTTCCAGCCAAAACTCTTCACGGACAAAATCCTGGGACTTGACTCCAAACTCGGCTACCTGACAATCTACTCCGACAAGGCAATCTGCAAAGAGAACGAAGGCGAGAGGTGGAATTCTTTTATTTATTCCAATAACGATGAAAGGAATTTCCATAATATTCCTGCATTCTTTGAATTCTCTGTTGATGGAAACTCAACCCAGGACTTCACCATCTCGGCCCTTGCCTATGAAACAGAGGAAAAAACTGCTGCTGCTTTCAAGGATTTGTCACAGCCGAGGGAGAAGAAGAGCAGAATCCTCTCATCGGACATGGGCTCCTCGATTTTCGCCATCCTGAAAATAGCCGAAACATTCATAGTTGATATTGACTCAAAGAAAAGCATCATCTCCTATCCGTTTTCCGGGGAGAATGTAAGGGAGGCGATGATAGCGCTGCCCGGATTAACTCTATTCAACCAGAGATTCGACGACGCCGAGCAGGTCTTTGAGAGGATTCTCAACAACTCTTCAAGGAACGGAGTCCCAGGCAGCATCATCGACGGAGAGCCGATTCACGACAGCATCGACACAACCCTCTGGCTGATTGACCGCCTCTACAAATACGGGAAAGCGGCAGGCATGGAAAGGCTCAAGGGACTGCTGCATACCTACTGGTGGGACATGAAGGACATGGTAAAGGGATACATCGACATGGAGAAGGACGGTCTCCTCATGCACAAGGGCGGGACGTGGATGCCGGACAGGGACAATGCCGTTGAGGTGCAGGGGCTATGGTACAATTCACTGAAAATAATGGAAAAGCTATCGGAACTCATGGATGACGATGAGACCGACTTCCGGGGAATTTACCTTGCATTCGAGGAGAATTTCCTGGAGGAATTCTGGAATGGGAGCTATCTAAAGGATACGATAGATGACGAATCCATAAGGCCCAACCAGATTATCACACTAACATTGGAATTCTCTCCACTTAATGAAACTTTGCAGAAAAAGGTTCTGAATTCACTTGAGGAATTGGTTACGGTGGTCGGTATCAGGACCCTTGACCCGAAGAGCGAGAACTACAATCCCGATGACCGGTTCAACGGGGCGGCATTTACATGGTTGCTTGGACCCTACACCCAGCTCCTGATGAGGGTCTCCGACAGGAGGCTCCATGCCAAGGGGGTTCTGGAAAACATCTTCGAGAATCATACAAGGGAAGCAGGAATCGGAACGATATCGGAGTTCTTTTCAGGAGAGAACCTCAAATCCGTAGGAAACATATCCCATGCCCCGGCCGTAGCAGAGCTGACAAGGGCCTATTTCGAGGACGTCATGGGGAGAGAGCAGCAACCTCCTGCCCAAGGCATTCCGCAGCGGTCGTGACTGTTTTATTCTCCCTTGCCGCGAGGTCATAGACCTCCTTCAACCTTTCCCGGTACTTAGCATCCCTTGGAAGATGATGGTCAAGAAGGATTAATTCAGAATCTACGTTCTTGATGATATTACAGATATTCCTGATGCATCTACTAAGATTTATAGAATTCATCATGTAGGGCAGCAGATATGTAGGGGGCCCATCAAGAATAAGGATGTCGGGGTTCTCCTTCACAACCATCTCAGCATAGTCCTCGATATAGACGCCGCACAGGTCCGAGGAGTGCATCAGCCGTTTCCCCCCGGACTCAACCAGTGTTGCAAAGACCCAGCCGAGGTTGGTGTATTCTATACCATGAAACAAGGGCTGCGAGAATTCCAGTTTCGTTTTTCCAAACTTAAACTTTTTTCCCTCAGGAAACTCAATTTTAATATCTTCAAATTTTATTTCAGGAATCTTCATGTTCTTGTTCCATGACTTTACCCTCTTGGAGAACCTCTCCCTGCCATTACCGAGCAACTCTCCCCTTCTCTTGTTATAGTCTCCAAAATCCCGTTCAGCCGCAAGCGGCATCTTCGCCATCGGGTCGGGGTATTTCTTTTTCTTATTTTTTTCTAAAATGGATTTGAATTTAACCCCCCCGAATTCCTCACACACGTTCCCCAGGAAATTCTCTGCCCTCCCTCGTTGAGAATAATTTATGAATTCGTTCGGGTTCTTTAAAAACAGCCTCTTTCCCTCATAGAGCCGCGCATCGAAGTCTGTAAAATGGTCATAGTGGTAATGGGATATAACGACGATGTCGGCTTCCTTACTGGCATCCAGAACCGCCTTCTCACCCTGCTTCAGCCACCCCATCTTTTTGTTCATGGAGGCAGGGAAACTTTTTTGCATGATTGAGACGCCGGGGTCTATAAGAATTCTAACGTCAGGAGTCTCAACGAGCGTGCATGAAGACTTTGCACCCATGGAGTCGGACCAGACAGGTTTGAATGAGAGGGTCATTGCAAGATACTATCGACTTCTGATGAGGCTGGATAGCTGCTACTTCCGTAACCTCTCGTCGAGAGCGCTGCAGCGGCATTAGCAAACCTCCCACACTTCTCTAAATCCCAGCCCTTTGAATGCCCGTAGATGAATGCCGCGCCAAAGACATCCCCTGCCCCGGTGGTGTCGAGGACATCAACCTTGATTGGGGGAATGGAAATTCTCTCATCCTTGGTTGCTATATAACTCCCCTCAGAGCCAAGCTTCAGGGCAATTATCTGAGGACCGAGAGGAAGCAGTTCGTCGCACACGTCCTCCTTGCCCTTCGCGCCGGTTATCGCCTCTCCCTCCTTCAGATTCGGGAAGAATATATCCACACCTTTAAGAATTTCCCTCACAAGTTGTACGTCCTTCCTGCCCCAGCCCGCCGGATCCCACCCCGTATCGAGGGACGCTGTCATACCCTTTCCATGAGCATATTCAAAAATTCTCTTTGTATCCTTCCTCAACCCCTGGAGAAAGAACGAGCCAACATGCAGGTATTTGCCCTCTATCAAATCGAAATCTATATCATCAATTTTGAATTCAACGTTCGAGCCGGGATATGTTACAAATGACCTCGTATTGTCCTCAAAGACCATCGCAAAGGTAATTCCCGTTTTCTTACCTTTTGAAAGAACAATCTCAACATTACCCATGGAATCCCTTAGAAATTCTCCAATTATATCATCGCCAATCTTTCCAATAAACCTTGTCTCAAGCCCCAACCCGCTTATCGCCTTCGCAAAGTTTGCGGCACAGCCCCCAGAGCTCAGGGACATGTCCGATACAACCCTCTGCGAGTCCTTTTCCGGCAGCTCTTTGAGTTTTGACGTTATGGCATCGAGATTTATGTCGCCGATAGATGTGACATCCATCTTAGGGTTCGAAGGGAATGGAGATGAGGTTCCAGCCATACTTCAGTCCTATATCCACGGTAACATTCGCTGATGGAAGCGCCGGTACGTGGAAGACCTGTATCCTGTGGTTTTCAGAGTCAGCTACATAGAGCTTATCGTTATTTAAGTCGATATCGTTCGGATAGCAGAAGCTCCCCATATGGAGGCTTACGTTTCCTTCTTCGTCATAGATATAGGCGGAGCACGTCTCGTTTCCAAATTCAGTTATATAATTGCCTGAAACGCCGAATATTTGAATCCTGTGATTGCCACGGTCGGCAACAAATATATGTCCTTCATCGTCGACCTCTATCCCCGAGGGTTCGTTGAATTCCTTCTGACCTGAACCAAAGCTACCAAAGGACCTCAGCTGCGCGCCGCTTGGGTCGAAAATCCTCACCTTGTTATTGCCGGTATCAGCAACATAGATATTCCCATTGGAGTCTATGGCTATCCCCTCAGGCACACTCACATCACCATCCGCGGAGTCCGAACCGTCAAACATGAGGGAAGGGGCATCAAAACCATCCTCTATTATATGGATTCTATCCTCCTCTGTATCGGCAACATAGACCGTCCCATCAGCATCGACCTCAATATCCTTCGGTCTGTCAAAGTAGATGTAATCGTCATAGTTACATTCGCTATAGCATCTTCGACCAAAGTCGACCCAGGAATTATTCACTGTGGTTTCATTGGTCTCGTTGTTGAATGTAGAGTTCTGATACCTAATCTCAACCCTGTAGTTCCTCGTATCTGTTATATACACGTAGCTTATGTTGACGTCAATAAACCTGACGGCTATTCCCTCAGGGTCCTGGAACTTTCCAAGCTCTACTCCATCTGGATCCAGCTCGCCATCTGTCTCCATATGCGTGAAATTAGAATCAAATACCTGAAACCTATCGTTTTCAGTGTCGATAACATAAATAGTATCATTGAAGCCGACATCTATACTCCTTGGTTCACAGAATTTCCCATCCTCTGCAGAATCCCCGTCACAATCCTGGCCGCCGAATGCACCCGCCGGGACCCATTCATATTCTTGTGAGTAGGCAGAAATCAAAAATATGAGAATTATCCCGGGCATCAAAATTTTTTTTATTAATGAATTCATTTCAATTCTTTATCTTCCCTAAAAAATCCTTCCTTAGTTTATCGCCAATAAACTCACCTTTGAAGTAGTCCGCCCTTGCAGCAATTGCAAGCTTCGCTGCGAATGTTCTGGAGATTTTACCCCTGTTCTTCTTCTGGGCCGACCTTATCTCGGGCAGCTGGAATATAACTCCGTGCTTGGGTGGATTTTTCTTGGTTTTTAGGAATCTAAAGAATGCATCCTCTGCTCCAAGGACCTGTATGGTGCTGGCAGGAAACATGGACAGCCTCTTGAGGCTTCCTGCAAGGGCAATCAGCCTTGCACCGAGCAAGGGGCCCGCCAGAGCAGCCAGGTTCGGGGCTATCTCAGCCATCATACCATCTATGTATTTTTCAGTCTCTTCTTTTGTTGAATATAAGGCAAGGATTGAATCCGAGAATATCTTTGTAATCTCCAGGTCCTTCTTCTGGAAATCAAAGCCGTAGCTCTCCTTCTTCACGTTCTCAATCCTTTCAGCCAGCGTGGAATCCAACTCCTTCCCGGAAACAACCTCGGCATAGAGCTCATGGGTCTTGACCAGCACATTTAGCTCCGGGAAATTCAGGGAGTTCCATTCCCTCAGGCGCTCAACCAGCCTGTTGCTTACCTCCTCCAAATCATCCATACAGGAGACGGCCTGAATTATCAGTTGATCCCGCTCGGCCTCCTTGAGCTTTTTCTTTGTCAGCTCAAGATTGACCTCTGCAAGCAGATGGGTGAAGTCCTCCTCCGAAATTCCAATCTCGGAGGCAATATCCAGCGGATTCATAAACCCCTTATCCAGCCTGAACCCCATTCCCAGATTGGACCCCTCAAACCTTCGGGGGTTATTTACCTTAATGTCCTTAATCCCGGTCTTCTTCAGCTTCTCTATAAGCCCTTTCTCCTCGTCGCAGAAGGAGCCCTGAATCCTCTCCAGTCTGTCGGCTATCTTTGCTGGCTCGTCCGGAAACAAAACCTTCTCAATCACTTTGCCCTTTCTGACAGCAAAGACTCCAAGAATGTTTGTGGTTAACTGAATCATGCTAGTATTAAGATAAGAAAAAGACAAGATAAAAGATAAAAAAAAGAATAGGGAATCAGACCTTGTCAAGGCTGGACCCTGTCTTCGTCTTTGTTGGGCTATCCTTCTTCCTCTTTCTCTTCCCTTTTCCGACACTGCTGCTGGCAATCAGGATTATCACTATAGTTATCACTATTATAAGGCCGAATATCACTGGTATCGAGTAGTTGGCAAGGTCGAACCTCGGAATCTCCTGGATTACCTCTTTCCTCTCATAGCCTTCCTTGTCCACACTTACCGTTATATCGCTGCTTAGCTCCAGATTCGTTAGATAAAGAGTGGCCGTTCCTGTAGCATCTGTTACAATCTCCTTCACCCAGGAGGGAGTTCCAACGTCCACTTTTATGTTCGAAAGCGCATCTCCTTTACTTGAAACGCTGACTATCAGCGTATTGTCCCTTATTCTTGATTCCAGTGTCAGTGGCGCAGGCCTTACCATCAGATTTTCTGTGTCGGATTCATAGTCATTCTTGATGGCGGTTACGCCGTGATTTCCGGAAACCGATGGTGTGTAGGAATCACCCGATATCACCTCTTTTGTCCCGTCCGGCTTTGTTATCTCTATACCTGCAGATACCACATTGCCCTGCCCATCGACTATGCTTATACTTACGGAATCTCCAAGTCCTATCTCGTTCGAATCAAGAGTAATCTTTAACCTCCCGAGAGTACTTACCTTTCTGCTCAGAGTGGCATAACCCTCTTTGCTTATGGTGAGCGTATACTCCTTCGGCTCAGAGAGCTTGAATGCAAATCTCCCTCCCGAGTCGGTCTTTCCAGAAACGCTCGTACCACCCACAGAAACTACTGCGCCTTCGACTGCATTACCGGCAGAATCGCTGAGTATTACTGTTATGTCCTTGTTGACCTCAAGCACGTCCGGGACGATTATGCTGAATGCCCTCTGCGCCTTGAAATTGCTGGTCGTTGTTTCATACTTATCTGCATCGGCCCTTATACTGTAGGTTCCCACGAGCCGTGGCACATAGCTTATCCTCCCGCTTGACGGAACCGTCATTGCCGGCTCGATTGTACCGTCGGGCTTTGTTATTATGACCTCTGCATTGGTAAGCGCCTTGCCATTCTCGTCCATAACTGTTATCTCAACCGCCTTGTTCAGCTCCTGTTCCTTCGGATTTATGTTTATCCTTATACCCTCCTTAGACGAAACGGCCAGAGTTCTGCTTTGGCTATTGCTGTATCCGCTCTTTGAAGCAATCAAAACATAGTTGCCCTCATCGTTTAGAGTAAAAGAGACAAAGCCGCCAGAATCCGTAGTATAGGTCTGATGGAAGCCACTTGAGCTTACAGTTGCCCTAGCCCCGGAAACCCCGTCGTCGCTCCCATCGGTAATCTTAACCCTTATAGCACTGCCAGCAACGGGCTTGGAGGGAGTTATCTCCTTGATAGTAAGGGTGCGCTTTAAATCTATGGTTCTGATTTCCTTGCAGAAATCGCCGTTCTTCTCCCAGACATCTATCTGGTACTTTCCATAGGGATCGTCATCAAATTCGCTCTCTTCCGAGAGCTCAACCTCGACCTCACCATCATTATCGGTTTCATCTTCCCACGATTCATCATCCTTATCCCATTTATCATCGTCTCCCAGATGGGTGAATTTAACCTTAACATCCTCCACCTCATCATCATCGTCATCCGTGACAGTAATGGTAATCTTGTCTTCTGCGGTGGGATCATCCGGGCCAATCTCAACATCCAAATCTTCGCCGTCTATGTCAATCTCCGCATCATCGTCAGTTTCCTTGTTGACATCACCTGAGATTGTCACCTCCACATTTTCCTTACCGCACGTGTAATCCATCTGATTATCTTCCCACTCGTCCTCGAATCTATTTGAACCTATGACTATGTAATACTCTTCACCCTCTATCAGGTCAACACCCTTCTCATCATCATCGTAGACCTTGACGCCATTTATTTCTATCTCGACATCAATGTCCAGATCGCTTTCATCCTCCTCCGGCTCCTCCAGCAGTATATGGACATAGAATTTATCACCAACATCAATGTCAAGATCATCATCACCCTTATAGCTTGAGTTTTTAGATAACGTGACATCAATTCCCTTAACATCAGTCTTTGCAAAAGCCATTCCAACGGTAAAAAACAAAGTTCCAAACAACAACATAGCAATAATAATTGCGGATATTCTTGATCTCATTTTAGTAACATCACCTCAAAATACAATACTAATAGAATTAAATTTAGTAATATATAAAGCGGACGCAATGATTATAGACTGGAAAGACTATTCTTGCCTTTGCTCCTACCTTCAAGCATTGAGTTCTTTTTTCTTGTTCCAGTGCCCCTGTCTCCCTTTGAACCGGAGACGAATATCGCTACCACTGTGAATATAACTATGCCTATGAGGAACAAGGCCAGCATGCCGTAGTTGTGCTCCCTTTTTATCTCCTGAGTTACGTCCTGAATGCCATATTCTCTGTTAACATTCATGGTGTTTGCTATGATTCTTACCTCCCCTTCCTCAAGCTCGGTTCTTGATATTCCGTTCTCGTCTGTCACAAGGGTTTTGTCATTGGTTGCTGTTTTCAGCAGAAGCGTAATACCAGCCACGGGGCCGTAGGTACTCTCAGTTTTTATGACCAGCTCATCACCCTCGACTGCAGTATTCACTTCGAGAGGATGAGCATTCACGGTGAGCTCTTTGGTAGAGATTACATAACCGTCTCCTCCTGCAGAAACCTGATACTTACCAATATCTCCAGGGGTGTAAATCATACCACTCAAGCCTTCCTCAGAACCGTCCGGCTTTCTTACCTTAATGCTAGTAGAGACCTGATTGCCGTTTTCATCCAGCGTAAGGATTGTTACAGATTCTCCAATCTCAATCACATTTTTGTCCAGTCTCAATTCCAGTAATCCAGAAATATTTAACTCCTTTTCAACATCCCAATAACTCTCCTTGTTCAGGGTTACCGTGTATCTGCCAACCTTGGCTGGAGTGAATTTGAACATGCCGTTATTATCTGTCTTTCCACCGGCCGGAATCTCAGGAATAAAGACATTTACTCCATCAATCAGATAGCCGAGCTGGTTTTTGACTATCAGGGCAACCTCCTGGCCAGGGGATGGGCTGGCCGGCTCAAAGAATACATGCAAGGAGTTATAAACACGGAAATCCTTTTCGGATTCCTTATAGCTCTTTTTCTTCGCATATACTCTGTGAAGGCCCATCGAGCTTGGGATGAAATTCATAACCCCGTTCAGGTCGGTAGTGTATGTCTTTATATCACCCGTCTGGTCCTCTATCTCTATGTCAACGCCGGAAAGCGCCTCTCCATTGACTCTGGTATTCACTGAAATACTCTTTCCGATGACTGGAGTTTCGGGTTCAATCAATAATGAGATGGCTGCCTTATCTTCTATCACTACGGTTCTGTTAACGCCCCAGTATGTGGTACTCAGTTCCCCCAGAACCAATGTATAGGTGCCCCCTTCATCGACAGTAAAGTTGACCCCACCGCTTATTGTCGTGTAAAGAGGAGTCGTTTCTCCATCGCTCTTGACAAGCTTTGCCCCGACTGGGCCTGAAAGCGCAAAAGTAACTGGGTCGCCAACCTTTGGCTCAGATGGATCGGGACCGTCAACAATCAGCGTTTTCTTTGCATAGAAGCTCTCGCTTCCGCAGTAATTCGAATCGTCTATGGTAAATCTGTACTCCCCGCTTTCCTTTGGCGTGAATTTTAATTTCCCGTCGCTTCCAATGTCGTAATCATCGGCAGAGCCAATACCATCCTTTACCCAGTATATGTCAACAACCAGATTTCTTGCAGGAGTTCCGTCCTCTTCTATGAACTCTATAACCATCTGCTTATCAACAAGGGGCCTCTCAGGACTTATGGTTATTTCCGGAACCCTGCCTATCCTTATCGTCTGGTTGACGGCCTGAATCTTTTCATCGCTCTTGAATAACTCAACCCTTATCTCATGGATGCCACACTCAACCTCCCTCTCCTTAAGGTCCCATGAATCGGACTCTATATCATCGGCGTCGCACCTGAGATTCTTTGAGCTGAACAGAACATCGTCCAGGAAGAATAGAACCTTTGAATTACAGGGCGTTCCGGAGAATTCCACATCAACAGAAATCTCATCATCCTTATCAATCTCATAATCGTTCGGCTCCACATCTATGTCGCTGATGCGCACTCCGGCAACAGCCGAAACCAAAAGGAGAAGCGCCAGAAGAATCGCGAAATAGCGCCCTCCACCCATCTTTGTCTGCATACTATAATATGCCATTTACGGGTTAAAAATAGATAAATACGAGAATTTTTATAAAAATATGAATATTATACTATAGAAACTTCACAAATTGAACAACGTCCCTACAGTCTTTGGTGTACCTTCTGAAAACGGCCTCCTGCTCAAAGCCGTGCTTCTTGAAGAAGTTTATGCTCTCGTTGTTGTCGTACTTGACCTTGGCTGTTATTCGTCTTATGTTCAATGTCCTGAGGAAATTCTCGCAGTCATCGAGCAATCTTGAGCCAACCCCTGAATTTCTATATCCCTCCGCAATTGATACGGGGCCAACCTCCGCTCTGCCCACGCTGCTATAGAAGACGGCTCCAAGAAAGCCGACAATTCCCCCGCCATTATCTGCAACGAAGAACCGGAAGTCAGACCTCTGGAAGAGCCTCATGATGAAGTTCTCATCCACGTCCATGTTCTCAAACTTCTCAACCGAGTCCTTGTGAATTTTCACCATACCTTTTTCGTCCCCCTCCTCAAAGCCCCGGACGGTTAATTTTTCAAGCATATATCATATATTCTATTGGATATGAAATATATGATTGTAGTCGGGGATGGCATGTCTGACTATCCCCTGGAACAGCTCGGAGGAAAAACCCCTCTGGAGAAGGCAGAAACCAAGGCAATGGATTTTATCGCAAAGAACGGGCGCTGCGGCCTCCTGAAGACAATACCCGAAGGATTCGAAGCCGGGAGCGACGTTGCAAACCTCGCAGTCCTTGGCTATGACCCAAAGGTTTATTATCCCGGCGGAAGAGGCCCCCTGGAAGCCAGAAGCCTTGGAATCAAACTGAAGAACAGCGAGATAGCGATAAGGCTCAATCTGATTAATGAGACTGACGGTATGATTAAGGACTACAGCGCCGGACACATAAGTGACGAGGAAGCGAGTGTTCTGATAGAAGAGCTGGACAAAGAGTTAGGCACTACAGACATAAAATTCTACCCTGGCAGAGGCTACAGGCACATTATCGTTCTCTCCGGGAAATACTCTGAGGAGATAATCTGCAAACCCCCCCACGACATCCATGACTGTTCTGTTAGTGAGAATCTTCCAAAGGCAAAGACCGCCGAGGGAGAAGACACAGCAAGGATTCTAGATGGCCTAATTGAAAAATCCAGGGAAATTCTCCAGAATCATCCCATAAACAAAAAGAGAGAGGGAGGCGGCAAACTGCCTGCCAACCTGATATGGCCCTGGGGTGCGGGCAGGAACAAGAAGGTCCCCTCCTTCAATGAAATGTTCAACCTCAAGGGCGCCCTGATATCTGGGGTTGACCTCCTGAAGGGAATTGCAGCAACCCTCGGAATGGAGGTCATTGAGGTTCCCGGAGCGACCGCATACCTCGACACAAACTACGAGGGCAAGGCAGACTATGCCATGGAGGCACTGGAGAGGAACGACTTCGTATGCATCCATATCGAAGCCCCCGACGAAGCCGGCCATGAGGGTTTGCTGGACAACAAGATAGAGGCGATTGAGAACATCGACATCAGAGTCCTTGCGAGAATTCTCGATGGCATGAAGGGCAAGGAATTCACAATCGGGATTCTCCCCGACCATGCAACTCCCCTGAGTGTAAAGACTCATACCCCCGACCCTGTTCCCTTTGCAATCTATTCAACGGCCAGGGAAGGGGATTCGGTAGAGAGCTTTACTGAAAAATCCGCTGAGAAGGGCTCCTATGGCCTCAGAAACGGAACGGAATTCATGAATCTGCTACTGGATAAAAATGGCTGAAAAAGCAAAGAAACCGGCCGGGAAGGCGAAGGATGCAGCAAAGCCAGCACCAAAACCAACCAAAAAGCCGGCAGCAAAGACGGTAACCAAGAAAACAGAAAAGCCGGCAGCAAAGCCAGCACCAAAACCAGCCAAGAAGCCCGCAAAACCCAGGGACCCAAAAAAACCCAGGGCAACAATCAGCATCAGAGAGGGCGAATACGGTAAATCAGCCAGGGTAGAATTCCCCCACCCATTCTATGTCCACAAGATTCTTGAGGTCACGAAGCCGGAAGAACAGAAGAAGTACCAGTTCAGGTATTTCAACAATATACTGGTTGCAGGGCTGTATTCCAAGGACCTGTCCAAATTTCTCCAGAAGGGGGCGAAGAAGGCAGGGTTTGAGCTCGAGGTCGTCAGAAGGAGATAGATATCTGGACTTTTAATAAATACTGTCAATAATTATACTTGCCCTCCGGGGCGTTCTTATATTCAACCACCAAAATGAGATGTAAACTCTGCGGGGAAGAAAAGGAGGTAACGAAGATACTGGGAGTCTGCCTAGGCTGTCTCAGGGGAATTCCGACCGAGACATTCCCCTATATGGATGAGGCGCACAGGAGAGCAAGGACAGAATTCAACCTCCCCGAGAAGCCGCCAAGGAGCGAGGGGGGAATCCGGTGCAAGGTATGCTCAAACAAATGCGTCCTGTCCGAGGGAGAGACCGGCTACTGCGGCGTAAGGAGGAATTCCGGAGGCAGCATTATCCCTGACACAGAGTACGCCCTGGCCCAGCTCTACCTCAACCCATTGCCTGCAAACTGCTGTGCCTCCTGGTTCTGTTCAGGAAACAAGGAGCAGGGAAAGAATCTCGCGGTTTTTCTGTATGGCTGCAACCTGGACTGTCTGTTCTGCCAGAACCAGGCCCACAAGGAGATTGATAAGGCACCGAAGATAACGCTGGACGACTTTGTGTCCCAGGTCGTTAATAACAAGGAAATCAGATGCATCTCCTTTTTCGGAGGTAGCCCGGAGCCGCAGCTCCTCTTTGCCATCAAGGCATCGGAGGAGATAATGAAGGAGAGAAAAGACATAAGGATATGCTGGGAGTCCAACGGCAACGGAGACGAGGACCTGATGCTGAAGGCGGCTAAAATCTCCCTTGAAAGCGGAGGAATCATGAAGATGGACTTCAATGCCTTCAATCCAAACATAAACAAGGCCCTATGCGGCATATATGACGAACAAACCTACACGAACTTCAAACTCGTTGCAGACAAATTATTCACCGAAAGAAAAGAGCCGGTGCTGACCGCAATAACCCCTCTGATTTCGGGCTATATCGATGCCATAGAGGTCGAGAGGATAGCGAAATTTATAGCAGAAATAAACCCGGACATTCCCTACACCCTTCTTGCATATACGCCGGGCCTCTTCATGGAGGACATGCCGCCAACCTCAAAAGAGCTTGCAGAGAAATGCCTGCAGGCAGCAAAGAAACACCTCGACAAGGTCCATATAGATGCTCAGCACATCATCAAAGAATGAACTCCCGAGCCCATCTCAGAATCTCAGGAAGTGTTCAAGGCGTCTTCTTCAGAGCCAGCACCAGGGACATGGCAACGGGGCTCGGCCTAGGTGGCTGGGTAAGGAATTCTCCCGACGGAAACGTCGAAGCGGTCTTCGAGGGAGACGAGTCAAAGGTCAGGGAAGCAATCGAGTGGTGCAGAAAGGGCCCCTCTTTTGCAGACGTAACAGGAGTCGATATCAAACTGGAAGAACCCACCGGCGAATTCTCCAACTTTGAGATAAGGTAATAATGCCTCCCAAGACCCCACCACTAATACCCCCCCAGCTCCAGCTTCTTAGGTAGGTTTAGAGATTCCACATGAACGTGAGTAACCAGAATCAGCTGGCCGTCACTCGCTATCCTGTTCAGGGCCTCACCCAGAATCTCTCTGTGCTCCCTGTCCAGGCTGCCGAAGGGCTCATCAAGAACCATCATCCTTACCGGCGACAGCAGCTCTATCAGCGAAATCCGCAGGGCAAGGGCAAGCTGAACCCTCTCCCCTCCGGACAGCTGCTCTATCTCAAATTCCCCCTCGTTGCTCCTTATCAAAATTCGATAATCCTTGTCAAACATAATCTCCCTGTACCTGGGGTTCTGGTTTATCTGCCTGAAGTAGTAGGTAAGGAGGTTACTCAGCCTCTTCATGTAGAGCTCCCTGTAGTACCTCCTTATGCCCTTGTTCGGGTGGAAGACCTCGTCCCTTGCCTGCCTGAAGAGATTCATCTCTCTCCCGGCCTTCCCCATCCTGTCCTTGAGCCCGGTGAAGTTCCCCATTACCTTATCTATCTCATCAACCTTTCCTTCAATCTCCTTAATCCTGAACCCGCCCCTTTCCATCTCACCCTTCAGCTTATACCTGTCGTCATTTAGGGAATTCCTATCCTTTTGCATTGAATTGAAAACGTCGTTGTTGAATATAAGGCCAGTGAATTCCTTCTCCGCCTTTTCCAGGTCGTTCTTGAACCTTTTATTCTCTCTCTCAATATCCTTCAGCTTCTTCCCGTATCCCTTGCCCTTTTCAATCTCCTTCTTCAGGGCCTTTATCTCGCCCCTGATGCTGTTCAGTTCCGCAATCCTCGATTCAACATCGCCCTGACTCTCTCCCGAGTAACCGGAATCCTCCAGCTTCCTCTTTAGCTTATCAATCCTGTCGAGAATCTCCCTGTTCTCCCTCTCCCTGGCAGACAAATCCTTGTCAAGGCACTCCGCCTCTACATCATTCTTCTTCATGAGCTCGAACCTTTTCTCCACCTCGTCTCTGGTTTTGGAGTCCCGTTCAAGCTCCTTTTCAACTGCTTTAATTTCGATATACGCCCTCCTAACCTCCTCCCTGGCGACCTTCTTCTCTATCGCAAGGTGCTTCTCGGTCAATGGCCTGCCACACCTGGGGCATTTCGCCGCCATGTCCAGACTCTCCAGGCCCTTGAGATAGTCCCCAATCTCCTTCCCCTTCTGCCTGCAGGCTGCAAGGGCCCTCTCCAGCGCCATTACCCGCTCCTCTGAATTCCTGAGCCTCTCCTGAATCTCCCTCTTCTTCACCAGGGTCTCCCTCAGGTTCTCAAGTTTATCCTTGTCCTTTTCTATCCCCTTCCTGTCAACGAGCCCGTCCTCTTTGCTCTTCAATTCCGACAGAAGCTCCCTTATCCTCTCATATTTCTCAAGCCCCTTCTCTTTATCGAGAAGCACAGCAGTCTTTTTCCTCTTTTCTTCAATCCGCTCAAGGTCCTTCTCCAGGCCGGAAATCTCGCTCTCCTGTCCAGTTATCTTAACCCTCAGTTCGTTCACCCCCTCGTTCAGCTCCTCTCTATTCTTTCTTGTCTTTTGCATATTCTCAATATCGCTCTCAAGTTTCTGGATTTTTCCTGACAGTTCATTCAGCCGCCTTTCCTCATCCTCCCCCCTTCTCTTTATCCTATCCATCTCCAGAGTCAGGACCTTCATCTCCTTCCCGGAGCTTTCCTCCAGGCTCTCTGGATACCTCCTGAATTCTTCATGATAGTTTTCGTATCTTGCCTTTCTCTCTATGAATTCCTTTCCGACTCCATCATAAACAAGGTCGAACTTGTCCAGCCCCAGCAAAGAATCAAGCTCCTGCCTGCCCCCCTTCAGACTCAGGGTGTCAACCAGCTCCGTCAGACCGCCCTGCGCAACATAAAGCAGCCTGTCGAAAATCCTCTCGTCCAGGCAGTCCTGCAATGAATTGTAGACGGAGGTGGGATTATCAGCGACAAGGTTTCCGTTCATGACCAGGCTCGCTGTAGAGTTCTTATTCAGATGCAGACTCTTCTCAACCCGGTAGGAGGTTTCATCCCTTCTGAATTCCAGTCTTACCGTTGCAGCCTTCTTACCGTTCTTAATCTTTCCCTTGTACCTTCTGGCATCCTTTGCAAATACAAACCTTATCGCCTCTAGGATGCTGCTCTTTCCAACGCCGTTCCTGCCCTCTATCTGCAGCCCTGCCGATAGGTCGACATCAAGTGTTGCGTGGCACGCCCAGTTCTCAAGCTCCAGGTTGAGAAGTCTCATGATATATCTATGAAATCCAATTTTCTAATATGAAAATCCTCGGGATATCGGGCTCGCACAGAAACGAGGGAAATACCGACCTCCTTGTAAAGAAGGCGCTGGAGGTCTGCAAGGATAACGGCCATGAGACTGAATTCATATCCTTATCAAATAAAAAAATAGAATTCTGTACTCATTGTGATGCATGCAAAGAACCACCACATAAATGCGTCATCGACGATGATGTTTTTGAAATTCTAGAAAAAATGAAGAATTCCAATGCAGTAATCATCGGCTCTCCCACCTACTTTGCTTCCGTCTCCAGCAGACTCAAGGCCCTCTTCGACAGGACCCTGCCACTGCGGAGAAACAAATACCAACTGTCAGGAAAGCTTGGCGGCGCAATAGCAATCGGCGGCAGCAGAAACGGAGGCCAGGAGTTCACCACCAACCAGATACGAAACTGGATGCTCCTCCACGAGATGATTGTCGTTGCTGACAAAACAACTGCCCACTTCGGTGGCATAGCAGTCGGAAGAAACCCCGGCGATGCCCTTCAGGACGAAACCGGCATGAAAACGGTAGAAAACCTGGCACTGAAAATCTGCGAGACGCTGAAGGGGTAGGGCTGGCTAACCGAAGGGTTTAAATCCCATTTAGACGCATGCTTTCTTATTCAGCTAGTCATATGTAGATATACTGCCAAGATGAGATACGACGAACTTTACAGAAAGAAGGACATAAAGTCCTTTGAGGATGTAGCAAAATTTCTTGATAGACTGGAGAAGGAAAAGTGGGTTATGGATAAATTAATAGGAGAGATTAAAGGTCTTAGGAGAGGTGAGGTAAAGAAAGAGGACACCCACCGAAGAGCAAGGATAGCAAGACACTTTACGGAAAATTGCCAGCTTATGATTTCTGAGTTACTCAAGTATGATAGAGATAAAAAAATAGATAGTGCTCGGAATAAACTGGTTAAGATACAGAGTATTGGGGAGCAGATACTGAGAGAAAATCCCATCATGCAGACGAAGCCACCAATAGACGTTCTCAGATGGGATAGTCTACCTAACAGGTATGCGATTAATGCGAATGGAGTTAAAGAACTGAGAAAGGGCTGGGGGTTGCATACAAAGCCATCGAGTGAGATGGACATCTCAGTAACTATAGCCTTCATGCCACGCAATCACGTCCAGCTATTTCATCACCATCCACAAAGCGAATATTCCCTGAATCTTGGTGCAGAAATCCAGGGAGTGTATAAACATAAGGGTTTGAGAAACGAATTTAATATAAAAAGCGAAGAAATTGCATATTTCGAATCTGAAACAATTCATAGACTGGAAAACCCTAACGCGTTTATTAACAAAAACATAAGCGTAAAATCAAAGCCATCCATACTGAAATGGAAAGCCGATTATTATGATGGAAAGAGCAGGGAAGGAAGCGGTAGCTCCATTAAGGCCCATGAAACAAAAAAGGACAGAAATCATAGCGTTAAAATCCATAACATAAAGGACAAGCACTACAGTTACCAGTTAGAGATACTAAAGATAAAAAATGGTGGCCAGGTGGATTTCCTGGATGAGTCAGCACGCTACATGTATGTGGTGGATGGTGAGTTAAAGGTAACTGCCGGTGACAAAACCCTCATGTGTAAGGAGAACGACATAATCGTAGTAGACCCGGAGATTCCATTCACCCTTACCAGCTATTCGGAATCGAGGATTTACAGAGTTATACAACAATAGGCGAGGTGCATACTAATAATTTTCTAACCCCAGTACGGCTTCTTCACATACCTATAGGCTGAGAGGGCAGCGATGCACCCCTCTCCAACTGCTGTTGAAATCTGCATCACTCCCCCTGTAACATCCCCCGCTGCAAAGACTCCCTGGACATTAGTTTCCTGCTCCCTGTTGACCTTCACATAGCCCTTCTTATCCAGCTCGACTCCTGCTGCCTTTGCCATGGTCGTGCTGGGGACAATCCCAATGGATATGAAGATCCCATTCACCTCGATGCTTTTCCCATCCTTCAGCTTGATGCTATTCACAAAGGTCTCCCCTGAAATCTCCTCAACCTCTGCATTGAGAATAAACTCAACCCCCTTCTCCTTCAGCCTCTTTTGAATGGCCTCCTCCGCCCTGAGGGATTCCTTCCTGTGAATCAGATAGACCTTCGATGCAATCTCGCTCAGATAGAGCGCATCCTCTGCGGCAATATTTCCTCCCCCCACAACGGCAACGGCCTTGCCCTTGAAGAACGGGGCATCGCAGGTGGCACAGTAACTCACTCCCTTCCCGGCGAATTCATCCTCGCCCTTGATTCCAAGCTTTCTGTGCTGCCCGCCGCTTGCGATTATGATGGCTTTGGTTTCGTATTCTCCATCCCTTGTGGTCAGCTTCTTCACATCCCCGTCCAGGGACATGCCTATAACCTCCCCCGTCTTAATCTCAACCCCAAGCTTTTTTGCATGGGACTCCATCCTCTTGGCCAAGTCGGAACCCGAAATCATCTCAAAGCCGGGCCAGTTCTCTATGTCATTTGTTAAAAGCATCTGCCCCCCGACAGAGGCCTTTTCCAGAATTACCGTCTTCAGGTTGCGCCTTACTGCATAGATTCCAGCAGAGATTCCTGCCGGGCCCGCGCCTATTATAACCAAATCGTACATTTCTATGATAGATTAATTACCGCCTCCGCAATGTCGGATATGTATTCGCCAATCCTCTTGAAACTCTCGAGTATGAGGAGGGAGCCGCCGGTCTTTTTCTGCAGGAGCTTGTCCAGCAGAATCTCATCGTCCTCCCTCATCCTCCTGACATCCTTTATGACCTCATTTGCTATATGTATGTTTTCAGACCTCAGGGCAAGCATGGCATCATTATATAGCTCAATCAACCTTTTATACTGGACGACGTCCTTCTTATTGATTCTCCCCCTCTCTATCATCAACCGCGCTATCCTCTCTACGTGGTCTGAAATCCTCTCTATACTCTTTATAATCTGTATCAATGGAATTACCTCTCTTCCCGACCTCGAGGACAGCTGTCTCAGGATAAGGAAGTAGAATTTATCTACATCATTATCTCTCATTATTATTCCATTAAGCACGTCCTTCTCATATTTGCCAAGGTCTATCTGATCCATCAGCTCATTCAATGACGTGACTGATATCTCGTGCATCCTGCTGACAGACTCAATGATTTCGGCCTTTTCCTTGGTCAGCATTCTAAATGTAATTTCGTTGGAGCTTCCACCAAAGGGTTCAAGCCCTATAAGAAACATGGGCACCCCTTCCAGACCCTTTCTGAAGTCCTGCGATATGTGCTTCTTTGATGTAACGAAGATTCCGTCGTACCCCTGAATATACCTTGTGATAATGAGCCTCTTTATCAGCTCCAGGTCGCTTTCAGGCTTTATCTTTATCTCAGTAACATAACCCTTCTCACTCTTCGGCCTGATAACCAGCTCGTCCTCCTTTTCCAAGATTGCTACAATATCTCCCTTTACCAGATTGTTCTTGGTGACCCATTTCTTGGGCAACGAAACAATAAAGGTCGTTTCTCCTGTAAGCTGAATCTTCCTGAGTTCCATCTTAAATCTATTTAGGCTATATAGGCTATTTTGGATTTATCTAATTTAAGAGGAATCTATATAAATAGCGGGGCAGAAGATGTTTCAACGCCCCTGCTGGCGCATAGACCGATTCTATCTGTAACCGCATATCTTATTATCTCATTCTATAATCGTTTTAATAATGGATAAAAATAACGCTGCGATAGTCTTACAGGACGGTACAGTCCTGAAGGGAACCGGTTTCGGAGCCAAGGACACGGCAGAGGGGGAGGTTGTTTTCAACACATCCATGACCGGCTACCAGGAAGCATTGACCGACCCATCCTACAAGTACCAGATTCTTATGATGACCTATCCTCTTGTTGGCAACTACGGCATAAACAAGGAGGATTTTGAATCCGACGGGATAAAGGCGGAGGGTTTCATAGTGAGGGAATTGACACAGAAACCGAGCCACGGTAAGCTGACATCTGACCTGGATGCGTTCCTGAAGGAGTACGACGTCCCCGGAATACACGGGGTAGACACACGTTTCTTAACAAGAAAAATCAGAATCCACGGCGTCATGAACGGAATTCTCAAATACCCATATGAAGACAAGGAGCTCGAGGAACTGAAGGAGAGGGCAGGGAAACTGAAGAACATCTCTGACCTTGACCTAGTCGACCTGGTCTCGATAAAGAAGACAAAGAAGCACGACGCCAAGGGCAAAAAGACACTGGCAATGATAGACTGCGGGACGAAGTCCAGCATAATAAAGCATATCCTGGAGAGGGGGATTAATGTCATCCAGTTCCCTGCAAAAACCCCGGCAGAAAAGATTCTGGAGCATGAGCCCGACGGCATAGTAGTAACGAACGGACCCGGTGACCCCGA
This sequence comes from uncultured archaeon, assembly GCA_964549685.1. Taxonomy (GTDB): domain Archaea; phylum Altiarchaeota; class Altiarchaeia; order IMC4; family QMZM01; genus WALD01. Next base: position 113,746 of record CAZJVE010000001.1, on the reverse strand, counting down.
GAGGTATGACTATGTGATAAAGACCATTGAGAACCTAGTCAAGGAGAGGCTCCCACTATTTGGAATCTGCCTCGGTGTTCAGCTCATATCCCTTGCCTTCGGGGCCAAGACGTACAAGCTGAAGTTCGGCCATCGCGGCTCCAACCAGCCGGTCAAGGACATGAAGACTGGCAGAGTATACATAACTGCGCAGAACCACGGCTTTGCCGTTGATGCAGAATCAATAAAGGACACTCTCGATATATCTCACATAAACCTGAACGACCAGAGCGTCGAGGGCGTCATGCACGAGGAACTCCCGGTAATGGCCGTCCAGTACCACCCCGAGGCAAACCCAGGCCCTCACGACAGCTACTACCTATTCGACGAATTCATCAAGATTTTGAAATGACCGACTGCATCCTAGTCCTAGACTTTGGGGGGCAGTACTGCCATCTAATCGCCAGAAGGATTAGGGAACTCAATGTCTATTCCGAAATCGTCTCGCCCGAGATCACGGCAAAGGAGATTAAGGACCGTGACAACGTAAAGGGCATCATCATCTCGGGAGGCCCCCAAAGTGTCTATTCTGACAAGATAAAATTCGACAAGGACATCCTGAATCTGGACCTGGGAATTCTCGGCATTTGCTATGGACACCAGCTCATAGCACACTCAACGGGCGGCAAGGTAGAATCAGCAGGAAAAAAGGAATTCGGAATTACCCAGGCAACCATCGACAAGCCGGAGGGAATTCTCAAGGGCCTGAATAAAAAAGAGAAAGCCTGGATGAGCCATTCAGATACCGTAACCCAAATCTCTGATGACTATGAAATTCTTGCCCACACGCAGAATTCCCCAGTAGCTGCCTACAAGCACAAAACAAAAAACACCTACGGCCTTCAATGGCACCCGGAAGTCGTTCATACCGAAAACGGAATGAAGATACTTGAGAATTTTGTAATCGATATCTGCGGTGCAAAGCCTAACTGGAGGATGGAGGACTTCATCGAAGCCTCCGTCAGGGATATTAAGGAAAAGGTAGGCAACAGAAAGGCGGTCATAGCCCTGAGCGGCGGTGTAGACTCAAGCGCCGCAGCAATCCTGACAGCAAAGGCAATTCAAAAGAACCTTATATCCGTTTTCGTTGACACTGGCTTAATGAGAAAGAACGAAGCCAAGCAGATTGAGAAGGTATTCAATAAGTTCAACCTAAACCTCAGGATTATCGACGCAAGTGACAGGTTCTTCAGTGCCCTCAAGGGAGTGGAAGACCCCGAGAAGAAGAGAAAGATAATCGGCGAAAACTTTATCAGGGTCTTCGAGGAGGCAGCGAAGGAAATCAATGCCGAGGTTCTTGTCCAGGGCACCATATATCCAGACAGGATTGAGTCAGGCACCCAGCATGCATGCACCATCAAGAGCCACCACAACGTTGGGGGGCTTCCAAGCAAACTGAACCTTGACATAGTCGAACCCCTCATGGACCTATACAAGGACGAGGTCAGGGCCGTGGCGAAAAAACTCGGCCTCCCCAGCGACATAGCGGAGAGAATGCCATTCCCGGGACCCGCCCTTGCCATAAGGATTATAGGCGACATAACTCCAGAGAGAACCGAAATCGTAAGAGAAGCGGATGCAATAACGAACGATGAGATAAGGAGGGCAAAACTCGATATGGAATTATGGCAGTCCTTCGCTGTTTTATTGCCTGTAAAGAGCGTAGGGGTGCAGGGAGACGTCAGGACCTACAAGAATACGATAGCCCTCAGGATAGTCCAGAGCAGGGACGGAATGACAGCAAACTTCGCGAGGATTCCCTATGACATCCTTGAGAAGATTTCAACCAGAATCACAAACGAAATCCCCCAGGTAAACCGGGTCGTCTATGACCTCACGCACAAGCCTCCCGGAACCATTGAGTGGGAATGATGGAACAAAAAATAGAGATTCCGGTTGGCTCTAGCAGCTTCATGATTCAGGCCTACTTCTTCCTGGGCATACTATCCGCCTTTTCCCTGCGTGCCATACTCATTGCAAACCACTACTATCCCCTTCTGGCTAAATTCTTCTGGTATTTCGGCATTATTGGATATCTCATATTCTTCATGCACAGATACCAGATAGCACAGAGAAGATACAGGTTAATAAAGAAGCTAGACCTCCTCAACCAGATTGACTGCTGCACAGCCATGGACCCAGAAGTACTCAAAGCCCTGAAATACGTCCTCTGGAGCGTGAGCATATCAAAGGAACGGTTGAACTACATGATAATCTCTGCATTCTCGATAGTCGCGATAGCCATTGCGCTGCTGCTGGATTTTGGCGTGTTTCATTAGGTCTAGACAGTACGCTATGATTATACCTTGGGTGACAGGGGCCTCGCAAGCGTCTCATGCCCCACCTCGTCTATGACCTTTTTCAATAGCTCCTGGTCGGAATTCTTCCTTACGCTCTTTGACGAGAGGATGTAGAGCTTCCTTATATCGCTTATATGGCCTCTCTCCGTCTGCAGGACGTGGAAATAATTATCCAGCTCCTCCAGGGTTCTGAAGCCGTAGGTCACTATATGGGTGACATCGCCCTCAGGGACCCTGTAGAAATTGATAATGTGGGCCCCCTTCATTCTCTCGGCTATGTCATTTTCATTCAAATTCTTTCTTGCCCCCGGTCTGAACTTGAAAAGGACTATTGCAAGCACGTTTATACCCATTTTTCCGTAGTCTATAACGGCCGAGTAACCCTTTATGGCACCGGCTTCTTCAAGCTTCCTCCTAATCTTGCCAACGGCCTGCGGCGTTATCTTTAATTCCCTTGCAATTTCTGCGTCCTGAGTCCTTCCATTCTCTATCAGAAACTTTAGAACCCTCCTTTCGTTCCTAGTCAGTTTCATCTTTTAATATATACTGTATTTTTAGTTTAAAAGTAAAACCAACGTTATTTAAAGAAGAGATTTAAATAGCTATGGGTTTGAAAATGGCAGATATTTACGCAAATGCAAGGTCTACAACCGGAACGAATCTTAGAAAGAAGGACATGAACCCCCAGAGCGGGATGTGTCCCATATGCACAGAGGACTGTCAGATTCTTTGTGAAATAGGAAAGTCAGCCTTCAGGGGTAGAGAGGTTCTATACCCTGACCCCGGCGAATTCGGAAAGAGCACCGCTTCTTCAAACAAGGACTACGGGCTTGACTGGTCGCACTTCCAGATAATGGTCGATGTCAGAGGCACGGCGGGAATCGAGCCGGATTCCGACAAGGCGCTCTTCACAAACGTGGATATTAATACCTCCGCGGGAGGAATACCTCTAAAGGTGCCTGTAATTCTAGCCGGACTTGGCTCAACAGAGGTTGCGAAGAGAAACTGGGACGGTCTTGCGGTCGGAGCAGCAATCTCCGGAACAATCCAGGTCATAGGAGAGAACGTCTGCGGCATGGACTCCGACTCAGAGTACGACTCCAAGGGCAAGGTCATAAAATCAGCAGACATGGAATACCGGGTCAAGAAGTACCGGGAATTCTGGGACGGTAAACATGGAGATATCGTTGTACAGACGAACGTCGAAGATCAACGAGGAGGAGTCGATGTCTATGCGCTCTCAAAGCTTGAGGTCAATGTCATAGAGAGGAAGTGGGGCCAGGGAGCCAAGGCCATAGGAGGAGAAGTAAGGATATTCGACCTGGACAGGGCGATACTCCTGAAGAAGAGAGGCTACGTTGTCCATCCAGACCCAGAGGACCCCCACGTCCAGGAGGCCTTCAGGAACAAGGTATTCGAGTCATTTGAGAGGCACTCCCGGGTTGGCATGGTAGACTCCCAGGCTTTCCTCGAGGACATAGACTGGCTCAGGGAGCAGGGAGCAAAGAAGGTCTTCCTCAAGACCGGGGCTTACAGGCCTGCGGTGGTCGCCCTTACGCTGAAGCTTGCATCCGAGGCCAAGATAGATTTACTAACCTTTGACGGCGCAGGAGGAGGAACCGGAATGTCCCCCGTTCCGATGATGAACGAGGCCTCCACCCCCACCGTATATCTGCAGGCGCAGGTTCTCAAGGGCCTTGAAATCCTTAAGAAAAAAGGCAAACACATCCCTGACATATGCATGGCCGGCTCATTTGTAAATGAGACCCAGATGTTCAAGTCCATAGCCCTGAGCAACTTCGGTGACGGCCCCTACGTAAAGACCATAGGAATGGCCAGAGCGCCTTTAACGGCAGTGATGAAGTCAAAGAACTATGTCGAGTTGGCAAAGGAGAATAAACTACCCAAGAATTTCGTCTCATTATACGGAAACAGGCCGGAGCAGTTCTTCATAGCAACCATAGACTTAGAGGACAGCTTTGGCAAAGACGCAAAGAAGCTCCCATGGCCCGCAGTCGGCCTTTACTCCTACTTTGTTGACAGGCTTGGAGTGGGTATGAAGCAGATGATGGCAGGGGCCAGGAAGTGGAATCTGGAGCTCCTTGACAGGAACGACATCGCATCCCTGACGGACAGGGCAAAGACGGTTACCGGAATCCCCCTGGTCGACGAGGTCGAGCAGGGCGTGATGGAGGAGATTCTCGGTTAAAGGGAATCTTCTTTCTTAATTCCCTAATTATTAGGGTATGGAGCACGTAGAAAGACTGAGGGAACTGCTAACTTTGGCTGTAGAAAAGGATTGTGATTCCAATATAGGCATTGTATTCTCCGGCGGAGTTGATTCCACTATAGTTGCAATCCTGGCATCAGAGTTCTCGAATGTTACTGCATACTCCTGCGGAATTCCGGGCTCCCACGACCTCGAATATGCAAGGGACGCAAAGGATTTGGGCTTTAATGTAAAAAATATAGAATTGACTCCGGAGAAGATTGAGAATTCTCTATCCCATATTGTATCCGCAATCAATGATATCAACCCCGTGAAGGTCTCTGTCGCAGTCCCCTTCCACTTTGCTTCCAAAGAGGCGAGGGAAGACAGCCTTACCACAATGCTCTGCGGCCAGGGCGCCGACGAGCTCTTCGGCGGCTATAACCGCTACCTCGAGCCGCTCCCCGACTACACCCAAGTCGAGGAGATGATGAAGAAAGACATCGAAAATATCCATACGGAGCAGCTCAACAACGACATCGCAATTTGTAAGGAGAACGGCATCGAGTTGAGGGCCCCGTTCCTGGACGAGGGATTCAAAAATTATTCAATGAACATTCCAATGGACCTGAAAATCCACGAAATAAAAAATTCCGGTGAATTCACATGCATCGATGACGAAAAATTCATCCGGAAATACATCCTCCGGCTCCTCGCAAAGGAGCTCGGCGTTCCAGGCCCAATCATAAACAGAAGAAAGAAGGCGGCCCAGTACGGCTCCGGCTCATGGAAGACAATCCAGAGGCTGGCAAGGGACAACGGCTTCAAGGAGAAGGCAAAAAAAGCCGGAAGAAAGGACTATACCAAACTATTTCTGGAGAGCCTCAAATCTCAACCCCGTGAACCTCCTTGAGAACATTCAGGACAAGCATGGTATAGGTCCTCTTCACATGGGGCATGGCCAGCAGCCCTTTGACGAATTTGTTCAAATCATCCCGGCTCTTGAATTTTGCAACCACAATTGCATCGTAATCCCCGGTAACATCATACACCGCTGAAACATTCCCGTCCTTGGAAATCTTCTTCTCAATCTCCGGGAGATGCCCTCCCTCAACTATGATGCCGACCAGGACCGTCAGTTCATAACCAACCTTCGAGAAATCCACGTCGACCATAAATCGTCTTATAACGCCATCCTCCCTCAGCTTATTTACTCTGTTATAGACCGTCCCTTCAGCAACCTTGAGCTTGTTTGCAATATCTCTATAACTTTCTCTTGAGTTTTCCTGAAGTATCCCGATTATCTTGATATCCAGTTCATCTATTGTTGAACTCATGTTAAAGTTATGGATTTATTTAATAAAAATGAATTTAAATATATATCTCACTAAATATACCACTAATATTTAAAGACTTATTCATTATAACTACCATAAAATGGAGAAAGTCGCCAGCCAGATAGTAGAATGGATACGGGAAGAGGTGGCAAAGGCAGGGGCAAAGGGTGTAGTCATTGGCGTGTCTGGGGGCCTTGACTCCTCAGTCACGGCGGCTCTCTGCAAGAGGGCATTCCCCGACAAAACCCTTGGATTGATAGTGCCCTGCGATAACGAGCCAAAGGATGCTGAGCACGCAGGCCTGCTGGCTGAGAAATTCGACATAGAGACAAGGACGATAGACCTCACCAAAGTATTCACGGACATGCTCAAGGAGATTGGGGAAACGGGTAGAGGAATTCCCTCTGCAAACCTTAAGCCAAGGTTAAGGATGGCTGCCCTGTATTACTTCGCGAACAAGATGGACTACCTGGTGGTCGGAACCGGAAACAAGACGGAAAGAGCGATAGGATACTTTACCAAGTACGGCGATGGCGGAGTAGACATCCTGCCAATAGGGGACCTCCTGAAGAGGGATGTAAAAGAAATGGCAAAATACCTTGGAATCCCAGCCAAGATAATGGGAAAGGCCCCCTCGGCAGGGATGTGGGAGGGTCAAACAGATGAGAAGGAAATAGGCCTCTCATATGCTAAGATGGACGAAATAATCTCAGGCAAAAAGGAAAACGATAAAATCAAAAAGATGATTGAGAAATCGGAGCACAAGAGAAAGCCGATTCCAATCTGTAAGATAAAGGGGTGAGAAAAATGACCACAAAGGACGATTTGAAGGAAAAGGTTTTGACGGAGGCAAAGAGCGAAGACGTGAAATTCATAAAGCTGCAGTTTAGCGACATGTTCGGTATTGTGAAGTCCGTCACAATCCCCATAGAACAGCTGGAGGAGTCCATGGAGAAGGGTATATGGTTCGACGGCTCCTCGATAGAGGGATTCGCAAGAATCTGCGAGTCGGACATGTATCTCATGCCCGACCCTTCCACATTCGCTGTCCTCCCATGGAGGCCTAAGGAAAAGGCAGAGGCAAGAATTATCGCCGATGTTTATACCTCAGACGGAAAGCCGTTCGAAGGAGACCCAAGATACATACTCAAGAGAGCAATCAAGGAAGCCAGGAAGATGGGGTTTGGGTTCTTTACTGGCCCCGAACTGGAGTTCTTCCTCTTCAAGAAGAACGGCGAGGATGAGAAGATTAAGCCCGTTCCCCATGATGTCGCCGGCTACTTCGATTTCTCGCCGAGGGACCTGGCATCCAACGTCAGAAGGGACGCCATACTCGCCCTGGAAAGCCTTGGGATGCACGTGGAGATGTCCCACCACGAGGTGGCTGACGGCCAACACGAGATTGATTTCCGGTATGATGAGGCTCTTAAGACGGCTGACCACGCAGTGACATTCAAGTATACTGTGAAGGCCATAGCAAACATGCACGGCCTCTATGCCACGTTCATGCCCAAGCCAATCTTCGGAATCAACGGTTCCGGCATGCATGTACATCAGAGCCTCTTTACAAAGGACGGGAAGCCGGCGTTCTATGACGCCAGTGACAAATACAAGCTATCAAAGACAGCCTATGGCTTTATTGCCGGGCAGCTTGAACACATCAAGGGCATGTGTGCAGTCCTGGCCCCGACAATCAATTCGTACAAGAGGCTTGTTCCGGGTTATGAAGCTCCTGTCTATATATGCTGGGGACAGCACAACCGCTCTGCCTTGATTAGGGTACCAAGGTATTCTCCGGGCAGGGAGAAGGCCACCCGGGCCGAGATGAGATGCCCGGACCCAAGCTGCAGCCCCTACCTGGCATTTGCCGTAATGCTTAGAGCTGGACTTGATGGAATCAGGAGACAACTGACTCCACCTGCTCCGGTGGAGGAGGATGTTTACCACTTCGATAACTGCAAGCTAGAGGAGCTAGGGATAGACACCCTTCCAGCCTCTCTAGGAGAGGCGGTTGCAGAGTTCGAGAAGAGCAAGCTGATGAAGGAGACCCTCGGAAAGCACCTCTACGAGCGATATCTCGAGGCAAAGAAGGCCGAGTGGAAGGAATACCTCATGCAAGTGACAGACTGGGAGATTGACAGATACCTGGAGATTTTGTAAAATCTCCCCTCTTTCTTTTATTTTTTATTAAATTCCTCAACAACCATTGCAGCATTCCTCAGCAGGAGCTCTGCGGAATCCTGGCTGGGCCAGGCGCTGAGGCCGCAGTCCGGCCCCGCGTACTTTATTCTATCATCAAAAACTTTGAGTGAATTCTCTAGCCTTTTCTTCATAATATTCACATTCTCCATCTCATTAACCATCGCAGCAAAATCCTTCTCCTTCCAGACGTCAACCCCATTCCCTTCCTTGTAATCGGCGGCAATCCCGAAGATGTTGCTCCTCGCTATTCCCACCCTCAGGAATTTGTCGTGCTGCTCCAGGTCGTCCTTGTCAATATCCTCCAGGAATTTCGGCTCCTCCGCAGTCTCGATGCCAATAATCCCAACGTTCTCGGTCTCATAAATCAAATCCGCAGAATTCGGTGCATGGAGATGGACCTGAATATCGAGACCCTTGGCAGGACTCACAGCCAGGTCGAGGGCCTTGACCAGGTCCTCCTGTTCCGCTACAATATTTGGATTCAGCCCCAGGCTGGGCTCGTCGATGCTGACGGTCCGTGTCTTCATATACTCCTTGTCAACCAGGGAATTTTCAACAAAACGAGAGACGCTCTCGGCCAGATTCATCAGCAAATCCCCCTGCACCTGGTTGCTGACCTTCTCCAGGTACAGCTCCAGTGGCCCTGTTACGCAGACCCGCAGTTCCAGCGGCCTGGAATTCTTCTCATAATACTCCTTCGCAACATCATCAATAATTTTTATTTCAGGAATTTTCGCCCTCTCCTTTTCTATAAGCCAGGCCTCCCCCCCGTCCTGGGATTCCTCTATCGACGAAAAGAACTGGGAAATCATATCCTTTACTTGCGGATAGTTCGGCCTCTGAATCCCAGTAGAAATCTTCCTCTGCATGATGCCCCTAACAACCTCTTCGAATTCCTCGCCCTCCAGGCCATCTCTCTTCACCCCCTCCGGAAGAGGGAAGCTCCCTATATCATCAGAGATAATCTCAGCCATCATTAGATATATTGAAATAGGGCTAAATTACCTCATACTTCTGAATGTCAAGAAAGAAATAGTTATTTATCTCAACAGTCTCACCTCTAGTAATCTCTATCTTCCTTTCAAATAATGGCCCAGCAGTAACCAGCGTATGATACTCCCCGTTTTCCCCGCAAGGGTCGATTCCGTTTTCCAGGAGATAGGCCAAGAACTCCAGATTCACTTCTTTCCCAACCCAGCTCTTATCAATAAATTTTGGATTCACGCATACGAGAACTGCCTTGAAACCCTCCTGCAGGAATTCCCTGAACACGTTCTCCGGTTTCATCCCCCAAAGCGGTTCAATCGCTTCTATACCTAAATCACTACAAACCCGCTCAACCCAATCTCTGTGCTCCTGGAGATAGATATCGCCAAAGACCATACCCTTGATGCCTGAGGGAGTCAATTCAGAAACGGCCCCTTTGAATTCATTCTCATAGCCGTCGGGAGTCGTCTCCTTCTGAGTCAGGGGAATTCCGGTATTGGAAACCTGTTCCTTAATCACTCCCGCTTCAACTCCATGAAATGATACCCTCTTGAACTCTTCGGAGATGAAGTTCAGGATAAATGAAACCTCATATCCCTTCTGGATAGCCCTCCAGCATGAAAGGCAGCTCTCCTTGCCCCCGCTCCAGGATGAAATAACCCTCATTTTCAGGTTGGATAAATTATCCAACGTATTTAAAGATAGGCTGTTAATAAATAAATAAGAAATGAAATTTGGTCCAAATCCCGCAGTCCTTACAGGAAGCATTACGTTGGTTGCATTACTGAGGGTAATGATGGCCCCTCTGCCAAACATAGAGCCGATAATGCTCTTTGCGATTCCACTTGCAATCGTCATGGGTCCGATTTCAGGATTCGTATTCGCTTTTGGCGCAAGGTCAGTATCGGATGTAATGATGGGTTCTGTAGGTTTGTGGACAATCTATACGTCACTGACCTATGGGCTGATAGGTTTGATTTGCGGATTACTTAGCAAATTAAAGAAAGAGTGGGGCAGACTTTCACTAACACTTCTTAGCTTTGCAATGGTCCTGTTCTATGATACAGTAACATCCATATTCTTTGCCCTTCAGTTCATGATTCCTGTTCCAATAGCATTGATAAACATGATTCCCTTCCTCATATTACATTTGAGTAGTTGTGTCCTCGTTTTCTTATTTGCTCCCTCGCTGATTAAGGCAGCGCAAGCGATGAAGGAATTCTCCCCCGCAAAATTCATGAAGGACATGAGGTTTTATGTTTGAAAGAAAATGAGAAAGGAAATTCTTATATTTTTTATTATAGGGCTACTGGCAATCCAGGTGAATGCAATAAAGGTTGGAGTAGTTATCAGATATCCGGGAGGCACCGAATTTACAAAGTGCGTTTCAGTTTCAGAAGGGACTGATGGCTATGAGGTTCTTCAAGAAACAGGCCTCGACATAGACTGGCTATATTTCGATTCCTCACTAGGGCATGGATTGTGTGGGATTGAGAGTATCGGTTGCCCCTCATCAAACTGCTGGTGCGGCGGGGACTCATACTGGGGCTTCATGATAAAGGGATATGGTGAAAGCGACTGGACCTACTCCCCAGTCGGATTTGACGGCGGAGATTCCTGCTGGAACGGCGAACTTACATCCTGGGACGGGCATTACTGCGCCGAATCCGGCGACCTTCTTGCTGTTGCATACGGAACATACGGAACACAGCCTTCTAGCTACGATTTCGATGACATCTGCGGCGAGGCAGACATGGATGGCGACGGATACGTTGAACTCTCGGAGGTTATCGACATGATTGACCTCTGGAGCAATGGCATCGTAGAACTCAGCGACATAGTAGATGCAATATTTGACTGGGAAAATTCCTGATTCTTATTAAATTTCTTATCTAATACTATCTATGGAATCTGTTGGAATTCTCGTCGTTAGTTATGGCTCGAGGGCAGCCTCTTTCGTTGACGCGTTCTCAAGGAGCGAGAACTACGAAACAAAACTCTTTATCGCTGACAAGCAGGCAAACCCCTTTAATCTCGAGCGTACCGAGAAGCACGTGGTAATTCCTGACCTAAATTCTGAAAAAATTCTGAATTTTGTAGAAGACAACAAGAATTCCCTGGACTTCGGGATTATTGGACCTGAAGGCCCCATCATTGCAGGAACCAGGGACCTCATCGAAAAGGAGACTGAAATTCCAATAATTTGTCCAACTAAGGAATTTGCACTAGAGGAAAGCAAATTACAACAGAGAATTCTACTCAACGAATGCTGCCCAGAAGCCAATCCAAGGTTCAAGGTCTTCAACAGGAAGGAGGACGGCTCAGCGGCTGAGGTGAAGGACAAGCTCTACTCCTGGCTCGACGAGCTCAACAACCAGGTTGCTGTAAAACCGGACAGACCCGGCTACGGAAAAGGAGTAGGGGTATGGGGCGACCACTTTCAAAACAGAGAGGAACTCTTCCAGCACTTCATGACAATCTACGAGCACGACTCCGTCATCATCGAGGAAAAAATCGACGGCGAGGAATCATCATTTCAGGCGTTCTGCGACGGGAAGAACCTCGCTGTCCTCCCTGACACAAGGGACTACAAGCGCGCCTTTGAGAACGATGAAGGCCCCAACACAGGAGGGATGGGCTGCTACAAGGATAAAGACTATCTGCCCTTCATGAAACAGAGCGAGAGGGAGAAGGAGATTGAAATTGTCGATAAATTCTTTAAAAAATTAAAGGGCGATGGAAACCCAGGCCTCCGGGGAATTCCGCTCTACGTCGCCTTCATGCACTCGGCCCAGGGCCCCAAGATTCTCGAGATAAACTCAAGGGGCGGAGACCCGGAGATTCAAACAGTCATGCCACTTATCGAGGACGACTTCGTTGACGTCTGCTACAAGATGATAGGAGGGAATTTAGCAAATATTAAATTAAATCCGAATTCCTCCGTCCTAATCTACAAGGTCCCCCCAAACTACGGCGGCTACAAGGAGAAATTCCCCGGCAGGGCTGTGGACAGCGAAATTGGCACCGCCGTTGACCTCTCCAGGGCAAAGGCCCTCTCGGAGAAATACGGCGACAACTTTCGAATCTATCCGGGCTCCATGGAGCTTAAGGACGGGAATAACTACGCACTTGGCTCGAGGACGGTCTGCTGCATCGGAATCTCAGAAACAGTGGAGCAGGCCAGGGAAATCTCCCTTAATGTAATCAATTCTATAAACGGGGGAGCGCTCTGGTACAGGAACGACATAGCATCGAAGGAGCATATCCAGCGGAGCGTTGAGCACATGGAGAAGCTGAGGAGCTAATGTAATACAAAATCAGGTAGGTGGGTCGCAGACTCCGCATGGACTATAACCTTCTTCCTGCGCCTCATCCTCATCAGCAAAAGATATCAGATTCTCCTTGTTAATCCTCGTTGCATACCTGCAGTCCGGATAATGATACTTGTCGGAATTCACGCTCCCCACGAATTGATAGTCATCTTCTATCGTTGATGTGCCCTCGACCGTGCTCGTTGTTTCCTCCTCCACCGTGCTTTGTGCCTCCTCTTCGACCGTGCTCGTTGTTTCCTCGGCTGTTGTAGTACCTAACTCCTCCAGCGTCGTTGTTTCAGGAGCATCCATAAGTGATGTTGTTGCAATGGTAGACGTCACCTTGACTGTAGTAGTCGGGCAATCGGCGACATTATCGACGACCTCTCCATCAAAACAGACATACCTCGTTATCTCCATGACCTCAGGCTCTACCTTGGGACAGTCACGCGCATTCGACGCCTGACTCCCGTCAGCACAGACATAGACGTTTACTACATCCCGCTGTGTTTCAAGACAGCCGGAGACAAGAATTAATACAGATATCAGAGATATAATGGCGAATTCCCTCATATTACTCTTTTATCACAAAACAAAATAAGAAAGAATTACTGCAGCCATGCCTCCAGACAGCGTCCCCAGAAAGTTCGTCACGTGCTTGTTCAGCCTCTTCTCTATGGTCGCCCCTACAAGACTGTCAACATTACACCCGACAAAGCCGGCCAGGATTCCAATCAGAAGGACGGATGAATTCTGCTCCAGAATAAATGCAATTGATGCTATTATCCCTGCCCCTACCAAAGCAGCAATCAGCCCATACCGCGAGATTGCGCCACTCGTCCCAACTCTCACTTTCTTAAAATTCGTTATCAGCCTTGGCTCCCTTTCATGGGCCTCTCCAACCTCGGTAGCAAAGGTATCCCCGGCCGCTGTTGCCATGGCGCCCATAAAGCCAAGCAGAAAAAGTCCATTCCCCGTAACCCCATAAAGAAGGGCAAATATTGTCGCTGAGCCGCCATTTCCAAAGACATTTTTCCACGTCCTTATACCCTCCGCAACTCCGTTGCTCTCCTTTCTTGAATACTTGTACTTGGTAACCAGGTTGCCTATAAAGAAGAACACCAGGATAAGCCAGATGTAGGGCCACTTCTCACCCAGGGAAAAGAGAACCACGAAACCCACCACGCCCGACAGAAGCAGGGCTGACAAATCAATCTTGCCCTTCCAGTAGGCGAAGAGTATGAACGCGATTGCTATAATTACTGTAGCCAGGTACAAATCCATTCTTAGAATTCCGATTCAATCAAAATAAATACCTATCCTGGGCGTAATTCTTCCCCAAACCGAGTGCAATCTCCGCTTTTACCAGCTCCCTGCCCAGGTAGGCGGCATGCTCGGCATTCTCCACCAGGCTCCTCTTTGTTATCTCTATATAGAGGTCCTTTGCTCGCGTCCCCCTAAATCTAAGCTCAGGGTCGTTCCCCTTCAGATATACAACATTGATTTTTCCATCCCCCAGATAGATTCTGAATTCAAATGCATCAATTCCGGATTCTTCACTCCTCTTAACATCAATCGGTTTAATCGCATCGAACCTTTGGGTATCTACCTGGGGCACCTCGGCCTTGTCCTTCACTACGAGCAGGTCGATTCCCAAGTCTTTTGGGGCCTGCCCCCTGACCTTTGCTAGATATGCCATCTTTGCTGCTGTGGAAAGCTCCCTAACGCTGCCATGGGTCTTCTTGCTTGCCTCCGTGGTGAAAAGCAAATCTATCTCCAGCTCCGATGCAATGGAAGCCAGCAGGGCATTGACTCCGGGAGAGTCAGCATCCATCATTTCCGTGACATTTCCCACCCCCATCAGCATAGGAACCCCAGGGTAGTCCCTCCTGAATCTGATGTAACTCTCCAACGAATCCACAAGCCCCAGATTGGGGGGCTCAAGGACAGGGTCAACTATAAAATTCTCAACCTTTTTCATCAATTTTTCAAGTATTTTGATTCTATCATCAATATTTTTCGGAATCTTCCCATTTTCATCCCTTGGAATTATAACTGCCGGAATTTCGATTGAATTCGAAATTTCATAGTTTGTTAAATCTAGACTCAGAACCAAATCAACTCCTGAATCCACCGCTGCAAGAATCTCCTTTTCCTGCAGCGAGTCAATAGCTATCGGCAGGTCTGTGGAATCCCTGACAGCCTCGACAATCCCCGCAACCTTCCCGGAGTTATCCTCCCCTGCGAGCATCCCTATGTCGATTATCTTGGCCCCAGATTCTTCATAATGTCCTGCAATTCTCTGAATCTCCTCCTTGTTCAGCATGGGAGCATCTGGAATCTCTGCTATGACCTGACTGATTCCAGAACCAAGGTGAACATTCTCCCCAATTCTCATCGAGAATTTCTCAGGCTTATAGACTTTTTCCAACTCCTTTTCAATCTCCTTCTTTATCTCATCCTCAAGAAGCTCGTCGGCAGGAATTTTCGGTGATAACTCCATTCCCGCCGAGACCTTCTCCAGAACGAACGGCAAATCCACCAGATTTCTCGAGCCCTTCCAGACCGGAATTCCCAGTTTTTCCTGGATTACCGAGACATCACCCCTAACACCCCCGGGGATAATGATTGTGGAGATTCCGTCAAGATTCTCTTTTGATAATTCATCAAGAATCCCCTTCGGGGACAGCAGCGCCGCCACATTCTCCTTACAGGCATGAATTCTCACCGGGAAATTCTTTGCGTAATCCCCGACATACCTCTCCGCGTTTCTCCCCGTTACGAGCAGGATTTCTTTTTTCATGTCTAGATTATTAACAGAATGATTGAGATTAAAAAAGACTCCCTGGAGGCGAGAATTCTAAGATTTCTTATGGAGAATTATCCTGCCACAGTCAAAGACCTCAGCACCGAGCTCGGGATAAAGGAAGGCTCCCTGAAACCGGCCCTATCCGAGCTTGGAAGGGCAGGAATCCTCGGCTTTGACCAGCTGCCTGACAAGACATTCATCAGGCTCCTTAGAACCGACTTCACTTTTGCTGGCATCAAGGCCGAGCAGCGAAGAGGCCTTGTCAAGAAATCCTTCAGGAAGAAGGAAAAGGACTACAACGGCATCGCCTACAGGTAATTTTTACACCCTCCATCCGAATAATTACCATGACCTATAAAGCAGAGGTTCGGATTCAACTGAAGCCTGGAGTGATGGACGCTGAAGGAGAGACGGTCCAGAAGTCCCTCCAGCTCTTGGGCTTTCCTGTCAAGGGCGTGGATTCTGTCAAAGCATATGCGATTGAAATAGATGCCAAATCCGAGGACGAAGCCAGAAAAAAGGCCGAGGAGATGTGCAAGAGGCTTCTTGCCAACCCAGTGATTCAGGATTATTCTATCGAGATAGAAAGTGCTTGAATCCCAACAGGAATACGAACTAAGAGATGAAAAAAGGGAATCCTTGCTGTCATGTCCTGCATCTTCAAGCAAGCACTCATACCTCCTGAGAAACAGCTAATTTGATATCCTTTGCCTTCACTGTTTTTCTGCCAGCGTGTTCGGCCAGTTTAACTGCCTTGGCAGCAATGTCTATACTCATCTCTTCCAAGACATCCCTCAGAGCTTCCGCACCATCTGGACTAACCCTTGAAGCACCTGCCTTACGTATAATCCGTTCAATCGGGGCTGTTGGCAGATCTGACATAGTTATTCTATTGATTTAGACAGAAAAATAGAGTCTGTAGTGCCTAACTCTCATGCAACTCCAGAAAGCTTTAATAAATAAAGGGTATAGAAGAGTAGTAGGAATAGGGCCTCATGTATTGTTATCTTGTTATCCAGAGTAAGGATTATGAACAACAGAGAGGCACCCAGCATGAAGGGTATTCCCATATTCAATAGACTGGAAGAGACCTTAAGGGGAGAAATAAGAGTGGGAATCCCTATAACGAGAAAAGAATTAAATATATTTGACCCCAGGATATTCCCTATCAGCAACTCATTCTGTCTCTTCTTAACTGCTACAATCGCTACTGAAAGCTCAGGTAAGCTGGTACCAATAGCTACCACACTCATGGCAATTATAGATGTATCTGGAACCCCCCATATCTGGGTGAGCTGCACAACAGAATCTATGGTGTATTTTCCACCCAGATATACTCCCCCCACGCTGAGCAAGAATATTATTATGGGTTTCCATGAGAATTCTACCTCTGTTTTCTCTTTATCATTCTCATGGCTATCGATAAAGTATTTGGTGTAGATAAGGTAGCCGGCTATCAACAGGAGACCGTCAATAATATCTAACGTTCCGTCATAGGCGGTGAAGGTCAGGAGGAGAGCAGAAGACAAGAAAAATGTGTAATCTACTTTCTTAATGTCCCTTTTGATTCGAATGGATCTCCCCTTTATAATCGAGATTACTCCCAGGATCAGTAGTACATTGGCAATATTAGACCCCACTACAATACCCATTACAAACTCAGAAGAATCTCGGAAGACTGAGAAAAGAGAAGTCACCAACTCTGGGACTGAGGTGCCTATAGCTACAATGGTTATGCCTACAATGAATTGGGGAGCCCCCAGGAAGAGCCCAATTTTCTCAGCAGAGTCCGTCAGGTAATCTGCTGATTTCACAAGCAGCAGTAAGCTTGCTGCCATTATTCCTAACCAGAGTTCTAAGGCCATTCTAAAGAGAAATTACAGGCGTCGATTTATAAGTGCCGAGAACCAGCTGCGTGGAGATATTCCTCAGACCATCTATCGTTGAAAGCTTTTTGATTACGAAATCATTTAACACATTCATGCTATCTACTATAACCTTTATCGTTATGTCATAATCCCCCGTTGTCAGATAAACCCCTGAAACCTCGTCGAATTTTGCTACGGCCTCTGCAATCCTCTCTATCTCCTTGGGATATGTATCCAGCCCTATAAATGCAATTACACTTTTACCAACCTTTCTTGGATTCAGGATTATGGTGAATCTCTCTATGATTCCGTCCTCCTCCATCCTCCTTACTCTATCATACACAGTTGACTGCGACATTCCGAGGGATTTGGCTATGTCGTTATAGGCGAGCCTCCCATCCTGCTGAAGCATCATAAGTATCTTCTTGTCAGTCTCATCAATTTCGGTAGTCATTTTGTCTTTTATATCCTATATTGTAATAATTTATGTCGAGTTTTGGTACAAAATTCAGACATAATGTAATGACTGTCATTAGCGTTAGTGTAACACTAAATCAGATATATATAGGTAATCGCTAATATATACGGTTGCTAGGTTATTGGTTGAAGAATGCTAAATAATCGGAGGTGGAGGTAGATGAGCCCTCTGCTTGAGAGGCTCACCTCCCTGGGAATGTCTCAATACGAGGCAAAGGTATATGTCTCTCTACTCAGGCAAGAATCCCTAACTGTTTCTGATATATCCCAAATCTCTGGGATTCCCAGAACCAAGGCCTATGAGATAGTATCTTCTCTGGAAAAGAAGGGCTTTCTTGTTCTTTACCCCACAAAGCCGGTAAAATACAAGGTCGTGCACCCAAAGAATATTTTCAAGATTTTTGAGGAGGAATCCATCAAAAAGCATGAAAAGAGAATCCAGGCGATTAAAGAGGCGAGGGATGAAATTCTCCCGGAGCTTGAATCAGCAATTACCGAGTCACCATTCTTTTCAAATTCGATGAATGTCGCTTCAGTAATTAGGGGCAGGTCCAATATAGCAAAATATCTTACGGACTTCCTGATGGAGTCTCTGAACCACGTGTATATAATGGCATCTTATCGCAGGTATGCTCTTCTTTCCGAAACAGTAGATGATGTTTTCTTCAAGAAGATCAAAGCCAATGGAGTCGACATAAGACTCGCAACACCTGTTGATAAAAAGAATCTACCTCTGGTAAAGGACATATCAAAGCATGTCAACATCAGATATACCTCAGAGCCGCATACAGGTTTTTTTACATTCGATGGTCAGAAGGCTCTTTTAATCACAAGAACAGACCCAAAGCAAGCGGAATACGATGCAGGCCTTATTGTAGACAACCCGGAGATGGTTTCAATGCTCAACAACCTATTTGAGTCAAGATGGGAGGTAATGGAAGATTTAAATGATAGAATCAAAAACATTAAGTAAAAAAATGGTGGAAACTAAGAAAACCAAAGAGGCAGAGGAATCGGACCTTGAATTGAATATGTTCCTTGGAGAGATGGTATCCCTTATAAACAGAAGATTTAATGAGCAGAAGAATGAGATTAAGGCTCTAAAGGAAAAGACATCCGGCATGGAAAAACAAGCAAGGGAAGTGAGCAATCTTAAAAAGAAGTTGGCTGAGCTTTGTAAGGAATTCAAGGAATCCAAAAAGGTCAACAGGGAGATGCTGGCAGCATTGAAGGGCTAATCCTCTAATCCAAGAATCCTCTCTGCCAAAGGAGCAAATGATATCATCTCATACTTAACCTCCTGAATTGGCATTATAAAGATTCTGGGGTCTCTTGCATAAAAATTCTTTCTCTTCATTTCAGTTACATACTTTTCATACATATCCTTATACTCCGTAAAATTTCTGAAAACGCAGAGATGCGTTGACTGCAGGTCTGTTTCACCACCCAAAAACAAGTGGCCGTTCTTGTTCATTGACAGCATACTCTTGGATCTCACATCAAAGGAGAACTCCGGCCTGAAATTTTCACTGCACGCTGCAAGAATCTCACAGCCAATCTTCTCCAGATTCGGAATCCTGACAAACCTGAGCAGATTCTCGTCCATTAGTTTCTTCTTTATCTGGTTAACTGTAACCCTGCTTAGCCCCGTTATCTCTGCTACGTCTTTACTGCTTGAATCCGGGCTTTTTGTAAATTCGTAAAGAACCATCTTTTCGTTCTGACCGAGTTCCCTTTTCGCTTCCTTGGACCATATAAATTCTCCGTGTTCCGTTGCAAAATCCAGGTCCAAAAGGTTGCCCAGAACCGGTGCGAAATTGAGGTATGTTCTCTTGCTGAGCCCAAAAGGAATATGAATTACGCCCATATCTCCGATAAGATTCTTCTGCTGATACAACTCCAGCATAGAGCCGACATACCTCTCGAAATCCGTCAGATTCCTGGCCATGGAAACGAAGACGAATTCCGAATTTGTGGCTAATGAATAAACTATCTCCGGAATCTTCTCTTTTATGAACTTCTCCCTTTCCTTTTCATCCGCTGAGGGGCTAAATTTCCCATAGGCTATGGTGAGAAGCTCACAGCCAAGCGCATTGAAATTCGGAACCGCAATCGTTGAATAGAACTCCTTATCCCTCAATCTGTTCTTTATACCGGTTATTGTCGTTCTTGGCAGGTTCAGCTTGGAAGAGAGCTCATCGTCCGTAGCCAGTGGATTCTCTGTCAGGCTGTAAAGTATCAGTTTGTCATTCTCGCTTATCTTCAGTTTTTTCTTGGTGAGCAGGTCCAGCTTTTCCTGAAGCTCCGTTTTTCTGATTCTATCGGTAATGTCATTGGCTATCACCATCACCTGCATGTCTTCTTCTGCTTTTTTGACCGGAATGAATTCTATATCCAGTATTCTCTCACCCTTTGGCGATTCACGAGTTACTCCTCTACTCTCCATCAGCTCTCCTGTTTCCAACACATGCCTTAATTTCTCATCAATTTTATTCCTCTTTATCTCTTCCTCGGGGTGTAGTTCATAGAGAGACCTTCCTTCTAACTCCCCCTTCTTTTTTCCATGGAGTTCACAGAATCTCTTATTCATGGAGACTATCCTCAGGTCTTTATCAAATACCGCAAGTGGCGATGGAATGTTTTCTACGATATTCTCGCTGAATTCCTTCAGTTTCAGGATTTCCCCTTCCCTTTGCTTTCGTTCTGTGACATCCCGTGCAGTGCCCAGTACCAACTTATGACCTTTAATCTCTACCGGAAACGTTCTTATTTCCACTGGGACCTGAGTACCATCCTTCCGGTTTAAAGTGAACTCATCTGGTCCTGTAGGTTTCCCTAAAGCATTTTTGGCAAGAAGCTTGGCTGCTTTTGGAATCTGTTCCGGAAGCAGTAGCTTCAGCTTCAAGAAACTCTTCCCGATTAATTCCTCTTTCTTATAACCGACCAACTCCTCTCCAGCTTTATTGCCGTCTACGAAGTTACCTTTTAAGTCGTTCAAATAATAGCCATCTGGTGCGAATTCAAATAATTTCTTGAACTTGTCTTCTGACTCTTGGATTGCCGCTTCAGCTCGCTTGCGCTCGGTGATGTCTGAGGTAATAATCCCAAGACCATCACCTACTTTAAAGGCCCTCAAAGCCACATGAATATCTCCTGATTTTCTGACAGGGACAATATCATCTACAAAGAAGGGTTTGCCTGTTTTTATAACTTCTAAAAATTTATCATATCTACCTGTTTCTTCAAGACCCGGCGCAATCTCTAAGATATTCTTACCTATTATCTCCTCTTCAGTCAGACCTAACATCCCCAATCCCTTCCTGTTAACTTCAACGTAGTTCAAGTCTGAGTCTAAGAGACCAAAGGCATCTGGCGATGATTCCATAAAGCTAACTAATCTTTCCTCGCTCTCCTGCAGCGCCTCCTCCACCCCCTTCCGCTCGGTGATGTCCATAAATGACCCAAGCATTGCAGTTGGCTCGCCTTTCTCGTCTTTAATCACGTTTGCGGTGAATAGTAAATTGAATAGTGACCCGTCTTTTCTTTTTCCTATGTCCTCACCACTATCAAAGCCCTTTTCTTGAAGGTTTTTAATTGTCTGAAATACCCTATCCCCTTCCCAGAATTCCGGTAGAGGTTTCCCTAGTATCTCACTCTTGTCTTTATAGCCCCACATCTTTAAAATGGAGTCATTCACGTAAGTGAGTTTCCCTTCAAGGTCTGTTATCCCTATGCCGCTAATTGAAGACTCCACAGCCATATTCTTAATCTTGAGCTCCTCCTCCGCACGCTTCCGCTCGGTGATATCAGATATGATTACAAGTTCACCGATTATCTTTTCCTCTTCATCCTTTATCGTGGTAGCGAATATCGTTACAACACGTTTTTCTCCCCTCTTGTTGATGAACTCGACTTCATAGGGTGGGATTTCCTTGCCGGCCATCCTCTGAGCGAAGTTCTCCCTGATTTTGGCCTTGGTTTCATCGGTAAAAAACGGTAACTCGAACACGTTCTTTCCAATGATATACTCCGGACCGTATCCGGTAAAGTCGTATGCTTTTTCATTCGCATCCAACAACATCCCTTTTCCATCTAAGAGAACGATGCCCTCGGGAGAGAGCTCAAACATCCTCCTGTACTTCTCCTCGCTCTCGCGCAACGCCTCGTCCGCCCCCTTCCGCTCGGTGATGTCAATTAGAATAATCTGTATGCCCGTTATTCTCTGTCCCCTTTTCTGTAGACCAAAATAAGCCTCGCCAAAACGGCTAGTCCCATCTTTATGGGTCCATATAAACTCAAAAGGTTTAGGAATGTTTCCACTAAGAATAGAGCTTAATACCTTTGCATATTCTGGAATGTCTCTAGCACGAAGGGTTGGGAGCTTTGAAAAATGTTTTCCAATTATCTCATCTTTAGAAAACCCCGTTGTTTTAAGAAATGCAGGGTTGCATGATGTAACCACACCCTTTATATCTAAGGTCATAATGCTCTCAGGTGCCAGTTCAACAATGTTTCTATACTTTCCTTCTGATTCTCGCAACGCCTCCTCGGTATCCTTGCGCTCGGCAATCTCAGCATGTAATTTCTCAGTAGATTTTGTTAACTCTACAGTCCGTTCCTGAACTTTTACCTCCAAATCGTCGTATGCTCTATTCAGCTCCTCCTCCGCCTTCCTGCGCTGTATTGAAGTAGAGGCCAGATTAGAGAAGGCCTCAAGCATCTCAAGCGAGAGCGGAGGCGAGTGTTTGGGCATTATAATCGGCATAGTGCCTATAAGTTCCCCTTTATGGTGTAAAGCCAAGGCATAGACATCGCCAATCCCTAGACTCTTTTCAAGTACACTGGCAACAGGTTTTGGAATGGCACCGAATGTAAGCTCATGTAACCCCTCCAACTTCTCTACCCTCTTCGATAGCATCATCTCAGGGATATCAGGCTCAAGAGGTGTTCGCAAGTCCTTCACTCTTTTACCTAGTATCCTCCCTGCTTTATCGATTAGTTTACTCTCAGCGCTAATATGCTCTATCCTGAGTTCTTGCTTCCGTGGATTGTAAATACTAATGGTAGTTATCAAGGCACCCGTGATGCTTTTCAGCCCCTCGCAGACAAGCTTGTGAATATCATCCACGGAGGACGCATCTGCCAGCTCAATCACCATCTCATTCATCAGATTTAGATCTTTCGCCTGTTGTTGTAGTGCTCCCGCTACATTCTTCCGCTCGCTGATATCTCTTGTAACAATCTGTATGGCCTTTTTCCCCTTGAATTCAATCAACTGACCTCCCGTTTCAACAGGAATTCTTTTGCCACTTCTATCTATTATCTCAATCTCAAAATATGGAACCGGCTTGCCTAATGTTGATTGGCTTATTTTTTTAAGGCAAAGAGGCCAGTATTTTTTCGGAAAGAGTTTTCTGATACTCTGCCCTCTTTCCTCCCCAAGGCGGTAGCCAGTTAATTCTTCAGCGGCTTTATTGGCAAACAAAGCTCTCCCCTTTAAATCAACAATGCAAACAGAATCAGCCATGTTTTCTACCAAAGTTTTGTATTTCTCTTCGGATTCCTTTAAAATCTCCTCTGCTTTCTTGAGATTAGTGATGTCCTTGGCTATAACGACAATCCCAGCAGGCTTACCTCCCACACCTCTCGTAAGTGTGGCACTAACCAAGGCAGGATTCTCTTTCCCATCCTTGGCCTTCAGGTTGAACTCATGATTCGAAATGTTGCCCTTTTCAATGCAGGTTTTTATTAATCTCAAGGCCTTCTCTATATCTTTCTCAGCAATAAAATCAGTGCATGGTTTTCCGATTAGGTCTTCTTTTTTATATCCAAATCTCCCCACAGACTTGTTAACCCTGGTTATTCTACCTTCTAAATCGAGGAAGTAAACCCCATCAGATACTATATCAATTATCGCTGCTTCTTTCTCTTCTATTTTATCTTTGTCTTCCATTGTGTGTCTCAGTCATATAGAGTGCCCATTTTATCTGTAATTTTGCCAATTACACCTTATTTAAGTTATCAAACCAGAGTTCGAATATCCATCCAAAATTAAATTTAGCTAAATAATTTTAATCTTTCGACCATAAAAGCCATAATTTCTAATCATATAGTCAAAAGACTATCTTAACATGACAAAGTATTATAAACGGACTAAATTCCCCTGCAGATTTTATATTTATGTAGTCAAATGTAAACTATATACGTAATCCAGAATGGTAAATGGAAAGTTCACTGATAAAGAAATAGTAAGCAATATCTTGAACGGGTTGAAAGGCGATTTTGAACCAAATAATCGAGACGCCCTGGCAAAGGAGATAGCGGATGCCATTATGGAGGACCCCCGACTGAGAGAACGAATTCTGAAAAAAATTACCGAAGACAAAATTTTATTGGATATGGTCGTAAAGGAACTGGAATCCGTATAGTGCCTCATTTGAATTTCTCTAGCAGCTCCCTTTTTACCTTTGGCTCCATCTTGCTTGTTTTCAGCCAGAACTCATAGATATTTTTCTGTATTTTCCACATTTCCCTTTCAGCTGAGATTCTGGCCATTCTCTCTATGACCAGGCCAAGAATTATCAACATCTGCAGGAAGAATATTAGCTCAGGGTTTATCCTGGTAAAGAATACGAAAAGTGAGAGCAGAACCACTACCATCAGCCACACCCAAAAAGCATTATCCCATTTCATCCTGATTTGTCACCATCCTGTTACAACGTCTACCTTTTTGTACCTCTTCATTACAAACCAAAAAAGGTTGTTTCTTCCTTGTTACAACAAATAGAGTCATATCTGACTTTTAATCTGTTGTAACTGACCAGATACAGCACAAATTATTTAAATAAGGCTGTATAATACTCTAATTAGGTAAAACAAGTATAAAAATGGATAAAAAAACAAAAAAGGACGTATTGGATAGCATCGTGGATGTAGTGATAGCAAAGGCAAAGGAAAGCGATGATGGCATAGAGGACATTTCTGAAACGATAGCTGACTATGTGGAGGGTTCCCCAGAATTCCAATCAAGGCTTCTGGACAAAGCGTTTTCAGAACCAGAGATTAAGAAAAACGTCATGAAGGATGTAACGGATGAGCTCCTTGGTTAGAATTGAGTCATAAAACGATGAATTTTGATAAATCATATGGGAGCATCATGGGTGCTCTGGAGAAGTACATAGTATTCCTTACCGTAGGTTCTTTTGTTGCAGGAATTCTCATTGCAAGTATCTCGGAGGGTTTCGTTAACCTCGTGACTGAGGGTATGGAAACCTTTATTGATCTGTATGGATATATTGCCCCCATAGCTATCTTCATCATACTTACCCCTGCCTTGGCCAAACTACTTAATTCCAAGGCCGGGAAATTTGGAAGATATGCTGTCTTGTGGCTGGGCATGAGAAGACTCATGGCTTCTCTGTTTGCGGTATTCTTTACGGTAGTAATCTTCGGTTTTCCGATTATGCCGAGCAGGAGCTTATCCATAGAGGAGGCTGTAATGGAGTCTCTCTCAACTTTGTTCAGAATGTCCTACAGCAGTCCCTTCCTGCTTGCAATCTGGGTTGGAATCATAACCGCTTTCCTCTCGGTTAAGGTTCCCCAATTATCATGGCTCAACAGGATTTTAGATAGGGCTTCGGTAGGATTAGAGAGCTTTGGTCAGTTATTCGTTCCTATAATTCCTTTCTTCATGTTTGCTATTGGTGGCTATGTCTATGCATTGCCTAATTCTGTGAATGGTAATATAAACTCAGAGATTTCTGGCGGCTTTACCTTCCATAATGTGGATTTCTTTGGTTTTCCAATAGACCCTAACAACCCCTTGGGGATGGTCGGACTCTATCTCTTAGGTTCTTTTCTGGTTGGGGTTGCTTGCATTATCTGGCATCTTGTAATAGTATTCTGGGCTAAATACAAAACGGACTGGTTCTCTGTCAACTCTTACTTTAAGGATTACTGGATTAGAGTCTATCCCTTACTCTGGGCTACCAGTTCAGAGGCTCTTGCTACACCTCTAAACCTCTATCTCACCAAGAAACACTTTCCAAGGATAAGCAAAGTAGTGAGAAGATTCGTGGTTGGAATGGGCTCCTATCTAAACATAAACGGGACCGTAATATGTATCTTTGTCTTGGGAGGCTTGGTTGCCAGTGCTCTGGGGATTGAAATATCCCTGGTAGAGTGGCTCCTTAGCGTTCCTTTAATCTTTATACTGAGCTATGGGGTCCCGGGCATACCGGGAGAACTTGTGCTATTCGCAGGGCCATTAGCTACAATGTTCAATCTTCAGGAGCCGGTATTATCTGCCTTCTTGGCGTTATACATAGGGCTTCAGGTAGGACTTCCAGATTCATTCAGAACAGGGAATAATTCAACAGACGACTGCGTTTCCGCCATTGTGCTGAATTCGGTTTATGAAAAGAATTATGCCGGCAATGAGGAAGAGGAAGAAGATGGATGAAAAAAGAAAGGATTCAGGGATGGGGAAGATTATAGAAACAATCGTAAATGAGATTTATTGTGAGAAGAGCAAAGACCAAAAAGAAAATGGATGAGGAAAGAAACATTGCAAGGACCATAGCCGGGAAGATTATGGAAACAGCAAAAGACCTCGATGGTGCTCTCATCAAGAAAATATTCGGGGATGCAGAGGAGATAGCAAAACTGCATGCTGTATTAACATCTCCAAGAGGGGAGTGTTTTAGAATGCAGCTGCTCCAGAAAGCCGGAAACGAACTTGATCAGGAAGAGCTAACAAGGATTTGCAATGAAGTAAATATCCTAGATATCGATAGACACATCAATAAGTTGCTGGGATTCAAGCTGATAGAAAAAACCGATGGAGGATATATAAGAACCAAGCTCGGCGAGGAGGCGGTAAATGAAGTCAGGGCATTAGAAAGCAGAATCAGTAAAGAAGCTGCTGAAAAGATCTATAAAACATTGCTTGGTGTGAATTCCATAAGGCTTTTCCTGAGGGTTTACGGCAACAAAAAGGAACCAGATTTAGAGAGCTTAGAAATAACCTACACTCCCCTGGAGATAGGCAGACTGGCCCTATTTCTACCAAGAAGCATTGAGGGAGTCGCGGCAATAGATAAGTTGGATATAGCTGACCTTCTCAGTTACAAGGATGACGGAACTGTGAGGGTAAATCCCAAAAGGGCCAGGAGCTTCTATCAGTATCTTCAGGCGCTTTACAGGATAAAGGAGGTGACAAAAGCAAAAAATGGCGATAATTAAAAAATCCGACGTTGAGGGACTAATCCGGGACAGAGAGCTGTCGAATTCCATAGTGAACGGAATTCTAACAAACCCAAGTCTGATGAATGCTCTGACAAGAGAGATAGCCACTCTGTTGTCAACACAGATTAGAGATAACGTGGAATTCAGGAAGAGGATGTTGATTGAGGCAATTGAGTACTCCGAGTCGGTAAAGGATAATGCAAAGGGGATGGATGACCTAGTAATCAAGAGCAATAACGGGAAGGTGAGGGAAGCACTGGACAAGGCTGAAGAGAAAATAGAAAAGACCCTGAATCCCGATGATGACATAGAGCATGTAGAACTCGATGATCTGGATGATGTAGACCTTGCAACAATCAAAAAGCTTGAGGAAAAGGGAGTCAGGGTAATATACCCAAACCTGAAGTACAGGAAGCCCAAGTATCACAACATTGGCGACGTCCTCAAGTATGTGGAAAGCGAGAATGGCAGTGGAGAGGGAGTCAAGCTTGTGATTATGAATTTCAATGATTGATTTGCCCATAAAATGTTTACGCTAAGAATCAACAACATGAAAAAGATACTGGAGGAACTGAAAGAGGAACACATCCTGGATGAGGTATTGGAGGAAAAGTTCAAAGATTCGGATTGCGAGCTTTATGTTGTTGACCTACAGAAAGGGGTGAACAAAAATGACTGATGTGCCAAAATTTACAACGGTGACAGAGGTTAGTGATGAAATAATGGAGGAAATGAAGCAACTCTGGATGGGGAAAGGTGAAAGTGTAGATTCAGACTTCTATGAAGATCTGGACGACGTAATAAGCGATGCCTTGGAGGACAACCCCTCTTTTTTCAAAGAATTAAAAAAGCCGAAAATAAGAGAGGAACTAAAAGCCAAGGTTTTGGATGAAATGTTATAGGATGGGAGGTAAATAAAAATGACTGATGTATCAAAAGACGAGATAAGAAAATTGTTAAATGAGAAGGCATTTAGGAACGATGTGCTGGATGCAGTAGCAGCATCTACTGACGTGGGGGACGACCTTATAGGGAACATTGTAGATGAGCTTTCCGACATGATAGAGAATGACCCAACCTTTAAGAGTGAGCTGATAAACAGGCTCTTTGAGGACGCAGATGCCAAGGAGAAGGTTCTTAATGCCCTGGTAGAGGAGCTTCAATAGAATGAAGCTGGAAGGGAAAAGGGTGAGGATTCTATCCATAAGGGACCTATTGAGAAATGATGAATTCAGGGAGAGTTTGATTGAGAGACTTTCTCACTCTGAGATTAAACAAAAATAAAAAATAAGGAGGTGAAAAATGACCGATGTACCAAAAGCCGAAATCAAGGCAATGCTGCAGAATGAGTCCTTTAAGAATGCCGTCTTGGATGCAATGGTTAGCTCTGCGGATATAGAAAGCGACCTTATAGGCGACATAGTGGATGAGCTCTCTGACATGATAGAAGACGATCCAGTCTTCAAGAGAGAGCTGGTTGCCAGGGCATTCAGGAACAAGGGCACAAAGCAGCGTGTCTTGGATAAGCTAGTAGAAGAGCTTCAATAGGATGCAGTGTCCAAACTGTGGTTCCTCTGACCTGCTTGTATGGACAATTGGTGGGGGATACAAGGTATTGCGTTGTAGCAATTGTAGGGTTGGTTGGAGAGTTGACGAGCTTGATGATAGGAAAAATGGATGGTGGAGGAACCATTTTGAGTTTAGGAACAATAAACAAAGCTGGATAAAAATGGCCGATATATCAAAAGCCAATATAAGGGAATTGCTGCAGGATGCAGAATTCAGGAATTCTGTTCTGGATGCAATGACCTCATCCGTGGAAATAGAAGACGACCTAGTAAAGGATATAGTTGACGAACTCTCTGATGCGGTGGAAGATGACCCCGGGTTCAGAAGGGAGCTTGTTTCCAGAGTACTCATGGATGGGGATAGCAAGCAAAGAATATTGGATACTCTGGTCGAGGAACTGCAATAGAGCAGTTTATTGGCTAGACGAGGTAGAAAATGAATGTGGGGATAGCTGGAATTAGCGGAGCGAGAGCAAGAAATCTAAGGATATTATGGTACAAGAAGCTCTGGATGTTCCGGTCGAAGAACTACAATAATTCCTCTCAGCTATCGGAGGTAGAAAAATGAATCTGGAAAAAATAGCCGGAGTTGGTGAAGAAAGAGCAAAAAGACTGAGAGAAGCCGGATATAATGACCTAGAGGATGTAGCAAAGGAAACCCCTGCAAGATTCTCAAAAAGAGCAGGGATTCCAAGGAAGGTTGCAAAGAAGATAATAAAGAGTGCCAGGGAGGTCTCCAAGTCAGAGGAAGAAATCAAAGCCAAGGTGAAAATCTCGGCAGAGAAAATCCTAATGGAGGGGGAATTCAGGGAGATGGTTATCAAAGCAGTAATCTCCTCTGAAGAAATGGACGACATTGCAGAAGAGGTGGCTGGAAAAATGGCAGAGGTCATAGAGGACGATGCCAGCCTCAGGAAGGAGTTGGTTGCCATAATCATCAAAAGTCCGGAAAAAAGGCAGAGGATAATAGATGGCCTGATAGAAGAACTTCAATAAAAGGAGGTTGTTTAAAATGGGTATTGACATAACGAGGAACGATATTCGGGGTTTATTAAAGGATGATGAATTTAAGAACTCCGTCCTGGATGCGATAGCAAAGAAAGAGGAGGATTTCTTAGAGACAGAAATCGAGGAATTGGATGATGAGGGCAGCCTCATGGACGACAAAGACCTGGTGAAGAAGATTACGAAAGATGTCTTGGAGACGTTTAAGAAAGACGAAACCGTTGTTCATGAAGTTGCAGAGAACATACTCAAGAAGACAGATACGAATTCCAAGCTAAAGAAGGCCTTGATGAAACGGGCCCTCAAAGACCAGGAATTCAGGAGCAGGGTTATTGAGAAGGTTTTGGATAACATGTCGTAGAATGGAGCTTGAAGGTATAATAAAAAGGGAGATTATGAATGACCCCGAGATAATGAATCTAATTCTTAGAGCCAAGCAGGAGGCTGTAGCCTCAAAATTTGTCGAAAGGCTGGAGAAATCCATCCAGGAGTCAGGAATCTCCAAAGAGTTTGAGGATAGACTAAATGGGCTGGAGAAATCCATCCAGGAGTCAGGAATCTCCAAAGAGTTTGAGGATAGACT
>CAZJVE010000001.1:0-83705 GCA_964549685.1 uncultured archaeon | reverse complement strand
TGGAGAAATCCATCCAGGAGTCAGGAATCTCCAAAGAGTTTGAGGATAGACTAAAGGAGCTGGATGGAAGCATAGATAGCATTAAGATATATCAGGATGACAATTCTGAAAAGATCGATAAAATTGCTCGAAAAATGATTGACTTCGAGGAACAGAATATCAAGACTAAGCAGCACATAGGCGGGCGGATTTCGCATCTCGAAAAGGACATGCAGGATATGCTACAGATGAAGGATGAAATAAAACATCTCGAAAAGGACATAATCGAAATGAAGGATGAAATAAAACCCATGAAGAATGTTCATGAGACGCTGGAGCAGATAAAAGACAAACACAGAGAGGATATACGGGGGATAAAACACGAAATCGGAGAGGATATGGGTGGAATAAAGCACGGACTAAAGAATTTCAACCACAGAATCTCAAAGATAGAAAATCAGCTTACAAGGGTTTCAGAGCACGAAAAGGAGATGGAGGAGGAATTAAAAAAGGAATCAGAACTTCTGCAGAGAACTAAGGTCAAAAAGAACCACCAGATAGTGAAGGACTTTGGGGATATGATCGTTAAGGAATTTCCAGATAAGATTCTACTAGTTCTTTCCAAACAATCAGAAAGTAAAGGGAAGGCAAAGGTTTTTGACCTGTTGATTGTTCTAAGAAAGGGCGTCAATAAGGGAAGTATTGATATAGAGCCTTTCCATCTCAAGGTTTCAGTATCACAGGATACAAAAATATCACCCGAGATAATGGATTTTGAGGAATTCGAGGAAAAGGACGAAATATTTGAGGAAATAAAAAATGGAGAGATTGTCTTCGCTCACGAAGACCTGCTGAATATGATTAAAAAAGAGGAGGTAACTTAGATGACCGAAAAAACCGAAAAGAAGGACCTAATGGAAGCAATAGTGGATAACCTGATGGAAGAGGCAAAGAACGACGATGATGGTGTAGACAGCATAGCAGACCTGATAGGCAGCCATCTGGAGCATTCAGAGAAATTCCAGAATAAGCTTCTGGACAGGGTCCTTGCAGAGCCAGAGCTAAAGGAAAAGGTTATAGAGAAGGTAATGAATGAAATATCAGACTAAGTTCAGAAAAATAACTTAGAGGTGATATAAATGGATGAAAGAATTGGTAGCTATAGCTTTATTGTTGGCGTTGTTGTAGCGATTCTGGCGGGGCTTGCCAGCCTTACAGGAGATTTGCCCGTCCTAGTCCTGGTTCTGCTGGGCTTGGTAGTGGGTATTCTGAACATTTCGGTTAAGGAAACTACCGACTTTCTTGTTGCAGCAGTGGCATTGATTGTGGCAGGAACAGCAAACATTTCAGTTATACCTATGGTAGGCGCTCTTCTACAGGCAGTTCTAGGCAACATAACAGTGTTTGTTGCTCCGGCGGCGATAGTAATAGCCCTGAAGGACGTCTATGCGCTTGCCAACAAATAGCGACATTTTGAATGAATTCCAGTCTGGGTTGAATCCCAACCCGGGCTGAATTTTTATTGGATTAAGAAGAGGTAAATGAATGGCCAAAAGAGCCAGAGTTAATCAGACTAACTCTGAGGATAATGGTGATATAAATGGGTAAAAGAATGAGTAGATACTTTATTGTTGGGCTTGTTGTAGTAATTCTAGCAGGGCTTATCAGCTTTACCGCCCATCTACCTGTTCTAATCCTGGTACTGCTGAGTTTGGTGGTGGGCATTGTGAAAATATACATTTATACTGGGCGATTTATTACGGGCAGTTTTAGGCAACACAACAGTATTTGTAGCTCCAGCAGCAATAGCGTGGCTCTAAAGGCCCTCTATACACGTATTCGAGAGTAGAAACAATTGATTGAATTCCAACTCGGCTGGGGTTTTATCAGATTATGAGGTATTGACTTGGACTCAAAAAATGCATTATCGGTTGCTCTTGTCTCAGTGCTGCTCATCATTCTAACATATTTCACACTTCTAAAAAATCTGATGATTGGACTAGCAATAGTTTTTATGAGCCTCATACCCCTAATCGTGGCTATCGTAAATGGAATAAATCCAAGAAGACTGGCTCCAGATTTTATATTCGGTTCTATCGATACGGGCTTGATGATTCTTGCTGTACTAATAGGGGCTAGTCAGTACGGAATTCTCGGGGCCATAGCCGGCGGCGTTGTAGGCGATTCCATAACGGATGGAATTGCCGGATTTTTTGAGGGAAGCATTGCAAAGAGATTCAGGGAAGAAGGCATAGATTCCTCAAGACTGCCGTTAAGCTCCTCCCTTGGAAAGATGTCCGGCTGCTTGTTTGGGGGTGGGATTATACTTATCATTGCCATGGCCGCTGGAGTAAACCTTACTGGATGAGAAAATGGAAAATGAAAATGGAGAAGACATCATAGTAAGGACCAAACTGATGGCGATAGCATTCCTTATCTTTATAGCCCTCCTTCTTATACCTGCACCAGAAGGACTTTCTGTAGAGGGGCAGAGATGCATAGCTCTTTTTGCTTTAATCTTTATACTCTGGTTTACAGAGGCTCTGCCATTGCCAGTAACTTCATTAATCCCCGGAATCGGATTATTTTTGTTGGATATAGTACCAACACCCACAGAGGCCTTTAAAAACTACGCCAATCCAGCAGTATTTTTCATTCTAGGTTCTCTAATTATTGCCCAAGGAGTCATTAGGAGTGGTTTATTTAAGAGGATTTCCATCCATTTCGTATCAAAGTGTAGGGGCAGTCCGAAAATTCTCCTATTCATTATTGTATCAATGTCCGCCCTACTGGCAGCCTTCATCTCAGGCCACCTGATAGCTGCTATGCTCTTACCTATCATAATCCTAATCGTTGAAACCGCACAAATTAAAGGCGATTTCAGAAAAGCCCTGATATTTGCGGTCGCCTTCGGCTGCGTGATAGGTAGCTTGGCAACACCATCTGGCGGTGCCAGAAATGCCATTGCTCTTGAATTATTGGATGAGATTGCAGGACAGGACATCAGTTACCTGGAATGGATGATGGCGGCATTCCCTATCACTCTAGTTTTAATCCCTATCGTTTGGTTTATACTACTAAAGCTATATCCCCCCGGAGATATGAATCTTGAACATATCCTGGAAAAAGGCAGGGCCGACCTAAGCCCAAAAATGAGTAAACAAGAGAAGAAGGTATTAATTATCTTCTTAACCACACTAGCCCTTTTCATATTCACCAGCAACACACTTGGCTTAGGTACAGTCGCCATAATAGGTGCTTTACTGATGTTTATAACCGGAACCATAGACTGGGGAAGCGCAGAAGGAGGAGTTAACTGGGGTGTCGTGTATATCTATGGGGCAGCGATAACCATGGGGTTTTCACTAAAGGATACTAATGCCGGAGAGTGGTTGGCCTACCAGTTCTTAAATATAATCCCTGGGAATTCGGAATTTATGATATATCTGGGTATTGCACTCCTGGCATTTATTTTAACCCAATTCGTGAGTGATGGTGCAGCAGCATCTATTCTCGCACCATTGACCATACCTATGGCACTGATTAGTGGTGCTGACCCAAGGATAGCGGCACTGTGCACGGCGATACCCACAGCATTCGCATCCTTGACAATATTTGGAACCCCCTCAAATGCTATTGTTTACAGCTCGGGTTATTTTACTAACAGGGATTTATTCGATGCTGGGAAATTTTTGGCAATAGCCTCCATAATAATCACATTAATCGTAATAATATTCTACTGGAGGTTCATAGGACTATACTAGGGAAACGTTTATATACATCCTCAGCAAAATATACAACCCAACAAAAAGATGAAAAAGATCCTAGCCATAGGCTCGAATCACTTTTATCAGGAAGGTGGTTTCATATATGCAATAGACATAGCAAAGGCCCTCAAGGCAGAATTGCATCTACTTTATGTTATTGACACGCACCATGGTTATTTAATAGATACGACTCTGAGAACCAGCGAACTGGGCAGGGATGCCAGGAAGGAGCTAAAGAAGTTGGAGATAAAGACCCTGAGAAAGGAAGGGAAAGAGAGGCTGAGTAAAATAAGGGGGATATGCAGGGATAAAGGAGTAAGCTGTAAGCCAGAGATTGTTAAAGGAAACACAAAGAAGGTCTTATTCAGAAGGACCAAGGATTATGATATTGCAGTAATCGGCTTTAGGAGGGTTGGAAAGCTCAGGGAATTGCTGGTTGGCACTGAAACCGACAAAATCGTGGAGAATTGTCAGTGTCCGTTATTGATAGTGAAGGATACCAACCCCATAGAGAATATTTTAGTTGCCGGCGATAATAACTTTTACTCAAAGAAGACCATCAGATATGCCATAAGATTATCCAGCGGCACTAACGCCAAGTTATCAGGATTATATGTAATTGACACAACTACCCCCTACGTAGCAGTCTCCAAAATTGGCAAAGATGAGCTTGGCGAAGATCCAAGGAGAGAGATGCGGAAGATTGTCTTAAATGAGCTGAAGGAAGAAGGCAGGGAAAGGTTAAAACTATTGGAAGAGATTTGCGAGAGAAAAGGGATTAATTTTAAGGACATACTAAAGACAGGAAAACCAATGAGAATAGCATTAGACACTGTGGATAAAGAATCCCCGAACCTCCTCATAATGGCACATAAAAAGATAAAGAGGAGATACAGATTCCTGCTAAAATCGGAGCTTGAGGAAGTGATAGAGAGAGTACCGTGCTCTCTCCTGATTGTGAGATGACCAAAACGGAGAGAGCACGGTAACTAATGGCTGCTTATTTCCACATTATTTTTCTTTTTCCTTACTCCTTTTCTCCTCCTTCCCCTTTCGCTTACTCCTCTCCTCTTCATACTCCTTCGTCTGCTTCTCCTGAATCTTGTCAAGGGTTTCAATCAAATCCTTTAATGGGTCGGCAACCTTCTTTGCCTCGCTCTCGCTCAGCTCTCCGTAGAGCTTATACTTTCTATAAACCTTCTCATCAACCAGCTCCTTGAGCTTAGGGTCGTAGTTCTTCACACCAAGCTTTATTTTAATCATCTGCATCACCTCCATCTTCGGGATGATAAAGATTTGTTTTTTCATCCTTTCTTATTTTTTCATTATTTACTAGCATAGTTGCTCTTTTAACCAGCCTTTTCCAATCAACTCCTAATTCTTCACCAATCTTCGTGAGTTTTATCCCATATGGGTTCTCTTCAATTACCTTCAGTATCTTTTCATCGGTTCTTTCACCCTCCTTTTTGACCTCTTTTTCTCTGTTTTCGTCCTTACCTTTTCGCTTACTCTTTTCTTCCTCATACTCCTTCGTCTGCTTCTCCTGAATCTTGTCAAGGGTTTCAATCAAATCCTTTAATGGGTCGGCAACCTTCTTTGCCTCGCTCTCGCTCAGCTCTCCGTAGAGCTTATACTTTCTATAAACCTTCTCATCAACCAGCTCCTTGAGCTTAGGGTCGTAGTTCTTCACACCAAGCTTTATCTTAATCATCTGCATCACCTCTGATTAGATATTAGTTGGACTTATATAAATACTTAACAAAAATTTATCGGAAAATACCATAAAATTCCGAAGGAAATTCGAATGTCACATTCTACTAATCTAATAACCCCCCCTTTCTTACCTACCAATTCTAATAACTCTCCTTTCTTATAATATATACTATGCCTGGATTCTACAAGGAGTTGATGAAGGACGTCTACGAGATTGAAATTCTCGATGCAGATGGTAAACTTCTGGAGAGAATCAGCCAGGAGCGCTCCCTCGGCCTTAGTGGCGATGAAATGCTCAAAATCCAGGCCCACTTCAAGAAGGCGGGCAGGAGCCCCACGGACATTGAGCTCGAGGCCCTGGCCCAGTCGTGGAGCGAGCACTGCTGCTACAAAACATCAAAGCCAATCCTTGAGAGGACGGTATTCAGTATAAAGGCCCCGCAGAACATCTGCGTAATATCCGAGGATGCAGGAGTCGTGGACTTCGACAAGGACCATGCCTACGTCGTTGCCCTTGAATCGCACAATCACCCCTCCGCCCTGGACCCATACGGCGGAGCAGCAACTGGCATTGGCGGAATTCTCCGGGATGTCGTGTGTATGGGTGGGCAGCCCCTCGCACTCATTGACCCATTATTCTTCGGCCCTCTGGACTATCCGGAGAAGAAAATTCCTGCTGGAATTAAACATCCTAGTTTCTTATTCAAAGGAGTAGTATCCGGAATTGCAGATTATGGAAATAGGGTAGGAATTCCCACAGTTTCAGGGATGGTATACTTTGACGAATCCTACATTGGAAACTGTCTCGTCAACGTTGGCTGCATTGGAATAGTAAAAAAGAATAAAATAGCCCGCAGCCGCGCAGGCAACCCGGGAGACATCTACGTCATGGCAGGGGGAAAAACAGGCAGGGACGGAATTCACGGAGTCACCT
Source organism: uncultured archaeon (assembly GCA_964549685.1). Lineage (GTDB taxonomy): Archaea > Altiarchaeota > Altiarchaeia > IMC4 > QMZM01 > WALD01. Next base: position 77,312 of record CAZJVE010000001.1, on the reverse strand, counting down.
TCGCCTCAGCAGAACTGGACGAGAAGAGCGAGAAGAAGGACATCCCAGCGGTCCAGCTCGGATATGCCATAATGAAGGAGCCCCTTATGCATGCCTGCTTGGAAATCAACGAGAAGGGCCTTCTGACTGGAATGAAGGACTTCGGCGGCGGCGGACTTTCCTGTGTAGCATCGGAGATGGCCCACGCAGGAGGAAAGGGCGCAGTGGTCAATCTGGATAAAATCCAGCTCAAGGAAGAGGGCCTTGCCCCATGGGAAATCTGGGTCTCCGAGAGCCAGGAGAGGATGATGCTCTCCGTCAAGCCGGAGAACGTCGACAAGGTCCTGGAAATCTTCGACTTCTGGGACGTTCCCGCAGTCGTTGTTGGGGAGGTCAACGACACCAAGAGAATCAGGGCAGACTACAAGGGCAAGACGGTCCTCGACCTGGATTTAGATTTCCTAATCAAAGGCGTTCAGTATGAACGAAAGTACCGGGTTCCTGAAGAAAAGGAAAAAGAGGAGAATTTCCCAATTCATGATTTAAATGAAATTATATTAAAAATATTGAATTCTCAGCGCGTGGGCAGCCGGGAGCCAGTCATAAGGCGCTACGACCACGAGGTGAGGGGCAACACAATCCTGAAGCCCATGCAGGGAAGAATCAACAAGCAGAGCCACGGCGACGCAGCGGTAATCAAGCCGTTGGAGGATTCTTACCAGGGACTGGCGATTACTGCCGACGTGAATCCGGGTCTGTGCAAATTTAACCCATATTGGGGCGCAGCATCAGCCGTGGAGGAGGTCGTCAGAAATCTCGTCGCGGTGAATTCAACCCCTCATTCAATGGCAGACTGCCTGAACTTCGGAAACCCAGAAAAACCGGACAGGCTTGGAGAATTCGTCAAGTGCTGCGAGGGCCTGCACTTCGCCGCCAGCTCGTTCGGAATCCCATTCGTCTCGGGCAACGTAAGCCTCTACAACGAAAGCGGGGAGGAGGCGATAAAGCCAACCCCCGCCCTCCTGGGAGTAGGAATAGTCAAGGACGTGAGGAAGGCAGTGTCATCAGACCTCAAGAAGGAAGGAAATTCTCTTTATCTCGTTGGAAAAACGATGAGGGAATTAGGCGGTTCAGAATATTACAGAATTCTTAATCTTGATAATGGAATCTCCCCAAAGGTAAATCCCAAAAAAACCAAGGAGAGCATGAACTCCCTCCTCAAGGCGATGGACTCCTCCCTGGCTGCTTCCTGTCACGACCTCTCGGAAGGCGGCCTTCTCGTTGCAATGACCGAGATGGCCCTCGGTGGCGACCTCGGCCTCGAAATAGACCTTTCATCAATCCCTGACCTGGGGACCGACCTCGAGCACCCGAGGACCGATCTCAAGCTCTTCTCTGAATCCAATGGAAGATGGTTGGTTGAAGTAGATTCAAAAAATGAGAAAGAATTCACTTCAATTGTAAACGCAACCAAAATCGGCACCATAATCAAGGAAAAAGAGATAAAAATCTCAGACTCTGAAACAAACATTAATCTCAATCTCGATGAATTAAGGGCTAAATGGAATTTCGCCTTGGGGGAGGAAAATGGTTAAGGCCTGTATACTCCTGATAGAGGGCACGAATTGTGAAGAGGAGACAAGGAGAGCCCTGGAAGGCGTTGGAATAGAGGCAGAGCTGGTCCATCTCAAGCAGCTGACGGGCAATGCAGGCAAGGACAGGCAGAGAGACCTGTCCGACTATCAAATCCTGATGTTCCCCGGCGGCTGGTCCTCCGGCGACTATATCAGGGCGGGGGCAATCTTCGCTGCCAGAATCAAGAGCAAATTGATGCCCCAGCTCAGGGAATTCATAGATAATGGTAATCTTGTATGTGGAATATGCAACGGCTTCCAGATTCTTACCGAGCTGGGAATCCTCCCAGGCTTCGATGGAATCTCCCAGCACCCAGAGGCTGCCCTGACAACCAACAAGCCCGCGAAATTCCAGTGCAGACCAACCTATCTCAGGCACGAGAACAGGTGCAAGATAACCGACAAGATTGAGAAAGGAAAAGTCCTGCAAATTCCCGTTGCTCATGCTGAAGGAAGATTCACATTCGGTAAAAATAATGATGAATTCCTCCAAAAATTAATTGAGAATAAGCAAATCATTTTCAGATATTGTAAAGAAGACGGGGCCGATGCCGAGAAATTCCCATGGAACCCCAACGGAAGCCTCCACGACATCGCTGGAATCTCGAATCCCGAAGGAAACGTCCTTGGAATGATGCCCCACCCAGAAAGGGCCATGGACGCAATCCAGGCGGCTGACTGGACCAGAAACAAAGGGATTGGAGACGGAAGAATCCTCTTCGAGAGCATTAAAGAATATTTAAAGCGAATATAATTTACGATGAAAGTCCAGGAGAAGTTCTCAGAGCTGAAGGGAAAAAAGGAAGGCGCCCTCATCGGCTATGTGATGGCGGGTGACCCCTCGCCGGAAACAACGGCAGACATAGCGAACGCCCTAATCAAGGGCGGGGTCGACATCCTGGAGCTTGGGCTGCCATTTTCAGACCCGATTGCTGATGGTCCCACCATCCAGAAGTCAGGAGGGAGAGCCCTCAAGGCAGGAATGAATTCCGATGTATATTTTGATGTTGTTAAAAAAATAGATTCAGGAATTCCCTTGGTATGCATGACCTATTACAATCTTATTCTTCAAAGAGGACTTGAGAAATTCACTCAAGATTGTAAGAATTCCGGAATTTCAGGCCTGATTGTCCCCGACCTCCCTATAGAAGAATCCCAGCCATTGCTTAAGGGATGCAAGAATTCCGGCATAGACCTGATTTTCCTTGTTGCCTCCACCACAACCGAGGAAAGAATGAAGAAAATCCTGGATTCCGCAGCGGGTTTCCTCTACGTCGTCTCTCTTCTTGGAGTTACTGGGGCCAGGGACGATCTCTCAGATAGCATAAAGCCAACCCTCGATACAATAAGGAAGCAAAACCCCGCGATATCCATCGCCGTTGGATTTGGCATATCAAAGCCAGAGCATGTAAAAGAGGTCCTTGCCTCCGGCGCTGATGGCGTAATAGTCGGAAGCGCATTCGTAAAAATCATAGAGGAGAACCTGGATAACAAAGAGAAAGTTCTACATGACCTGGAAGAATTTGCAAAGGAGCTGAAGGATTCAACACGATGAATCTCAGAACCCCCCTCAGCAAGGAGGACATCAAGAAGCTGAGGACAGGCGACATGGTCTATCTCTCCGGAGAAATCGTGACTGCACGGGACAAGGCCCATCAAAAGGCACTGAAAGACGGAGAATTCCCTGCCGATATCGAGGACGGAGTGCTCTTCCATGCAGGGCCCATAGTAAAGAAGGGACCCATAGCAAGGAAGGAGGCGGATGGCTGGAAGATAATCGCCATAGGCCCCACCACAAGCTCCAGGATGAATTCACTGGAGGCTGATTTTATTAAAAAATTTAAAATTTCCGCAATCATTGGAAAAGGAGGAATGGATTCCTCCGTCATTGAGGTAATGAAGGGAAACTGTGTCTACCTGTCGATGACCGGCGGCTGCGCTGCCTTGGCAGCAAAGGCCGTAAAGGCAGTAAAGGACGTTCACTGGCCCGAGCTCGGAGTGCCGGAGGCGGTCTGGGTCCTTGAGGTCGAGAACCTGGGCCCATTAATCGTTGCAATAGACGCGGAAGGAAACTCCATCTACAAATGAAAGTTGAGATAGACTATGCCGGAGGAAAAAAGGAAATAGAGATTCCCGACCAGAATCTTCTTGCCGTCATCGATCCAAAGAAGGTCGATAAGAAGGACGAGGGGGAACTGGTAAGAAAGGCCCTTGGCACCCAGTTTTCTGATTTCATAAAGGATGGAAAAATCCTCTTCGTCGTCAATGACGGGCAGAGACCAACACCAACGGCAAAGGTTCTATCTTCAATCCACGACGAGATAAAAGATAAGAACCCATCTTTCATTGTTGCTACCGGCTCGCACAGGGAGCCAACCGAGGAGGAGTTCAAGAGAATTTTCGGCGAGGAAATTCTGAATGAATTCAGGGACAACATTTTCATCCATAAATCAAAGGAAAGCCCCGCTGAATTCATCGGCAAGACATCAATGGGAACGGAATTTTCCATAAATAAAAAAGCAATGGAATTCGACAAACTGATAAACATAAATTCTGTTGAACCTCACTACTTTGCCGGCTATAGCGGGGGAAGGAAGAGTTTTTTCCCAGGTATATGTGCCCATGAAACGATAGCCCAGAACCACAAGAGCGCCCTCAAGGATGAGTCGCAGAACTGCAGGCTTAAAGGAAACCCGGTCCACGAGGACATGGAGGAGGCAGTCGGAATGCTGGCTGAAAAGAGGCAAATATTCTCAATCAACCTAGTTGCTGACGGGGACGGTGACATATACGACGTGCAGGCAGGAGACTGGAAGGATTCCTTCTACCGGGCTGTCGAATCATGCAAGGAGATATACTGCGTGCCCATACCTGAGAAGGCCGACGTTGTAATAACAGTAGCACTGCCTCCAATGGATATCAATCTGTACCAGTCGCAGAAGTCCATTGAGAATGGAAAAATGGCATTAAAAGACGGAGGGGTTCTCATCCTTGTTTCTGAATGTATTGATGGAATCGGCCCATCCGAATTCTACGACCTCTTAAGCAAGTCAGACATCCCTGAGGAATTATTCAGGGAGATACATGACAACTATATCCTTGGCCATCACAAGGCCGCCAAGATTCTCAGCATAGTATCATGCTCTAAAATCTGCGCCGTAACCTCCATAGACGATGAAACAATCAAGAAATGTTTCATCACACCATCAGATAATCTGCAGGATTCCATAGATTCAGCTCTGAAAGAAAAAGGCCCCGATGCAAAGGTTATCATTCTAAGACACGGCTCCGCTACAGCCCCGCTCCTGAGCCAACACTGAGAACAATCCAGACAATAAACCCCAGATAAAGAATAACAAAGCTGACTGCCTCGAACATCCTGATAATCCAGCCGCTCCTTATGAACATTATGCAGAGCACCGTCATGAGGAGCATGAACGGAATTATGGTTGCCAGCTCAAGCATCGATATAGGTATGGGGGCTATCAGTGCCGAGACACCAATAATGAGGCCAATATTCGCTATATTGCTCCCTATTATATTTCCCAGGATCATGTTCCCGAGTCCCTTTCTTGCGGATATCACGGCAACCGAGAGTTCAGGAAGCGAGGTACCCAGCGCTATCAATGTTATTGCTACAAAGCTGTTCGGAACCCCCAGGATTGATGCCGTATTAACCGCACCATCAATCATATATTTTGCTCCAAGAAAGATGCCGATGCAGCTTATTGCAATAAGAGTCAGTTCCTTCTGAATACCCTCTCCCACCCTATCACTGACGAATCTCACAATCCTGAGATACGTCCTGTAGTCCATCACAAATCTTATAACTCTGAATGGTACAACCCCTATGCCGATTGTAATCCTAGTCAGCCTTCTGTGCGTCTCCGGGTCGATGCTCCTCCTTACTGCCCCTTTGTACGTCTTTATATCAAAAAGGTCGCCAAATCTTACCCTCTCCCTGACATAGGACCTGAACCTGTAAACCCTCTCCATACTCGGGTGAATTCCAAAGATAATCCAGAGATAGGTGGAAAAGAGGACAAGGAGGATTATCCCCTCAACGGAGGAAATCACCATGTCCCAGGCAAAGAAGTAAAGAATGAAGGAGGACCCAAGAAGAAGTATGGAGTCCTTCTTGAATATATCCGGCTCTATTGTCAGGACGGCAATGAACCCCGAGACCCCCAGGATAAGACCTATATTCGCTATGTTGCTGCCCATGACATTGCCCGTTACTATTCCGGGGCTGCCTGATGTTACAGCTATGACAGATGTAACCAGCTCAGGTAACGATGTCCCAATCGCGACAAGAGTCAGGCCTATTATGAAATCAGATATACCAAACATTTTGGCCACCCTCTCTGCGGAGTCTACAAAAATGTTGCTGCTCTTAAGCAGGATGGCCAATCCTATAAACAATACAATAATCGATACCGCCAGCTCCATGTTAGATTATTGCTCATAGTGTCCTTATATCGCCCAGAATGTCTATCATACCTATCCCTCTGGGGCAAGTCTCCAGGCAGCGGCCGCAGCCCACACAACCAAATTCCCCGTAGTTCTCCATGACGTGGTTGAGTTTGTACCTGACCTTTTTCGTTGGTCTCTTCAGTTCAGCAGCTTTCTCAAATGAATAGGCCGTGGGGCAGACAATATCACAGGAGTAGCAGCCTATGCAATTCTTATCCAGTTTGTCCCAGTACCTGTCCGTTGTGAGTTTCAGTTTATTCTTTGCCTCCTTTACCTTCAGTTTCTTAATCCTTTTTTTGGCCTCTTTCACGAGTCCCTCCTTTTTCTTCCTGTGTTCCGCTTTTGAATCCAGAAACAGGCTGGGGAACCCGTCAATAATATGTTTCCCGCCATTACTAAAAACCTCGATGAAGTACAGATTGCCCAAATCAGTAAGGACTATGTCAGCCCCCCTCCTTATCGACGGCCCTGCATTGAACGTGCTACAGAAGCAGTTGTCGCCGGGCCATGAACAGTTCATACCTATGATTACCGTCCTCCTCCTATTCCTCTCATAGTCGTGATTCAGGAGGCCATCAAAGTAGAACTGGTCTAAAATGGAGAGGGCATTGATGTCACAGGCCCTCAGCCCGAAGATAAGGCTCTTGCCATCCACCTCGAATTTCAGATTCTCAATATCCTTGAGATAATTCCCGTTGCTGAAGACTGGATAGGGGTTCTGTATAAAGAAATTCTTTGGAGAATTCCTTGTATTGATGAATTCAGGAATCAAGTCCCTGCCCGATTCTATCTCCCTGAAATTCACCTTTCCTCCGACATCCGTCGGAGCGATTACCCTGTACTCCTGTCTCAGGGCATCAAGAAACTTGGGAATGCTCTCCCAGTCTGTAATTTTCATGGGTATTAAGATTTAGAGAACCCTTGGATAATACTTTTCGCTTTTTCCAGCCTTTTCTGATGCTCATGCAGAAACTTGGATACCATGTCAGAGCAGTTAGCCTTACACTCCCCACAGATTCTTTCCCCTTTCTTGCAATCCATGTAAATCTTCTCCAGCTTCTTGTCGTCATCCACCAGATGATACAGGAAGAGGTCGTAGATGGTACAGTCCTCCGGGACTCCGCCCTTCTTTCTCTGCTCATCAACCGTTGCCCTCCCCCCTGTCTTTGCGCTCATTATCTTATTTACTGCATCCTTTGGACTCTCAGAGAGCGCGATATATGACTTCGGGTCAGAAGAGCTCATCTTCCCTCCCTGAAGCCCTCTCATGAATTTGTGGTATGTGGAGGAGGGAGGAACGCATTCCAAATCCCTTCCGCCCGTCTCCCTCTCGGTATTCAACCTCGAGGCAGCATCCCTCGTCAGCCTGATATGGGGGTCCTGGTCTGCTCCAACTGGAACTACAACGGGCCTTGCACCCCCCAGCTCAGGCAGCTGCGGATGGAGAATGTCTGCAATCTGAGCAAGAACAGAAACTATTTTTCCGGGCGTGAGCTCCCCGTATATGGCCTTCATCTCGTTGAACGTCACTCGTTTAGAGGCCATGTCCCCCAAACGATAGTACTCATTCCTGTAATCCGACTGGAACCAGAACTTTATCTTCTTGGGGTTCAGACCGAGGGCAACATAATTCGCAAGATACTCATTAATCGCATTACCCTTCGCCTCTTCGAAGGTTACGTCACGCATAAGCCATGACTCAACATCAGCGGCACAGACAAAGATTTCAGCACCCAGGGACTGATACCAGATTATCTGGTCAGCGACCATCTTATGACCGAAATGAAACTTACCGGATGGCATCAGACCCGTCATCATCACGAAGGGTTTCTTCTCCTTTATCGACTTGAAAATCCTGTCGAAGTCCCTGTGACCGAATATTATCCCTCTCCTGACATACCTGTTATCCTGAAAATGCTTCCTGAACTTGTCGAAGGGCTCGATTCCGAACTCCTTGAATAGATTCCGGTAATCCCCTATCGCCTGCGAGCCCCAAGGGTCTAACCTTTCCATCAAAGATATATTGGAATTATGGATAATATACTATCAATGGCGAATTCGATAATGCTCGACAGGGAGGAAATCAGGAATCTTAAAAATTACATCAAGAAGAAAAAACTGAAAAAAATTCCCACCAAATCGGAGCACGAATTAATTCGTGTTGATGATGATGGGCTGAAATTAATCCTCTACAATTCAGGAAAGCTTGTTTATAATGAAGATGAAAGAATCGACAAAATCCTCAACTCCATCATGGCGGACGGCAAGCACTGCTATTCCCTGGGAACCGACGAGACGGGAAAGGGCGAGTGGTTTGGTCCATTGGTTGTCTTCTGTGTTGCCTTAGAACCAGAGCATATCAAAGAGCTAAGGAAGCTTGGAGTGAGAGACAGCAAGGGAATTCCCAAGGGGAAGCTCCTTGAACTTGCTGAAAAAATTCTAAAATTAGATTTTCCTAAAGAATCAATCACTTTGATGCCGGAAACCTATAACAAGAAATATGAAGAATTTAAGTCTGAGGGAAAATCCCTCAACGACCTCCTTGCATGGGCCCACGCAAGGCTGATAAAAAACGTCCTCAAGGACCTGAGCTACGAAAACGTTAAGGTCGTCATCGACCGCTTCGACCTCAAGAAGACCGAGTTCAGGCTTGGTGACCTCGACAAAAACGGACTGGAAATAATCCAGAAGCCCAGGGCGGAGTCTGAAATCCCTGTTGCAGTTGCTTCGATTCTTGCGAAGATGGAATTTGAAAGCAGGGTTGATGATTTAAATAAAAAATTCGATATCGACCTGAGAAAATCAAAACCAGATGAAATTCCCAAGGAAATTCTTGTGCAAGTAGCCAAAATGCACTTCAAGAACGTGCCTTAATCACTTCCTGCTCGTCTTGGTCTTGTACCGCTCCCACATCTCCTCCCACTCAGCATCCAGCTCAATATCAAACTTGTTCGCCAGTTTGAGGGTAAGGTAAAGCAAATCCGTAAGCTCCTGCCCAAGCTCCTTGCTGCTGAACTCCTCCAGCTTGTAGCCCTCGTGGCGGAGAATCCTTCTTGAAATCTCTCCGAGCTCCTCGGCCAGATGCAGCACAATATGCGACGCATCGTCCTTTTCCCAGCTGTACTTCTTGTCGTATTCAGTTACCTGCTCCTGAAAGTCCTTTAAATTCCCCATATCTTATTATAGGATATGCCAGAAATAAATCCCCCTGAACTGGAGCAGGAGATTGGAATCCTCTGCTACAAGTCCAAGACCGAGGGCATCGGAGGAAGAATCAAGCAGCTCCCCGAAGACTTCACAGTCGAGGAGATTGCTGAGGATGGGAGAGTGTTGGAGGTGGACAAGAGTATTATTGAATCCAATTCTCAAGCCGGGGAATTCATCCACTTCACGCTCCAGAAGAACAACTGGGACACCATGCGGGCCATGAAGGAAATCTCCAGGAAGCTCGGAGTCAGCAGGAACCGGCTTTCCTTCGCAGGCACCAAGGACAAGAGGGCTGTAACGGTGCAGAGAGCATCGGCATGGAACGTCAAAGAAGAGGACCTTGAGAACGTCAGCATAAAGGACATCCAGCTCAGAGAGTTCTCCTACTCCAACGACAGGATAGACCTGGGGGACTTGCAGGGCAACAGATTTTCAATAACTCTAAGGAATTTGGACCTTGATGAAGATTCTATAAAAAATAGAATTAATCTAATCAAGGATGAATTAAAATCTGGCTTCCCGAATTTCTTTGGTGTGCAGAGGTTCGGCACAACAAGGCCGATAACCCACCTCGTCGGGAAGGAGATTTTGAATGGCAACCCCAAGGAAGCGGTAATGCTCTATCTCACGAAGACCTATCCCGACGAACCCGACGAAACAAAACAAGCCAGGGAATTCCTTCAAAAAACGGAGGACTTTAAGGAATCCCTGAAAAAATTCCCCAGGAACCTAGGCTATGAGAGCTCCCTTATGAACTATCTAATCCAGAACCCTGACGACTTCCCAGGAGCCCTGAAAAGCCTCCCCAAAAAGCTGGGCATGATGTTCGTCCACGCATACCAGAGCTATATCTTCAACCTTGCTCTAAGCAGATATATCGCGGGGGGATTCGACATCGAGCGCCTCCCTCTACCCGGACATGACACTGACCTCGACGAAATAACGGAGGAGATTCTATCAGAGGAAAAAATTTCAAAAGATGATTTTAGAATAAAGGGATTGAGAGAATTCTCCTCAAAAGGCAATTACAGGGATTGTTTTATCCCATTTGAAAAATTTAGAATCCTTTTCATTGAGGATGACGACCTCAACGAGAGCAGCATGAAAGCAACAATCACGTTCTCCCTCAGCAAGGGAAGCTACGCCACAACCCTCCTGAGAGAAATCATGAAAAACAGGTACTGGAGATAACTTTTCAATACATAATCTTCATAATATATGCACAAAATGGTTGGTGGAAAACAACTCGAACTGAAGGTTGCTGAGGCGCTGCATAACGACGTCGGCAGGGGAATCGTCAGGATAGACGAGAACTCCATGAAGAAGCTCGGCATAGTATCCGGAGACATCGTCGAGATTATCGGAAAGAAGAACACCGCTGCCATCGTATGGCCCTCCCATCCACAGGACTACGGCCTTGACATAATAAGGATGGACGGCCTCATCAGGCAGAACTCCGACTCCTCTCTCAGCGACAAGGTGAAGGTCAAGAAGGCGGAATTCTCAGCCGCGAAAAAAATCGTTATAGCTCCGATAAGACACGAGATAAAATTCGGGGCCGATTTCGGAACCCATCTAAAGCAGAGACTTCTCGGCAGGCCCATGGCCCATGGCGACAACCTGTCCATAGGAATTCTGGGACAGGCAATTCCCTTCATTGTTGCAGCCACGGAACCGAAGGGAATAGTCCAGATTCACGACGTAACGAAGCTGGAAATCAAGGAGAAGCCCATGAAGGTCACCGAGGCCCCGGCAGTCCGCTATGAGGACATTGGCGGCCTGAAGGAAGAGATAACCAAGGTCAGGGAGATGATTGAGCTCCCGATGAAGCACCCCGAACTCTTCGAAAAGCTTGGGATAACTCCCCCAAAGGGAGTACTTCTCTATGGGCCTCCTGGAACAGGCAAAACTCTCATCGCAAAAGCAGTTGCCAGTGAAAGCAACGCATACTTCATCCCCCTCAACGGCCCCGAGATAATGGACAAGTATTATGGAGAAAGTGAGAAGAAACTTCGGAGCATGTTCGAGGAGGCGCAGGAAAACGCGCCATCTATAATCTTCATAGACGAGCTGGACTCCATAGCCCCCAAGAGGGAGGAGACGAGGGGTGAGGTCGAGAGGAGGGTCGTTGCCCAGCTCCTTACTCTCATGGACGGCCTGACAGCCAGGGGCGACGTCATCGTCATAGCAGCCACGAACAGGCAGGACGACATCGACCCTGCCCTGAGAAGGCCCGGAAGATTCGACAGGGAGATAGAGATTGGCGTCCCGGACAGGGACGGAAGAAAGGAGATACTCGAGATTCATACCCGTGGAATGCCCCTCACAAAGAACGTAAACCTGAAGGAGATTGCCGGCTCCACACACGGCTTTGTCGGGGCGGACCTGGCTTCTCTGTCAAGAGAGGCGGCAATGAACGCACTGAAGGGAATTCTGCCGAAGATTGACCTGGAGAAGGATGAGATTCCCGGAGAGATTCTCGATGCCCTTAAGGTTGAAAGACACGACTTCGTCGAGGCGATGAAGAGCGTAGGGCCGTCAGCACTCCGAGAGGTCTTTGTTGAGGTTCCCGATGTCAAGTGGAAGGACATAGGCGGCCTTGACAAGGTAAAAAACTCCCTTAAAGAGGCCGTTGAGTGGCCGCTCAAATATCCCGATGCCTTTGAGAGGATGGGCATAAGGCCATCCAAGGCAATCCTCCTATACGGGCCGCCTGGTTGCGGAAAAACCCTCCTTGCAAAGGCGGCAGCAAACGAATCAGAAGCGAATTTCATCTCTGTTAAAGGGCCGGAAGTTCTCTCAATGTGGGTCGGCGAGAGTGAAAAAGGCATAAGGGAGATATTCAAGAAGGCAAAGCAGACAGCCCCGACGATAATCCTCTTCGACGAGATTGATGCCATTGCCCCGAGAAGAAGGGGCGATATTTCTCCAGGCTCTCATGTAAGCGAAACCGTAGTCAATCAGATTCTGACAGAAATGGACGGGATTGAGAGCCTTGAGAACGTCATAGTCGTTGGAGCAACAAACAGACCTGACATTCTGGACCCGTCCTTGCTAAGGCCAGGAAGATTTGATTCCAGAATCATTGTCCCTGCCCCGGATAATGAAGCAAGGCTTCAGATATTCAAAATCCATACAAAAGAGATGCCGCTCGAAGGAGTTAATCTTGAGGAGCTTACCTCAAGGACAAAGGATTACTCCGGGGCCGATATAGAGGCAGTCTGCAGGGAAGCGGCAATGATATCGCTGAGAGAGAACATAAAATCAAAGAAGGTCACAAAGAAGCATTTTGAGCAGGCACTTGGCAAGATAAAGCCGTCCGTTTCCAAGGTGGATTTGGAGAGCTACGTTGAGAGCATAAAAGAGGCCGACCACATAGAGGGGCCGGCATACGGATAGACTTATATATTCAATTAATCCAATTATTTATTATGGCAGCCCCCGCCCTCACAGCTCTGGAGCAGTTCATCTACGTTGATTTAACGAACGTCCTGTCCGTGCTAGGCGGCCTCTTCTTATGGTTCGTCTTCATAACCTTTGCCCTTGTATCCAGGAGATACTCCGATCTCTTCGGGGCAAAGACAAAGTGGTATTTTCTTCTCCTGGCCCCGACTGGTTTGCTGATATATACTCTGGTTCAGGCCTACGGCTATGGGTTGAGAGGCAGCATCACCGAGATGGAGCAACTTTTCTCCTATTCTCTACTGACTGTATCTGGAATTCTGACCATAGCCGCTGCAGAGGAGTTTCTTGATTTAACCGAGAAGCTGCGCGGAGAGAGACCGGAATTGCATAAGCTGAAAACCAGACAGACATTTATACTCGGAACAGTGCTGGTCGTATCCAGCATATTCCCCATTGGGCTCCTGATGGGGGTACCTCCAATAGCAATTCTGGCGGATGTAGGATTCGCAGCAATGGGCATGGCTCTGTTACGTTATTCGTTCATAGCCGGGGACTGGGTAAGGAAGATGAGGAAGCCCAGCATAACATCGCACCTACTTTTGATTGGGGTTCTTGCCATACTGGTATTCATCATTGCTCACATGACTGCATATTCACAGTTCGTCCCCTATCTAAAGACGAACCCGGACGCCTATTTTGGGCTCTGGAACTGCAGGACGATTGCGTTCTCTGCCCTGGCCGTTGGAGGGGCGTTTGCCGCCATAGGTGGCAAGCTTTTCTATGAGATGAAGCTGCTCAAAAAGTATTAATTCCGTTATAATTCCTCTATATCCAATATAGATAATTCCATGGACTACGAGAGAATTACGAGGGCCATAGACATCAATTCCACCTATCTTGGAGTCTCGACCCTGCAGCTGATGGAGAACGCAGGAAGCGCAATAGCCGAGGAGGCTGAAAGATTCAACAGAATTGCAATATTCTGCGGCAACGGGAATAATGGCGGCGACGGCCTTGTAGCAGCAAGACACCTCTCAGCCAAGGGAAAGGAGGTAACGGTCTATATTCTCGATGGCAACAGAACAGAAGCAAACCAGAAGAACCTTGAGATACTCAGGAATCTGTCTGTCAACATTGAGGTAATTGATGACAGCAAACCCGACCTGAAGGATTTCGACCTTGTCATTGATGCCCTGTTGGGCGTAGGGATAAAGGGCGAGCTCAGAGAGCCCGTAAAAAGTCTCGTCGATGCAATAAACAAGGCCAAGGCCCACATACTGTCTGTCGATATTCCAACGCCAGGAATCAAGGCAGATACAACCCTCTCGTTCCACATCGGAAAGACCCAGGACGCGAAGGTAGCCGACATAGGAATCCCCAAAGAAGCGCAAACACAGTGCGGTCCAGGCGATGTCATTACAGCAATCCCAAAAAGAAAAGGCAACGAGCACAAGGGAGAATTCGGCAGGGTTCTCGTGGTTGGAGGCAGCAGGGAATTCACAGGCGCTCCTGTACTCACGGGAAAGGCAGCTCTTCGAACAGGAGTCGACCTGGTAACGATAATGTGCCCCCGTTTCGTTGCAGAGAGGATTCCCTTTGACCCAAACATGATGATAACGCCGTTAAATTCAGAATTTTATCTAGAAAAGGAGGATGTTGATTCCATTATGGATAAAGAATTCGACTCCATAGTAATCGGCAATGGCCTCTCCCAGCAGCAGGAGAGCAAGTTTGCACTCAAGAAGCTGCTCAGAAGAATCAAAGAGAAGCCTGTCGTTCTTGACGCCGATGCATTGAAGCTGGTAAAGCCATCCTGGCTCGGGGAGAACTTCATCCTCACTCCACATGAAAGGGAATTCGGAATCCTTTTTGGAGAGCTGGGCGAAACCCTCGAAGACAAGACAGAAGCAGTTGAGAAGAAGGCAAGGAAGACAAAGGCGACCATCGTCCTCAAGAACCCGGTCGACATAATCTCAAACGGCAGGGAAACCAGGCTCAACAAGAGCGGCAATGCTGCCATGACGGTCGGGGGCACGGGAGATGCCCTTGCCGGCATCATCGGGGCGTTTCACTGCTGGACCGGGCCATTGCAGGCGGCAAGTGCTGGAGCCTTTCTCTCTGGCATTGCAGGAGACCTGGCATTGAACGACCTGGGCTATGCGATAATGGCAACGGACCTCATAGACAAGATTCCAGCGGCATTAAAATTTTGCGGTGAATTTGAATGATTGACGAGCTGAAGAACTTTGAGGAGCTCGAAGAGCATACCAAGAACTCAGGGCTCAAGTACAGGGAGGCAATTCTCGAATACTACAAGAACCTTGGAGAAAAACTAGGCTTCACGGTCAGGGAGAATTCCTCTGTCATAAAGAATGGCGTGAATTCCGGCAGGCTCGATGTCATATGGCTCGAGCCGAACATAGCATTTGCTGTAGAATTCGGGAGATTCGAGGATATCTTGAAGCACCTATGGAAGCTCGTTGAATTCTCCCCCAGCCTCGCGGTTCTGTTGCTCAGCTCGAAATCGGAGTGCAAGGCAGAGAAGGTCTCGGAACTCATTGAAAAATCAGACATAACAAGAGAAATCAAAAACAGATTCCTCATCCTTGACGTTACCGAGAAGAGGGTTATCAGAGAACCCTGAGCTGCTCTATCTCAACCCTCTTTACGGGACATATGTTCTTTATCCCGTGGTAGATTTCAGTCCCTAACTTGCCGAAGAGTGCCATCTGGGCGAATTCGTTAAGTTTGTCCTTCCCGTGGGATTTGAGGATGGATGATATTTTTAAGGTAACGTCTCTCTTTTGCGAACTCTGTATATGGCCGTTGGTTACAGTCATGATTTTTATCTTGACCTTCTCCCCGCCCATCTCTATCATGTCCATGTAATCTATCTTGCTACCCCCCTTTCTAACTCTCGATTTCAGATAACCCGGGTTCATCTTAAACATCTTGAACCTTGTATGGGCTTTGTTACCATCAACTTTATCTATCATGAAAACTAACTTGAGGTGCTGCTTTCCTCTATCCCCCGTCAAATCCTTCAGGGATATATCAATGCTCCTCCCCTTGAGCAAGCCCGGGTTACTGGTTATTGTGGTTCCCAGGCTTACGGAATCGAAATTCTCAGGGGAGATTACATCATAGGTGGATTTGTCCTTCCACGAACCTACCTTCTTTTTCTTAGCCATTGTTTATGCTCTCCTCAGCAACCATCTGGCACTTTATTACATCATCAAGTGAGCTTAACAGGGTGTTAATCTTCTCCGCTTCAATCTTTGTTACGATTCTGCCCTTCTCAGCCTCTGTTTTTATCCTGAAGTTTTCCATATCCACGTTGTCTATCTGCAGGGCCTTTGAAACGCTTTCCGCGTCCATGGATTCCGTCTTAAGGACAGCACTGAACTTCATAGCAACCTGGCCTTCTCAGGCTCGTACCTCCATTCCTTTGGCAGCTTCCCTGTGCTTCTGTAATACTTGCTGAGTCTGTGTATCTTCGACTCCATAAGCTTGAGGCCCCTGTTATTGTGCCTGTCCTTGTGGTGCTTCTCAAGGTGCTTTCTCAGGTTTACCGCCTTCTTGATAAGGTTCTGCAAATCCTCTGGAATCTCAGAGGCAAGCTTGTTCTTCCTGATAAAGTGACCTATCTTCTTCCCGGTTATCTGGTTAACGGAGGGAATCCCGTACTGGTCCCTGAGAATTATACCTATCCTGCTCGGGGAATTGCCGTCCTTCACAAGCTTTACCACGAGCTCCTCAATCTCCTTGCTGTCATAGACCACCCACTCTGGAGATGACACTCTCAATGGTTTGCTTGACTTTGACTTACCTTTCTTTCTTGCATGAATTCTTGCCATTTCAGTACTTTAACTCGTGGTATAGGGAAGAACCCTCCGCCCTATCCAGAACGAGCGCTTAGCAGAGTAAAAGATTGGTTTTCAGCTTTAAAAATCACTTGTTCAGCTGCTTTTTAATCATCTTGTCAACCAAAGCCAGAAACTCATCCCTTCTTTCCTTGGGGATTCTTGCCCCTGCAGCGATGTCATGACCGCCGCCTTCTCCACCAACGGCACTGCTACAGTCGTTCATGGCATTGCCCAGATGAAGACCCCTCCTCACCAGGCGCCGGTTGGCTCTTGAAGAAATCTTCAGCATATCTTCATTATCTTTGTCCTCAGCCAGTGCAAGGACGGGTTTGTTTGGTCTAAATTTTCTGGCTCCGTATCCCATGCCTGCTATAACCCCTATTATGTTCTCATCTATCTTCCCGCTGGCATCAAAATAATAGAGATTATCCATCTCCTCTTTCTCCATGCCCGATAAGAATTCAATCCCCTCTCTCAGTCTCCTCCTGTACTGCTGGAGAGCGTCTTTTGCATTCTTCCATCCCTCGTCTCTATCACCCAGGCATACTCTTACTCCAACCTCTGACACCTCTTGCCTTCCGCAGGAATTCAACAAAGTTGCAAACTCCTTCGCATCCCTCAGCTCCGTTCCCTTTTCCTCTTTCGATAGCGTAAAAACCTCGCCGATCATCCCCTGGATTATGTACTCGGGAGTTCCATTGTCAAGGAGAAGCATATACATGGCAGATGTCAGCTTCCTTCTCTCCTCAATATCCAGGTCGACATAGCTTTTCCACTCCCCATTCTCTCTTTTCAGCCCTATTCCGAGATTCTCTACAAAAGACACGCAAGAGGTCTCGTTCCCCACAAGCCCTGGAAGAATAGGGTCCGAGGCATACATTAGCATCTGGGCCAGCGCCCTGCTTTGCCTCCCAAACAGCCTGAGGTCATGTTTGACCTTCACGGTCCCCTGCCTTATCCCGTCCTCAAGAATTATCCTGTTCAATGAGTGTAATTTTCCATCGGAATCCTGCATGTCCCCTACTGCCCCAACGATTGCGAGATGTGCCATCTCTTCGTGCCCCAGTGCCTTTGCAACGAAGTAGGCAAGCCCGGCCCCGGAGACATCAAGCCCTCCGTCATAGCCAAAGAAGTGCGGATTCACCTGCTTGTCATATTCCATCGCAGGGGGATGGTGGTCAATAACGTAGAAATTCCCAATCTTCTCCTTATGCTCCATCAGCATCTCCATCTGCCCGGAGCCCATGTCCGTAAAGACGACGGTTCTGCCGAAATTCTCTACTTTGTTGATGTTTATGCTGTCCAGCTGCTTAATGGCCATAAAATCTACGTCTTTGCCCAGCTTCCTGAGGGCGTCCACCATTATGGCACAGGCAGTAATCCCATCGGCATCGTGATGGCTGACAACAAGGATGTTGTTCTCTTCCTTCAGCTTCTTAGCAACCCCGTTTATCTGCTCTTGGAATTTCTGTTTCATTTTACGAATGCTTTATATAGGATTGCTCGTTTATAACTTAACCTGAAATGAGAATCCTATGGTGCATAACGGGAGCCGGTCACCTCCTTGAGGAGTGCCTGGAGGCGATGGAAAAATCCCAGGACGAAGTCACAGTAGCACTCTCCTCCGCAGGAGAGGAGGTGGCGAGAACCTATGGCCTCCTCGACAGGATTAGGAAAGTTGCTGTGGAAACAATCCTGGAATCGGAGCAGGGCTCGAGCTATCCCGCCTCTGGCAGAATGGCAAAGAGGGAGTATGACCTTCTCGTGGTTGCCCCATGCACAGCCAATACTATAGCAAAGACAGTGCATGGAATAGCCGACTCCCTTGCAAGCAATCTCGTTGCACAGGCACAAAAGAGCGAGATTCCCATAGTAATCCTCCCGACCGATATTGAAAAATCACAAAAGACGAGAATTCCTATTACTCTTGAATTTGAAAAATGTAAGAATTGCAATCCCTGTCCTGCAATGGAAGCATGCCCCAACTCTGCATTCTACCGCGCTGAGAGACTTCGAATAAACTTGCTGAAATGCAACGCCTGCAAGAAATGCGTCCCCCTCTGCGAACACGGAGCAGTAACCTTCGGCAGAGAGGTCACAATAAAATCAAGAGAGATAGACCTGAAGAACCTCTCTGACCTAAAGAAAATACAGGGGATAAAGGCAGTCAGAAATCCCGAAGAACTTTATAATTCATGATATGCAGCAGGATCCATATCAGCAGAAACCCTGCAAATACGAAGGGGGTCCCCCAGCCATCGCTATACTCCATAATGCCGTTCTTTACAAGAGCAATCTCGCCAAGAGTACCAAAGATAGAAAACAGGAGAACATCGTAGAGCGAGTAATTCTTATTAAATTCCCTGGGCAGATAGAGCGACCATGCGAAACCAACAAGGAAACAGATAAGTATCGCCTCTATTGGCATATAACCTATGAATAACAGGCTCTCTAATATGCGCCACAGCCCAAGAGCCCCTCCGACATTCTCGGCCACAAACCCGATAAGCATCAGGGAAAGGCCCATTATACCTGCCTTCTTTAATGCCCTGGGATTATTTCTGTTGTGGTAGAACTCAATGAGAAACCATAGAATGGAACACTCGACAAGTATCAGCCATACAAAATCCCTTGGCTTGAAGGTAGAGAAGATAAAGCCCAGCGCTGAGAAAAGGACAAAGATATTCATAAGATTGACCTTCTCTCTGAGTGATATACCCTCCTGACTATCTTTGGTATCCATTCTATACCTCCCGGTTATATATTGGGATATCTACCCTAAAGCAGAACCATCATTGCAATTATCGTGGCCCCGCCTATCAGCATAAGCCCTGTCCTGAGAATATCGTTCTCGCTGGACCAAAAACCAGCGGTTATAAAACCGATGGCCGTTATAAATCCACCAAAGCTCAAGAGGGCACTGGCATTCTTCTCAGCAAAGGGCTGTCCTGTCGCTGCAGCAGCCACGGCGTACATTACAATTACAATTCCCATTACCACTACTGCATATCCCGTCATCATACTTTGATTCATTTTTTATCCCTCCATTTTGTTATATGTAACTAAGGTTCTGCAACACCTCTTATTGTTCCTGTTTCTATACGCACCATCTTTACATCGGCAATGGTGCTTTCATACTCAAGTGTCAGGAGGGTACTGAAGGACTGACCTGTGGTCTTGCTTTTACAACCCAGGCTTACAGGCTTCACCTCTCCAGGACCCATACTCTCAATCGTAGCGGTTTGGCCGCTACAATCATCACTCGCTGAAACAATATTGACGTCACGTATATCCTGCCCCATACCGTTCATGAGTGAAAAACTAAATGAGCCCGACTCCGTATATTTTATGCTTTGTTCCATTGGCTTAATCTTCCTAAAACCGCTTGCTGTGTTCACAGCACTTGGACCCTTTTCAAAGACACCCAGGTGCCACAGGACAATGCCAATAATCATCGCTACGAGTATTGTCCAGCCGTAGGTCACAAGGTATTCTATAGCGCCCTGACCCTTTATTCTCATTAATCACCCCATGATAGCGTAACGATTATTTCTTCCCCTTAATAATCCCCTTCCCATAGGCCTTCCCTGCATCTGCAACCACATCTTTAAGGCCCAGGCCCATTGCAATAGCCAGTCCGATAGAGATTCCAATCATCAGAATCTTGAACGAGTCTTCAAGTATCGATACGTTATGGATTCCAAATTTCGGCAATGCGAGAACTGCTCCGAAGAAGACTATTATTGTCTCGGCACCCATGGCCAGAACCTCTCCGAAACTGACGTTTCTCTTCCTTATATTGCTCCCTGCAAAGTCCGCTATTATGAGGGAGACTATCAAGACAAGAAGCCCGAGTATTGCCTCCGGGACATAACCCACAAGGACACCTTCCATTACCATCCCAAGCTTGTTGAATTCCGGAGATATGCTGAAGGGCGCGTTGAATATAACGAGACCCTGCCATATGAAAACCAGCACGGTGTACCATTTGACAATTGACGCTAGTATGTTCGAGATTGGAATCCCGCCGATGGAGTCGGCAACCCTGTGCTTCCCCAGCTCGGACTCGAGACCGATACTTATCAGGAAATCCTTCGTTATCTTGTAGAGCACTCCTCCAAGAAGCAGTCCCCCGACCGTAAGGAGGGCCAACAGAAGGAGACTGTTCACGAAGTAGAAGAACATGACTATGGGGTCTTGTATTGAGTCCACCTGGAATGCGTTCTGGTACGCTGAAACGACTATCAGGATTACAAACCACCACTTTGTGGACTGTGCCACGAAGCTGACTATCGAAGCCCACAGCTCGGATGTCACTGCCCCGTATCTCACAAGGCCCTTTTCCAGTTTATTTATGGTAAGCAGCTTCTTGATTACGTTCGAGACAACATAGCCAAGAACATAACCCAGTATAAAGGCCAGTAAAAGCCAGAAGATATTAATCAAAAGCCCCTGCAATATTGACAATTCGCCAAGTTCCATTTTTATCACTTCAGTAATCGTTAATACTACTTAATAGTTTTACATATAAAAACCTAATCATCTGAATATGTGGTCGGAAAAATACAAACCAAGGAATTTTCACGAGTTCGTTGGGAATCAGAAGCTGATTCAGGACATAAGAAGTTACGGCTGGAAAAAGCCATTGCTGATTCACGGCTCGACTGGAGTGGGAAAGACAGCCTTTGCGGAGGCTATAGCAAAGGAGCTTGAACTTGAGATACTCCGTGTAAGGAACGAGAACCTGGATTCCGCGATAATTGCATCACAGAGCTCAAGCATCTTCGGGGGAAAGAAACTTATCCTGATAGACCACGTAGAGAAGATTGGCAACATAAAGAAGGTCCCCCTACTGCTGGAAAAGACAAGGAACCCCACCATCCTCATAACCTCGGATTTCTCATCAAGAAGGCTCAAGACAATAAAAAAATCCTGCGAGAAGCTCCAGTTCAGAAAGCCAATGGCGGCGACGATAAGGAATATGCTGGAGGCGATATGTGAGAAGGAGGGAATCCATGCAGACAAGGAGATTCTCCTGAGGATTGCCGAGAATTCCGGTGGAGATATAAGGTCGGCCATAAATGACCTACAGACCGTTGGCATGGGCAAGCAAAGAATAGAAGAAAAGGATCTTGAACTCCTCAGCCCCAGGGACAGGACGACCGACATCTATGAAGTCCTGAGCAAGGTCCTTACAAAAAGCGACTTCAAACAAGCTATTCAATCCACCTGGAACCTGAACGAGCAGCCAAGGGATGTCCTCCTGTGGATAGACGAGAACCTCCCGAGGATATACAGGAGCAAAGAGGAGATAGCCAAGGCATATCACTACGTCTCAAGGGCAGATGTCTTCCTTGGAAGAATCATCAGGAGGCAGTACTGGGGTTTCCTGAGATACGTGACGCCCCTGATGACTGGGGGAGTAAACATATCCAAGAATCAGAAAGTGAATTTCACAAGGTATCAGTTTCCGTTGTATTTCGCAAAGCTGGGCCATACGAAGAAGGAAAGAGCAATGAAGAAGTCAATAGCGGGGAAGCTCTCCCCCGAGTTCCATGCGTCCGGGAAGGTCATAGCACAGCAGTACATACCTCTACTCCAGACAATGCTCAGGAAGAACAAACTGAGCGAGGAAGAACTAGTGAAAGAATACGGCCTCAATTCAGAAGAAATAGAATTCATTAAGGGATAATCATTCGGCAACCGGCAGCTCAAGCTCGTTCTTCTCCAAAAGCACTCTGAAGTCGTCTATGCTTATCCTCTTCTTGCTATGCAGCTTCTCCTTTGCCTTAAGCGCGTCCTGGCTCTTCTTCCGCTCCTCCCTTTCGTGCCTTATCTTCTCCCATTCCTCGACGAAGGGGGCCAGTTTCTCCTGAACGCCCTTAATCTCCTCCTTCATTGAACCTATCTGGTCTCTAAGGGGGTTCATCAGCTCGTATTTCTCCACCAGTTTCTTGTGTGACTGGGTTGACTCTTCAGAGATGACGTCTATCTCCTTGTAGATACTCATTGCCCTCTGGTGGTTCTCCTGCGATTCCTCTGCAAGAGACTGGATGGACTCGTTAATCTTGTCTATGTTCAGGTTCAGTTTCTTGACCTCCTCGTAGGTTGAAGAGACCTTTCCATGAACCGTGTCGGCCTTCTTTGCAGCCAGAAGGCGGTCCTTCACCTCGAATATCTTGTCGAACAGCCTTATTTCATCCTCTATAGGCATGTCCTTCTCCAGTAGCTTTTCAATATCTCTATGGTAAATCTCAGTAAGTAGAGTATCCGGTGCTCTTGCTATCCTGTTCAGCTCGTCCCTGTAGCCTTTTGTCTCCTTTATATCTCTCGTAAGCGTCTTTATCTTCTCTATAAAAGAAGCTCTTTTATTCTTCAGCTTGCCTATGTCCTCGTTCACCTTGTCCCTTTTGGCTACAAACGACTTTGCTTCTTGCCTGAGCTTTTTTGCCTTTTCATTGAACTGGTCTCTTTTCGTCCTTAGAGTGTCGGCATCCCTCCTATGGAACCCAAGCTCGTGATAAATATCCTTTAGCTTTTTGTTTTTGTGGTCTATCTCATTCCTCAACCCGTTGATTTTCTTCTTAAGCTCTTTTTCGTTCATCTCTTCTTCGCCTTTCTCCTCTTTGAATCCTTTGTTCCTTTTTCTTTGCCCCCACTAACCTTTTTCTTTTTGGATAATTCCTTGACTCTGCCATTCCAATAGTCTATCGCTTCCTTATGAGCACCAATCCTTTCCTCAAGGAAAGAATATCTTTTCTCTGTTTCATCCTTTGATTCACTCTTTACGTCCTGAAGACTCATGTCCCGGAGCTCACTAACCAGTGATGATATCTCCCGGCCGACCATCTCCTTGTCCTTCTTGTACTTCTCGTAGTCGTTGGAACCATCCTCTTCTGCGGATTTTATCCAGTGCTCCAGGAGATCTCCCTTTTCGCTCAATACGGACACCTTCTGTCTTATCTCGAATTCCCTATGATAGTCATCGAACATTCTCCTGTGCTTTTCCAACAGCTTCCTTGAGAGTTGATTTGGATTAAGCTTCTCCGGGCTGAAAGAATCAGTCATAAATAGGTAATGGGAGGCGATTTATAAATATGCCTATGCTACCTAGCATTTTCCACAACATAGTAAAATCTCTGGATTGCTGTGAGATTGGCAAGAATTCCTGCCATGATTACGGAGAACTGGAGGAAGTCTGGCTGATAATAATTGGCAAGGAACATCCCCAGATAGATGAGAGATAATCTTTCCGGCCTCTCCAAGAGACCACCCATCTCCTTGTGCCTGTGCGGTTCTGTAACCACCCCCCTATGGTCTGCATAGGCCCTCATATAGGAGGTCATCATAGCTCCAAAGATAAGGACGGCTATCAATGCCGAGCCGTCTATCCATATGGAGCCAGCTATCCACACTGAACCAATCCCGTAGGACAGCAGACCAAGATAGAGAAGGATCTCCACATACCTGTCTACCACTCCGTCAAGAAAGGCCCCAAACGCCGTGGCAGTCCCGGTAAATTTCGCAACCGCCCCATCCACCGCATCCAGAAAGCCTGAAAGAAGGAACAACACCAGAGCGAGAGGAAGGTCTTTATTGACCAGGGCAAAAAACCCAAGCACGGCAGGGACCAGTGAAAGGAGGGTCCATGCGTCGGGAGAGAGACCGAACTCCGAGAATATCAGCCCTATCCTCGTCGAAATCTCATCAGTTTCGAACTTTGATTTTATCACCATGAATTAATTTTATTCCCTTCTCCAATAAATAATGTGAAAGGGAAAAAAGCCGAGGAATACAAGCTGCTGAACGGAATGCTCTTTCTGAGTTTCATAGTCCCGGCAATCTTCGCCATCATAGTCGGCCTCCCGATGAATCTCTTCTACATGCTAGTCATAGTATGGGTCCACGAAGCAGGCCATGGATTTTTCTGCATCTTTGGAAGCAGGATGCTCTGCTCCTTTGGAGGCATGCTGAACGAGCTCCTTTTCACAGCAGTCCCTGCGCTAATCTGCTTCAGGAAGAAAGAGATTTATCTGGCAGGCATCATCCTCCTGATGTGCGCCGGGATGAGCATACAGAACAACGGAGTCTACATGCAGTCGGCGGAAAACCCCTCTGGCACGGGCTTTTTGAACATGCCACTGACAAGGGAATCGCACGACTGGAGCGTAATATTCAGAGGCCTTGGAGTTGTAGAGAATTCATACGAAATCGGAAAATTCACCGAACAAATCGGACACGCAATGTCTGTCATCTTTTTCGCAGCGTCCCTCTGGGGCCTAATCCTGATTCTCTATGGAAGGTATCCGGCAAAGCTCACCACTCTCATAGGCGGTGGAGCGATACCCTCCACGGTACACTTCCTCCTAACCGGAGCAGGCACAACAGAAATCGTTCTCTCCCTGCTATTATCAGCACCACTAC
This sequence comes from uncultured archaeon, assembly GCA_964549685.1. Taxonomy (GTDB): domain Archaea; phylum Altiarchaeota; class Altiarchaeia; order IMC4; family QMZM01; genus WALD01. The sequence continues at coordinate 52,324 of CAZJVE010000001.1, read as the reverse complement.
TAAAGAAGGCACTCCTGACTTTCGTAGCCAGATATCTGTAAAATCACGGCGCTCTAAAACTCAGTTCTCCCGAAGGAACAACGACAAAGTGGTAGCCATAGAGCCACCACAGGATAAACAATAGGATTGCCGCGACAATCGCAATCATGATTATCCTGTTCTCCTTATCCGTCCTCTTCCCCCTTTCCTTCTTGTTCTCCCTGAGTGACATTCTTCTTATTAATTATTCTGCATACTAAACGTTAAGTTTCTCCTTTATGCTCTCGACAACACCCTTACCGCCTTTTTCCCCCACCAGTTCCCTGAAGAGCTCCTTATCTCTTTTACTCAATTTATCCGGAGTCACAACCCTGACCCTGACAAGCTCATCCCCCCTACCTCTCCCATGCAGCTTCTGAATCCCCTCGCCCTTCAGCTTGAAGAGAGTCCCTGTCTGCGTCCCGGCAGGAATCCTCATCGTTACCCTTTCCCTCAGCGTTGGAACCTCTACTTCATCGCCAAGGGCAGCCTGCGAAAAGCTTATGGGTAACTCATACACTATATCGCTACCTTCTCTCATGAATTCATTATGCGGCTTTACGTGAATCACAACATACAAATCGCCGGAAGAGCCGCCCTTTACCCCTGAATCGCCCTCCTCGTGAAGCCTCAGATACGAGCCGGACTCAACCCCGGCGGGAATCTTTACCGATATTTTTCTACTCCTTGATTTTCTCCCCGTACCCTCGCACCTGGTGCAGGGCTTCTTTATGATTCTACCCCTACCCTTACACTCATTGCACGCTGTTACGGTAACGAACTGCCCGAACGGAGTCCTCCTGGCCTGCTTGAGCTGCCCGGCCCCATTGCATGACGGACAGCTAACTATATCAGATGCTGACTTTGCCCCTGAGCCCTTGCAGTCATCGCAGGTCTCATTCCTTCTTACCGATATTTCCCTTTCAGCTCCAAACGCGGCCTCCTCCAGGTCTATTTCCATGTCATATCTGACATCCGAGCCCCTCCTTGCACTGGAGCCCCTTCTCCTACCCTGCCCCCCAAAGAACACGTCGAATATATCCCTGCCGAAGAAGTCCCTTCCGAATATGTCAGAGATATCATCGAAGTGGCTGAAATCATTCCACGAGAATCCGCCACCGCTGAATCCTGCCTGCGCTCCCGCATGGCCGAACCTGTCATAGTTCGCCTTCTTGTTATCGTCAGCCAGAACCTCATATGCCTCAGACACCTCCTTGAATTTATTCTCAGCACCGGCATCCTTATTAACATCTGGATGATACTTCCTGGCCAGCTTTCTGTAGGCCTTCTTTATTTCCCCTTTACCGGCATTCTTCCCGATGCCAAGAACCTCGTAATAATCTCTCTTTGTCATTTTTTCAGGATAACGATGCTCTCCCTCACCGGCCTGCTGGTCTTCATGCCTGGGAATTTGCAAACCCTCGTATTGGAAGACCAAACCCCCTCCACCTCAAATCCGATTCCCTCTCCCATCTCCGCAAGGATAAGGTCTGAGTTTATATCTAAATTAGGAAGACAGGAATTTCCTATGACTATCGCGGCCTTCCCTTCCGGCTTCAATGAATTATAAATGGATTCGAGGTTCATAAAGAGGTCCTCGAAGTAGCCCCTCATTATCGCGGGAGGTTTGCTGGATTCAGGCAGCTCTTCCAGCTTCCCGAACAGCTCGTTGAGGTGCTTTGACTCAACCTTGAAGTCCTTAGGCTCCTTCGCCCCGATGTATGAGCGCAGCGAATCGGAACGCGCCCTCTTTATCTCATCTGCGTCCATGAGCAGCGCCATCTCCAGCGCGTAAATCTTGGTATAATCAACCCAGTTCAGATACGGTGGAGAGGTAATACAAAATTCTACACTATCTTTGTCCAAGGGCAAATTTCTGGAATCCCCCAACCTGGCTTCAGCATGAATTCCCCCGAGGAATTCCTCGCCCTTCACCAGGTCCTTGTACATCCTCTTCAGCCTGTTCCTCAGCAGCTTTCTTACTGGCGGAAGATGCCTCTTCTTCACAACCCTGAGAACCCCGCCGTCCCTTTTGACGTTGCTGGACTCCATCACAATGCTCAGCAACCCCAGAAACAGAAAATTCCTTATTTTTTCATCATTTATCTCAAGAATCTTCTCCTTGAAGAAAAGCAAATCGTTTCTCGCATACCTACTGAACGCCTTCCTTATCTCGATGAATCCGAGGTCGGGCCACTTGAGCTTTGTATCCCCGAACTTCAGCTGTGAAATTTTGTCAATCTCCTCCTTCAGCAGCTTGAGGTCATAGCCCTGCTGCAATTTAGTATTGGAAACAAAAACAGCAAGCGGCGTAATGTCAAAGCCCACCGCATTATATCCCTTCTGCGCAGCCGCAAGCAAAGAAGTCCCGGTCCCGCAGAACGGGTCCAGAACAGTCGCTCCTTTCGGAACCTCAAACCTCTCAAGCAGCTCCCACACCAGCTCGGGGGCAAAGCCCTCCTTGTAGTAGAACCAGTTGTAGATTGGCCTTCTCTTACACAGCTCGAAGGTCACCAGCTGCTGGAATTCCGGGGTCTCGGTGATGAGGGAATTCATTCCTTGGGCGCTTCTGTCTGGTTATCTGTCTGCTCTCCTGCCTGGGTCCCTGTACCCTCTCCGGCCTGCGCACCTTCGCCCTCTTTCTTCTCTTCGTCCACCACCGTGTAGTCAGCGTCGACCACCTCTTCGCCCTGCTCGGTGGTTGTCTGCTCTCCACCAGCCTGCTGTCCACCCTGAGCCTGCTGCTGGGCCTGCTGCGCGGCCTGGGCCTGTTGATAAATCGAAGCTCCAACCTCTTGCAAGACCTTGCTCAGCTCCTCGGTCTTTGCCTTTATGGCCTCATTATCTGTCCCTGCAAGCGCCTCCTTCAGGGCTTTCAATGCACCATCAATCTTTTCCTTCTGCTCACTAGCAACCTTGTCACCCATCTCGGACAGCGTCTTTTCAGTAGCATAAACCATCGAGTCCGCACTATTCCTGACCTCTATCTCCTCCTTTTTCTTCTTATCCTCATCCGCGTGCTCCTCTGCCTGCTTCATCATCCTGTCTATCTCATCTTTAGACAGCTTCGTCGATGCAGTGATGGTAATCTTCTGTTCGTTCCCTGTCCCAAGGTCCTTTGCATGAACGTTGAGAATTCCGTTGGCATCGATATCAAAGGTAACCTCAACCTGCGGCACCCCTCTCGGCGCCGGGGGAATTCCAACCAGGTTGAACTGCCCCAGACTCGTATTGTCAGCAACCATCGGCCTCTCCCCCTGCACTACATTGATTGTAACTGCAGTCTGCATATCCGCAGCAGTGGTAAAAATCTGGCTCTTCTTCGTCGGGATTGTGGTATTCCTCGGAATCAGTGCTGTTGCCACTGCCCCAAGGGTCTCTATTCCCAGGGTCAATGGCGTAACATCCAGCAGAACAATATCCTTCACCTCTCCGGCAAGAACGCCGCCCTGTATCGCAGCTCCCATCGCAACGCATTCCATGGGGTCGACTCCACCCTCGCCCTTCTTTCCAACAAAGTCCTCGACGAATTTCTGCACGATTGGCATCCTGGTAGGGCCTCCAACGAGAATCACCTTCGTTATGCCCTCTTTACCCAGCTTCGCATCGTTCATCGCCTGCTCCATGGAACTCTTACACTTATCGACTATCGGACCAACCAACTTCTCCAGCTGCGCCCTCGTCACCTTCTTCGTGAGATGCTTTGGTCCAGATGCATCGGCAGTAACATATGGCAGATTTATCTCCGTCTCCAGGACAGTAGAAAGCTCGATTTTCGCCTTCTCCGCCGCCTCGGCTACCCTCTGCGTCGCCATCTTATCAGCGCTTAAATCGACGCCGCTTTCCGTCTTGAATTCATCAGTAATCCATTTCACAATGGCCTCGTCCATGTCCTTTCCGCCGAGCTGCGTATCTCCAGATGTTGAGATAACCTCGAAGACCCCCTCGCCGAACTCCATTATCGTAACATCGAGAGTCCCTGCTCCAAAGTCGAAGACCATTATCTTCTGCTCTTTTTCTGCTCTGTCAAGGCCGTAGGAAAGTGCTGCGGCAGTTGGCTCGTTTATTATTCTAACGACCTCCAAACCTGCAATAGTCCCTGCATCCTTCGTCGCAGTCCTCTGGTTATCATCGAAATAAGCAGGTACCGTTATTACGGCCTTCTTCACGCCCTCACCAAGAAACGCCCCTGCATCGGTCTTAATCTTCTGCAGAATGAATGCTGAAATCTGTTGCGGAGTGTAATCCTTGCCATTGACGCTGTACTTATGGCCGCTTCCCATCTTCCTCTTTGCAGCAGTTATTGTACCCTCAGGATTCGACACTGCCTGCCTTCTAGCCGGTTCGCCTACAAGCATCTGACCCTCTTTTGTAAAAGCAACCACCGAGGGAAACATCTTCCCTGCATAGGTCGCGCCTTCAGCCGATGGAATAATCGTTGCCTTGCCACCCATCATCACAGCAGCCTGTGAATTACTGGTCCCAAGATCAATCCCGATAATCTTCTCCTTTGTTGTTTTTTCTTCTGCCATTTTTATTCACCTTTTTTTGCAATCCTGACCTTTGAATGCCTTATGACCTTGTCCTTGAGCATGTAACCGGGCTGCAGTTCCTCCAGGACCGTGCCCTCCTCCTGCTCTGAATCCTCCTGACACAGCGCCTCGTGATAGTGGGGGTCGAATTTTTTTCCGACACAATCAATCCTCATCAGCCCATTACCCTCGAGAACCTTTAGAAAATTTTTATGAATCAAGCCAATTCCTTCGTCGCCATTTTCAGCCGCCCTCTCCAAATCATCCACCACACAAAGCAACTCCTTGATAAGACCCTCATTGGCTAACCCGGCAAACTGCTCCTTGTCCCTGTCCAGCTGCTTTTGATAGTTCTCGAATTCCGCCCTAAGCCGGAGATTCTCATCCCTGCAGTCTTCCAGCTCCTTCCTCAGGACATTGTCTTCCATACCCTTCTTCTTCCCTGTCATTTTGGAGGAATATAGATTTGGATTTATCTATTAAAAATTGTGATTTTTGCTGGGTTTGCCTGTTTATTGATTTTTTACGGGATGTAACCTAAATTATAGGGACATGGCAGAATTCAGCATTGAGGCGCTGGGGAAATATCCATTCCTTCCGCAGGCGAAGGACCACGTTTCCTCCCTCAACATGACTCTCGATGAGATTCACAAGCACCCCATCTACGGCGGCAGCTACGAGCTCGGGAAGCAGAGGGTGGTCGACGGAATCCAGGGAAGGATTAACGTAAACCTCAGCAACAAAATCGCCCGGGAATTATCTATCCTCAGCTTCGCCGTTGCAAGGATTCTCTCAGCCCTTACAGAGAATCGGACCATCATACGAAGATACGCCGCAGGAGAGGCAGAACTCGCCCACCAGTTCCTCGGCTCCGAGGACCCCGCAGTCCTGGGCAGGATAATGAAGGAGATGGACCTCGAAATAAAGGACAGCAAAATCCCCTTCCAGCGGTTTCTCGAATTGACAAAGGACATTGCAAGGAATTCCCCCGGCTGGAAGTTAGTGAACAGGGGCATGGATTCCGGCATGGTCGAGTTGAGGAATTCCGAGCCACTCATTCTACTCCGCGAGGCTATCAAGCTCAAAATCATGGAGCCCCCAAAGCTCACAGGAATCCCGCCCTGGTTCAGGGAGACAGCCAAATGGTTAAACTCTACTCAGCAGCCCCACACCGATTTCAAGGTCGACAGGGTCAAAGAGGATGCCATCCCGCCCTGCGTCTCAGCCATGGTTTCCGGCCTGGAGGCAGGGAACGCCTCCCACAACACCATGTTCATCCTGGGAACATTCTTTGTGGGACTGGGCCTCCCGGTCGACGAGGTAGTGAAAATCTTCTCCCGCTTCCCCAGATTCGACGAGGAAAAAACAAGGTATCAGCTTGAATTCCTTGCAGGAGAAAAGTCAACGACAAAGTACTCCTGCCCGACCTGCGCCAAGATAAAGAGCTACGGGCTGTGCAAGAGAGAGTGCGGGGTGAAGCACCCGCTGCAGTATTACAGGGATAGGGTTAGGGGGAAGAGGAAGCGTTAATGAAAATGGTATTTGAAGACCTTCTCTATACTCGCCCTCCATTGAGCTTGGAATATAGAATATTCATATTTATCACCATAGTTCTCATAGCCCTAATCTTCCTGTTGCTAGTTTGGTTCCTAATCAACAAAACAAAACTTCTCAACTTTTTGTTTGAGGATAAAAAGTGAGAAAGAAAAGTTAGGCACTACACCCTCAGCTTCACCAGGTTCGTATTCCCCAGTTGTTTCTTTTCAACGATGCCGCGCTGCTCCAGCTTTGTCAGGACTCTCGAGACCTTCACCTTCGACAGCCCGCTTTCAGCAACCAGATAGGTCTGCTCCATCTTCTTCTCCTTTACAAGCAGCTCGAGGATTATCTTTTCGTCCTCGGGCAGAACCTTGAGAATTTTATGTAATTGATTCTGACTGATTTTCCATTGAAATAACAAAATAATCAGGGCCCCGACCCCCATGGAGGCGAAGGACATACCGTAGACCATCAGGGGGATTGGTTCGCCAGTGTCTTCAATATAGTAACCGTTCAGGATGGAGAACAGAATCCCCAAACCGAACACAGCTACTATTGCAATCCCGAGTCTGGTTTCAGAGACTTCCATGTTATTTCCCTATATCCTTTTTTATCTCAAGAAAGGTCTTCCTGTCTATCTCCCCGCTGGCGTATCTCTTCTTTGCTATGTCAAGAGCGTCCTGTGCTGCCGAGCCTTTCACGAGCCAGTAGAATATTAATGCTATTACTAGAATGATGAGCAGATTCCAGATGACCGGAATCGGAATTATTCCAAAAAACATACGCCTGCCCATGCCCCTGAAACCCATGAAGTAATCCATCTAAATCACCTCGATATGTTAGTATAATCAGTTAAGAATAAAAAATGGGGGCCTACATGCCCCATCCCTTCTTTTTCCCAATTCCTTTGTGTCCGTTAAACGCCTTCTCGCCGAGGGCATCCTTTATCTCCTCCTCACTCGCATCTTCCGAAAGGCCGAGTTTTTCCCTCATCATCGAGAGCTTCTGCTCCTGCATAGCCTCCCTTAGTTCCCCTATGGTGGAGTCCTCGGTCAGGCCAAGCCCCTCAAGTTTTTTCTGGAACTTAGCCTCCATTATCTCCTCCTTGGTTGCATCTTCACTCAGGCCCATCTCCTCCAGCCAAGCGGCTTTGACCTCCTCCCTAGTAGCATCCTTGGGAAGATTCAGCCCTTTCTTTATTCCGGCATGGAATCCGGCTTTCTTTCCACTGAAGGGACACTCCCCCTTCTCCTGGGTTGCTGCATTAATGCCCCATGCCAATCCAACTATCAGCAGGGCCGCAATCCCAACACCTAAAATCTTGCTTCTTTCCATTTTTCATCACCTCTTTCTAAGAACATTGGCTGAAACAGCCCATATCTTCTGGTGAAACAGCTGTTGCATAAAGTGAAACAGCACTATTTGGACCACTTACCCAGCGCCTTCCCCAGCTCGGGATGGTCTTTAGCGTAATCCTCCAGCGAAACTCCTTCCATCGCAGCATCGACTGCCTGCCGCATTGCTGTAGCTCCCGCAGAGCTCCCATCCGGATGCCCGTGCACACCGCCCCCCGCCTGGATTATGATGTCCTTTCCAAGAATTTTCACAAGCTCTGGAATCATGCCTGGGTGAAGACCGCCCGAAGCTACGGGAAACGTCTTCTTCAGCCCGGACCAGTCTTCGATGATGGCATCCTTTATTGCCACTACCTCCTTCGCAGGGCCCTGCATCTTTCCTACAGCAGTACCAATATGCAGTTGGTCCACTCCAATGAGCCTGAAGATTCTCGCAAGTGCGAGCATGGAGATTCCGTGCTTCCTGTTCCTTGTTAATGCCCCGTGCATCGCCCTGTGCGCATGGATTACAAGCCCAAGGTTGGCATCCCTGACCGTCTGCAGAGCCGAAAAGCCAACGGTAAGCACATCCACCATCATATATTCGCAGCCGTGCTCCTTCACGAATTCCGCGCGCCTGAGCATCTCGTTTGTTTCTGCCGTTATATTCGGCATGTAAATCTTCTTCTCCCCTGTTTCGGATTCTGCCTTGTCCCTCAGCTCCAGGGTTTTTGTGATTCTCTCTTCAAAGGGGTTGAATTTTTGGCTGGATAAATTCTCATCATCCTTCACAATATCAAGACCACCAACCCAGGACTCGTAACTCACCTTTGCATGCCCGTCAGGGTCAAGGCCGACCTTGGGCTTGACGATGGTCCCAATCAGCGGGCGTTCCTTCACCTTCAGCAGCTTCCTGATTCCTGAGATTCCAAATTCTGGTCCTTTAAATGATTTTACAATATTATCTGGGAATCTAACATCCACCAATCTTAAATTCTTCACTGCCTTCATCCCGAAGATATTCCCTGCAATGGAGCTCATCACCTGGGGGATATTCCCTTCCTCGAACAAAGCGGAGGGGTAGGCAATCTTTACCGTGCCCTTATTAACATCAAAGACCTTCGGGCCAAGCTCATCGGCAATCTCCCTGCTCATGGTCGCTATGTCCGTCCATGTTCCTACCGAGCTTTCTCCGGCAGTAATCTCCGCTGCCCTCTCAAGCGACAGACCTTCAGCAGGCTCGATGAAGAATTCCACGACCAGGTCGTTCTCATCCGGTTCATACCCCTTTGCGATGTATCCTTCGTAACCCATTTTCTATTTTATGCTTCCTAAGCCCCTCTTCTTACTTAATTTGTAAAGATAGACAAAAAAGCCCAGGATAAATGTCACTCCGCAGAATATGTAGATTTCGCCCCAGCCGACCATCTTGTAGAGGGGCTTGGCCATTAAGGGAAAGAACGGCTCTATGTCAGTATACATAAAGGAGTCGAGGAACACATGCGAATATACTCCAAGGACAGAGCTCGCAACAATATCCCTCAGCGAGGAATCCTGCCCCAGCCTGATTGGATTCATGATTCTCCTGATTAATTTTCTGATTGAATAGAGAACCAGGCCAAGAATAATTCCGACAACAGCCCCTCCCAGATAGGTATGCGTTATCGCATGCGGATGGGTCCCGATTCCATGCGAGAGATAGAGGAACGGCTCGATGTCAACTATCACAGAGCCAAGAAGCAGCCCCGGCAGATAAAGTGCCGGAAAAAGCAAAATCCCGAGAAGCAGCACCGGGCCCAGATGATACGGCGTTACAGGCATCTTACATGTCCCCTATTTGTCTTATATCGTCCCCTTTGTCGAGGGAATTTCCCCCCCCGTTATCTTTACTGCGTCCTGCAGGGATTTCGCAAGGGCTTTGAAGCAGCTCTCCACCTTGTGGTGGTCGTTCTGTCCCTCAACCTTTACATTCAGGTTGAATTTCCCATTCAGCGCAAAGGACTCAAGGAAGTGGACAACGTTCTCCTTTGTCACATCGCCAACCTTCTTCTCCTCAAACTCCGAGAAAGGCAAGTCAACGACTGCATAGGGCCGCCCCGACAAATCAACGCTCACATCAGCCTTGGAATCATCCATGGGAATGATGCGGTGGGACATCCTTGCGATGCCCTTTTTGTCCCCCAACGCCTTATCAAAGGCCTCGCCAAGCACGATGCCGACATCCTCAACGACGTGGTGGTCGTCCACATCAACATCCCCTTTGGCAGAAACCTCCAGGTCAAATCCGGAGTGTTTGCTGAAATTCTCCAGCATATGGTTTAAAAATTTTAGAGGAGTATCAATCTTTGAATTTCCCTTTCCATCCAGGTTCAATTTCAACGAAATCTCCGTTTCCTTCGTTTTCCTTTCAACGGCTGCGGTTCTCATTGTAATTAATTTTATTTTATATAGAATAATAACAGAATGGACGTCGAAATCCTGCATGGGGACATAACGAAGCTTGAGGCCGATGCAATAGTCAATGCAGCAGACACCTCGCTCAGGATGGGTGGCGGGGTTGCAGGGGCGATAAAGCGGGCCGGCGGCCAGGAGATTGAGGATGAGGCAGTGGCCAGGGCCCAATCCAAGTGGGAGAAGCAGTCGCAACAACAGCCGGAAAACTGAAAGCAAAATATCTCATCCATGCCGCTGCCATGGACTGGGAAACCCACAGGAAGGCAACGAAAGATTCCATAAGAGATTCAGTTAGAAATTCCTTAATTATTGCAGATGATTTGAAATGTAAAACCATGGGAATTCCCGCCGTTGGCTGCGGCATAGCAGGGTTCCCTCTCGATGAAGGCAAGGAAATCATACTTGATGAAATCAAGAAATTTAATCCAAGGAATCTCCAGAAAACAATCCTCGTTCTCTACAGATGATTCGGTCTTCGCCGAAGAAAACCAACACTGAATTTAAAGACTCTTCTAAAATCTTTAACAAAGAGGTGATAAAATGGAAGCAAAATATTTGTTGATTATGGCGGCGGTGTTTTTGGTTGGCGTGATGATTTTAATCCCGGTTCTGAACCCTCCCAGGGAGGAGCCGGAAGAAAAGAGAGTGGTATCCTCAAGGCCAGCAGTCCTGAAGGAACTCGGCTCGATAATAACATCGGGCAGAATGGCTCTCCCACAGATAATCGCAGAGGCTGATGCCCAGGAGATTTCATCCGAGGGGGCAGGCGTCGAAGTAACAGTATATAACCAGAACCTCGGGCTCGTTAAAGACAGAAGGGAGATAGACCTAAGCTCCGGCCTGAACATCGTGGAATTCCAGGACGTTGCCTCGCAGATAGACCCAACATCGGTCCACTTTAAATCAATCACTGCTCCGGACAGGTGCATAGTCGAGGAGCAGAACTATGAATACGACCTGGTCAGCGGCTATAAGCTCATTGAGAAATACCTCGGCGAGGATATTACTGTCGAAACAGGAAACAAAACCTACCAAGGAAAATTGCTCAGCAGCTCAGGCGGTTTAATCCTTGACATGGGAGAACAGGGAATCATAACTCTTGGAGGTTATGACAACATACAGTTCCCGAAGCTTCCGCAGGGCCTTAGAATAAAGCCCACCCTCGTCTGGCACCTCCAGAATGAAGTCTCTGGCAGCCACGACGTCGAGGTTTCCTATCTCACCTCAGGAATCAACTGGAACGCAAACTACATTGCTGTTGTTGACCAGGACGACAAGAACACTGACCTGAACGGCTGGGTTACCATCAACAACAATTGCGGCGCGACTTTCCCTGATGCTACCCTGAAGCTGGTGGCTGGAGACATCCACCGGGTAACCCCTGAGGTCAGAGGCGGCATGTATGCGGAAGACGTAATGTACGCCTCAAAGGCAGCCCCCCAGTTCGAGGAGGAGTCCTTCTTCGAATACCACCTCTATTCCTTGCAGAGAAAGACGGACCTTAAGGACAAGGAGACGAAGCAGATAAGTCTCTTCACCTCCTCCGGAGTGCCTGTAACAAAGGAGTACGTCTTCGACGGCGGCAGCTCTTACTGGTGGTACGGCAGCAGCTCGCAGAGTAAAGTGAATGTGATGATAAAGCTGACCAACTCAGAGGAGAACGGCCTCGGACTTCCCATGCCCAAGGGCATAGTTCGAGTGTACAAGGCAGACTCATCCGGACAGCTGCAGTTCATAGGCGAGGACAATATAGACCACACGCCCAAGGACGAGCAGATAAGGCTCTACATCGGCGATGCCTTTGACATAACCGCTGAGAGGAACGTGATGGAGTCCAACCAGATATCCGACGACACGTGGAGGCAGGAGGTAAAGGTAGAGCTCAAGAACCACAAGGACGAGGACATTGTTGTGACGGTAAAGGAGCGGCTCTACTGCGACTGGGAGATTTCCAAGACAACCCACGACTACGAAAAGAAGGACGCGTGGAACGTGGAGTTCAAGGTCCCTGTCCCGGCCGATGGAGAGGCTGCACTGGAATTCACCCAGATATACAGCTGTTAGGAAATGGGCGTTAACCGCCCTTTCCCATTTATTCTTTTTTTCTTTCCCAGGAGATAGCTGTGGCACTGCCTAGAATTTACCAGAAGACAGTTTTAGCTATTCTATATCGGAAGGCATTTCTTGCTATTCTACCTCAACAGAAATCGTCCCGTCCTTGTTCATCGATTCTATCCTGATTTTTCCGATCTTGTCCCCAACACCTAGCTCCTTCTTCTTAACCATCCCTGCTACAGAATCAACGTCCTGCAGGTTCTGGTAGATGAGGTCGCCGACCCTTCTATACTCCTCGGACTTCTTCCCCAGCTCCTCAAGGCTCTTCCTCTGCCCCTCTTCTATCTCCTTCAGCCTGTTCAGCTTCTCCTCGAACCCGCTCTCTGCTTTTTCCTCCTTCTCCTCGAACTCCTGCTTGCTGAAGTATTCATCGACGGCATCGTTGAATGAGTCCAGTCCCTTCTGCTCGAAGCCCTTGTAGGTCTCTAGCTCGAAGGGGACGATATCGGTCATCTCTCCATCCTCGAGGACAACCATCGGGCTTAATTCCCTATCAAGAAGCTTCCTCAATGATTTGAATAGAGTTTTCTTTTCTTTTTCATCAAGGCTATTGGATATTCTATCTTTATCAATTTTAGAATTCAGGCACATCTCCTCTGCATAAAGGCCACCCAGCCCCAGCCCAGTTGCCAGGGTTGCTGCAATTCCCTTCTCAGAACCCAATAAAATATCGTTGAATTCCCCGGCATCTATGACGGCAGCATCAACCCCCTCCGGTGGATACTCATAGACCTGCCCCACGCCCAGCTTCCTATGCTTCCATTTCTGCCAGTCCAGAAGCCCGATAATCTTTTTATCAGAGTCAAGAAGAATCACATTCCCCTTGCTGAACAACTCAACCACCAGAGTATATTCTTTACCTTTATTCTCAATCATAAATTCAAGAATTCTATCAAATCCGTGCTGCATTATCCCCCTCACAAAACCGCCGGACAGATGCTTCCTCAGCTGCATTGCAAAGGAACTGGCATCCTTCGGAGCAGGCCTGCTGTATCTGCTCAGGCACAGAAAATTCGGAGCCACTATCCAATCCAGAGAGCCATGTCCTGCCTGGTGCAGTTTAATCTTCAGCTCCCTTTTGGATATCTGATAAATCTTATCAATCCTAGAATTCAGAATCTTTTCAACTTCCTTCGATAGAACTCTCACGTCGATGGAGCTGAGCTGGGATTTCATTATCCTGTTGCTCTAATCACAATCTTGCAGTATTTGTCCCCCTTTGCCTTGCACATGGTCTCATCGCCGTAGCACTCCTTTTCTGAATATGCTGCCCAGATTCCAGATATAACTCCTCTGAAGAAATGGCATGTGGGCGTATTACCCCTCTTCTTATTGAGGGTAAAGCTGTCCGCTTCGAAGGAGTCGTAGATTATTGCCTCCGCAGTCTTAACATCTATGTCAACAAGCCCCCAGCCGAAGTACCACATGCCCGCAGTGCTAAGATTGAGCGCAGCATCCTTGTCATGGCCCAGCTCCACATAGCCGTCATAGATGTCCTTCCCGCACCTCTTACCAACCAGATACATCAGGGTGGTGCTGGCCCTCCCCATCAGCTTATTACTCTCCTTCATGAACCTGTAGGGAAAGTATTTGAGGTCGAGAACCACGCGCCTCCGTTCAAGCCTTCCAACCCTCCCCTTTTCATCGGCAAACGAAATCTCTTGAGTTATGCCATCGAACAACTTCTTCTTTTCCTTGGAGATTTCCTCCTTTGATTTAAGAGCCATTTTAACCAAGCAACTTCAGAAGGATTGCCTTCTGAGCGTGAAGCTTATTCTCCGCCTGAGTCCAGATTATCGAGCCTTTACTGTTTATCATGTCGGCAGCTATCTCCTCCCCCCTGTGAGCGGGAAGGCAGTGCATTACCCTGCAATCGGGCTTCGCATGCTGCAGAAGCTCCTTGTTTATCTGATAGTCCTTGAACGCCTTCGCTCTCTTTTCCTTTTCCCCCTCTTTCCCTATGCTGACCCAGACGTCTGTATAAAGAAAGTCTGCGTCCTTCGCCGCTTCTTCAGGACTGGAGAGAATCTCGACCTTATCGCCTGCTTTCTTGACAATGTCCTTATCGGGCCCATAACCCTTCGGAGAAGCCACCGATAGGCTAATGCCAAGCATTCCGCAGCCAAGTATCAGGGAATTGCAGACGTTATTGCCGTCTCCAACATAGGCAACCTTTATACCGTCGAAGCCACCCGCGCTTTCATGGATTGTAAAGAGGTCAGCGATTGTCTGGCAGGGGTGCTCCCGGTCCGACAGTGCGCTAATTACAGGAACCGAGGAATTCTCCGCCAACTCAACCAGGGTGGAGTGCTCATAAACCCTTGCTGCAATCCCATCCGCATAACTCGAGAGAATTCTCGCAGTATCAGCAATACTCTCCCCCCTGCTCAGCTGGCTCCTGTCAATATCCAGATGGATTACATTGCCCCCAAGCTGGAACATCCCGGCCTGGAAAGAAACCTTTGTTCGGGTTGAGGGCTTCTCAAATAGAAGCACCAATGTCTTGCCGTCAAGCCTGCTGTCATAACCAGAAGGATTTCCCTTTATCTTTGCAGTTTCCTGAATAACGGACTTCAGGTCATCAGAAGAGAAGTCGCCCACGGAAAGCAAACCCATATATCTTTTTATGTTTTAAATAGTTAAAAAGACAACATGTCGGTCAATAAGACAGCCAGGGACATAAGGGACATGAGAATCAGGGGCGCCCTTGACATCGCCATTGCCGCAGCCCGGGCAATGAAGAAGGAGCTGGACGGAAAGAGCACGGCTGCAGTAATCAAAGACCTGAAGAAAGCAAGCAAGACCCTCAAGGCAGCAAGGCCGACAGCGGTTTCTCTCCCGAATGCGGTTGACTATGTCCTATACCTCGCCGACAGGAACAGAAAACTGGATGCCGGGGAATTCAGGAAGGCAATGTCCAAGGATATCCAGAAATTTATTGATGACCAGGAAAGGGCGCTGGAGAGAATCGCCGAGATTGGCGCAAACCTCATCGATAATAACGACGTTATCCTGACCCACTGCAACTCAGATACAGTTGTTGCATTGCTGGCAAAGGCAAAAAAGGACGGCAAGAAATTCAAGGTAATCTGCACCGAGACCAGGCCGAGGTTCCAGGGCCACCTGACTGCAAAGGCACTGGCAAAGGCAAAAATCCCCACCACTCTCGTGGTGGATTCTGCAGCCCGTTTAATGATGAAGGAGTTCAAGGTCGACAAGGTCATCGTCGGCGGAGATACGGTCCGCGCCAACGGCGACCTAATCAACAAGATAGGAACCTCGCAGATAGCCGTAGCAGCCAGGGACCTGGACATAGACTTTATTGCTGCTGTTGAATCCATAAAATTCTCCCCCCAGTCCGTCGGCGGAGAGATGGTCGACATAGAATACCGGGACACAAAGGAAGTCATCCGGCCCGGCAAAATCAGGGGCATAAGGGTCCTCAATCCCGCATTCGACATAACCTCAGCCGAGATGATAGACATGCTAATAACGGAGGAGGGAATAATCCCGCCGCAGGGCGCCTACCACCTCCTCAGGGAGAAGTTCGGCTGGGAACTCTCTTCATTCTAGAGCCGCAGACATCACAGACCTCCCCTTCCCCATCCTTTCCACAACCCTCACAGACCCTTATCCAGGTTAATTTCTTTTTTATTCCTTTATGAAAGGTCCTCTCATAATTAATACCGAGAATTCTCGCCAGATTTTGAATATTGTAGTCATCAGAAACAATTATAGAATTCGTCTCCAATGCCAGTGCAAGGACAGAGACATCGTTCTCCGAAAGCCTCTCCAAGTCCCCAGACTTCTCTGCTGCTGCCCTCACCCTGCCGACGGAATCCTCCCCCGGCTCCCTGACCTGGATAAAACCCCTCTCCACCGCAGCATTAACGGCAGTCCTCGCATTATCCTCCTCAACCTCATGAAGAACCCCGCTGGTTATCAGATAGCCAGAATCGGAAAAATCCAGCCCGGAGCGAAGGATACCGGATGCGTCAAGAACCATCATCTTCTTTATTTATTAATACCATACTTATTTATTACCTGCCTGAGAATGCACATCGGCGTAATACCAGACGGAAACAGGAGGTTCATGGAGAAGAGCGGAATAGCCAACCTTGAAGAGTCCTACAGGATGGGAATCCAGAAGTTCCACGACTTTCTTGACTGGTGCATTGACCTTGGAGTCAATGAGGTTACTATCTACGTTCTATCGAGCGAGAATATCCAAAACAGGGGCAAGGACGAGGTCCACACGCTCCTCAACCTCTTTTCGAACCACGCCATGGACGTCCTTAACAATGGCAGGATACACGGCAGCAGGGTCAGAATAAACCTCTGCGGCGACCTTGACTATTTAGCGGGGGTGGGTAATCCAATAGGCCAGAAGGTAGTCGGCAATCTCACAAAGCTGGAGGATTCTACTAAGGACTATGACAACCTCGACCTCAACGTCGCCATAGCCTATGGAGGAAGGCAAGAGCTGTTGCATGCAGTGGGCAAGCTTATAGACAGCGGCGAAGAGCCAACCGAGGAAAACATAAGAAAGAACCTCTGGGTCAAGGGCTACCCGGACATAATAATAAGGACATCCGAATCAAGAATCAGCAACTTCCTTCTGTGGCAATGTGCCTACTCCGAGATTCAGTTTGTCGACAAACTCTGGCAGGAATTCCAGCGCGAAGACCTCGTCAAAATTATCAATGACTACAACTCCGGGGAGAGAAGGTTCGGTAAGTAACGCTTATATCCCTAAAATTCCTAATTCTTAATGACATGAGACTTCTCACCATAGCCCTACTACTATCAGTTCTATGTCTCACAGCAAGCGCAGATATAGAACTAATGGGCTGTTCCTGCGACTGCCCCGCGGGTCCAACGGACGAATTCGTCGGCTTCACTACCAAGACCGTATATACCAACGGAACCAATGAAACCAACTGCCAGGAAACCTGCGGAGGAATCTGCGGGGGCATGTCCCACTGTGGCCTCAATCTTCTCGGTTCTGACTGCGATACATGCTGCAACACCTACTGCTCCGGCGTTACACCCACCGAAGCCAAAACCCCCTGCATAGATAACTGCAAGGAGGTCTGCGAGGTCAAATCCAACCTCATGGAAATCACCTCAATACTCTCCTACTTCGCTGTTGCAATTGTCGCAGTGCTTTTCGCGGTCTGCGGCATCAAACTCCTTACATCGGATGACCCCGAAACAAGAGAAGCAGCAAAGAAGTGCATACTCTTCCTCATCATAGCTTTGGTATTAATTGGCATCGCAGCCCTGATAGTCGCCCTCTTCACAGGAATAAGCATAAGCGGCCTTGGGGGCGGGGCAACGGGCACCTCACTCGTCTCCGGGGAATACATCGCAAATTGTTAAAGATGAAAACCAAGCATTTGATACTAACCACATTGTTAATACTGGGTATTCTCTCAATCCACACTCAGCTTTCCAACTCCGCGGTTACCTGCGAAATACCCGCCCTCCAGGTAAGCCTCCAGCGGACAGGGACCTCCTGCACAGCCAAGGTAAAGTGGGAGGTCAAGGCAAACGGAAGCACCTCCTACCAGGATTACTCAAACGACTGCACCGAGGGCAACCCCGACGTTGCAGTAGACCCGGCCAGCCCCCAGACTGCAACCTGCTCTTCCTGGAGCATACCTCCAAAACAGACCGGGCCTCATGACGCAAGACTCAGCTGGTGCGGCGCAAGCATCGAATTCCAGTATGGCGGCTCCTGCGACTTTTCGACCAGAGCAACGTGCGAAACCGACGGAACCTGCTGGTGGGACGACGGCAACAGTGACTGCAAAATCTGCGAGACAGAGGATATTGAAGACTGCGCTGACTATCCCACTGCTATCTGGGGTATAATCGACCCTGACGGCGTCTGCCCGGTCTGCATAAGAAACCCCTGCCAGGTTTCTGAAGGACCGTGCCAGATAGCATCCACCGGCTTATTAAGCGTCTCATGCAAAAAATGCGATGCCTTCGGAGCTACTGTAGATGAATGCTCTGACTACGGCGTCGCCTCATCCTGCGACTGCGACCCCTGCGAGGCAGGAGTGACGGGCGGCCAGAAATGCGATTGGGGCATAGGGCCTACCATAGAAAAATACATAGAGATAGACCTCGCAGACACCTACGGAGACGCAACCGGCGGCAACCTGCAGCTCAAATGCGGTGCAACAGAGGTTTCCGGACAGCTGGTCTCCACCTTAGGCGACAAGGCCAAGTTCAAGATAACCAAGGAGCAGCTGGATGAGCTATTCGACGCCGGCTGCTGGTATACCTAAAAATGGCTGACAGGATAAAAACCTGGATAAGGCAGGAGCTCGAGAAGGGTGAGGACCCAGAGCTATTGAGAATGAGCCTCAGAGCCCAGAACCTCGACCCAGCCATGGTCGACGAGGCCCGGTCTGAAGGGGGCTACTCCTTCACCTACCACATCCCATGGAAAAAAATCCTTCCCGTAATAGCCCTGGTAGTAATCGCGTTCCTTGCCTATCAATGGATAAATTCCCCTGGGGGAATCCCAGGCAAAAGACCCGACTCCAGGTTCAACCTCACAGACGTTGGAGGCGGCCCCGAAACAATCCCCCTTGAAACGGACTTCGTTCAGGGAGTCGAGAGGGCACTGCAGGAATACGGCAGCTACGACCTCAGGACGGAACTGCAGGAGAACCACTGCTATTCCGTCTACAACGACTGGGACTCCGATGGAAACTATATCGGCATAAAGGAGGTCTACTCCCCCACAATGACCTGCCTTGGAGATACAGTGGATGACACACAAATCAGAACCCCCTACTACGTAAGCATAGAATTCGAGGAGGCCAGGGGAACCTGCATCTGCGAGGAGACACAGGTCAACATAGAGACCTCAGAGACAAGGAACATTGACACCGGCTCGGCAACAATAAACCTCAAAATCACCAAAAAATGAGGAAGCCAAACCTGAGGAAGACACTGGTTTTATTCTCCGTTTACATAGTCCTCACCCTGTCCATGGCCCAGATGGTTCTCGCCGATGGATACTGCAGGGAGCTCGACATAGCCCCCGGCGCTTCTGATGGAGATGCCCTGATAGAATACTGCACCTACCCTGTTGAGTTCAAGGCCATGGGTAAATGGGGCTATTTCGTTTATGGATACATCCCTGAAGGAAAGGACATAACCCTGGATATAGACCAGGGTCCCCAGCTTGAGCTGGAGAACATCCAGGACCCCCCTGCCGCAAGCCACACCACCGGAAGCGACGAAATAACGGTATTCGAATCAGGCGCCTTCATCCTCTTCACAAGCACCTCGACCAATGAGCTGGAGCTCTCTACTGAAGACGATGACGTCTACGTCTCCGGAACAGAGGAGTGCAAAATCCTCATGCAGGAGAAGTTCATCACCGAGCAGCTCATACAACTGGAGGCAGAGAAGGAGGCAGGCCCGATAAAGATGAAGCTGGACATCATATCAGACATGCTCGGGCTGATGGGTCTCTATACTATGGCAATTGCCGGCGCTCCCCCTGGCGGCGGAGGCAAAAGCTGCGACATAGGCGGCCCAGAGGGCGGAGGCGGTTCCGGCTGTGACGGAGGCGAAGCCCCCTCGGGAGGCGGCGGCTCCGGCTGCGACACAGGCGGCCCAACAGAACCACCCGACGGAACCACCAGCTGCACTACTGAAGAATCCCCCCCATCCCCAAGCCCCAAAATCTCCGCCCCCTCGGCACCCAGCCTTAAAATCTCCCAAGGCTCAGGTCCCGCTCCCCAGGCCCCAAGCCCCAAAATCTCCGCCCCCCCAATCATCGGCAGCGCAATCTCCGTTCCGCCATCCTCCGGCGGCGGAGACAAGATAGGCACCAGCAGCGGCGAAGGAGACGCCTGCATCGTTGGAGGGACTGAATCAGAATACCCCTCCTTCGAGATTGCCGAATTCCTGGGAGAGGAACAAGTGGATGCGAATAGGGTTAAGAGAAGCTATCGTATAAAGCCCAAATCAGGACACCCTCTTGCAGGGCAGGAGTTCATATATGAGAGCATTATGGAAACTGCTAAGGTGGAGGTAGATGTTGTAGTCGAAGCCTACTTTAATGACGGACTCTACAAGCTTGACGGCACAAAGATTGCCTACATGGACTATGACTATGGATTTATACCCAAACATGGAGTCGTGGACATCATTGGGATAGAGGATTCAATGTTCGAGGAATACAAGGGCAAAGGAATTGCAAGGATATTCAACGAATACGCTTTTGCGAGGATGATAGGGGCCGGCATGACGTCAATCGAGACAGGCACTCAGATGATGGCTATGACGGGGATAGGTGCGAACCCCTATATTGCGAAGTCGTACAAGAACCTGGGGTTCGGTCCGAAATTTGCCATCATGGGCATGCTGGGGGTCGCCGAGAGCTTTGAGATAGAGATAAAGGATTCTGAGCATTTCTCTGATTCTCTGGGCAGACCCTACCAGTATGCTGATATGAAGGTCAGGGGTTCAGGTGGAGCGCTTCTAGGAGAATTCTACCTCTTCCTCGAGGATGCCGACGGCAAATTCCTTGAAGGCCCTGAGGGCGAGGCCATCTACAAAGACAACCTCCTCAAATCAACCGAGGAGGTCAGGACATTCCTCATCGACCAGGAGACAAATGGCAGGACCATATGGGGCAGGGTTTTCTATGAAGCAAAGGACATGGACTTCCTGAGGACGAGCATCTGGGACCAGATTGTCTGGCTCGGAGGCAAATGCCCAGGAGAACTGGCGTATTATCCTGCGTCTTCCATGGACCCCTCACTATTCATGGAGACCGCTGCCAAAACAGGCATCTATGTGGACCCGGATGCTTCACTTTCAAATTCGGACGGTATAAGAGTAAAGCTCTGGGCTACTGCAAAAGAGTATGGAATGGACCCGGATATTCCATTCTCCAGCATTCAGGTGGAGGAGGTGGAACCCCAAAAGTTCAAGGTCACGTTTGAATACAAGGGAGATACAAAGACGATATGGTTTTATAACAAAGACGCCAATACCTTTTTCCCACCAGAGCTTGAAGGAGGATATAACACCTATTATGAAAGATGGTTCCTGAACTATGACATAGAGCCAGAAGTAAAGGCAAAGATAATAAACAGGCTGAAGGAGGGCGGCACGCATATGGTGATGGGTAGGTCAGACCCCGCCAAACCGATATTTGAGGAATTCCCGGAATTACTGGGTCTGAAGGAGATTACCCGGGACCACTTAGTTAAAGACAAATATTATGGTGAAGACAGATTCCAGATATGCAAGAAGGTAACGGAATTGTCCGAAGACCTCTCACTAAAGATACTGAAGGACGTATATCCACATGCAGAAGATGCATTCTATGCAAGGAAGGGCTACAGGGGCACCACTCTCAGCCAAAACATAGAAAGCTTTGAGTACTCGCTGGGCAAGATAGAGGAAACCATGGGCGAGATATCCACACAACATCACGAATTCATAATCAAGGCGCTGGATGAGGATATCATCAAGAAGGTCACTAAGAGTGATGTGAATCCAAGCATTTCAACCACAGAGCTTATCTCCGAAACCAGCAAGAAATTCTGCGAGTTCAAGGCAAAGTTCGGCTTCGCTGATGTATGTCCTGTAGAAGTCCCCGGCGAAGACGTAAAGGTAGACCCCGCCTGCGCCGGAGGAATCGAAAAGGACTACCCCTCCTTCGAGATTGTCGAATTCCTGGGGGAGGAACAGGAGGGTGAGAATGCTGTTAGGAGAAGATATCGTATAAAGCCCAAATCAGGACACCCTCTTGCAGGACAGGAGTTCATATACGAGAGCGTGAAGACATCCACTGATATACCTTTTGAGGACGCAGCCTCCTTTGAGGACGCTCTCTACAAGCTTGACGAAACGAAGCCTGACCTCCGTGGAAAGAATATTGCCTTCCGGAATTATCAGCGCGGAATTACAGAGGGCGTAGGACAGCTGAATCTCATCTCGCTGAATTATGAAGTCTTCGATGAATTCCAGGGCAAGGGGCTTGCAAAGATATTCCACGAATACGCAATCGCGAGGTTTCTGGAGGCCGACATTACTGTCATCCAAACCACGAATTTGATGGATCCACAGGTGATGGGTGCAAACCCCTTCATTGCGAAGTCGTACAGGGCTTTGAAGTTCGCTCCTGTGATGGACATCATAGGCACGCTGGAGAGCGCAGATCAGTTTAGTATATCCATAGTCAATTCCCAGTTTACTGATTCCCAGGGCAGGCCCTACCAGTATGCAGACATAACGGTTAAAGATACGTATGGGAATGCGATAGTGGAGCAATTATTCCTCTTCCTCGAGGACGCAAACGGTAAATTCCTTGAAGGTCCTGAGGGCGAGGCCGTCTACAAAAACAATCTAATAGGCAGACCGACCGAGGAGGTCAGGGCATTCCTCATCGATCAGGAGACAAAGGGCAGGACACTCTGGGGCAACATTCCTTGGGAAGCAAAGGACCTGGACTTCCTGAAGACAGAAATCTGGGACAAGATTGACTGGGTCTGCCCCGAGGGCTGCGCAAGGTTCCCCGACACATTCCCTGAAACCAGGGAGTCCTTCCATCTCAGGGACCCAAGCACGCTGGAGCCCATAATCGACCCCGCGACAGGAAAGCCAAAGAATCTCATAGACACCATCGAGCAGAAGACGCTGCCCGAGGTCCGCTCAAGGATGGCTGCCGAGGGAATCCCCGGGGACGTTGTGATAGACATCTATGGCAGCAATTCATACTTCTACACGCTCAAGGACGGGACACCGGTCATCAGGTACGAGTACATTAACGATGTGGACTACTCCCTCATATTCTCGGACGATGTCCCTGATTCCAAGTATTCTGATGTTGCCAATATCGTGAAGGAGAAACTGGGCCCCGACATGGCGGAATTCTACGGGCGCGAGGTCGGGACGAATGTCTGGTTCACCGAGAAGCTAGGGAACCTGAAATCATTATACGGGGATAACATGCCCACCCTTATAGACCAGGCCTACCATGGCATCTACATAGGCAAGGGAGAGATGCTTGGAGAGATAGACACTATCCTTGCCGAGGTTAAGGAAAAGGCTACCTCTGATGCCTTAAAGGCCCGGCTCATATATCTGTATGATGAGGCGCATGGCCTTGCAGTTGACGGAAAATACGAGAAGGCACTCAAGAGACAGATTGCGGTAAGCCACCTAATGGGAGACAAGCAGCTCACGTCAAATATGGTTGACCTTTACATAGAGGATTACCCCAACCTTAACGACCTTTTTTATATATTTGAACCACAAATCAAAGCCAAGATTGATGCTATAGGGGTGGATATGTGCTACAAGCTCAGCAGGTCACTAACTGCTAAGGAGGCATTCAATATAAAGAATCCTGGAGGGGTGGAGTACAATCTGCTGGAAATCCTGGAGGAGGCGCGGGTTAAAGCAAACAGCGAACTCTCCACAAAAGGCGCTGTAGGCATACGTGGCAGTCTTAGCTACTTCTATGATTCCGAGGGTAAGATAAACTGGAAATATGTAAAAGATCTTGATGTGATTGCATTCGATATGGCAGACGATGTGCCATTCCTGAAGCATCTCTACGATGTATTCCAATCACGTGGATTCGACCCACAATACGACAACCAGTTCATCCCTCAGTTGTTTTCATTTGAGGTCTACGCCGACGTGGCAACAAAAAGGATTAACATCGATTCTACAGGGAGCCCCCCGATGGACTGGGTATTTGCTGACTATACTGAATATGACCCCCATGGAATGACCTTTATAGGGGATAGCAAAGAGATAGATTCGCTAATCGAAAGTCTTGAGGCGATGGAGCTAAGTGCCGAAACAAAAGAAAGCATGCGCGATGTGCGTGTTGAACGTGCCAAGAATATTGTCTCCGACTATGCCGACTATGAACACGCATACCGGCGACTCGTAGAGGCAGTATGGGTCATGGATAATTATGAAGTCAGGGACCAGATGTATGCCGAATTCGTAACGGAATTCGACGGAGCAAAGGACTTCCAGTCGCTGTATGAGAAATGGCTACCAACGGTTGAGGCACTGAAATTGAGCGGGTTATGCTACAAGCTCAGCAAGGCCTACACGACCAAGGACGCATACCTAATCGAGAATACCGCCGGGCAGAAGCATAACATGCTGGACATCATATACGAGGCATTGAAGAAGACCGGAGAGGAGGGCGCCGTAGCAATAAGGGGGAGTGCCACATCATTTTATGAATCCACCAGCAAGATAAACTGGAAGTATATATCGGACATAGACATGGTCGTGATTGATGCGAGCCCCAACAAGTTCTATACCGAGCTTGTGAATTCATTAGAAGGGCGAGGCTTTATCATGCATCCAAGTGGATATGCCGTAGAGGTAAGGGTGAACGGGGAGACAAAGATGCTGGGTCTCGACTATCTCGGACAATCCCAGAAGTATGTCCTTGACCCGGCTCTTATAAAGGATTATTATGCCGAGGGCATGACCCTTGTGGCTGACAAGGAGCGGCTTGAGAGCCTGCAAACTGCCATCGAGGAGCTGAAATCTACCGAGCGCGTTAAGGCAAGATATGAGATAATCCTTAAATCGGCGAAAGACCTGGCATATAAGAACGACTATGAAAAGGCATGCAGGCGGCTTGCGAACGCAGCAGTGGTTCTCGATGACTACGGGGTCAGGGACGGAATATATGCCGAATTCGTAACGGAATTCGACGGAGCAAAGGACTTCCAGTCGCTGTATGAGAAATGGCTACCAACGGTTGAGGCACTGAAATTGAGCGGGTTATGCTACAAGCTCAGCAAGGCCCACACGACCAAGGACGCATACCTAATCGAGAACACCAAAACCGAACTTCCGCCCGAACAAAGAGTACATAATCTCCTGGACATCATCCACGAGGCATTGAAGGTGGCCCAGGAGACAACCGGAGAGGAGGGCGCCGTAGGGATAAAGGGAAGCACACAGTACCTCTACGAATCCCCAGAGAAGATAAACTGGAAGTATCCTAAAGATATAGATATGTTCGCTATTGATGTTAGTGATAACGAATTCCTTGCCCGGCTCGTTGAGGAATTCACCAAACGTGATTTTGAGGTCTTGCCCGGGGACCCCGACCAAGGGTATGACTTCGCTGTGAAAGTCAGGGAAGGAGGAGAGGAAGTAATAATAAACCTCGACCGCATCGGAGAAACCAAGGACGAGGTCTTTGACCCCACCAGGATAAAGGAGTCCTACCCTGAGGACATGACCTTCGTTGGCGACCAGGAGCAGATTGATGATATAACGTCCCGCATCGAGGCACTGAAATCGGCCGTGCGCACTGAAATAAGGCACGGGTATTTGATGGAACAGGCAGAGGACTGGGCATTTGTGAATGATTTTGAAAAGGCATCCAAGCGGCTCGTAGAGGCAGCATATACCGTGGATTCATTTGAGCTCAGGGACCAGATGTATGCCGAATTCAAGGCGGAATTCGACGGCGCGAAGGACTTCAAGCCGCTCTATGAGAAATATCATCCGATAGTTGATGCACTAAAGCCCCAATCCAGGGCGAAGATACTTGACTCCGCTCGTAGATACCTAGAATATAGCGAATCAATGGAACGTTACAGGGTCTTGCTGAGTACTGCCATCAAGGAGCTGGACGAGGCAAAGGCAATCGATGTGGAAACGAAGGTAAATGCCTTCAAGGCCGAGATACAAGCCGATGCCGTACTTGTTCCGGACGACCTTGCCGGTCTTGAGGAGGACATCCAGGGCATCAAGGAGACGCTCACCAAGGCGAAGGAGGTGCTAGCAGTAGCAAAAGACCTGGGTGCCCTGGAGGATGATGTCGTAAGAATAAAGGTACATGAAGTTATGGACGACCTTATGAAGGGCCGCATGGATATGACAGAGGATGCGACCTCCCTCTATGAGAAAGTAGGACAGGAATTGCTCAAGGCCAAGGAGGACTTCGACGCGCTTCCAGAGGAGAAGAAGGCCACTTGGGCAGAAAAGATTGCGGAGAAGAAAAACTCACTCAAGAGCAAGCTGGAGACCTTCATCGACTTCACCGACAACGTCAGGACAAAGTGGCACCAGTCGAAGTACTACAAGAGGGTGTATGAGGTCATGGAGTGGACGCATGAGAAACTCGGCAAGCTCGGGAAGGACAGGCTCGCAACGCTGGGCAAGGCAAGCGGGGTTGCAATGGTCGGCATTGGAGTAGTCCAGATTATCTTGGAGGATGTTGGAACGAAGCTTGAGGTTATGGGCGACAACGAGAACAACCCCTTCTACGTAATGGTTGGAAGAAAGATGGAAACCATCGCGACCTGGATAGGCGTGGGCTTCATCGCCATGATAGCTATTCACATACTGATAGCACTTGTCAAGGGCGGTCTCATTGCTGCCCTAATATCGCTTGCCATGTGGCTCGTACTCTTTGCTGTCCTGGCTGTTATCATCACAACGGGCCTGAAATACTTCTGGTGCGACTATCTGAATAAAAGCCTTGCGGGAGACCCAATCTGCATGATTCTCTATGGCCCTGCTCCCATAGCAATGACCGCTTCCATACAAGGCACTTCAGGCACCTGCACGATGACCGGCACCTGGGATGGGCAGTCGGAGATGAACTGCAACTGAGGGGAATTTTATATCCTCGATGCGATAGATAAACATGCCTGAAGAAAATAAGCAAGAGAGAAGCCTGCTGGAGCATTTTGAGGAGCCGCTCTTTATAACGTCGATAGTAGCGTTTGTAGTCTCACTCTTACTTCCATTGTTCAGCGGCCCCACGTCCAACATGGTTTTAATCCTCATAGCGTTTCTCCTCCTGGCATCGCTCTACTTCATCTATCTCCATTTCAGGGCAGAGAAGGGGAACTACCGCCTCCTTGGAATTCCGCTGCTGATTGCATTGATGTCCCTCTTCGTCATGAAATACTACGAGGCAGGAGGAGTCAATGCGAGGGACTACTACGTATTCTCCGTGATGTTCGGTCTGGCAATCCTCTTCTACTCGCTGTTCCTTCATAGCATTTTAAAGTTCAGACACTCGGTCATATTCACCCTCTTCCTGTCAGCTCTTCTGATACACCTTGCCCCCGCGCTTACAATCAACGAGCAGGGGTTTGAATCCACAGGAAAGTTCCTGTCGGCCCTGGACCCCTATCTCTACTACAGGCATGCAGGCAATATAGTCAATGACGGCAAGATACTTGAGACAGAGAATCTGAATTATCCCGGGCACAGGCCGGATTTTTCAGGGTTTAAAATGTTCGTTTCTGTCCTCATGGCTTCAGTAACATTAGTACTGAAACCACTGGGCATTACGACCCATGACGTTGCCATGATATATCCCGGCGTCTTTGCTGCATTTACGGTTCTGCTGATATACCTCCTTATCAGGGACCTCTTCGTGGAGCACAAACCCTACAACTACATGGCCGCGCTTCTTGCAGCATTCATACTAATCTTCAACCCGGCGTTTGCAACAAAGGCCATAGCAAGCAATTGTGAAGACGATGCATTAGGAATGTTCCTGATGGTCTCTTCGTTCCTGCTATTCGTCATATCGTTTAGAAGAAAGAGCTTCCTGTATTCCATCCTGGCCGGGTTTTCCTTCCTTATGCTGAACCTCGCATGGACCGGCTACACCTACGCATTTGTAATCCTCGGCGTCTTCGCATCCCTCTACGCAGTCGTTTCCTTCATACATAAAAGGAACTGCGTTGAACATCTTCCATATGTCCTAATCCCGATGTTCATGAGCCAGCTCCATCCGTTAATACTCCATTCTGCCGGTTCATTGCCGAGGTTCTCGTTCCCGGACCCAATAGTCCTGCTGCCATTCGCCGCTACGATTTTCATATCCTTTGCCCTGGAATTCATAAGGATTCGCCTCCACGGCAGGATTGAGGTCGAGGGCAATAGCATAGAATACAGGGTTGAGAACTACATCCAGAGGAATGTATTGCCTATTTCAGCAGTAATCCTTGTCTCATCCATCCTCCTCTTCGTATTCTTCATGGACCCGGTGAACATGGTTGATTATGTAATCCGCACCATCAGAGGGGCCAAGGTCGAGGATATCATAGGTAAAACCACCGCCGAGCAGAATCCCCTGTGTAACGAATGGGATTCCGGATGCCTGCGCAGATTCTATTTTGCCTTCGGAATTGCATCATACCTCGGGTTTGCGATGATTCCAATCCTGGGATATTTCATAATAAAGAAGAGGAGCTTTGGCTCGGTGTTCGTTCTTGCCCTTGCACTGCCGATGATATGGGGTGTTTTCAATAAGTCCCAGTACCAGTTCACGGCAAGCGTTCCAATAGTTGCCCTTGGCTCCACCATCGGGCTGATTCTCATACTGACGAAAAAGGACATGGAAAGCCTTAGGATAATTCCGACATTCTTAATACTGACTCTGCCGCTTCTCCTGCCCTTCATCGGACAGGGCATTGACGATACCTTCCTATTCAGCGCTTTTGGTGGGAGGTCCGTAATGCACATGGGTGCCAGCCCCGACAGGATATACTGGGACCCAGCCCTGGAGTGGATAGGCACGCTCCCGGAGGATACGACAATACTCACATGGTGGGACTACGGCCACTGGATAGCGGCAGTCTCAGGGAAAACCAGCATACTGGACAACCTGAAGGCCGGCAACCTGATGGTACAGGATATTGCCCAGTTCCATGTTCTGATTGAGGATGAGTCAGAGGCACTGGATATTGCCAAGGTCTATAATGCTACTCATGTCGTTATCGACTGGACGATGATAGGGAAGAGCGGTGCCCCTCATTTTATAGCCACGTCGAACGTTACCGCCCCGCTTGACGACCCGAACAGGATAGGCGAGTACGAGTCCTATGCCCAGTGCGGGTTTTCCCCGCAAAATAGTATACTCCAGCCGCAACTGATACCCAACGATGATGGACGGCTCGAGAGCGTCAGAACAATCGTATTCGGCTGCACCATCGGAGGGGCCCCGGAGGACTATATCGGGGCGATAATATTCGAGATAAAGGGCGGCACGGTTTCCAGCGTAAAGGTCACTCCGGTAGTGAGCCGGGACGGAGCACTGGTTGCAGACAACCCGGTTTCCTGGGAGGCATGGAGAGAGAGCAAAAGAGGCTCAATCCTGGGCGTACAGTCCCTTGCGAATGTCTTGGGCAATGCGCTGAACTACCGGGAGAATCCTGGGCAGTACATAAACTTCCCAACATTCACCACGCTAATCTATGTCCCTGAAAAATTTAACCGCTACATGATGACTGCCCTCTATCTGGGAGACCACATGGAGGCCTACAGGCAGGCAGGGCTTGTTGACCCCAGCGTTCATAAACTGGAGCACTTCGAGCTGGTTGACGGCTTCCTTGGAGACACGGGTGACAAATCCTTCTATGGCTATGTCAGGGCCTACAAGATAAACTACCCCGAGAATTTCACGACGTCGAGAAGGCACCCCTACAGCTGAGAACTCACAGGGATATATAATTCTGCAGCAAATAGTTAATCATGGATTCCGCCGGCCAGTCGGCTCTGGAGATGGTCATGGCAATAGCGTTCATCATGCTAATATTCATCATACTCCTCTTTTCCTATCAGCTCAAGCTAATAGAAAGCAACGAGCTGAAGATGGTGATGGACGGCAAGAGGATATGCAGGAGCGTTGCAACAAACATCAATACGATTGCGGAGCAGGGCCCCTCATACTATCTCTATTTCAGTATCCCGCAAAAGGTTCAGGGCGGCCACGAGTATAACATAACCATTTCAAAGAATTTTGTCGGCATAACCTGGTATCAGTTCTCATGGATTGAGCAGATTATAACATCCAATGTCACGATTCACTGCCTGGACAAGGGCCTTGACGCGAAGAACAAGGTCCTCAATGAGGATGGCAGGATTCTAATCCTCTGCAACAGGCCGGAATTAACGCCATTACCGGACTCGTTCAGGCCCCTGACGGCAGGGGCCAATGAAACATTAAACGTCAGCATAGACGTCGAGAATTTTGGAGTTATTGATGCCGGCAGCTTCACGGTAAGGGTCAACAATACCAATGTCAATATCTCGGAACTTCGAAGCGACGAAAAAACCACCGCCATGGCAGAGCTGACCATGCCCTCCTTACCCGGGGATTACATAGTCAAGGTATCCGTGGATTATAACGATGAGATTAACGAAAGCATCGAATCAAACAATGTCTACAATGGAACCATTCAGGTCCAGTAGGAAAAAGGGCCAGGCCTTCAGCACCGAATTTTTATTGGCCTATCTGATATTCTCTCTCGTCCTGGTCCTTGCCTTCTACCTCTGGAACACAACAACAGCAGATATAATAGAGTCGAAGAACCGCTATGAGATAGAGGATAAGGCGGTTGAATCGGCGGAGAAGCTCCTCAGGACCCGGGGAATTCCCGCGGACTGGTCTCTATCCAATGTAGAATCGATAGGCCTGGTAGATGAGAGCAGGATTCTCAATCCCGACAAGGTCCTGAATTTCGTTATCCTGATGAATTCATCAAACTCAAACTACGAGAACAACAAATGGCTCCTCGGCATCGGAAAGTATGACTTCTACTTCAACCTGACGGATATCAACGGAACCACGATAAGCATCAATGACACCCTCTGCTCAACCGGAAAAAGCGCAGTCAATGAGACTACCATGATAACCGTCCAGAGAACCGGTCTCCTTGACAACGAAATCGTCATCATCAAACTCAGCCTATGGCGCGGAGAGCCAAGCATTACGGCAACCCTGCCCAGTACAACCACTGTGACGAGCACATCTTCAACTACCTCGACATCCACAACCTCATCATCAACGACCTCGGTATCCACCACAACATCCACAAGCACAACAACAAGTACAACAACCTCAACATCAACAACCTCGACATCCACAACCTCGACTACCACTACTATCGGAGGCTGTGGGGTGGACAGCTCATCGTCGGGTAAAACAGACAACGGAGACACTATAACCATCTCACACACAACCTCCGGAGCCAACCGCTTAATGCTTGTAGGGGTTTCAATCAATAACAACGACTGGGAATATGTCACATCGGTCAAATACAATAATGTCGACCTCACTAAGCTTGGAAATATACAGAACTCCGACGACTCCCGGGTGGAGATCTGGAGCCTGACCGCTCCGGATACCGGCACCCACAACGTAGTGGTCAATCTGAATGAAGAAATGAGAGATGGTGCAACTGCTGGGGTGGAAACCTTTATGGGGGTAAATCAAAGCAATCCACTGGGGTCTTATAACTTTAATGAAGATGATGGAAGTATAGCGAGTGTAGCAGTTTCATCAGCAACTGACAACCTTGTGTTTGACACCGTCTGCTGTGAAACCTGTGATTCATATACGGTGGGTAGTGGACAAACCCAGCGCTGGCAGCTGAGTGCCGACGGTGGCAGAGTGATTGGTGCCGGCAGCACCGAATCCGGTGCGACATTGGTGAATATGACTTGGACTCTGGAGTCATCTGACCACTGGGCCATCGGAGCGGTATCAGTTAACTGTCTGGGTGCGACCGCGATAGATACCATTGCAGAGGAAGACTGGGAAAGCGGTGGATGGTCGGGTGGCTCTGGATGGACAAACAGCTGGTCTCATTCCGGAGATTCCAGTGTGGATACATCAGGAGAACATGCCGGCTCATATCACGTGAGGTTAAGAATCAATACAGGTTACATAAAGCGGGCAGTGAATCTGAATGGCAGGACAAATGCAAGACTACTGTTCTGGGCCAAAGCAGCCTCATTTGAGTCGGGTGAGGAAGCATACGCTAGAGTAAGTCCAAACGACGTGGACTGGTATACCGTCCATACGTGGGTTAATGGCGATGACGACGATGAATATCATTATTTCGATATAGACCTTTCGGCCTATTCAATGACCAGCGAGTTCTGGATAGCCTTCGATGCAGAAATGTCAAGTACCGGAGACCGTTTTTATGTAGATGACATACAGGTTGTTGGAGCATAAAATGAATAAAAAAGGATACGCGATGCTGCTGGACTCGATAGCGGCACTGACATTCATCCTGCTGATAGGCATGCTCATAGTGCACCTCTATCAGCCGAAGATGTCCCAGACATCCATCGTTGCCTATAAGAACCTGCACTACGTCTCCGAGGACATTCTCGACGTCCTTAACAAGCAGGGGGTTCTCGACGATATCGGAACCGAATGGGCCACCTCCAACGGAAGTACCAATTCAACTCACTTTGAGAATGCCACAAACATAACCAAGGAGTACATGGAGCAGCTTATTCCGTCAAACATAGGATACAGAGTTACAATAGATGACGTAGTCATCTACGATTCCGATTTGGACAACACATCAAACAGAATCAGAGAATCTGACTCCCTGACACAAACCTATGCATCGAGACTTCTTGTCGGCTATGCGGCAGGCCTTCCTACTGTGGGCCATATTGCAAGGTCCTTCCTTACAAACATAAGAGCAAAGGAGACCTCTGCCTATATCTATTTCGGGGGCTTTGTTGGCCAGGGCAACCTGACAAGGACCCTGGAGTTACCCGCATCCATGGAAACAGTAATCCGTGCATATGTCGAGGTAGCGGCAGGCAGCGAATTTGAATTATACGTAAATGATGTATCGACAGATACCTTCACTCCATCTGGTGGGAACATGAGCGCGAATATCAAAGAATACGTATCTACCCCGGATAACTATTTTATACCTGGAGACAATGACATTGAGCTTAGATTCACTAGTGATGATATAACGGAGCATTACCTGGGTGGGGGCTTTATCAGCGTTACCTACAACACAACCGAGATGGAAACCACGACAGATAACGGAACGGGAACCCATTGGTTCCCTGGCATTGACGGTTTGATAAACCTATACTCCTCCTTTTATGTCCCGGGAGATTTAACCTCCATGAGAATACATCTGAAATTCTTTAACAACTATACTACTTATCTGAATATAAACGACCAGGAGGTATTTAACTCCGATGGGGACATCACTAACCAGACAATAGACCTCTATGATGTAAACCTTACCATGCTCGAGTATGATGGCCTTAGTGAGAGTACTAATCTTCTAAGGCTGGGCACCGAGGGAATTTCCTACCTTGCAAACGTTACCGGAAATGCCGACGTCGTTCTGATTACGGACCTTTCCGGGAGCATGAGCCGGTGCCTTGACGGTTCATCTGGAGGCTGCACAGGAGTCGAGGGGGAAAACCCCCAGAGGCTGGAACTGGTCAAGGACCTGGACAAGGAATTCGTGAATCGAATCCTGAATTCTTCAGGCAACAGGATTGGTCTGGTCAGTTATTCCGGGAACGCCAGGAGAGACCATGACCTGAGCGATGATGCAGTTTCACTGGAAACACAGATAAACCTATATACCGCCTCCGGACCAACCGGCACGTGTACCGCAATAAGGGAAGCAAGGATTCTTCTGGAGGAACAGAGCAACAACACAAGGCAGGGATTCATCGTTGTAATGACCGACGGGATTCCTAATCAACAGTGCAATCCGGTTGATTTAGATGATACGACATCCTGCTGTCAGAGCAGCAGTGTATGCGCTCGTTCCGGAGGCCCCCCCGGACACGAGTGGTATTGCTGCTGTTGCTGCTGGTCCTATTGCGAAGAATGTGCGGAGGACTATGGCTGGTTCAAGGACGCCACTGCCACTTGCGGAGATTTCATATCCGATAATGCGATAACTCATTCGATAGAGGAATCATCTAGAGTCCATAATGAAACAAATGCAACAGTCTATTCGGTAGGCTTTATAACGCCAGACATACTTACGGATTGCCCCGAAGCAAATCAAACCCTTAGCGGCATAGCCGAGGCTGGGAACGGCACCTCCTTTGCAAGCACCAACAGGAGCATGCTGGATGAGATTTATGCGGATATTGCCGAGGAGATAGTGAACGTAAGCTATAGGTCCCAGACCGCTATGATAACTGGTACTTTAGGGTCCTCTATCCTCTATCCCGAATCATATATCAGCTTTAATTATACTGCCTCCGTCGGGAATGTCTCCATATATGGTGAGATTACCCTTACCCAAGACACCGAGAGGTTTAATAACCTCACGAACTGCACCGGAACATTATTCACAGCCGATGTTGCTACCCTAGTCGATGCCAAAGTCACCTCATACTCTGCGGAGCACTGGACAGACTATGTGGATGTAGTTAATGATGGGGGCTCCTATATTGTATATTCACTTAGGGATTCCAGTCTTGGGAACGACTATCATATCCTTGGAGACCCCTATACCGTTCAGATACCTCCTGACTTTCTGGTCTCCGGGACGGACAACACTGTCTCTGTTAGGGCAGGGGACTCCCCAGATATAGATGCAGGATGCTCTGTAGACAACAGGGCAATCTATACAATAAGGTTGCAAAGCGGTGTCGGCTATGGTGATGTCTTCACGGAAAGGGAGGGCTGCATATGGAATATCCAATTTGAGGATGACTCCGAGCTAGCTGTTAATGTACCAGGAAATTACACCGGGACAGAGGAGTGCTCTTATAGGGTTGGAAACGTTACTGATAACAGCCTGGATGCAATAGACGATGCGATATACAGATTACTCGTTTCATTGGATTCCAATGAAAACGAGAAGCTTGACATAAAATTCGATTCAACCATGCTGGAATTCTCCTTCACAAGGTCGGGGGGAGTCAGGTCCTTATGGGGCCCGGCGAATTTCAAGCTAATAATGTGGATGTGATGAAAATGAACCTAAAGGGCTCAAAGGTATTGATAGTGGCGTTGCTATTAATTGGCGCAGTGATGGTTTTATTCTACAGTCAGCAGGAACCAGACATGCCCCTAATAACCACGACCACAACGACAATCCCTGAAACCACAACCATTCCGGAGACCAGCACAACTACCGCTCCTGTAACCACGACCTCAATCAAGGGAGAATGTGCAGTGGACAGCCATTGCATCATAACCGGGAATTTCAACCAGACCTGCG
This sequence comes from uncultured archaeon, assembly GCA_964549685.1. Taxonomy (GTDB): domain Archaea; phylum Altiarchaeota; class Altiarchaeia; order IMC4; family QMZM01; genus WALD01. Next base: position 17,305 of record CAZJVE010000001.1, on the reverse strand, counting down.
CACCAAAGGGCTTTGAATATAGAGACGATAGTGAATGGAAGCCCGAATATAAGTGCCTCGAGAAAACAACGTGCTCCTGCATAGACGGAAAATGCGAATGGAATGACACCTATGACTACGGGGAGTGCATGGCGAAGCTCTCCATAAACTACTGCAGGTGGGATTCGGACTGCGTCCCTGAGCAGTGCTGCCATCCAAACTCATGCATAAACAAGGAATTCGAGCAGGACTGTTCCGGAACCGCATGCACGGAAGACTGCCGCCAAAGAACCATGGACTGCGGCTGCGGAACATGCAAATGCATCGAGAACAGGTGCATGGTCCTCTGGAACGACGACATGAGGTGTGGGGTGGTACGGGCACTATAACAAAAAATGAGACCCAAAACAATAGACCGGAAGGGATTCCTGTTCACGATAGGGATACTCATCCTGCTGATTCCGTTACTGTTCCTCCTGTCCTACTACACGGAGTCCTCGAATACCCGGAGGGAGGACTCGGTCACTAAAATAAGGTGCGACGAACTCCATTATCTGGTGGAGGACATAGAGAGGGACATGGAAAGGGCCGTGGTAATCTTCGGGAGAAGAGCAGCTCTCTATGCAACGGGCTGGGCGGTCGACAACAGACCCCTTGCCAATTACACCTTCAACTGCAGCATTAACTGCGATTTAGACTGCAACGAATTTTCCTATAACATAAATGGTTCCGAGGCCGCGATAGCGGAGCTTGTAGCATGCGGGACCCTGAACAGCACAAACGTTACCTACATGGTGAACCACACCCTGAGGGAATGGATTGACAAGATGGAGCTGCACGGAGGAGAGACGCACTTCGACGTCAACATAACTCTCCTTAATATATCTGTCATTCCAATCAACGCCTGGGAATTCGCGATAATCATATGGAACGACCTGGGGATTATAGACGAGTCCGGAACATGCTCTTACAGGGAGACCCCCCTCATGGTCATGTCAAATACATCCATAGTGGGGATTGAAGACCCCCTATATCCATTGAACACACTCGGAAGAATAACGAAGTATATCCAGAACTGCAGCATAGATATGAATATAACCTATGGAGATGTGAGTGGCGAGGACTGGCTGGGGGACGGGAACGCAACGGGAATAGCCGTCCTGTTCTCGACCATAAAAGGAAACTCGACCTACTGCTCCGACGAGGGCGAGGACCTAAACGATCAGATTCTTATCATAGACACAGCATTCGGAAACTGCAACGGGTTGGGGGACAACTGTTATAATCTATCGGACGATTATCATTTTGCTGGAATCGTGGACTACAAGAAGAACGAGCCCAACAACAGCCTTATCGGGAAATGCGACATAACCATCCCGTGGATATGGGGCACCGGCGACGTCGGAATCTCCGACGGGGACTGCATATACTTCACGAACGATGGAGCAATCCACAGGCTCGGCAGCGGGACGGGGCTCGGGAACCTCACGACCATGTCCCTTTGCTACAGGGTGAGCAATACAAGCCCCTACTCAGATAGCTGCTCGACCCCGTATCCGGATGGCCCATCATTCTTCGACAGGCTGGACGGCAACTACAACCTCTCCCAGAAATACAAGGACCAGGCGAACTCAACCTTCGGGAATCCCTGGATAGGCATAGAAACCCTGATAGACCCCGATAGCATTGAGTACTACGGGCTGGAGGTCTATGACACGGCAAGCTGGATTGACTACCTCTACTGGGGGAATTCCCCCGGGGATAAGCTGTGCGGGGTATGCCTTAGTGGAGATAACAAATTCAGGATGGACTGTCAGCATCTCTCGATGCACAATCTGACCGTATGTGCCTAACCAACTATTATATCTCTAAAAAAAACAATAAATCTTAATAGAATGGAGTTGCTAAAGGGGAAGCACCTGGTTCCGAAAAGCAGTAAGGATTTCTACAAGCTCTGCAGGAAGCTTGGAAAATTTACGGGGGTGATGCGGCTCCTTGGCGATGTAGGCGGGAAATTCTACAGGGCTGACATGCTTATAGACAACGGCTACATAGTCAGCGCATCATTCGAGAACATAACCAAAAGGGAGGTGATATTCAAGGAGGCTGCACTTAAGATGATACAGAAGAAACTGATAGGCTCGGTAGGCAGCCTTGAAATATATGAGTTCAACAGAGGAGAGCTGCAATCCACAAAGAGAGAGAACAAGGAGGCCACCCTTTCCTCTCCTGTCGATATAAAACACCTTGGAATGGAGGTCAAATCGATAGGCGAGAAAAAGGTCGTGGACAAGGGCCCTGGGATAATCGACAGGCTCTCTGCCGGAGTTCCGGTTTCCAAGCTTTCAAGAGAGGAGAAGAAGATTATGGAGAAGAGGCTGATGGAACCGCAGGTCAAGAAGGAGCTGGAGTCCAGGGGAGTCAAAGCGAATATTTCGGGCCTTGCCAAGGCGTTGAAGGGCATGGAGGGCGTGGATTTAAAGGCCCTGAAGAAGAAGATTGAGATTAAGGAGGAGCTGAAAAGGAGAAGGCAGGAGACGGATAAAAAGATAGCCGATAAATTCTCAAAGGTCGGCAAGGAAGAGGAAAAGAAGAAGTTCAAGGCCCAGAAGGGAGCCGTAAAGACATCCATCGACAAACTATTTGAGCTCGTGAGAAAGTATAACAAGCTGAAGATAAGCGATGGCCTTGCCAGGAGATTGAACGTTAGCAGAACACAGGTTGAGGAATGGTGCATAATCCTCGAGGACCACAATCTGGTTGAGCTCCATTATCCCACAATAGGGGAGCCTGAGATAAGGCTCACCCAAAAAGCTTGAAAATGGCCGAAAAAAAAGAACCCAAGGACAAAGAAAAATCCAAGGACAAAGAAAAGGAGAAAGAACCTCAGGATAAGGAAGAAAAAGAATCCCAGGACAAAGAAGACGAGGGAAAGGTAATAGAGACCTATGATACTGAATCAGACAACGTAACGACGGAGGTAAACATCCGGGAGAAGGACTTTATCCCCTACTATCAGCTGGTAACCCCTGACGTGGATATTGCAACCTCTGCACTGCTGGATGACGTCAAGGAAAGGCTCATCAGTGCAATGGAGATAAGCTCATCCGAGGCATTTGACCCAAAGCTCATGGAAGACCTAAAGGAAAAATTCAGAGAGAATGCAAGAACCCTCCTTACAGAGGAACTCCCTGACCTTGACGAGGCTGTAAAAGAGAATTTCATCGTGAACCTGATTCACGAGTTGCTTGGACTTGGCAATATAGAGTTCCTTCTGGATGATGAGCACATAGAGGAGATAGTCATAAACTCCGCAAAGGAGCCGATAAGGATATATCACAAAAAATACGGCTGGTTGCAGACCAACATCACGCCTGATTCGGAGATGCAGATTGTCAACTATGCCAATACCATAGGGCGGAGAGTCGGCAGGGAGATTACATCTCTAAACCCGCTTCTTGACGCGCACCTTGTTACAAAGGACAGGGTCAATGCAGTTCTTACGCCCATTTCAACCAAGGGCAATACGATAACCATAAGGAAATTCGCGAGAGACCCGTGGACCGTTACGGACTTCATCAAGAACAAGACCATCAGCTCCGAGGTTTCCGCCCTTATATGGCTTGCGATACAATACGAGATGAACATCCTGATATCCGGGGGAACGGGCTCCGGAAAGACGTCCTTCCTTAATGTATGCATGCCCTTCATCCCCCCGAGCCACAGAATCATCTCGATTGAAGACACAAGGGAATTGCAGCTGCCCAAGTTCCTCTACTGGTGCCCTCTAACCACAAGAGAGCCGAACCCCGAGGGCAAGGGGGAGGTTTCCATGCTGGACTTAGTGGTAAACTCCCTCAGAATGAGGCCAGACAGAATCATAATGGGAGAGATAAGGAAACAGAGAGAGGCTGAGGTTCTCTTCGAAGCAATGCACACAGGCCACTCCGTCTATGGAACCCTGCACGCCGACACATGCGCCCAGACCATAACCCGGCTGACAAACCCCCCAATCAACATACCTGAGAGCATGCTGGATTCGGTCCATCTGAACATCGTGATGTTCAGGGACAGGAGAAAGGGGTTAAGAAGAACGTATGAGGTTGGAGAATTTACTCCAACACTGGATGCGAACAGGAAGCTGAGATTCGATCCAAAGTTACTATACAAATGGAACCCAAAGAGGGACACCGTAGACCTCCTTGTAAAGCACGAGGATATTGCCCTTTATGAGAAGATTGGCTCACACACCGGCTTTGATGTAAGGGAGATACAGGAGGAGATAGGAATGAAGAAGAAAATCCTCGAATGGCTCCTGAAGAACAATATACGGCAGGTGGATGACGTCGGAAAGATATTCAACCGCTACTATGTGGATACGGAAAGCGTGATAAAGGTCGTCAACAAGAATGGCGACCCCCAACAACTATTGGAATAAAATGCCCAAGGAGAAGATAGCGTTCCTCAAATCAACCAAACTGAGGAAGATAGCAAGGTACTTTATAGGCATAGAGGATATTCTCTCAAGGATGTCACCCTATACCGCAATAAGCCTGCAGCAGTCTGGGGTATCGCACGACTATAACGTATCCGTAAGGGAGTATTTTTCCGTATGCTTCACCATCTCAATATTTCTCCTCATTGGCTCGGCCATTGCCATATCCGGGGCTCTGTCCCTGGGGGGAGGAACAGAGCTCTTCTATGGGCCCCTCTTCGGAATAATAGTGGCGGGTTTTGCATACCTGCAGTTAGTCTCATACCCCAAGGTTATAGTGGGGAGAAGGACAAAGAACATAGAGAGGAACCTCCTCTTCGTCCTGAGAACCCTTCTTGTTCAGATAAGGGCCGGAATCCCGATATTCGACACCTTTCTTTCCATAGCTACCGGGGACTACGGGGAAATATCCAAGGAATTCAGGTCCGTCATTGAGAAAGCAAGAGCGGGGGAGTCGGTAATAGACGGCCTTGAGGAACTGACGATAAGGAACCCGTCCATCCATTTCAGGAGGGCCATATGGCAGCTTCTCAATGCGTTAAAGTCGGGAAGTGACGTTGGGGACAACCTGGAGAACGTGATTGAGGCCCTCTCCAAGGAGCAGCTGGTCGAGATAAGGCAGTATAAGTCGATTCTCAACCCCCTTGCAATGATGTACATGATGGTTGCGGTAATCGCCCCCTCCCTCGGAATCACCATTCTCATAATACTCTCGACCTTCCCCGGGATGGAAGAAGTAGGTAAGGAACAGACCTTCTGGGTCCTTCTTGGAGGGGTCGTCTTCATGCAGTTCATGTTCATGAGCATAATAAAGTCCAAGAGACCAAACCTTTTAGGTAGCTGAGATGGCCAAAGCAGACATCTATGGAACGATAGGCAAGCTAATGCCCAGGGGGATGATGAAGAAAATAAGGGGGCATTTGATGTATTCGAACATACAGATAGAGGCCAACAGGTTTCTCGGATTTATGATAATATTTGGCTTCCTTCTCGCCCTGATAATAAGCTTTACCACCCACGCTACCGGCATCCTTCCGGCATACATGGCGATTATACCCTCCTTCCTATTCGTTGAGGGCCTCTTCTACGTCCTTCTCCTCATGTCTGTCGATTCAAAAACCAGGTTTGTTGAGACGGTTCTCCCCGATGCCCTTCAGCTTATGGCCTCCAACATAAGGGCAGGCCTGACGACAGACAAGGCACTTCTCCTGGCTGCAAGGCCTGAATTCGGTCCATTAGCCGATGAAATAAGGAGAATCGGAAGGGAGCTCATGGCAGGGAAGAGCTTTGAATATTCCCTGATGAGAACCACCCGGAAAATAAAATCCGATGTTCTTGCAAAGACCATAGACCTCATGGTCAATAGCGTAAAATCAGGAGGAAAGCTTGCCGACCTCCTGGACCAGATTTCCGCAGACATCAGGGATCAACAGATAATAAAGAAGGAGATTCAGGCAAGCGTTCTGATGTACGTTCTATTCATTTTCATAGCCATAGCCTTTGGAGCCCCACTACTCTTTGCGATGTCCGCCTTCCTTGTCAAGATGCTGGTTAAGAACATGACAGTCATAGGGGCAGAGATGCCAGAAACCCTTGAAGTGGGGGACATGCCGATATCCATGACCGATGTTCAGATAACGCCGGAGTTCATTCAGATGTTCGCGCTAATCTCACTCGCAGTATCCTCATTTTTCGGCTCGATAATAATCGGCCTTATCCTGAAGGGCAATGAAAGAGCAGGGTTCAAATTCCTGCCGATTCTGCTTGCACTGGCAATAGGGCTCTTCTTCCTTGGCGGTTACGCTCTGGATAGTATGCTGGGTGGCATGATGGAGATTTAGAATCCAAGGATAGAATTCAGCCCCAGCTTCAGCCAGCCCACGTACGGAATCCTTATCCACCCCCTCGCAGTCAGCTGCGATTCAGGAACCGGAAGGGCTATCCCATTGCCCGGGCCGCACTGGTCCGTTCCGTGGTTGTTGTCGCCTTTGGTTACGTAGAACCTGAAATCTCCGCTCTCTGGAAATTCATTATATGGGCACTCTTTACCGGCCTGGCAATTCTTTATTGATTTTATATAATCACTATTGAATTCCTCTTCAGTAAGGCAATCCAGGGTTCCCTCAATCCCACTCACCTCATAGCCAGCAACGTTCACCACCCCCACCACCCTGTGGATTATCGGCTCGTTGCCCCGGTGCAGGAAATCCCTGTTATAGATAACAACGTCGCCAAGCTGCGTGTCAGAGAATATCGGTACTATCGTCCCCTCCCCATTCGGGGTTACCGTGAGAATCATATCTCCCTGTGAAAATCCGTTCTGCAGCGGGAAGGAATCTGACGGAACCCCCTCTGCATTGAGCCATGTGCTCCATCCCTCATTAACATGCAGCATGCTGTTGGACGTTACCGCAACCAGTGGCACCAACATATTGGCGCCAAAGATAAGCTTTGAAACGATTAGAATTATTGCCAATGTAACAACGACCTCCACCAGGTCCCTGACCAGGCCCTTAATCTCCTTCTTGATGTCCATTATTTTTGGTTGGGGAAATATATCTATTAGTGCTTAAATCAATAAAATGGACGACATCGTAATCCTGGCATTCATCGGGGCAATCCTTGCAGTCTTAATCTACATATTCTGGAAGAGGCTGAAGAGGCTGCTGATTAACTCGCTTGTGGGAATCATATTGCTCCTGGTTCTGCAGTACGTCTTCCTGATTGAGATTCCGATAAACATGTTCACGATTGCGGTGGCTGCGCTCTTCGGCATCCCGGGAGTGGGCACACTACTTATCCTCCATCTCGGAGGGATGTTGTGCTAATGAGGATTGTTATGCCAATGAGTAATGTTGTCAATGAGGAATGTTATGCCAATGAGGAATGTTGCCAATGAGTAATGTTATGCTAAAATGAGAATTGCCCAGGTCACCAAATACTTTCATCCCCACCATGGTGGGATAGAATCCAACGTCCTCGGGATATCCAAGGGCGTAGTCGACAAAGGAAACGAGGTTCTTGTCTTTACATCGAACATACCGAGAAGCAGAAGGAAGGAAACGTTCCAGGGCATAGAGATTCACAGGGCCAACAGCCTGTTCACCATCTTCAACGCCCCCTTTTCTCCAGGAATACTCCTCGGCCTGCTGAGCAGGGACTATGACATCATTCATGTCCATTCCCCGGACCCCTTCAACTCGGTTTTTGCATGGTTGGCCTCCAGGATAAAGGGAAAACCGCTCGTCATAACATACCACTCAGACATAATAAAAGATAGGTTCTACCACTTACCCTTCAGGTTATTATTTGGTATTGTTGAGAAGAGAATTCTCAGCCATGCAACAAGAATAATCGCAACCACTCAGGCCTATGCCGACGGCTCTAAGACATTGAGAAAATTCAAGAATAAAATAGTCGTAATCCCCAACTTTGTAAATTCTGATGAATTCAACCCCGCCATTGACGGCAGCAGAGTAAGAGAAAGATACGGCCTCGGCAAAGACAAGATAGTCCTCTTCTTCGGCAGGCTCGTCCCATACAAGGGGGTCGAATACCTGATAGATGCATTCAAGGAGGTGAAGAATGCAAATCTAGTAATAGCGGGAAGAGGTCCCCTGAAGGAGAAACTGATGAAGAAGGCCAGGGGAATTCCCAGCGTCCGCTTCATCGTCCCCGAAGATGATGAAATCCCCCTGCTCTATTCCTGCTGCGATGTCTTCGTCCTTCCGTCAGTTACAAGGGCGGAGGCCTTCGGAATTGCATTGCTGGAGGCAATGGCCTCCGGGAAGCCCACAATAACCACCGATATGTCGGGAATGCCCTCCGTTGTTGGAGATACAGGCATCCTCGTAAAGCCGAAGGACTCAAAGGCACTCAGGAAGGCAATCCAGAAACTCCTCTCTGACAAGAACCTTCGCAAAGATCTCGGAGAAAAGGCAAGAACCAGGGTCGGGGAGGAATTCACCCTCCCCATAGTAGTTGAAAAAACGGAGAGACTCTACAACGAGATTTAACTTTTTTAGGATAAAACCTATATCTGATATCTATGAAAGTAGCGACCATAGGGACCGGCTATGTCGGCCTTGTAACAGGGGCATGTCTTGCGGACATGGGCAACGATGTCATCTGCGTAGACATACTTCCGGAAAAGGTTGACATGATAAACCAGGGAAAGAGCCCCATCTATGAAGAAGGGCTGCAGGAGATTCTCGAGAGGAGCGTTGGCAAGAACCTGAAAGCAACCACGGACCTTAACATGGCGATAGAGAACTCCGAAATCTCATTCATCTGCGTAGGGACCCCCTCCGACGGTGACGGCAAAATAGATTTGCAGTACATAAAGTCGGCAGCAGAAGGCCTTGGAAAGGCCCTCGCATCGGTAGACAATCATACGGTCGTTGTAAAAAGCACGGTCGTTCCCGGAACGACCGAGAACGTAGTGCTCCCGCTCCTCGAGAAGAATTCCGGAAAGAAGGCCGGGGAATTCGGAGTATGCATGAACCCGGAATTCCTGAGAGAAGGAGTTGCGGTTGAAGACTTCATGAAGCCCGACAGGGTTGTCATCGGCCAGCACGATGAGAATTCCGGCAACAGGCTCGCCGAATTATACAAGAGCTTCTACTGTCCGGTTCTCAGGACCGACCTCAAGACGGCAGAGATGATAAAATACGCAAGCAACTCGTTCCTTGCAACGAAGGTCTCATTCATCAACGAGATAGGCAACATCTGCAAGCGCCTGGGCATAGATACCTACACAGTCGCAGAGGGGATGAGCCTCGACCACAGGATATCCCCCAACTTCCTTAAAGCAGGACTGGGCTGGGGAGGCAGCTGCTTCCCGAAGGACATCAAGGGCCTCGTCGGCCATGCAAAGGAGCTCGGCTATGGGCCCGAACTACTGCAGAGCGCCCTTGCAGTCAACAGGAAACAGCCGGAGATTCTCCTCGACATGGCAAGAAAGAAGATAGGCTCTTTTGAAGGAAAGAGAGTCGCAGTCCTTGGTCTTGCATTCAAGGCTGAGACCGATGATACGAGGGAATCGCAGTCCTTCCCCGTCATAAAGAAGCTCCTCGACGAAAATGCAATGGTAGTAGCATACGACCCCAAGGCCCAGGAGAACACAAGGGCGGAATTCCCTGACATACAGTATGCTCCCGCTGCGCAAGAGGCCCTCAAGGACGCTGACATCGCTCTAATACTCACGGACTGGGAGGAGTTCCAGAACCTCGACTATTCTGGCATGAAGAACAAAATAGTCATAGACGGCAGGAACATAGTCAAGAACCGCGATGGAATTGACTATGATGGCCTGTGCTGGTGAAAATGAAAATACTAGTTACCGGAGGAGCCGGATTCATTGGAAGCCACCTGTGCGATTATCTTCTGGATAACGGCCATGATGTTATTTGCATGGACAATCTCCTTACAGGGAGCGAGGAGAACATTTCTCATCTAAAGGACAATGAAAATTTTGAATTCATCAATCATGATGTAACCGAATTCATCCGGGTCGACGGCGACCTCGACTATATTCTCCATTTCGCATCCCCAGCCAGCCCCATAGACTATCTTGAACTTCCCATTCAAACCCTGAAGGTCGGCTCCCTTGGCACTCATAATGCACTGGGCCTTGCAAAGGCAAAGAGTGCAAAATTCCTTCTTGCATCCACCTCCGAGGTCTATGGAGATCCATTGGTACATCCGCAGCCCGAGAGCTACTGGGGCAACGTCAATCCAACAGGGCCGAGAGGGGTCTATGATGAGGCAAAGAGGTTTGCCGAAGCCCTGACTCTCGCATATCATAGGACTCACGGAGTAGACACCAGAATCGCAAGAATCTTCAACACCTTCGGCCCCAGGATGAGGATGAAGGACGGTCGTGTAGTGCCTAACTTCATGACCCAGGCCCTGACCAAAAAACCTCTAACAGTCTACGGCGACGGCTCCCAGACAAGGAGCTTCTGCTACATCTCCGACATGGTCGAAGGCATCTATAAGCTGATGCTCTCCAATGAAACGGAGCCCGTAAATATCGGAAATCCCGAGGAGATGTCCATTATCGATTTCGCAAAGAGAATAAAGGAGCTTACCGGCTCTGAATCAGAGATGGTATTCGAAGACCTTCCGGTTGATGACCCAAAGACCAGGCAGCCGGACATAACAAAGGCAAAATCCGTTCTCGGTTGGGAACCCAAGGTTTCTCTTGATGAGGGCCTGAAGAAAACGATAGAGTGGTTCAAGACGAAGATTTAGCAGATTTTTTCTTTTCTTTTGCCATTATCTTATCAGCAACCATGAGCCCCGTTTTAACAGCAGTCTCCAGGCAGGGATAATGATAGAAATCACCGCACAGGAATATATTCTTCTTATGCTCCAGTGATGGACTCTTGCTATTGGGTAAAATTCTCGGCATCGCAGAGGGTATGTCCTCGACACCCAGGACCTCATACCCTCCCTCCTTGAACATGACCTCCGCACCCTTGACCTCGAGCTTCGGGTCTATTGGATATAGGTACTGCTCCCCCTTCATCAGGGTGAACAGGGACCTGAAATTCGATTCATATTCCGGGCCTATAACTATCTCCCAGTTGCCTTTCAACTCACCCTTAGTATAGATGGATTTGCTTCTTATGTAAGGGACCTTGAAATTCTCCCCAAGAATTTTTGAAGACATAGGCAACTGAACCGCAAGGACAACACACCCGAATCTCTCGGAAACCACCTGCTTCTTACCACCGGGCTCTTCGGCCCTCTCATACACGACCTCGAAGCCGCCTTCGGTCTTCTCGACCTTCTTGACCTCGCTGAGGAATTCTATATCGCTCCCTGATTCACGAAGACCCCGGATTATCTCCTGGGTTATGGCAAACGGCCCCCCCTTGATTATATAGCCGCCGTCCCATATCACCCTGAAGAACTTCTGTATGTGATGCACTCCATACCTGGCGGACATCTTTCCGAAATCCGTCTCGAAGGTTACCTGAAGCATCGGCACGAGCATAAGGTTCTTTGTCGTAGGATAGTCATTCATCCACTCCTCCATGGACATCCCGTGAAGCCTTTTGCCTTCCTTGTTATCTCCGTAGGACAACTCCAGGGACTCAAGGTAATCCTGGAGCCTCTTCAGCTCCTTCAAGTCCGTCTTGGTAAACATAGCCCCCATATACCTCTGGACCTTCCCAAAGAAAGACAGGTCCTTCTCCCTGAAAGCCAGGGGCTTGAACTTCGTGAATTCCATTGTCTTGCCGTTACTGAAGGCGGCAAAACTTCCAAGCGACGTTTCCTCAATATCCGTATAGTTCAACTCCTTCAGAAGCGAGAGGATATTCGTCTCCCCCTTATAGATAACCCTCTCAGCCTTGGGCGCCCTGCCCCCTGCAAGTATCTCCTTCTCAAATACCTTTACCTTGAATCCGTTTTTCGCCAGCCTGTAGGCACATGAAAGGCCGGAAATACCTGCCCCAACGATTGCAATCTCATCCTTCATTTTATCTCAACTCCTTCGGAAGCTCATTCCTGATATCCTCCAGCACCTTCTTGACCGACTTCCTTGCAAGAAAATAAGCAACCGGACCAAAGAATTTTTTTACGTGATTAACAAGAGCAACAAAGTTGTCCAGGTTGGCCCCGCTCTTAACCTTCCCGTTCTTATCGACCTTCAGGCCGGAGACCTGGTTGGCAAACCTTATAACCAGCCCCTGGTTCGTTACAGAGCCATACTCCTTGATAGTGCACTCTATCATTCTCTTGTACACGTCAGAATTACTCATCCTATATAATTATTTAACACTGTTATTAAGAAATACTATCCGCAATCCCTGCCGCCCTCTTCGCCTCCCTGACGTCATGCACTCTCACAATATCGGCCCCGTTCATCACACACGCCGTTACAGCAGCAAGGGTCCCCTCCAGCCTCTCCTCGACAGGAAGGTCGAGCACGTTCCCGATAAAGGACTTCCTTGATACGCCCATTAGAATTGGAAAGCCCAAGGATTTGAATTCCATTAATCTATTTATTATCTCAAGGTTATGCTCAGTTGTTTTTCCAAAACCGATTCCAGGGTCAATTATTATTTTATCCTTTGAAATTCCGGAATCAATCGCAAATTCACACCTTTCTCTTAGAAATTTAATAATGTCCCCCACAACATCTCCATAGCTCGGATTATCCTGCATATCCCCCGGCGTTCCCTGCATATGCATTATGATGACTGAGGCGCTGTGCTTTGCTACAATCTCTGCCATGCCCTTGCTCCTCAGCCCATTGATGTCATTAACCATGGAAGCACCCTTCTTCAGCGCCTCCTTAGCAACCTCGGGCTTGTAGGTATCGATAGAGATGGGAATTTTAATCTCCTTCTTCAACCCCTCGATGACCGGAATAACCCTTTCAAGCTCCTCCTCCACTGAAACCGGCTTGGCCTCGGGTCTTGTCGACTCCCCCCCCACATCTATCATATCTACCCCGTCCCTGACCATGGCCTTCGCCAGCTCCACGGCAGAATCGGGGCTGCCAGCCAGACCATCCCCGCTGAATGAATCCGGAGTAAGATTGAGAATTCCCATGATTTTTGTTCTTTCATAAATTTTTTTGTCAAAATTATCAATCACTTCATGAATCTCCTTTGCAATTCCCTTCAGCCCAAAGGGCTGGCGCCCCAGTTTCGGCAACAATCTCCCGTACTGCTCCAGCGTCCCCATCAGCAGCACGTCGGTCTTCTTTTCCTTCAATGCAACGGAATCCCATGAGACGGCGCACTCCCCCCCTATTGAAAGAATCTCCTGCTTCAAAATATTCGCCGCCTTGGTATCAACGCCCTCAACTCTTATGGCCCTGTGAACAGCCTTGGGCGCCATTATCTCCACGCCCTCCTTACCAGAGCCTACGCTCCCTATCTCCTTCCTCGCCTCTTCCAGATTTCCTATCGGCCTGACTCGCACATTATTTGACATCTTTCCCCAACAGGAATTTCCTTGCCTCCCCCACAGCGAATAGTGAACCGGTTATGAGCACCAGGTCTCCATCCCTCGCTTCATCCATGGCATGGCTCACAGCATTTGGAATCTTATTCTTAAGAACCACATCCCTGTCATTATCTTTGAATTCCTTCGCTATTATCTCCGGCTCCGTGGAATTCCCCTCAAACCGTGTTATAATTATAATATCCGCAAGAGCTGAAATCTCCCCCACCATTCCAGGAATGTCTTTCCCCTTCGATATCCCAATGACAAGAATCAATCTCCCATACTTGAAGCCATCAGCTACACACCTCTTCAGGGCCCTTATGCCAGCAGGATTATGTGCCCCGTCAAGAATTACCAACGGCTCCTTCCTCACAATCTCAAGCCGCCCCGGCCATGTCGCCTCCTTCAGCCCCCGCCTGACCGACCTCTCATCGACAGGAACCCCTCTTTTCTTCAGCGCCTCTATCACCCCCACAGCAACAGCAGCGTTAAAAATCTGGTGCTCGCCGAGAAGGGGAATACTCAGCTCCCCATAGTCGCAGATTCCGTTCAGGCGGAATCTCTGGCCCTCGCTGCTAGAATTCACTTTCTCATATCGTATATCCTTACCAACCAAAATCAATTCTGAATTATTCTTTGCGCATTCTCTCTTTATAATCTCAAGTGAATTCCCATCTGCCCCGGTAACCAATATCCCATCCCTCTTTATAATCCCTGCCTTCTCCCCTGCTATCTCCTCCATAGAGTTTCCAAGCAGTCTCTGGTGGTCAAGGGCAATATTCGTTATTACAGATACAATGGGTTCCACGACATTCGTTGCATCAAGCCTTCCACCCAACCCGACCTCAAGGACGACAATATCTGCATTCTTCTCCGCAAAATAGCTGAGGGCCATGGCAGTAACCACCTCAAAGAATGTCGGCCCCCTACCCTTCCCTTTCATCTCATCCACAAAGGGCCTCACCCTCTTCACCAGGGCCAAAACCTCATCCTCCCCGATAAACGTTCCATCAATGCTTATCCTCTCCTCGAACCTGTTCAGATGGGGAGAGATAAACAGACCCGTTCTGTAGCCCTCGTTCATCAGAACAGAAGAAACCATTGCACACACGGAACCCTTCCCGTTCGTGCCGGCAACGTGCACAAACCTCAGCTTTGATTCAGGGTTGCCGAGCATGGAGAGGAGCTCTCTCGTATGTCCCAGCCTGAGCTTTACTCTTGATTCCCTCAGACCATATAAGAAGGCGACCGCCTGCATGTAGTTCATGGAATAAATTTTTTGGAGTTTGAGTTTAAATCACGAAGTAGAAACTCCATGTGATAAAGAGGCCGCATGGGTTTGCCAGGATTGGATTCAATCCATGAGAATAGATGTATTGAAATACATGTAGTTTTGGGGTGGAGTGAAATCTATTTTTTTCCTAAGAATGTCCAGAGAGACTGGAGAGCCAAATTCAAATGATTCCTTGATTTCGATAACATATCCTCTTTCGTGTTCTTTATAATACTCAGAGATAAATTCTGGACTTACCCTCGCCTTTTTGGAATATCGTGTTATTATTTCATTAACACCAAGGCAATTTATGTCCTTTATTTTTATCAACCCTTTGATTTCTTGGGTTGGGGAACTTTCATATACGAGCAGATAATTTGATATCATTTTTGGAACCTTCTTCCTAAGCTCAACCTTTTTTCTACCATCAAAAATCTCCTTTGAGTGAATTGGTCTAATTGAGAGTAGAGGTACGATGTCCTCCATTTCTTCAAAATAAGATGAAAGCTCCATTATATCTCTCCAAGTTTCCTTATCCTACTCAACTCTTCTTGATTTAGATAACGGCTGCCTTGAGGATTGAATTCGCTGATGATTTCTTTTACAGCTTTTAATGGTATCGCTTTTTTATACTTTCGTCGTGTTCCGAATTCCATAGCCATAACTCTTCCCTTTTCATCCGGTCTTATATCCTGCTTGATTTTATCTAGCGTTAGAACGGCCTTGGAGGAAAACTGGGAGTATAGGCTCTCAGGGGTGTCTAAGTATAGATTTTTAATCTGAGCTTCACCTATAATGGCTTTTGTGGGTTCGGTTTCGTAGAGTACACAGATAGATCCTCTTTTGAGTTGTTTATAGCATTGAGGGTATTTAAAAAATATATTATCCCGTCGCAAGGATTTTTTATGTGGTGTTAGTGTGGTCTGATAACCCTCATAGAATATCTGGCTGCCATATTCGGGTTTAACAGGATGTACCATACCACAGTAGAAATCCCTCTGTATTTTTAGTGGATAGAACATAGTTTCTAAGTCATATCCGTCGATGACCTTTACCCTTTTATCTTCAGATTCAACAGGAAAGTCTAGAGGATAATAGGTTACAATAATTTGGCTCAAACAATTTTCCCTGTCGGCCTCGGTCTTAACTTCGTTCAATATAGATTCCGAAACATTAGGGTCAGTCAAAAATTTCACAAATATTTTGTATGGCTCCTTTAGGGAAACCAGCTTTTGGACTATGATGTAATCACCATTTTCTTTCACGGTTGTATATCCACGTAATCGAAAAAGATACTCTTTTGAGAAATCTTTTAGCTGGTGTGGATCAATTTCTTTGTAAACCTGTAACTTGCTCATATAATACTCTGAAACATTTTCTCTATAATTGAATGGGAATATGCCATCTAATTGAAAACCAAATAGTTGGAAGTAGGGTAGTAGTTCACCAACCTCCTCCTCAGTGAATGTCACAAATATCTTCTTAATTTTTTTATCCAGCCAGTAGTCAATAACCTTCTCTAAGAGAAAGGGGCCTATACCCAAATGCTGTAATTTTGGACCCAAATAAAATGTTTTGATTTTGGCAGTTGAAATCGACTTATCTTCAATACCGGAAATGGCTACGCCTCCGACCTCGCCGTCAAGCATGGCAACAAGACAGTGTTCCCCATTCCATCCTGTTTTAATTTTTTCTAATTCTTTTTTCTCCCACCAAGACCCTATTGTTGGATAGAACTTCTTTAGGTTCATCAGCAAGGCAGTAACCTCGTTATACAACTCATCTGAGTATTCTTTGATTTGAAACATTTTCACATATCAGAAGTGTAATAACCTGATGTTAATACATTTGTCTAACCTAATCAAAATACTTTGCCCTAGAGAGTCTAGCCGAAAAGTGAAAAGTATCTTCTATGTATTTTTATAGTATTACCAAGTAAATACAAATAATAGCAAAGTAAATACTTAGTATAGATAGAATGGTGTCCGACTATCATCTGGCCCAGATTGTCGAGCTTCGGGGCCTGGGATACAAGCAGAGGGAGATTGCAGATAAGCTGGGGCTCAAGGAAGCGCATGTGAACTACTGGCTTGGCAGAGCAAGGGAAGAGGCCAAGGAGAAAGGCGACGACCCGACCTATGTGAGAATCATGTCAGCAGGAATTCTCCCCGAGATTGTTAGACTTCTCGGAGGGATTGGGAAGTTTGTTAAATAAAACTCATGCAGGAATAGCAACCTTTTCCTCAGCGAGAATTGAATCTGCATAATTCTTCGAGAGCCAGATATCTATCTCTACTAGTTTCTTCACCATCTGATTTTCCCTGTTCAGTTTGTACATTTCGGACCTGCCGACCTTTCTGGTTCTCTCGATTATCCCGAACTCGATCAACTTGCCCCAGAACGATTCCAGGGTGTTGAAACTTACCTCTGCCTGCTCAGCTATCTGCGTCTTGGAATAGTCGAAGACGTAGTTCTCCATCAGGAAGTCAAGGACTCGCATTGACGGGTAGTCCCCCATCGCCTTCAGGAATATGGATTTGTTTTCCATTCTTTGATTAAACTTTAATTAAAATTTAATTAATGTTTAATTA